>NZ_JAWLSE010000040.1:0-5338 GCF_033142365.1 Rhodococcus sp. IEGM 1241
ACACCCCGAAACATCCCGCCGCCGGCACCCCCCGGATCGAGCGAACGGCACGTTCGTCGCCTCAGATCGACCGAACGCCCCGTTCACACCATCATGAGCGGGAGCACGACTGAGGACGACGGGCGCTTTGCCCTGATCACTCGATGCCGTCGGCGGTGGCAGTTGCATACTTCGGCCGGCCAGTGGGCAGATACCGCTGGATCGTCACGCCTTTTGGAGTGGCTCGCGATTCGGCCAGTTCGAGTGCGATATCCGGTCCGGTGTCGGGAAAGAGTCGCGTGCCCTGGCCTACGACCACCGGAACGATCAGCAGGATCATGTCGTCGACGAGATCGTTCGCGAGAAGCCAGCGGCACAATTCGCCACTGCCGTGCACCTGAAGCTCGCCGCCGGGTCTGGCTTTCAGTTCGCCGATCGCTGCGGCGGTGTCACCTGAAAGGGCCGTGGTGTTCTTCCATTGCGGATCGGTGACCGTTGTCGAGGCAAGATACTTGGGCCGCGTATTCAAGGCGCTTGCGATCGGGTTGACCTCTGGATTCTCGAACGCGCCCCAATAACCGGCGAAGATTTCGTAAGTCCGCCGACCGAACAGGAAGGCGTCGGCGCGCTGGTAGACCTGGACAAGGTAAGATATGGCTTCTGTGTCCACCAGTGGCGCGGACCATCCGCCACGTTCGAATCCGCCGCGTCGATCTTCGTCCGGCCCACCGAGTCCTTGCATCACCCCGTCGAGAGTGACGATGGTAAATGTCGTCAGTTTCATAGTCGTACCCATCTCCCCGGCATCGTCGGATTTCCGCTGTTTCGATATAGACCGTCGGGAAGCGGGAAAGTCATCGAGCGAACGTGGCGTTCATCGCCTTGGATCGACCGAACGTGCCGTTCGCTCAGGGTGGGCGGTGAGATCAGGGCTGAACGGGCACAGAGTCTGCCGGGGTGGTCTCGGACTCCAAGGCGTCGCAGGGAATCGCGAGCTCGGTCTGTTCGAGGCGGCCACGAAGGGTGATGTTCTCGGTGATCGACCACTGTGCGGCTTCGGCGCTGTCAGCGGCGGCCACAGCCCGTCCGGACGCGGCGAGGTTACCCGGAACCGTCTTGGCGACCTCGGACAGTCGCGCTGCTTCGTTGACGGGATCACCGATGACGGTGTACTCGAATCTTTCTCGCGCACCGACGTTTCCGGCAACGGCAATTCCCGCAGCGACGCCGATTCCCGCGCTCACCTCCGGAACTTCGGCACGCAGGCGCTGCTGAATCTTGCGGGCGGCGGCGAGTGCACTGCCGGCGTGATCGTCGAGTGTCGTCGGCGCTCCGAAGATCGCCAGCGCTGCGTCGCCCTCGAACTTGTTGACGAATCCGCCGTGTGCGTCTACCTCGTCGACGATGACGTCGAAGAATCGATTGAGTAGAGCGACCACCGCGGTAGGGGAGTTGGTGGCCGCGATCGTGGTCGAACCGATGACGTCGACGAAGAGGACGGCAACGTCTCGTTCTTCACCGCCGAGTTCCGGGTTTCGGCGAACCGCGTTTGCGGCAACCTCGTGTCCGACGTGACGCCCGAAGAGGTCGCGAATTCTCTCCCGCTCGCGCAGGCCCTCGGCCATGCGATTGAAGCCGGTCTGCAGCAGTCCCAGTTCGGTCCCGTCGTACACGACGACGGACGCGGTGAGGTCGCCACGGGTGACTTGTTCCATGCCTCGGCGTACGGACCGAATGGGGGCCGCGGCTGATCGGATGTTGATGTACGTCAGCCCGAGTCCGACGCACAGAGTGATCCCGCCGATGACGAGGATCGCGGTCGCGAGGGCTTGCCACGAAGCGGGTCGGATGAAGCTGAAGACCGCTACGAGCATCAAGCCGGTGACGGGGACTCCGCTTCCGAGCAGCCAGACGAGGATTGTCCGGCCGGTCAGTCCGAGAACGGCAGCCTTGCGGGGTGCTCCGGATTCGAGTGCACGCGCAGCAATCGGGCGGAGTGCGAACTCGCTGAGCAGGTAGCAGAAAGCGCAGGTGGTGATACCGCTGAAAGCCACGGTGAACAGAACTTTCGGAATGGTGTCGGGGTCGACGATTCCGTACATGGTCGTGAAGGTGATGAGCGCGGCCGTCCACAGGACGGCTTGCACTCGGGTCAGTCGCCACGGCCCGCGCAACGCCGCGCGTTGATTCTGCTCGGTTGGCCGGTGATCCTCGGTGGCCCACCGGAGATCCCTCATGAGGCGTTTGGTGCCCCACAGAAGTCCGATGAGAAAGACACACCCGATGAAGACGGGCACGGCAATAAAGTTGATCCACGCGAATTCGGGGTGGATGATCTCGGGTCCGGGAACCACGAATCCGACGAGCACGATCGCCAGCACCGCTCCGATCAGGTTGGTGACCAGGAGAGGGGCGGTGAGTAGTGCCTGGACGCGGATTCGGCGGCGCCTGGGGCTTTCGTCGGTGGATCCGAGCAGCCACGACCCCAGGGGCGCACTCGGGACACGGCTTCGCTGCATAGTGTGTCGAGAGTAGTCGTAATGATCGCTTAGGGTGGTCCGGTGCGCCTAGTTATTGCTCGTTGCCGTGTCGATTATGTGGGACGCCTGACCTCCCACCTCCCTACCGCAAGACGACTGCTGTTGGTGAAGGCCGACGGCTCGGTCAGCATTCATGCCGACGACCGGGCGTACAAGCCGCTGAACTGGATGAGTCCGCCGTGCTGGTTGGTCGAGACCACCGGCGACAGCGACGACATCCTGTGGGTCGTCACCAACAAGGCGGGCGAGGAGCTTCGGATCACTCTCGAAGAGGTCGAGCACGATTCGTCGTATGAACTCGGTCTCGATCCGGGATTGATTAAGGACGGAGTCGAGGCACACCTTCAAGAACTTCTGGCGGAGCATGTCGAGACACTCGGCCCCGGCTACACGTTGGTGCGGCGCGAGTACATGACGGCCATCGGGCCGGTCGACCTTCTGGTCCGTGACGCGGATGGTGCATCGGTGGCGGTGGAGATCAAGCGTCGCGGCGAGATCGACGGCGTCGAGCAGTTGACGCGGTACCTGGAGTTGCTCAACCGCGATCCTCTGCTCGCACCGGTTACGGGAGTTTTTGCAGCGCAACAGATCAAGCCGCAGGCAAAGACTTTGGCCAACGACCGTGGGATCCGTTGCCTGGTCTTGGACTACGAGGCCTTGCGTGGTACCGAAAGCACCGAGTTCCGACTTTTCTGACGCTGTTTAGACTCGAACCATGCCGCGCCGCAAACCTTCGCCGAAGCAATCCCGTCGAACGGATACTCGGCGTGCTCGGGATTCGAGCGCGGAATCGCAGTCACCCAGTGGTGTGTTGTTCGGCGGGGCGCTGGTCCGGGAGGAGCCAGGGCCGGGCGGTGAAATGTACATGGTGAGGCCGATACCCGGCTCCAACGCGACGAAGTTCTATCGCTGCCCCGGTTGTGATCACGACATCAGGCCCGGTGTCGCCCATGTGGTGACGTGGCCTTCGGAACCGGGCGGCGCGAACGAACGTCGACACTGGCACACCGGATGCTGGTCAGGCCGCGGAACTCGCAGCCTGACCAGACGGTGGTCCTGAGCGTCGATCAGTTCCGGGACTGGGCTCGCTGCTCGACGGCGCGGGTGTCGATCTCGGCGGTGTTGGTCTCGTCCGAGTCCTCGAGAACATCGTCTTCGTCGATACTCGGTTCTGAGTCGACCGGATCGGAGTCGGCCTTCTTGTCTTCGATCTCGAGATTTTCCTCGGCTTCGACGATGACCGGAGCGGGCGGTGCATCGAGGAGTTCGCTCTCCCGGTTGACCGATGCGAGCATGGCCGGAACCGAATCGAGTTGTCCCCGAATGCCCAAGAGCTGAGCCAGAATTCGACCACGGAGAACACGCAGTTCTTCGGTGAGTTCCTTCGCGTGAGCGATCTTGCGCTCGGACTGATCGGTGGCGGCCTGCAGCCTGCGCTGAGCCTCGTGCGACGCATCGGAGAGTCGACGCTCGGCCTCTGCCTTGCTCGACGACTCCAGGTCGTTGACGGCGGCGACGACCTTGGCGCGACGCTCGGACATCGAGATGTCGAAGTCTTCGCGGATCTGAGTGCGCTTGGCCTCGGACTCGGCAGCCAGGCGATCCCGCTCGGCCTGTGCGGCTTCGACGATCCGGGCGGCCTCGGTACGGGCCTGCGCCATGGTCTGCTCGTGCATGGTTTCCATCGCATTGCGACGGTCCTCGAGTTCGGCAATCAGCGACTCGTAGTGTCCGCGCAGGCGGGCGCCGTCCTGTTCGGCGATGGAGGTCATCTCGGCTGCGTCGGCCTCGGCCTTCGCGCGCACCTCCGAAGCCTCGTCGGAGGCAAGGCGCAGCATGCGGCTGATGCGATCGCTCATGCCCTCCGCAGTGGTGGGCGGTACCGAGAGGCGGTCGACGTCCTTGCGGAGGTCGTCGATGTCGTCGCGTGCATCGTCGAGCTGCTTGGCAAGGTCACGGGCCTGCGCAGCGGCAGCATCACGATCGGCCGCGGTAACTCGCAGCTCCGCGTCGAATCGCTCGAAGTAGTTACGTACCTCGTCGCGGTCGTATCCCTTCCGTGCGATCTGGAACGGAAGTTGGATCGAACCGCGGTCCTGCTCGTATGCCATGGCGACAATCTACCTGGCATACGAGCTGGAGTCGGGTCTGCTAGTGGCTCGCGTCGGGTTCGACCAGTTCCACCAGGACGCCGCCGGCGTCCTTCGGGTGAATGAAGTTGATGCGCGAGTTGGCCGTACCGCGCCGGGGAGCGTCGTACAGCAACCGAACACCGCGCTCGCGAAGCTCGGCGGAGATGGCGTCGATGTCGGTGACCCGGTAGGCGAGCTGCTGCAGTCCGGGGCCGCTTCGGTCGATGAACTTGGCGATGGTCGAGTTCTCGTCCAGTGGTGCGAGCAGCTGAACGGCAGTGGATCCGGCGGGGGAGCCGACGACGGAGAGCATGGCTTCGCGCACGCCCTGCGATTCGTTGATTTCCTCGTGGGTCGACACCATGCCCAGGTGCTGCGTGTACCACGCGATTGCCGCGTCGAGATCGGGCACCGCGATTCCGACGTGATCGATCGCGACGACGAGGTCGGACGACAAAGGTGCGAGTGCAGAACTGGGGGAGGTCTGTGTCATACCTTTCACGGTAGCGCTACCGTTTGAGGAGTACACGTCGGGATGTGACTTGGCTCTTAGGCCGCACGGAACCGACGACTATGTCTCTTTTGCAGCCGGAGGAAATCGTGACCAGTTCTGTGATTGTTGCGGGAGCTCGTACCCCGATGGGTCGACTCCTCGGATCGTTGAAAGACCTCTCCGGGTCCGACCTC
>NZ_JAWLSE010000041.1:0-1889 GCF_033142365.1 Rhodococcus sp. IEGM 1241
GTTTCTCATCAGTATCTGTGTGTTGTTTCAGATACCGCACAGTGGACGCGTAGCTTCTTTGTGGTAAGTCCTCGGCCTATTAGTACCAGTCACCTGCATGCATTACTGCACTTCCAGTTCTGGCCTATCAACCCGGTGGTCTGCCGGGGGCCTTACCCCCTCGAGGGGGTGAGAAACCTCATCTTGGAACAGGCTTCCCGCTTAGATGCTTTCAGCGGTTATCCCTTCCGAACGTAGCTAACCAGCGGTGCTCCTGGCGGAACAACTGGCACACCAGAGGTTCGTCCGTCCCGGTCCTCTCGTACTAGGGACAGCCTTCCTCAAGTTTCTAACGCGCGCGGCGGATAGAGACCGAACTGTCTCACGACGTTCTAAACCCAGCTCGCGTGCCGCTTTAATGGGCGAACAGCCCAACCCTTGGGACCTACTCCAGCCCCAGGATGCGACGAGCCGACATCGAGGTGCCAAACCATCCCGTCGATATGGACTCTTGGGGAAGATCAGCCTGTTATCCCCGGGGTACCTTTTATCCGTTGAGCGACACCGCTTCCACTTGCCGGTGCCGGATCACTAGTCCCGACTTTCGTCCCTGCTCGACCTGTCAGTCTCACAGTCAAGCTCCCTTGTGCACTTGCACTCGACACCTGATTGCCAACCAGGCTGAGGGAACCTTTGGGCGCCTCCGTTACATTTTGGGAGGCAACCGCCCCAGTTAAACTACCCACCAGGCACTGTCCCTGAACCAGATCATGGTCCGAGGTTAGAGGTCCAATTCGATCAGAGTGGTATTTCAACAACGACTCCACGATAACTGGCGTCACCGTTTCACAGTCTCCCACCTATCCTACACAAACCGAACCGAACACCAATACCAAGCTGTAGTGAAGGTCCCGGGGTCTTTTCGTCCTGCCGCGCGTAACGAGCATCTTTACTCGTAATGCAATTTCGCCGAGTCTACGGTTGAGACAGCTGAGAAGTCGTTACGCCATTCGTGCAGGTCGGAACTTACCCGACAAGGAATTTCGCTACCTTAGGATGGTTATAGTTACCACCGCCGTTTACTGGGGCTTAAATTCTCAGCTTCGCTCCCGAAGGAACTAACCGGTCCTCTTAACCTTCCAGCACCGGGCAGGCGTCAGTCCGTATACATCGTCTTACGACTTCGCACGGACCTGTGTTTTTAGTAAACAGTCGCTTCTCACTGGTCTCTGCGGCCCCACCCAGCTCAGACAGTAAATGTCGTCACCAAACAGGGCCCCCCTTCTCCCGAAGTTACGGGGGCATTTTGCCGAGTTCCTTAACCATAGTTATCTCGATCGCCTTAGTATTCTCTACCTGACCACCTGTGTCGGTTTGGGGTACGGGCCGTGTGAAAGCTCGCTAGAGGCTTTTCTCGGCAGCATAGGATCACTGAATTCGCCTCAATCGGCTACGCATCACGTCTCAGGCTATATGTGACCCGGATTTGCCTAGGTCACGCCCTACACGCTTACACCAGTATTACCACTGACTGGCTCAGCTACCTTCCTGCGTCACCCCATCGCTTGGCTACTACCAGATCAGGTCCCATGCATCCACCAACTCGAGACCCGAAGGTCTTCTCGTGGCTTCAGGATGGTTAGTATCACTGATTCACCATGGGCGCGTTCACACGGGTACGGGAATATCAACCCGTTGTCCATCGGCTACGCCTGTCGGCCTCGTCTTAGGTCCCGACTCACCCTGGGCGGATTAACCTGGCCCAGGAACCCTTGGTCATTCGGCGGACGAGTTTCTCACTCGTCTTTCGCTACTCATGCCTGCATTCTCACTCGTGTGGCCTCCACGGCTAGGTCACCCTGCCGCTTCCATGGCCACACGACGCTCCCCTACCCATCCACACACCTGCC
>NZ_JAWLSE010000041.1:1989-3319 GCF_033142365.1 Rhodococcus sp. IEGM 1241
GGGGGCTATTGCGTGAATGCCGCAGCTTCGGTGGTGTACTTGAGCCCCGCTACATTGTCGGCGCAGGATCACTTGACCAGTGAGCTATTACGCACTCTTTCAAGGGTGGCTGCTTCTAAGCCAACCTCCTGGTTGTCTTCGCGACCCCACATCCTTTTCCACTTAGTACACGCTTAGGGACCTTAGCTGGCGATCTGGGCTGTTTCCCTCTCGACTACGAACCTTATCGCCCGCAGTCTCACTGCCGCGCTCTCACTCACCGGCATTCGGAGTTTGGCTGATTTCGGTAAGCTTGTGGGCCCCCTAGACCATCCAGTAGCTCTACCTCCGGTGAGAAACACGCGACGCTGCACCTAAATGCATTTCGGGGAGAACCAGCTATCACGGAGTTTGATTGGCCTTTCACCCCTACCCACAACTCATCCCCTCAGTTTTCAACCTAAGTGGGTTCGGTCCTCCACGACGTCTTACCGTCGCTTCAACCTGGCCATGGGTAGATCACTCCGCTTCGGGTCTAGAGCATGCCACTACGATCGCCCTATTCGGACTCGCTTTCGCTACGGCTACCCCACACGGGTTAACCTCGCGACATGCCACTAACTCGCAGGCTCATTCTTCAAAAGGCACGCCATCACCCCCAACAGTAAACTGTTCGAAGGCTCTGACGGATTGTAAGCGCACGGTTTCAGGTACTATTTCACTCCCCTCCCGGGGTACTTTTCACCTTTCCCTCACGGTACTAGTCCGCTATCGGTCACCAGGGAGTATTCAGGCTTATCGGGTGGTCCCGACAGATTCACACCAGATTTCACGGGCCCGGTGCTACTTGGGTTTCCATTACAACAGTCACAAAGTTTTCGTGTACGGGATTCTCACCCTCTACGACAGGCCGTTCCAGACCACTTCCACTAACCCTGTGATTTCTTACTGTTGGCCTGCTCGGCAGAACAGACAAAATGAACCCCACAACCCCACGAATGCAACACCTGCCGGCTATCACACACCCATGGTTTAGCCTCTTCCGCTTTCGCTCGCCACTACTCACGGAATCACGGTTGTTTTCTCTTCCTGTGGGTACTGAGATGTTTCACTTCCCCACGTTCCCTCCACACGCCCTATATATTCAGGCGCGGGTAACACGACATCACTCGTGCTGGGTTTCCCCATTCGGACATCCTCGGATCACAGCTCGGTTGACAGCTCCCCGAGGCTTATCGCAGCCTCCTACGTCCTTCATCGGCTCCTGGTGCCAAGGCATCCACCGTACGCTCTTCATTACTTACAACAAAGATGCTCGCGTCCACTGTGCAGTTCTCAAACAACACACAAC
>NZ_JAWLSE010000042.1:0-4833 GCF_033142365.1 Rhodococcus sp. IEGM 1241
TGTAATCCGTAGCTAGTAGGTAGTGCCGTTGACATCATCCTGGGCTTCCTTCCACGGATTCGGGATATGTGGGCGACGGTGTTATCTGCAGGCAGCGAGGTACGCCGATGACACCGCCGACACGCACCGTTCGGGTGCATCGAATCAGGCAGGGTCGGGCGTAGCTTCGAGTTCAGGCGAACGGGAGCGGGCTGATGGCTACAGCGCAACGTGTCACTCTCAGCGACGGTGCAACGACCTGGACGGTGATCGACAGATCGTTCGGTCTCGTTGAGCCGGTCGAGGCATACCTCGAGTACGGGCGGCAAATCGACTTCCGGCCGAACACGACCCGCGCCTACGCACAGAGCCTGGCCCAGTGGTGGTCGTTCCTGGAAGTGACCGGCACATCGTGGGATGCGGTGAAGCTGCACGACTTCGGCGACTTCATCTCTGCCCTGCGCTACGGCGAGCTGGACTCGCCGGTCCGCGAACTCCGCCCCCGACCGACGCTCAGCGACAGCACGGTGAACCTCCGCATGCGCGCGGTGATGAGTTTCTACCGCTACCAGGCCGACAGCGGAACAGACGCTGCGCCGTTCCTGTGGAAGCAAGCCCAGGTCCGATCGGGCCGCTACCTCTCGTTCCTCGAGCACGTGGCCAGGCGAGCGCCGCAGAAGCGCGCAACTATCCGAATCCGCGCCGCCCGCAAGGCCATCCCGGTTCTGACGCCGACCACGATCGACGCCCTCCAAGATGCCGAGGCCAGCTACGACCCGGTGCTCGAGGAGTGGCGAGGTGACCTGCGATATCGGTTCCTGTGGGCAGTCCTGGCGGAATCGGGCATGCGGATCGGTGAAGCCCTCTCGTTGCAGCACCGCGACTGGATCACCGGGATCGGTGGCAAGAGCGCCCGGGTCGCGATCGTGAGCAGGGTGCACCCGCACGGCCTGTCCGCCAAGTCCGGGGAGCGCGAGGTCCACATCGGGTCGCGGCTCGATCGGCTCTACGCCGACTACGTGTGGTGGCTGTGCGATCGAGGCGCCGATGTGGCCCTCGATGATTGGGACAGCAGCTACATCTTCTGCAACGTGATGCGGAACCCGCTGTTCGCGCCGCTGCGCACCGAGTCGGTCTATGCGCACCTGCGCTCGATGAAGCACCGCGACAACGACTTCCCGAACCTGATGACACCGCACTGGTTTCGGCACACCCACGCCACTGCGCTGTTGCTGGCAGGGAGCCCCGTCCACACCGTCAGTCGCCGCCTCGGCCACGCGAGCGTGCAGACCACGATGAACATCTACGGCCACGTCACCGAGGACGCCGAGCTGGCCTCGGTAGCGAACTGGCGCGAATACGTCGCCGGATGGGAGTATCCGAATGCTTAGCCCAGCAACAGATCCCGCAATCACGTCCTGGTCGCGCAGCCCCAAGAGACTGCACCAGATCGATCCGGGCTTGGCACTAGCGGACATGTTCGACCTCACCATCGCCCGCAGGCTCTGGGACTCTCTGCCCGAAGAATGCCGCAGCGATCACTTCGACAAGAAGACGATGCCGGCGCACTACCGACCGGCGATCCGCGAAGTAAACGTCGGTGGGGGCTGGACCTCCTGCTACCTGAACTTCCGCGGTTTGCCGGAGCCGATGACCTGGGAAATCGCCTGGATCATTCATCGGCGTATCGAGCTGGGTCACTTCGTCCGCGTCATCGAGACGAATGCCGTCTTCACCCTGCTGCGCGCCGCGATGCATCACGACGACGAGTGCCGGTCGGCGCAATCGCTGCTGCACCGTTCGCCGGACGAGTGGGTGAGATCCGCACGGAAGGCTCAGATGCGCGGTGAGAAGATCGGCGAGTCTGCGTTCAAAGGCGGCACCTACCGCCTCGGGCACATGGCCGCCGTGCTCGGATACGCCTATCACCGCGGCCCGTGGTGGGAGCTGAACGTCTGGAACCCCAGCCTCGACCCGAGGGTGCCCCAACGCGACCACGAACCGCAAGGTCGCACGACCATGCACTTCACCAACCTGACCAGCATGTGGTTGCGCGAGGGAGCGAAGTACTGGCTCTCGGCGGGCCTGACCACGGAAAGGTACTCGTGGAGCACGATCAAATCGCGCCTGGACGCTCTGAAATGGCTGCAACGCTACATCGACACCACCGCCGATCAGGGCCCGTGCCTGACAACCGATCCACACCGCCTGCGGGGCTTCATCCGCGGCTTCTGCGACCTGCTCCTCGCACACCGCATCGAGTCCGGGGCGCGCGCGGGCAAGCCGCTGGCGACGAACCCACGCCGCCAGATCATGACCGCGATCGAACAGTTCTACCAGTTCATGTATGACCACCGGGACGAAGCCGCCACCGAACTCGGCATCAGCGCCTGGGCCACTCTGCGACCCGAGCACTGCGTGCTCTTCCGCCCCGAGGACAAGCCCCGCCTGGCCAACGTCAAGGCAGACGGCATGGTCCTCGAAGACGATGTCATGGCGCAGATCGCCGAAGGCAGCGGCCTGCTCGCACAGCCCGTGAACGAGGGCGGACTCGGCGACCTGCAAGCCTTCCACATCATGATGCTTCTGCTGCGCACCGGACGTCGCGCCAACGAGGTGCTGATGATGGACTTCGACCCACTCGAACCGATCCTGCGCACGCGCACAGACAGTGATCCTGACAGCGCGGGATTCGTCGCCCGGATGCGGTATCAACAGACCAAGATCGAATCGAACCTCGCACCCACGATCCCCGTGGACGAGGAGATCGTCACGATCATCCGAGCCCAACAAAAGCACGCCCGAGAAATGATGGCACACTTCGGAAACCCTGACGTCACGCCAAAATACCTGTTCCTTCGCACGACCCGAAACCGACTGGGCGACAAGCCTTACCCGCTTCCGACAATGCATCTGCGGTTCAGCAGACTCACCAGCCTGCTCAACATCAGAGACTCCGTCGGACGTCAGGTCGCGGTCTCCAAGACACACCGCTTCCGGCACACCGCCGCGACCAACCTCATCAACGCCGGAGTGCCGCTGCACGTCGTGATGCGCTACTTCGGACACATCTCTCCGGACATGACCTTGCACTACGCCGTGACCTCCGCTCAGACCATGGAGGAGGAATTCCTCCGATACAAGAAAGTCACCCGCGACGGCCGCACCGCCTCGATCGACAGCTCCGACCTCTACGACCTGATCCAGCTCGACAAGCGAGCCGACCGCATCCTCCCCAACGGCTGGTGCACGCTCCCACCGAAACAATTGTGCGATAAGGGAAACGCCTGCCTGTCCTGCTCGAAATTCGTCACCGACTCCACTCACGCCCCGCAGTTGCGGACCCAACTCACCGACACGGAAACCCTGATCGAACACCGGCAAGCAGTGTTCACCGCGAAGTACGGCGCCCCGATGGACGAGACGAACATCTGGCTGCACGGCCGCCAAATCGAGGTCGACTCGCTCAACCGGATCCTGCTCTCGATCAACGACGTCTCCGCCACCGACAAGGCCGTTCGCGGCCCCGGAACCACCATCTAGAGCAAGGAGAACCAGCCCGTGCCCGAACACCTCACCGCCGCAGCGCGAGCGCGCCACACCGAGACCAGAGCCCGCGCGGACGCGGCGCTGCTGGCACTCAGCAATGCAGGCGAGCCGGTCACCTTCGCGGCCGTCGCTCGCCGCGCCAAGGTCTCCACCGACTTCCTCTACAACCAGCCCGACCTGCGCACGAAGATCAACGACCTCCGCACCAGGCGGTCGCACCGCCGAACAACTCCGGAACAGATGACCGAACCCGGACAGCAGTCTGCACCGTCCGCAGTCAGAGCACTGTCCTCGCAGCTCAAGGAACTCAAACGGCGGCACGCCGAAGAGGTCGGCGAGCTGCGCACGGCGCTCGCGGTCGCCCACGGCGAGAACCTCGCGCTGCGGCGACGATTCACCGACTCCGGCTAGCGCCCTGCGGGTAAGCGATTTCGCCGCTCGTTCACGAAACACGACCCGCTGCCTCGGCATCGGCGGGAAGCGCCTGTCCGGGACACGTCGACAGGACGGTGGCGATCGCGTCTTTCTCCGCCTGGGTCACCCACAGTCGATACCGGAGTTTGACCGCGACCTGACGGGCCACATAAGCACAACGGAACGCCTTGTTCGGCGGCAGCCACGATGCGGCATCCGAATCACTCTTCGCCGAGTTCGGAGCCTGCGTGGTAGCGATGAGATTGAGCGGATCATTCGCCAGATCGATCCGCTCGGCGGCCGACAACTGCTGCGCGCCCTTCTGCCACGAATCACCAAGAGCGACGACATGCTCGATCGGGACGAGCGGCGAAGTCGTCTCCCCACGAACGAAATTCACCGTCGTCCCGGTATACGGATCGTGAAGAACTCCCGACTGCACCACACACGGCGGCGAGACCACACCCGAGCGGACCTTGCACGTGACGTCCACAAGGTCACGGGACAATATGTCCTCGCGAGTACTCAGCGAGTTCCCGCCCCACATAACGGTGTTCGTATCAGTCCACGCGACCCCGAACTCGCTGCGCGCATACCCCGTCTTCGGCGCACGCCCCTTCACCGCAAGCTGATCCAGCGCCGACAGTGCCTCATCGACCTGCACACCAGGCGCAGAAGTTCCCGACACCGGAGCGGCGAATACCGACCCACCATCAGCGGGAAGGACCGAGCAACCAGACACAGTGACAACGAACGCCGCAGCTACCGCCGCGACCCCGGTCACGCGCTGGCGCATCACAAGGCCACCACAGCAGTGAGCGGCATGTCATCGACATAGTGACCAGCAGAAAGAGGAAGACTCCTTGACAAAGCTGCTGATAACACGTGGTC
>NZ_JAWLSE010000043.1:0-3833 GCF_033142365.1 Rhodococcus sp. IEGM 1241
CTCCCGATGCTCCGCATCGGGACCGGAAGCGGCTCGCTTCGCTCCCCGCCAGGGAGCCGCTGCGCGGCTCGCGGTGGGTCCAGACAGACTGCCGTCGATCGAGTCGCTGCGCACCTCTAAATTCCTGAATTATATTTGTCACCAAAGGATTTGATCGGAACCGTGAAGTCGGTACCCAAGTACCAAACGAGGCTGGGGAGGGACGGAGGTCGCTCGAAGGTACCCTGTCTCGCGACTACCAACTCATCGTCATCATGCTTCCCATCCTACAAGACCCCACCCCAAACCGCAAAACAACACAGAACCACGAAACGCCGAAATTATCACCACTGCAACAGAATTGGTACCTCTATAAAACATTTCCATGCGTAATCTCTGAAACCGATTATCCACCAACTGATTATCCAAAGTTACTGAAACACAATAACATTCAAAACACCCGAAAATCGACCTTCCCGAGCCCACCATCGGCGCTCCATCCCCTCGGTAGCTGACATATCTACTGGCTCAAGCACCCTAGCCGCGGCGAAAATCCGCCGGCAGTCGACATCGCGTCGACACTCCAGTTCCCGCAACACATCCGGACTCATCCCGATGCAACTCTGACCCCACCTGGATACTGATCGCATGCCGACCTACGACAGACCAGTTTTTAGATCCAAACTTGTAGCCAAAGCTCTGGCGGGCGAGATCCGACAGGACCTGGACGATACGGTCGGCGGAATCAGCTGGTGGGCCAACTACCAGCTCGGGCGCGACACACTCTCCGAACTCTCCCACTATGCCGTCAGTGCAGCTCAGAGTGTCGCAACAAATCTTGACGAAGCCGCACTTCACTATTTCCAGTACCAAGAACGCATACGCGCAGAAGACATCTTCCTGACCCGAAAACTCACCGAAGGTCGCGGACAGCTAACGAAACTCAACGAACGGCAGGAGATCGACAGGCGCCGAGAGGCGGAGATCGGAGCGCACCGAACCGCGTTTTTCCGTTCGATCGGATCCACACTCGATACCCTCGCCGGCGTCACAATCGTAGTGAGTGCCCTGTCATTGAACGTGCTCCGCGCCGACTTCGGGATGCTCTGCACATCCGACACCTCCGACACATACCCACGCCTCACCGGACCGGCGGGCGGAAAACTGCGCAAGGCCCTCGCCACCGACACCTCCGACGGAGCACACGCCCAAGAGACCCTCCTTCGCGGTATCCGTGCAGCTGTCGTTGCCGCTGGTCCTCCCGGATGGGTTCAATGGACGCTCGAAACCCGCAATAGCTTCGTTCACCGATCACAATGGCTGAAAATGACCATGCACGATCGACCCCACCGCACCGCCCCTACCAACTGGATTCGCCCACTTCCACGCACACCAGCCCAAAGTGAAGGCGCAGCGCTCAGAGCCGCCGACACACTGACGGACACATACCTCACCGAAGATGCGCTCGCTTCGATGCACGGAGTCCTCGAATCTGTAGATGCAGTGATCAAAGCCGTAATCGAGCAATGTTCACACCTGTGGACCCGACGACGCGCCAACCCTCACCTACTCGAGCAGCCAGGTTCACAGTGGACAGCGCCTACTACCGCAGCCAGCTTCGACGGATACCACCCCGGCTCCGCGCAACGAGCATTCGACAACGCCGACGCCATCCTCGTGCATCCCACCGAAGGGAAACGTCTACTAACACTCATAGACCCGCAGGAGGCAACCCCGCGTCGCACGAAATAGCGAACAGGCCGTTGAGAGGGATGAACCGTGCCGCCGCTGGTGAAATTCGATCGACCAGCAAAATCGAGCGCAGGTGGTATATTTTCTGGTATGAATTCATACCCGGATCGACAAAAAGTCGTCGACGACTTGGGCGAGAAGTTCCTTGACGCATTCGTAGCGTCCGTGGACAAGGCACGTGCCGATCTGGAAGAGTTTCGCGACTTCCGACCGGAATGGTTCGTCAACTTCTCGAAACGGTTCATCGCCGGTTTCATCCACGAACGCATCTGGGACTCGATGCTGCGCACAGCAGACGAGGGCGACGTCCACTTCAAGGACGACGAACCGACTCGGGAAATCCACATCGGCACCAACTACGTGGTCCGAATCAAGCGCCACACCGAAAACTTGAAGATTACGAGCTACCCGACCACCGGCGCACTCGCATTTTGGACGAACAGTGCCACCGCTCAACTGCCGGATCTCGAATTGTGGAGCCTGGCAATGGGATACATATGGAATCCTGAAGAGGCCGCGATCGGCGACACGATCTTGTCGTTCCGTGACAGCAAAGACACACCTATCTGGTCGATTCTGCTGCACTCGGGCCAGTCCGGTCAGGCCACCGGCATCACGTGGACACCAGTGGACCCGCAGTTGCCCCAGCTCGATCTCAGCGATGTTGTCGCTACGAGCGAAGACACAGTAGAAGGATCATGAACCAGATCGGCGACGTAATCCTGACATCGCGGCGTGCAGCCGGGATGACTCAGGAGGACCTGGCTGAGCAGCTCGGCATCACACAAGCAGCGCTGTCCCGCTACGAAAACAACCTTCGAGAACCCGACAGCGACACACTCGAACGGATGAGTCGTGCCCTCGACGTGTCGGTACCGTTCTTGACTCATGCGTTCAGGTTGCAGGGGGCAATCGCTGCCGACGCCCACATGCGTCGGCAGAAGACAACCAAAGCCTCTGATTGGAAACTGGCAGAAGCGAAGCTGAACCTGTATCGGATGCGTGCAGCATTTCTGCTGCAGCGCGTCCCGATGACGCCGCAGAATCATGTACCGACATTCGACCCGGACGACACGACACCATCCGACGCGGCACGGATACTTCGCGCGCAATGGAAGATGCCGATCGGGGCGGTCCGCAATCTCACCAGATGGGTCGAGTCAGCCGGTGTCATCGTCGTCGAACAAGACTTCGGTACGCACCGCATGGACGGGTTGTCGCAATGGGCAAGCGACTATCCCATCATCATGCTCAACAGCGCACTGCCGGCCGATCGCAAGCGGCTGACACTCGCACACGAACTCGGGCACCTGGTTCTGCACAACACGTACATCGATGCCGACATGGAAGCTCAGGCGAACGAGTTCGCGGCCGAACTCTTGATGCCGGCGCACATCATCGAGTCCGAATTCAGAAATCTCACACCCGCGAAACTGCTTGCAATGAAACAGGTGTGGGGTGTTTCAATGCAGGCGCTCTACGAGCGCGCATACCGCATGGGCAAGGTCAGCACAGACGATCGCCAACGCTTCTACCGTTCGTTGAACGCACGAGGATGGAAGGTGAACGAACCGGGAACCGACAAAATCCCGCCAGAAACCCCGGAATTGGCGCGAAGCATCGGAGAGATGCTGATATCGAAGGCCGGCCTGTCACGAGAGGAAGCAGCCGCCCTCATCGGCCATCGAATAGCGGCCAACGAAACCGTCTTCCTCTCCCCCGAAAAACGCTTGCGCGCCGTCTGATCGCCGACGTCAAACTAGCTACCGCAAACGGGTATGGCGATCGATTCCGTCGGCGCGATCGGGAGCGGAACCAGAGGGCGCTCGAACATCATCTATTCAGCCATACGGTTGTTTCGGTGATGGCCGGGTGCCGTTCTTCTATTCGATCCGAGAGACTTGTAGTCCGCCATCGTTGAGACTCTCGTACAAGTCCTCAATTTTCACCTGCCCGCCGCGCTCGTCGCATTGTGTGAAAATTATTCGTTGCGCAGCACGTGAGAGTCCGACAAAGAAAGCTGATGAGGAATCGTCAAATTCTGTGGATTAAGGTGTGTCAGGCGACCTCGGATACCGGCGTGTCCGGTGACGGTTCCGGGG
>NZ_JAWLSE010000044.1:0-3852 GCF_033142365.1 Rhodococcus sp. IEGM 1241
TTCTCTGAACAAGAATTCAAGCTTGGTAATCATGTGGAAGTCCTTCCCGAGATCGATCCGAATCCAGGCATTCCGAGGTCAGTTGTTGCCGATCCTCGTTTCATCGTGGCATCGACCTGTGCGATCTTGTCCCTGACTCCGGTGTAGCTGACCTGCAGTCCTTCGACTTCACCCAGCCAGCCTTCCTGTTTGGCTTCGATGATGCGGGCTTCGAGGTTGTCTCGGATTTCTTCGAGCCTGCCTCGCTGCGTTGGATCCGGCCGCAGGAGTGAGCATCTGACGCAAGCATGCTCATGGATGCAGGGTGTGCCGAACGACCGTGCGCAGGTCCCGACCGATACTTTCCGCTTCTCGAAATGAGACAAGAACGCATCCCATTCCTCGTCGGTCGGTGTCCGGTATTCCTCACTGGGTCTCATCGAACGACGACGCGCGATGAACGCTCGATGCGCTTCGATCGTTTCCGAGGGGTAGACGGCCTTGTAGCCCATCGTCGTGTCAATTGTCTTGTGCCCGCAAATAACCTGTGCGATATGGGGTGGCAGGCCGTTCATGATCGCGTCGGTGACGAATATTCGCCGGAAGTCGTGGGGCTGAAACATCAACGGATCGCCACTGGCATCGGTGAGAGCTGCCACGGTGAGCGCATTGATGAGGAGCTTGCGGACGAAACTCGGTGGGATCGCTCGGCGTTCGTTTCCGATTCCCCGCTGAAAGAGCAGCGGCATCGGCGGATTCCACAGCTTCTCCTGCGTATCGTAGGCAGCCACGAGCGGTATCGATCCGTTGGGTTGCCGCGAACGCTGAACTACCGCACTGAGGACTTCCGCAAGCTCGGGACTGACCAAGATCAGCCGCTCGGTATCGGTCTTCGATGGAGCTATCTGCAGCAGCGGAACCAGTTCACCGGTACTAGGTAGTCGATATTCGGTGATGCTGTGGTGACTGAGCTCGAGGAGCTCTTCATGACGGATACCGCTGAGCCGCAACACTTCGATAGTGGCGAATGCCCAGAATGCTTCCTCGTCCTCGTAGGTGAGATCGCGGCGAACACCGGTAACAGTATTGTCGGCCCATACGACGCGGCCAGTTCCCCGACGGATCAAGGATCGTCGCAGTTCTCCGTCGGTTCCCGCGATCACCTCACCTGGTTCGGTGTTCTGCGCCGCAACAAGTAGAGCCGCTGCGGCCGCGCGGCGGTCAGCTGCGGACCGAACCAACTGCGACAGGACAGGCAATCGCTCGCGAGTGCGCTGATCCATCCGCGCTTTACGGTGTTTGAGTTCCTTGCCTCTTTTGACCTCGGCGTCGCTGATCGGGCAGGGCGCCACCCACTGCGCCCAGCGTGCCGGATCTTCGACGGCCCAGTGCGCGAGGTCGAGATAGAACGCACGCACTTGCAACAGATTGTCTTTGTAATTCTTTCGGGGCGAAGTTGTTTCGTGCTTTCGTCCCGCCGCGTCGACGGCGGTGCGTGTGATCGATCTCAGGTCGTCCTTCCATGCTCGGGCAACGTCAGGCGGCAGCGCCAGGGTGTCGATACCGGGGGCGAGTGTCTCGACGCGGCTCCAGAACAGCCCGGCGAGTCCTCGGGCACGAGAGTTGAGACTGGTGTAGTCCAGCGCGGGTTGACGCTCGCGCAGATAGTCGATGAGCAGAGCTCGGATCGGTTGGTTCTCGATCGGGTAGCGGTCGACGAGTTGTTCGATCGTCAACTGTCCGACCGGAGCGCCGAACGCACGGATGCTGTGTGGTGCATCCTCGGGAAAGATGCCCATCGCACGTAGTCGCAGGTAGAAATCGATCTTCTTCTGACCGCGGCGGGAGTGCACCTGCGCCATCGTTTCGATCAGCTCCACGCAATCGCCGACAGTGATCTCCGCGACCGTCCCGCCTTTGGATACCAGCAGGGTCGCGATTCTGGTCGCTGCGATTCGTGCATCGTCTCGCGAGGTATCCGGCTGAGTGGCAGCAAGCTCGTCCAACCGCGCGAATCCGTCCGGATCTCGCAGCTTTGCCATCATCGGCGCGAGAAACGGGTGCGCCCGGGAGAGCATCCACGGCAACTGCGGCCGGATCACGTCCAGGCACAGCAACATCAGCAGTCCTGCAGCCAGGTCGTTGCGATCATGTCTGACAGGGCGCCCGTGTCCGGCAATCCATTCCACCGGGAGATCGGCCCAGGAGGTTGTCGCGCCGTAACGAGACCCGCGGATGTTCTCGGCGCCGCTGGCGAGCCACCGGGCTTGCCAGGTATCGCCTGGCACCGAAGCCAACCAGGTCAGTATCTTGATCACGCCCCGGTGCCGTCCGGCTCGGGTGGTGACCGCAGCCTCAGCAAGCACCGAGCAGTTCAGTCGGGCCTCGACCTCCTCAGCAGAGGCAGCGGTGTGCGGCCACCAGAGTTCACCTTCGCGTGGTGGAAACTGTTTGTGCAGTTGGCGAATCCTCGAATGCGGCACCGGTGTGACCTCGAAGCGTTCCGGGCGGGTCATGTGCTTGACGGCAGTGCTCACAACGGCCTCCCGAACAGCACGCTCAACGCTGCCGGATCGTATCCAGGAGCAGGAGGCGGCGACGGAGCCCGCGGATGTTCCCGCTGATCAGCAGTACGAGCGTGGTGGGCCAGGACGCTGGCGATCACCTCGTCCTTATCGGGTGTCAGATAAATTTCGGTCGTCGACAAATGGGCGTGCCCCAACACCTCTTTGACCTCCACCAAGGACAAGTGCGGGTCGTTGGCCATCCGCCTCGCTGCACTGTGACGTAAGTCGTGCAGAGTCCAATCCGAACCGAGGGTAGCATTCGCACGCTCGAACATCCGATGCGCCGCATGGTAATTCAACGGGCGGCGAGGCCTTCGCAGTGTCCACCACAACGGTTGCATCCGTCCGAGTGGCACCTCGCCCCGCAACTGCTCCTGATACAACCGCAACCAGACGAACGCGTCCGCCGACGCGGGTACCTGCTCCACCGCACGTGTTCCCTTGCGCACCACAGTAATCAACTGCTGCCCCGGGTCGACATCGCACTCGCGGACTCCCAACAGCTCCGACGCTCGCACCCCCGATGAAATCCAGAACGCCACCAACGCCCGGTCCCGATCCGACGACAACGCCGCGAACAACTTATCGAACAGATCCTCGGGAATCGCTCGGGGAATCCGCTGCGAGACCCGAGGCCGGTAGCGCCCCACACGCTCAGGTGCCCAATGATCCATCGGATTGTGGTGCGCATGAGCCCGTCTCGACCGGCGAGAGAGATCGAGAGGGAACGGATTCAGAAGCGGGCCAGTCCCCGCGTCCCGATGAAAATCGTAGAAACTTCGCAGCACCGTCTCACTGTGCGCCACTGTCGCCGGCGAGTACCCGGCCCCCAGAGCCGGTTTGCCGGTGACAGGATTCGGCGATGCCGCAGCAGTAGCAGCCGCCTCGGCGCTGGCCGGCACCACTGATCCTTGTCGTGCCTTCGCCGTCAACTGGATCCAACAACTGAAATCGCGGGCATCGACCCGATCGGCACGATCCCACGCCACGTCCACAGCGTGAAGGAACCGCCACCATCTGAGCAGATCCATACCGTACGAACGCACCGTCGCCACCGACCTCCCGGAAGCGATCAGCTCCCGGAAGAACACCTCGACGGACTCCACTCGTTCACCGTCGCTGCCCTGCAAGACGTAAGGCTCCGCCGCCTGACCTGTCGCTATCAACCGACCCACTCGGGCCACCACAAGCCCCGACAGATCTCTCGAACTTTCCCCTTCGCTCATGTCCGCAAGCTACCGACCCACATCGACCCCACCCCTTCAGACCTGCACCATTCGGCATTTAGTTCAGTCAACGGGGCCTC
>NZ_JAWLSE010000045.1:0-2089 GCF_033142365.1 Rhodococcus sp. IEGM 1241
CAGAATCCTGTTCGTGTACAGATCATCATCCGGGAAGGTGCGTCCTCCCGGGATCCACAGGTTTCGATCATTCCTCATGGGTCGACGGAGTGATGCTCTACTCACGACCTTTTCGCTGCTGCTCTTCTGCGATGATCCGTTTCGCTTCGATGTTTGAGTTGGCATATTTGGACGGTGTCGGTGCGGGGTAGAGATGGTCGAGCGCGGTTTCGACAATCTCCATGGTTCGGAGGAGATCGCCGGCGGTAGTTAGGGATGAATCGTGAGTGTTCGAGTTTCCAACGATGCGGACGGCGTCCAGCAAGTCTTTGACGTCGACCTCTGGGTGCGCTTCGTGGAAGTTGTCTATTCGAGTGCTCAGATACAGGGGTGCATGGTTCTTGTTGGTGGATAGCCGCGGGATACCTTGCTCGTCGAGGAGAATCTCGATGCTTGCGCGCAGGGCAGTCGCTGCGGCTCGCGGATCATTCCAAACCAAGGAACCTACTCGAGAGAGTTCTGCCTTGATTGCGTCAGGCACTGCACCGGCGGTCTCAGCAACGTCAATCGGCGGATAAAACCCGCGTACAGAATATTTCGTTTCGAACTGTCGATCGTTGCTGAATGAGCTGACTTCATGAACGGTGAAGTCGCCGTATACGAGAGTAGTGCCTTTGCAGTTGATCGCAGTGCAGATTGTTTGCGCGGCAAAGGTTCCGACTATCGATTCGGGTTCGCCATCGTTGACATCGAACTCGGTGGTGTTGAAGTAGGGATCCCGGTTCAGCACGACCCTGTCCTCCTCGAGTGGGAGTGCGCCGACGTTGCAATAGGGGCATTCAATCTGTGGCCATTGGTGCAGAAATATTGGCTCTGTCAGTTTCTCCGCGAACGGCTTCATGACCTGCTCCTAATGTTCGGATCGGCTGTTTCAAGTCTATCTACGATGCTGCGGACTGGAGGTGGATTACTTCGGTCAAGCCAGACTGATCGTGTTCGGTAAAACCGCCAGTTTGAGATGTGGGGACGCTCCAGATCTCCCTGCCCCCGGCACAGCGAGGGGCAGGGGCATCTGGAGTTGCAAGTGCATTCGAAGTGTGTACGACATATGTTGCACAACAACGGAATTCAATCGTCGGATCTTTGCCCGCTGGAGATGTTGATGGTAGATTTGTGGAGTCCTGTTAGTGGTGGCGCCTGACCAGCCCGCCGATTCGATCACCTGGAAAGGGTGGTTTTCTGATGACTGTTCTCGACGTGCGTGCGGATTCTGCTGTGACGGCTCCTGTGCGCGATGGAGTGGAGGTGCTTGAGGTGATGCCCGCCGCGTTGGTGTCCGGGTTTCCCTCCGAGGGTGCGTGGTCCGAGGTAGTTGATGAGAGCGGCGATGTGGTGGCTGCAGGGTGGTTTTCTATTGACGCGGATGTTTCCACGCCGGAGTCGGGCAGGGTGGTGTTGGTTTCTCCGCAGTTGGCTGTGCCAGGCCGGAAGTTGCTGTCGGCGTGGGCAGGTTCCGTGCGGCCTTCAGAGGTCCGTGCTGCAGCTGTAGCGCCTGGGTGTGCGCCTGTGTGGTTCGGGCAGTACGTGTCCCCTGTGCATGAAGCTCAGCGTGTTGTGGTGCAGTTGGAAGCCGAGCGTGAGAAGTGCGCAGTTCTGGAGCGTGCGCAGGGTGAGTCCGTGCGTAAGCATCAGGAGTGGATCGAGAACTTGAATGATCTGGCGATCGAATGGGCCGATGACAACAGTTTGTGCGAGCAATTCGATCGGTTCATGGAAGAGAACGGGTTGCGAGGGCGTGAGCGTGACCAGGAGGTAGAGGTGACCGTGACTGCAACGATGACAGTGGCGGTGCGTGGTGTTTCGCAGCGCGATGCTGAGGAGCGAATTGATTCGGACGATATTCGTGAGCACATCAGCGGCCATCTCTCGTATCTGGATTTCGACTACGCGTTGGCTGACTAGCCCGGGGGAGAGGTGAGGCCGGGGGAGCGCGCAGCGCCCGGCCTCACCTCGATCCATTGGTGAGTGGAAGAGGGGAGCGCGCAGCGCCCGGCCTCACCTCGATCCATTGGTGAGTGGAAGAGGGGAGCGCGCAGCGCCCGGCCTCACC
>NZ_JAWLSE010000045.1:2189-3689 GCF_033142365.1 Rhodococcus sp. IEGM 1241
TCGATCCATTGGTGAGTGGAAGAGGGGAGCGCGCAGCGCGAGTGTATTTCTGTGGGATGTGGCGTGAGTCCCCGGCACCGGGAGTGTCAGGGGCGGTGGTTGCAAGGAGATGAATGGATTTGGGGCCGGTACCGGTTTGCATCCCAATTCGGTATCATGATGGTTATGAGTACGCAGATCGCGGTACGGCTGCCCGAGGGCATTGTGGCGTTTCTCGACGGTGAGGTCAGCGGCGGGCGCGCGAAAAGCCGTGCCCAAGTCGTGCTTCGAGCATTGGAGCGTGAGCAGCGTCGGCAGTTGGCGGTCCGTGACGTGGAGATCTTGTCTGACGGCGCAGGCGGCGATGTGAATATCGCTGCCGCGCACGGGAAGAAGAGCTGAGTGCGCCCGATCCACGATGCGCAGCTCGGCGCGGGCGTTTCTTCGGTGTTGGTTCTGACGAGAGAGTTGGTTCGGCCTCATCTGGGGACGGTTACTGTTGCGCCGATTCGTGCGGAGGGGCGGGGGTTGTCGACGGAGCTGAGTTTGGGTGAAGGCAACGGCGTCGAGGACGGATCTGTTGTCGATTGTGATGGGTTGACGACGATCCAGGTGTCGGCTCTCGGTGTGAACCGGGGGTTTCTGCTGCCGGCGCAGGAAGTGTTGTTGACAAGGGCATTGCGATCAGCGTTCGACCTCGAATCATGAAGACACCAGCAGTGACGACGGGGCAGTGATGGCGGCGAAAAAGTGGGAGCAGATACCCATGTTCGACCTCGATCCTCCTCCGGTGCCCGAAGTTCAGGGGGATGGTTCTGAGCTCGATTTTGAACCAGCTCTCTTCGCGCTCGACGACGCGGCCCTGGATTCCGATGCCGGCCTGGACGCCACATCGCCGAATGTAGCAGATCACGCCGCCCCGGAGGCAGACGTCGAACCAGAAACCGGTGAAAGCACCGATGCCGATCGTCACGGTGAGGACTCGATGTCGCCCGTGTCGTCGGTCTCGGACACCGAACCAATTGTGCCCCAAGTCAAGGCCGCCGCTGACGTGGAGCCGGAAACGGAACCCACCCACGCGTCCGAGCTCGACGCAACCGAACCGGCCGCTCTTCCTCCCGCCGGCGAGTCAGCAGACGGCCACGCCGTCATTGTCACAGCGGTTGGAACCTACACACCCTCTGGCCATACACTCACCGGCCCAGTAGATTCCATCGAAAAACTCGACAAACTCATCAGATGGGCAACCCTCACCCCGCTGGGCGCACCGGCGCAGATCTGGATAGTCGGAATCGAAGCCTGCGACATGCTTGGATGGATCATCGACCCAGGCAGCGAAGACGACGTCGACGACATGGAAATCCTGCGCACCCGCGCTGCCGAAGAACTCACCGCGATCCTCCACGCCACGCTGACCCCGATGCTGACCGCAGGATGGGAACTCCGCGGAGAACCCGGCCACGTCGTTCACCTCTCCCGCACCACCGGGAACTTCACATCCATGGTCGACATTTTCATCGA
>NZ_JAWLSE010000046.1:0-3514 GCF_033142365.1 Rhodococcus sp. IEGM 1241
AGAATTTTCGATACCTTGCAGATCATCTTCCGGGAAGGTACGCCCTCCCGGGATCCACAAGTTCTGATCATTTCTCTCCCTGTCGGGTCCAGAGCACGCGTGGCCAAGTACAAGCATTTGAGCGCCGCCTGCTCAGTCGGAAAGTGCCCACGCGCCCGTACTGCGCGCCTGTAGCGAGCGTTGACAGACTCGATCGCGTTCGTCGAGCAGATGACGCGCCTGATCTCGACGTCGTAGTCCAGGAACGGAACGAACTCACTCCACGCGTTGTCCCACATCTTGATAATCACTGGATACTGCTGCCCCCATTTCTGCGTGAACTCAGCGAATCGTTCCCTGGCCGCAAACTCCGACGGAGCGGTGTAGACAGGTTTGAGATCACGCGCCATCGCATCCCAATATTTACGAGAGGCAAAGCGAAAAGTGTTGCGTATCAGATGAATAATGCACGTCTGCACCACAGCGAGTTCCCAGACGGTGTTGATCGCTTCAGGCAATCCTTTGAGTCCGTCGCACACAACGATGCAGACGTCCGCCACACCACGGTTCTTGTCTCGGTCAGGACCGAGAGCCAGAACTTTGCGCCCTCTCCGCCCTCGCCGGCCCAGATCCCGAGGATGTCGCGTTCGCCATTGACGGTGACGCCGATCGCGACATACATCGGCCGGTTGGTGACCTGCCCATCGCGAACCTTCACGTGCACCGCATCGATGAACATCACCGGATACACCCGATCAAGTGGCCGGTTCTGCCACTCCGTCATTTCCCCGACGACCTTGTCGGTGATCCGCGAGATCGTGTCCTTCGACACCGACGCTCCGTAAATATCTTGAAAGTGCGCGGATATCTCGCCGGTCGTCAAACGCTTTGCCGTCAATGACAATACGATCTCATCGATACCCGTCAAGCGTCGCTGACGCTTCTTGACGATTTGCGGGTCGAACGAAGAGTCGACGTCCCGCGGGACCTCGATCTCCACCGGCCCGATCTCAGTGAGCACCGTCTTCGAACGGGTACCGTTCCTCGAGTTGCCGCTGCCGCGGCCGGCGGCATCGTGCTTCTCGTAGCCCAGGTGCTCGGTCATCTCCGCGTCTAACGCGGTCTCTAGGACGTTTTTGGTGAGTTGATTGAGGAGCCCGTTCGGGCCCATCAACTCCACGCCCTGCTCCTTGGCCTGAGCCAGGAGCTGCTCGGCCAACTGCTTCTGATCCACCTCAGTCTCTGCCATGGGATCAAGTGTTTCGGTCATCGTCGATCCTTCCCGCCAAGCTCAGCTCGGCGTGTTGAATCAAGGACCGGATCCACCGTTATTCAGACAGTCCCTTACCAGGGTCAAGGCAACGGATCAGAGAAGTGCGCAGTCGCAGGCCCAAATTTGTCAGTCTTCAGGTGCAGCGCCACAGCTTCGGCATACTCGTTCCGGACGTCCTCGGGAACGGTGGGCAGACGCTTGTGCAATGTATCGAGGTCGTCTGCGCACGCCACGGCGAACTCGAAGATGGAGTGCAGGTGCTGGAGCAGGTGCGTGTAACCGTTGGCCGCCTGGGTAGCGTCTTGCTCCGGAGTGAGAATCTGGCCCGCGGCGAGCGTGCCATCCGGAGTGGGGTGACCGCCAAACTCGCAGTGGAGCGAATAGTCTTTGCGTCGGTAGTCGTTGTCGTCGTCGGAGTACAGCCGCGACGGCCACCGGGCCTCCCTCTCCTCGCGGCCCGAGCCCAGCCAGTCCATGACGCTGGCTGACTCCGCGCTGAACTTCCACAGCAGGTACTCGCACTCGGCAACTTGCCGCAGCAGCGCCGACCATGAGTAATGGTTGCTGTCGGCGATCATCCCAAGGACACCGGCCGACAAGCTCGTCGCAGTCATCGCGACTCTCGCGAGGCCACTGTACGCAAGCCCAGCGTCAGTCTCGCCTCCCTCGTGCAGGGACTGTGCGACTGAGTACGAATTGTCGGCGACCCGACCCGTCAACCGCACGACGAGGTCGGCGGTGCCCTTTCTGCTGGCAGCCATCGCTGGATCGAGGGCGTACACGGTGAGTGCCGCACTCGCCGAAGCGTTGTCGGTCACCTGTACTGATGGGTCCTGCGCGTTAAGGAGTTTCGCTAGTCCACCCACGACCTTGAATGGATGCTCGTGGGTGGTCTCCGCGATGAGTCCTATCGCGTTGGCACCAACCTCTTGCGCAGCAATGGCTAGCAGCGCGGTATTGCAGGTGATGCGGTCGGGGACGCCGCCAGTGATGACGATCGACAGCAAAGATTCGAGGATGTCGTACTCGTTCGCATATTCCGGGTCGCACCGCGCAACCACGTCCGTGAAGGCAGCGGAACCGCTGGTCCCCGATACAATCGCGAGCTTGCGGATCAGCACCCCGGCGACGTGGACCAGAGGGTCGAGCGCAGCCTCGACCGCTGCCCGGTCCTGTCTCTTGATGGCGGAATCGAGGCTGCGGTCGAGTCCACGCATGTGCCCCTTCAGCAGGTCAGCGCCCTGGAGGCACAGGTCCAGCTGTGCTCTGTTCATGAGGCAATCATTGAAGGAAGGTGTGACAGCAGACCGGTTGGGCAGGGGCGTCCCGAGCACCTTGAAGTTGGCACCATAGACGAGCCCGCACCCTCGTTGACGACGTGCATCTGCCCGATGCGTTTCGCGAGAACGGATCTCGGACCTACTATCCGGGCTATGCCACGTAACAGCAACGAGCGCATCATTATTGATGGCGTCGTCTCGGCTGGACTTGTCTTCGACCTTTCTGAGGACAGGCGCAGGGCGACCGTCCGAATTCTCACCCCAGCCAGCGGGCCGATCCTCACCTTCGGACCGGTAACCAAGCGCACCGCGGCCAGATTCGCAGTCGGCCGGCCCGGTGAGTGCTCCAGCGTCTTTCGCGTCTGGGCGAACAAGGGCAAACTCGACGTCTACGCCTCGATCCGGACGTGGAAGGACCTGGCCAAGTTCTCTTTCCACCAGAGCGGCCGCTATATCTTCCACCTGTCGTCGGTCGACCACCCCGGCGCCGAATGGGCCGGGCGGCCCGATCCTGAGAATCGGCGCATCAGCGCATGGGACCGGCCTGCACCGTTCGTTCCTGGCTGGACTCACCTGATCACGTTCATGGTGCCGACCGAGGACGTCCAGCGGTCGCCGACCTCCGGATGGGAGGGCCACGAGAAGGTCCGCTGGGTCGCGAAGCCCAAACGACTCGACACTGTAACCGAATTCCGGGTGGCTATAGGCGATCCAGGAATGCAGCTGGTCGACGCGGGCCCAGCCGACCACCTGCTCGACGCCCGGCATTGTCGACGGGTTTGTCCTCGCCAACGGCCGACTCGTGCTCATCACCATGCACGTCACCCACTTGGACGAGACGGGTCGCGAGCTGCTGGCGGATCTCCGCGACGAGTGCATTAAACGCGCCGTGCGCGACGGGTTCGACCGTCGGCAATGTCTTGTCCCAGATCGGGATCACCACCCGAAATCGCGACCACGCCAACCATGCGCAGAACAACGT
>NZ_JAWLSE010000047.1:0-2743 GCF_033142365.1 Rhodococcus sp. IEGM 1241
TCGATACCGCTTGTTGCTGCTGTCGAGACGGATACGTTGAGTCCGTCCAAGCCGACGGTCTTCTGTGCGGGTTTGGTAGATCGTGGTTTCGGAAGATGCAGGGCCACTATATGTTTCCTTCATCTTCGTCGGTGAACGCAGCTTTGAGTGCGAGGTTGATCTCGTGGGTGTCGCGTGCGTCGGTCAGCATGACGATGATGTTTTCGGTGAGCGGGGCGCTCTTTTCCAGAGTCATTTTCCCGAGTGCGTCACTGTTGTCTGCGATGTCGATGCCCGGGGGCAGGGGGTAGACCCAGGAGTCGGTGACGGTGCGCAGTGGCCAACGCCCGGTTTCGCGTGCGATGCGCATCGCGACGCGGCGGCCTCGCCAGCGGCAGTGTGCGATGATCGCTGCTCGCCAGAGCGGTTGGTGGTGGTGTTGCATTTGTTTGGCGGTCCACATGTCGGGGTTGACCATTCGGCCGATGTAACCCTTGTAGCAGGCGCCGATGAACCGTTTCATTGCTGTGTCGCCTGTGTCGACGGCAACTTTGCGGGCTTCTCTCAAGATTTTCGCCCACTTGTCGAGGGCTCGACCTTGCTGCGGGTAGACCCACGCTTCTGCGATGTCGAGGTCGTCGAGTTCTGCGCCGATTCCGCCATCGGCGATGGAGCTTTGAAGTGCATCGAGGCTGACGGTGGTGATCCAGGTCTGCACAGGTTGGTCGGCGAGCATGTGTGGGTGAGGCAACGGTAGAGCGGGTGGGAGCGCCAACATGTCACCCGGTGGGAGGGTTACACGCCAGAGTCCGAACGGGGTTTTCGATTGCCGCGCAGCGTCGAGCGCGTTCTCGCCGCGAAGATGTCGAGGTTTTCCGTAGCCGAATTCGAGCATGCCAGCCGACGCGAGGTACGCAGCTCGTTGGTCTATCGATACCAGTTGTGTTGCGTCGGAAAGTTCTTCGAGGTCCGGGATGCGGGTCCATCCGAGGGCAGGTTCGAGATCTCCGCGGGGTTCGCCGTCCAGCGGTGGGACCGGTCCACCGGCAGTGACGACGATTCCTTTACCGCTGCGGGTGCGGTCGCGTTTGATCTTGTCGACGATGGCGGCGCCGGTGCGTGCTGGGGTGGGGCCGGGTAGCACGCCGAGGTGTTGTGCGCACCAGGCGAGTCGGCGTCCCAGTTCCTGCGCAGCGGGGAGGTCATCGTCGGGGAGGTAGGTTCCGGCGGTGGGTGATCCGAGGATCCCCATGTCCCCCACGCGATTGCCCCATCCGAAGTCTTTGTTCCAGTAGGTCCACACGTAGGGTTCGATGAAAATGTCGACCATGGATGTGAAGTTCCCGGTGGTGCGGGAGAGGTGAACGACGTGGCCGGGTTCTCCGCGCAGTTCCCATCCTGCGGTCAGCATCGGGGTCAGCGTGGCATGGAGGATCGCGGTGAGTTCTTCGGCAGCGCGGGTGCGGAGGATTTCCATGTCGTCGACATCGTCTTCGCTGCCTGGGTCGATGATCCATCCGAGCATGTCGCAGGCTTCGATTCCGACTATCCAGATCTGTGCCGGTGCGCCCAGCGGGGTGAGCGTTGCCCATCTGATGAGTTTGTCGAGTTTTCCGATGGAATCGACTGGGCCGGTGAGTGTGTGGCCAGACGGTGTGTAGGTGCCGGCTGCTGTGACAATGACGGCGTGGCCGTCTGCTGCCTCGCTGGGGGGAGGAAGGGCGGCCGGTTCAGTTGCGTCGAGTTCTGACGCCGGGGTGGGTTCCGTTTCCATTTCGTTGGAGCGCTCATCCGGAGGGGCGACGATGTCGTCGGTCCGGGGGTGCTCCGCAACCCCGGAATCCGTTTCGAGACAAGCGGTGTCGTCAACGTCGAACAGAGAAGGCTGATCAGGTTCGGGAACTTCGTCCGAACGAGTAGCGGATTCTGGTGACTCGAGCTCGAATAGCGTGAACTGCTCCCCTTTCTTCAGCGCCATGTTTCATCCTTTCCGTTCACTGTCGTCATCATTCGAGATCGAAGGCGGCGCGCACGGCTATGGACAGTGATTCCTCTTGCGCTGGAAGAAGATAACCGATGATGTTGCCGAGCGCACTGACGGGAATGGTCGTGATGTGGTCGCAACTGACCACCGCGTCGGCGGACAGTCCGTTAGCGGCGATGACAGACACCTCAGTGGACAGTCCTCGGATCTCGCCGGTGATGGGCGCTACCGTGACGGTCCCGAGGTGTGGACGGACCATCTCTCGGGTGAGTACGAGGACCGGCCGAACTGAGTCGAGGTTGGCTTCATGAATTGGTCGCATCAGGTCGAGCCTGTTGGCTGTCGATTCACGGCGCGGTGAGCGAGGGGGCTCAGATCATGTTCGGATGTTGCGGCCGAAAGGATCTCCGCGTCTCGTGCAGCTATCTGACGGCGACGCTCCCGTTCGAGAGCGCGCAACACCAGTGAGGCTCGCGAGGCGGCGCGATGTTCCCTGACTTCGTCGTCGAGAAATTCCACGATCTCGTCCGGTAGTCGTACCGCGATCTGCGTGCTCATATGCTCATGGTACCAAAGTGGGATTCGTTTTGGTACCACCATCGCGTGCGAGTTCTGCAACCGATCATTTCAACGGGAGGCAAGGGCCGATGAAGTACTCAGCGGCCCCGACGCGGCACACCTTGCCACGCACACGGTTTCCGCTGGAGATATTGTCAAATCCTGTGGATGAGATTGTTTCAGGCGACCTCCGATCCGGTGCTTGCGGGCTCGACTGCCCCG
>NZ_JAWLSE010000048.1:0-2240 GCF_033142365.1 Rhodococcus sp. IEGM 1241
CCTCCGTGATGGGGTCGGCGGATCGCAGAGGAGTCGGTAAGACCGACGATCTCGACGCCGCTCGTATCGCCCGATCAGTTCTGTCTGTCGACATCGATCGACTGCGTCGACCACGAGCGGACGGATCGCGAGTGGCGATGCGCGTTCTCGTGGTCGCCCGAGAACAGATGACGTGTGAACGGACGCGCACCATCAATGCGTTGACGGCTTTGGTTCGCACCGTCGAACTTGGTGTGGATGCACGAAAATCGTTGACATACAGTCAGTTAAAGGAGATCGCAACCTGGCGGGCTCGGTCCGAGGACGCCACCACTGCGACGTGCCGAGCAGAGGCCGTGCGACTAGCCAAGAGGATTCGTGCGCTCGATGCGGAGTTGGTTGACAATCGAAAGTCTCTCGACGCATTGGTGAAGACCAATGCGCCGGAACTGACTGCCGCGGTCGGGGTCGGGGCAGTGGTTGCAGCGACTGTCCTGATCGCGTGGTCACATGCAGGTCGGGTGCGCTCCGAGGCCGCATTCGCCTCGCTCGCCGGGACCTGCCCGGTCCCGGCTTCATCAGGTAACACGGTGCGCTACAGGCTTAATCGGGGCGGTGACCGCCGATTGAACAGAGCACTGACCACGGTTGTGATCGTGAGGATGCGGGTTGATCCCCAAACTCGCACCTATGTCGAACGTCGACGAGGAGAAGGCCGCACGACCAAGGAGATCATGCGATCCCTCAAGCGTTACGTCACCCGGCAGCTGTACCGGACACTTGCCACTGCACACCCAATCTTGGAGTCTTGACAGATATAGAAGCATCCCGGCAAGTCCGGAGACTGAACCGTGCCGGGTTTCTTGCCGCTCCTATGCTGGCGACATCTCCGGCTGGAGAATCGATAGTTGAGAGTAATAGACGGCTTCGAACTCGTCGGGAGTGACGTAGTTCAAGGTGCTGTGCAGACGGCGGGTATTGAACCAATCCACCCATTCTATCGTCGCGAATTCGATGTCGTCGATCGTCTTGATCGCCCCTTGCAGAAACGGACTGCTCTTGGAAACTTCTTCTGTCTTGAACAGTCCGATTGTCGACTCCGCAAGGGCGTTGTCGTGGGCGTCGCCGACGCTTCCAATTGAAGCCGCAATCCCTTCCAGTGCAGCCGTTTCCGCGAAGGAAATTGATGTGCACTGATTGGGCTCAACCGGTGGAAGCAACACCTGAGGCCAGGAGGGTGTTGTGGGCAGACCATCGGATTGGGCGCGGGAGGTGACGGGCAGGGCTCCGATGAGGTCACCGAAGAGCGCCGGGCCATCCTCGGTCGAAGGACCGAGATTTCTTGGGACCAGATCGCCACAGGCAAGCTTCCTTGCGAGGCTGCTGACGCTGTCGGCGTGGGACAACCTGTGGGCCAGCGGTTGTTCCGGCACGCTGGCGGGCTGAGACCGTATCCATGGCCCGCGCCGGCAGGTACCTCTCTCTGGAAGAGCGTGAGGGCATCGCGATCCTGCGCGCCACCGGCCACGGGGCGCGCGCGATCGCGAGTGTCATCGGGAGGAGCCCGTCGACGATCTCGCGGGAGTTGCGGCGCAACGCTGCGACCCGGGGCGGCACGCTCGACTACCGTGCCAGCGTTGCGCACTGGAAAGCCGAGTTGTTTGCCCGTCGCCCAAAGTCCGCCAAGCTGGCTGAGAATGAGCGGTTGCGCGAGTACGTCGAGGACCGCCTTTCGGGCAAGATCACCCTGCCGGGCGGCGCTGCTGTCGCCGGACCGTTCGAACGGCAATGGAAGGGTTTGAACAAGCCGCATCGTCAGGACCTCCGATGAGTGAAAGCGTGTAGCCCGGAGCAGATTTCGCACCGGCTGCCCATCGACTTCCCGATGACGAGTCAATGCGGATCAGCCACGAGGTCATCTAAGCCTGGATCCACTGACGAGCCTCTGAAAGTCAATTCGAATCGAAGACAGCGGTGGCGGCGGGTCTGCGGATCGGGATACCCGCGTTTCTCAGCCATGTGGTCAGGGAACCATGGGATATGCCGAGATCGGCGGCGATCCCGGCTACGGTCGCGCCGTCGGTATCGCAGTACAGCGCGACGCAGTCGAGCTGTACTGGCATGGCCCCGTTCACTGGGGACATGCCAGTGACGCAGTCGCCGATATCGCTACGGAAACCGGCGTGGAGGAATGATCGAAACCTGTGGATCCCGGGAGGACGCACCTTCCCGGATGATGATCTGTACACGAACAGGATTCT
>NZ_JAWLSE010000049.1:0-2205 GCF_033142365.1 Rhodococcus sp. IEGM 1241
CTCCCGATGCTCCGCATCGGGAACGGAGCGGCTCGCTTCGCTCCCCGCCAGGGAGCCGCTGCGCGGCTCGCAGTGGGTCCAGCTAGGCTGCCGTCGATCGAGTCGCTGCGCGCCTCTAAATTCCTGAATTATCTTTGTCGCCAAAGGATTTGATCGGAACTGTGAATTCGGTACCCAAGTACCAAACGAGGCTGGGGAGGAGCGGGGGGTCGCTCGAAGCTACCCCGTCTCGCGTCTGCCAACTCATCGTCATCATGCTTCCCATCCTACAGGACCCCACCCCAAACCGCAAAACAACACAGAACCACGAAATATCGAAATCGTAACCACCACAACACAATTCGATCCTCTCCAAAACATCTTCATGCGCAACCACCGAAACAGATTACCCACCAAACGATCACCCAAAGTTACTGAAACGCAACAACATTCAAAAAATCGGCCCACATACGCCCCGCCGAGCACCCCGACACTCCCCCACCACCGAACCCGAGCACCCGCCGGCCCCATCAGCCGGCCCCAATTCGCCGGCGCCCCAACTCCACGAACACACCACCCCGGGACGTGCCATCTACGCAGGTCACAAGCCCGCAACAACTCAATTCCCCTACACGAACATGTGATCTCGCCCGTAGCTCGAACAACAAGAGATGAGGACGCACCCACGCGGAACTCCAATCCACTACGAGGAGCAGAAATGCACGAGCACGACGACCAGACCCCAGACAACCACCGCCCCACCAGGGGCGAGCAGCTCCGCGCCCTCGCCCAACGGGTACCGAACACGATCAAGATCTTTCTCACCGCCTGCATCGTCGACTGCCTCGCCGACGCCACCACCGAACAGGTCTCACAGCTCCTCCACACCCTCACCAATCAGCAATAGCCACACCCACACCCCCAACACACGAAAAAGCCCCCCCACCACAGGGTGAGAGGCCATTTTCGGAGCACGCAACGAAGAGGACCGGCCCGGTAGCTTCGGGCCGATCCTTTATCGCCTACCGATCCACGCTCACGCGAACCGCAACAACGCGATACGCGTCCGCGTCCTCCAGACGCGGAGCAATCGAATCAGGGTTGTCGGCGTTCCACTCACCCGCACGAGCAACCGAGTGACGGATTGCGCGGCGCGCAGCCTGATCGAAGCCTTCCGGAGCCTCGACGGTGACATGCACAACGCTGAAACCAATCTCGCACCAAATGAATACCCAAAACTACTGATATCCAACATCATTCAATATCGTTCAAATCGTGCCTCACTCCGCTCCATCTCCGAGCCAAAACACCTACGCGAAACCGTGCACGCAACTCATCTTGCCTTCTTGGAATGTGGTACCTCTAAAGATCCTCGCTTCCGACGTTGCGCGGACAGACTAAATGCGCTCTGTGCGCCGGGCCGGCAGGAGACCTTGATGGTCAGTGCAGCAGAACCAAGCACCGAGACAGAAGACCTCGTCGAACCCACACCGAACGCCATCGACGAGGACGGTCTCACTCACGCAGTCTTCAACCTGTCTCCAGGGGAGGACAGCGGCTCCGACACGCTGGGACGATACCGCTACCAAGCAGAGGTCGCTGCACGCGATTGCCTAGCTATGCTCACCCAGACAACCATTGACTTCATCGTTTGCGAGTGGCATGAAGACTTCGTCGTCGCACTGACTGACGGATCTGTGGAACTGGTCTCGGTCAAACACCGAGAAGAAGACCAGGGACCTTGGACACTCACGGAATTATGTAAGAGCGGCGGATTGGCGCATCTCTACGACCGCTGGTGCGCTTGTGAATGCGCTCCCAACGTCCGACTGCGGTTAGCTACGAACGCAGCACTCAGCCCCGCCAAAAGCAACGCTTCCACACTGGCGCGGATGTGCGGACCCGAGCCGGAACTCATCAGTGGGCTAGCCGACATGGTGAAGAAAATTGCCCGCCAAATGCTTAAAATCCGCTGGAAGCAGTCGTATACCAATATCCCCGAGACACCAGAGGTCCGCAGGCTCGACGACATACAGCTACCAGCTGGGTTCGCCGACAAGGTCACTCGCTTCCTCACGGTGCTTGAGATATCGAACGATCCTCCCCAGCGCCGCTACATCACCGACGTCAACGTCCAAAGTCTCCTAGTTGTTGTGGGTATGGACGTTGCTGACGCGGGATTGAAGTAGACGGGCTGGTCCTCGGCGTAAGAATGGGAGTTGCGAC
>NZ_JAWLSE010000004.1:0-339470 GCF_033142365.1 Rhodococcus sp. IEGM 1241
GGCCGAGGACTTACCACAAAGAAGCTACGCGTCCACTGTGCGGTATCTGAAACAACACACAGATACTGATGAGAAACTCTGTTTTCTCCGTCATCCATCCACCCGGTAACGGGTTCGGGTTGGTGCACGGTGAAACCAGGTGATCAGAAGTTGGTTACTGTGACAGTTTCATAGAGTTACGGCGGTCATAGCGAAGGGGAAACGCCCGGTCCCATTCCGAACCCGGAAGCTAAGCCCTTCAGCGCCGATGGTACTGCACTCGACAGGGTGTGGGAGAGTAGGACACCGCCGAACACAATGTAGAGAAGCCCCCCAACCAGTGATGGTTGGGGGGCTTTCTCGTACCCAAAACACCCCGAAACATCCCGCCGCCGGCACCCCCCGGATCGAGCGAACGGTACGTTCGTCGCCTCAGATCGACCGAACGTACCGTTCACACCATCACGGGCGGGAGCACGGCCAACACGCGGTCCCTGTCCGGGATCGAGTGAACGACACTCTCACCCTCTTAGACGAGGGGAACGATACGTTCACTCCATCAGCGCAGGGCAGGGCAGGCGTTATCGCAGAGCCGCCTGCAACACCTCGCAGAGCACATCCAGCGTCCTGGAGTACTGCGACTGCGTCGGCGTGCTGTAACCGACGACGATGCCGTCACCGCCGACTGACGATGCGTCGGGATGTCGGAAGACGGACAACCCTTCGAGCCCGAGATCGCGCGCCTGCGCCGCCGCAAGAACAGATTGTTCGGTGCCGGAGGGAAGGCGGATCACAGCGTGAAGACCCGCGGAGATCCCCTCGACCCTGACCTGGGGTACTTGCTGTGCAAGGGTCGCAACCAGTTGATCGCGTCGTCGTCGATACGAGGTACGCATCTTTCGAATATGGCTGTCGAATCTTCCGGATGCGATGAAGTCTGCCAAGGTCAATTGATCCGTTGAACTGACCCAGCGTTCGTAGGGTCCCTTTGTCGCGAGGACGGGTTCGATCAGCCTGTCCGGCAACACCATCCATCCGATGCGTATGGCCGGCGACAGTGTCTTGCTGACAGTGCCGAGGTACGCAACGTGCTGCGGCGCGATTCCTTGGAGTGCGCCGACAGGCTTTCTGTCGTAACGGAATTCGCCGTCGTAGTCGTCCTCGATGATGACGCCACCGGTAGTCGAGGCCCATTCGAGAGCGGTCGCGCGCCTCGCCGGTGTGAGGGGACCTCCGAGGGGAAACTGATGCGTCGGCGTCAGCAGAACACTCTCAGCAGGTGTTGACGCCAATTCGTCTGTGCAAGTGCCTGATCCGTCGACCGAAATGGGAATTGTCAGCAGTCCTTCGTCGACGAGCAACTGTCGGTGCAGGTGAAGGCAGAAAGCATCGACCGCAATCGTTCCTCCGAGTGCACGGGCGAGGAGGGAGATCCCGTGACCCGAGCTGGCACTGATCACAATGCGGCTCGGATCGACGCGAACGCCTCTGGTGCGGCTCAGGTATGTGGTGAGGGCGTTTCGGAGTTCGACTCGGCCTCTGGGATCAGTGGTCGCGAAAGCGTCGGTCGGCGCGGTGGTCAAAGCACGTCTGGCGGACGAAATCCATGCAGTCCGGGGAAACGCCGACGCGTCCGGTGATCCGGGGAGAAGGCTGTAGGTCAAGCGCCGTCGGGTCGGTGATGTTGATGGATCGACCTCGCGACTGTGTGTGCTGGCGAGCGTGGCGACCACCGTCCCGGAACCCGGCCGCGTGACAAGCCATCCAGCGGCGGCGAGCTCGGCATAGCAGTCCGCAACGGTGTTTCGGGCAACTCCGAGGTCGAGTGCGAGGGTGCGGGAAGGTGGGAGTCTGGTGCCGGGCTTCAACAGTCCACTGTCGATCGCGTCGCGAAGCGTCTGAAGCAGCGCAGCGCGAACCCCGATTCCCTGTGGCAGCTCGATATGCAGATCGAACCCAAGATTGGCCCATGAATTCATCACCGGATTGAACCATGTTTCGGGGTCTTTCCGGGACTACGGTTTGAGTATGACTACAGCAACAGGACAACGACTGGATATCGCAAAGCTGGCGCCCGAGGTCTACAAGGCGATGATTGCGTTGGATGCCGCTGCGCGCAAGGGGCTGGAGCCGACGCTCGTCGAGCTGGTCCTCACGCGTGCGTCACAGCTGAATCATTGCGCGTGGTGCTTGGACATGCACACTCGCGACGCCCGAAAGGTCGGCGTGACGGAGCAGAAGCTCTACCTACTGAACGCGTGGGAAGAAGCGCGAGGGATGTACTCCGATCGCGAACGCGCCGCACTCGCCTTGACCGAGGCCGTGACAGTCCTTACCGACGGTTTCGTTCCGGACGAGGTGTACAGCGAGGCGGCCGGCGAATTCTCGGACGAGGAACTGGCCCAGCTCATCAGCGTCATCTTCACGATCAATGCGTGGAATCGCATTGCGGTTACCACAAGGAAGGCGCCTCCGGTCCGAGACTGATCCGAGGCTCGTACTCCGCTCTCTATCGGGGGCAGATTGCCGCCGTCGAAGATCTGGGTAATCGACACAAAGAGGACCAAAAGATTGGTTCAGAGTGTGAACAAAACCAACAGATTCTCTAAATGTGAGGCAAATCACATTTTGTGAATCGGTGGATTGTTCCGAGTATCTGCAAGTTGTCTGAATCCAGACAAAGCAGTCTCGGTTGGAAGTTCCGGTGAAGGGGTCCGCATTGCGGGCCCCTTCTTTTGTGTGCGCGCTGAAAACGCCCCTTCCTGTGAGTTTCCCCAGAATGTCCGAGTTACCGACCGGCTAGCGTCGGAGGAATGCCGGGAACGCCCCGGTTACGTGAGCCGATTTTGAGTTGATCGCGATAGTTGTGCGGTTGGACAAAGGTGCAGTCATCTTATTGGCTAACTCGTCGTCCGGAGGTTCAAGCTGCGTACGGGGGCTCGACGATCGGGTGGACTTTCTTGAAACATGCACTACATTGCCATCTAGTAACTGGCTGGTTGCCAAAAGCGATCAGCCGATCCTCTCGGAAGTGAGCGCTGGGTGGCGTGGCCTTGGGAATCCAAGCAACCTTCCCGCTACCGAAATGTCTTGAAAGGGAAGCTTTGATGACTGTGTCTGGTTCACGGCGTAGGCCGCTTGTTCTCCGGCTCTCGCTAACTGCAGCTATTGCCGTAACGGTGGCCGGTAGTAGCGTTGCTTTTGCTTCACCAGCTGTGTCCGCGCCGATGCCGGTGCGAACCGCGGCTGCTCCGGCGTTCACCGCCGGGTTGTGTGAGGGCGCCGAGTACACGCCCTCAGAGCAGATGCTCGACATCTCCGGCATTCGGCTGGATCACTACAACGACGGCAACATCGTGCCGATGTACGGCACCACCGATCGGGGTACATCGGCCGCGGTGGATGCTCCGGTCTGCGGTGTCCGCGACGTCGACGGAATTGCGAAGTCGGAATGGATGTACTGCACGGACTTCGATCTCGATCCATGTGCCGGCGTCGACGAAAACGGTTTGCCCGTGGACAAGCACAACGACGAGATGGGTGCGACGGTTCCGTCATCGGGCAATCCCGATCTGTCAGCCGACGATCTCGCTGTCATCAGTTGGTTGCTGCAGAATCCCGCCAAGCTCGACGGCGTCGTTTCGGGAAATGGCAGTGAGGATGCGCGTTCGGCGCGGCAGACGCTGGTGTGGTGCGTTTCGGACTACGACAATCCGCTGATGGCCGATTTCAAAAGCCTGTGCGACAGGAACATCGGCGACGACGAGCGAGCTCGCATCGTCGAGATCATGAACGTCACGCAGACGCTCGACCTCGTTCGCAAGACGCCCGCGACGGGAACTTTGAAGGCCGGCGAGACTGCCGTATTCACCCTGAACACGAATATGTACCGGAAGCCGATCAATGTTCAGTCCTCGGCGGGCACCGAACTCACCGTCTGTGGCGACAACGCCAAGGCAACGTTGAGTGCAAACCAATTGACGGTCGACGGCCGCGGCGACGCACCGACTGCCGTGGATCTATGCCTCACCGCTGCGGACGGCGGTGACTACTCCGTGACCGCAAGCGTCATTCCGGATTCGGTCGAGAACCTGCACTGGAACACGGCAGGCGCACAGTGCCAGGTCTTCGCGTCGTTCGACACCGTTCGGCCGGCGTTGATGAATGCGTCTGCCAGCGTCGGATATGCAGCAGCGCCCACGACGACACCCGCAACGACGACACCCGCAACGACGACACCGGCAACAACGACACCGGCAACCACGACGCCTGCAACTCCGGTCGTTCCGATTGTGCCCATCGTGCCGATTGTTCCGATCGTGCCCATCGTTCCGATTGTGCCGGTCGTGCCCGTAGTTCCGGGTGCGCCTGTTCCGTCGCAGCCGGTTGCAACTCCCGCTGCTCCGGCGCCGTCCGCTCCGAAGCAGGCCACCGGACCTCGCCCGGTTGCCATCGACGGTGGTGCCGCTGAACAGAATTCAGGCCGCAACGTCGCCGTCGCAGTGACAGGCCTCGGGCTTGTCGGAATGGCTGCTGCCGGAGCAGTTGCTCTCCGCCGCAAGCGTTCCTGACGCCAGACAGATGTAGTAGACGTCGGCACCGATCACGATTCGTGCGATCGGTGCCGACACTGATCAGACGCAGGGGGCGTCAATTCGCAAGAGGCGCCGGGGGTGCCTCATCCCGCAGGAGACAGTTCGATGACCATGTACGAGTCGGATCCCAATCCATCCAATCCATACGACGATTCCAACCACGATCAGCCCGCGAACACCGGCAAGGGGCGTCGTGTCGCGTTCATCCTGGCTCTCATCGCGGTGTTGGTCGCCGGTGCTTCCATGGCTTTCGTCGGCCTGCGATCCTCCGATGACGATGCTGCGATCCCGCCGAGTCCGAGAGTTGTCATGTCGCACTCCGCGAATCCGGCAGCGCCTTCGGATGAGTTGATGACTCCCAACACCCTTTCGCTCGACCCGGTCGGTGTTCAGGCGCCGATCGTGGACGCCACCGTGCCGGAAGGAGTTCTCACTCCGCCGGAGAACGTCAAGAACGTCGGAATCTGGCTCGACGGCGCCTCGCTCGACTCGGTCACCGGCACGACTTTGATTGCCGGACATGTCAATTTGACCGGCCAGGGTAACGGTGCACTGTTCGACCTGGGCACGATCGAACCGGGTGAAGTGATCCGCACCTCCGACGCGACGGGCAAGAGCACGTCGTGGAAGGTGACTGCGGTGACGACACGCCCGAAGGCCGATGGCGTGGAGGAAAGCGTGCTGGCCGGCCCGGAGGGCCCTCGCAAGTTGGCAGTCGTAACCTGCGGCGGCGAACTGCAATTCGAGGACGGTGTGGGTAACTACGCCGACAACGTCTACCTGTACGCGGATCTGATGGTCTGAGACCCAGAAACAATCCAGTCGGTCCCCGATCCCTCTTCGTAGAGATCGGGGATCGCCTGTTGGATAGTGTCGCAGGTATGGATCTTCACCTGTCTGGAAAGCGTGCGATCGTTGCCGGTGGTAGCAAGGGGATCGGTCTGGCAATCGCCAGAGGTCTGGCTGCTGAAGGGGTCGACATCGCGATACTCGCGCGCACTGAGCAAACCGTCGTAAGCGTTGCACGAGATTTGGTTTCGGAGTTCGGAATTCGTGCGATCGGAGTCGTGACGGATACGCGAGACGACGACGCGGTTCAGGCGTCGGTGCGGCAAGTAGTAAAGGAGTTCGGCGGCGTCGACATTCTGGTCAACTCGGCAGCGACTCCGTTCAGCGCCGGAAAGCCGACGGATTTCGAGGCGACCACCGACGACGTCGTGCGCGCCGAAGTCGAAGTGAAAGTGCTCGGCTACCTGCGCACTGCGCGTGCTGTGGCGCCGTATCTGATCGACCAGGGTTGGGGTCGGATCATCAACATCAGCGGTTTGGGTGCCAGACAGGCAACCTCGATCGCCCACACGATCCGCAACGTCAGTGTGTCTGCGCTGACCAAAAATCTTGCAGACGAGCTGGGCCCCAAGGGAATCAACGTCACAGTCGTCCATCCGGGCGTGACGCGGACCGAGAGGTTGACCGCGCGGATTGCGCGCGAGTCGGAAGAATCCGGCCGCTCGCAGGCAGAGGTGGAGCGGGGTATCGCGACGAACTCGATACACCGGATCATCGACGCCGAAGAGGTGGCTGACGTCGTGACCTTCCTGGCATCGCCGCGAAGCATCGCGATCACCGGTGACGCAGTGGCCGTGGGAGGAGGAGTGCCGGGGCCGGTTTATTACTGATAACTCACGTACTGCTACCTGCTCGCGGTGGTGACGATCGTGTGAACGCGTCCGCCGCCGAGTCTCTTGCTTTCGTACATCGCCGAATCGGCGACTTTCTGCATGTCGGTGAACGCTGTTGCACGCTCTTCTCCGGCGACGAATTTGTGGGTACGCACGGCGATTCCGATGCTCGATGTCGACGGTATCTCGTCGGTATTCGAGTGCATTGCCGGTCCGATCGAGTCGAGCATCGGGCCGATGGCCGGCACGGAAAGTCTTTGAGCGAGGATGAATTCGTCGCCGCCGACCCGTGCGACAACAGCATCGGCATGTGCCCAGGCGGACAACCGCTGTGAAACCCGGAGAATTATGCGGTCGCCCACGTCGTGACCGTGTACGTCATTGATCGTCTTGAACCGGTCGATGTCGATGGCGATCACGAGTAGTGCCGCCGATTCCTGACGCTGGAACTCCACGAGTACCTTCTCGACGTGGCGGTCGAGGCCACGACGGTTCAGGAGCCCGGTGAGGGGATCGAGGTCGGAGCTGGACGCGTCCATGCTGAGCATCGTCAGCACGATCTGCGAGATGAATGCACAGACCACGAGTGCGGTGACGACAACCAGCACTTTCGAAACTCCGAGCGCAGGATCTCGCTCCGGCCCGAAGAGGATCGGCTGCGCAGCCACCACGATCATCACAACCGAGAAGGTCAGGTGTGCGATCTGCAACTTCGGATTGTGAAAATAGGCGATGTAGATACCGATCAGCGCGTAGATGACACAGGTAAGTAATCGCGCAAGCTGCGAGGAATCTCCAAGTACGGAAATCGTGACTGCGATGTCGCAGAAGACTACGAAACCGAACGAGCGGCGCTTTGTCGGGCCGAAGACCCACCATGAGACTCCGACCATGAAGCACGAGATCACGACAACAGTGTTGAAGAACAGCGCAATCGTGCTTGTCGGACCGGCCGGACTGAATCTGTTGAGTAGTGCGCACACGCCCAGTCCGATGACAATGATGCCAAGTAATAGCCGAGTGGCGGTCGTGAGGCCGTTGTCGCGGAGATAGCGAGTGAATCGGTCGTATTGATCGGGGAGGGCCAGCCACTCGCGGGTCAGGGTCCTCATGGACTTCATCTGCGACGTCATGAGTGCATCAGTCTGCGATGGCGGGAGCGTGCGCCGTTCATCGTGAACTGACTCCTCTTCTGTCTGGCACCTTGCAATGCTAGCTGGATCGATGCCGTGTTGGACCGAGATGTTCGGATCGGCGACCCGAATGTCTGGGTTCCGCCAGCGTGGAGTATAAATACATCTTGTGTCTATGTTGTATTCCGCTTCGGAAACCGTCTTCCGCGAAGTCAAGGAGCTGATCCTTTCCGGCGAACTCGCCGGCGGGGAGCTGATCAGCGAGGGTGACATCGCCGCTCGGACCAATGTGAGCCGAACGCCGGTGCGTGAGGCGTTTCTGCGTCTCGAGTCGGAAGGTTGGATGCGCCTCTACCCGAAGAAGGGGGCGCTGATCGTCCCGGTCGCGGATGGGGAAGCGGAACACGTAGTCAGTGCCAGACAACTCGTCGAGACTCAGAGCGTTCGAGTGGTGTCGGTCCGACCGCACGCACGTGAAACGCTTGTCGCAGCGTTGCGCGCGAATCTGATCGAGCAACGTGAGATTGCTGATCGCGGGGACGTTGCCGCGTTCAGCGCGATCGATGCCGACTTTCACAAGATGATCGTTGCCGCCGGTGGGAACCCTTTGCTCGACTCGTTCTACGCGAGTCTGCGCGACAGGCAACGACGGATGACAGCGCGGTCGATCTCACGCGACCCCGGCCAACTGTCTCGCATCCTTGCCGACCACACCGCGCTTACCGACCTCGTCGAAACAGGCGATGCAGACGGATACAACACTGCCGTCCTCACACACATGCGCCAGGTGCACGGCCTCGGCTTCGAAGGAACTCTGTGATGAGCACCCAAACGATAGACGCTGGGACCGCAGCCGAACGTCGTCCAGGCAGTGAACGTGGCACCGGCGGAAAATGGCTGTGGCTGACCGTTGCCGCCAGCATGTTCGCCGCGGCCTGGGGCGGCAACGAATTCACGCCACTGCTGGTGATGTACCGACTCGATCACGGCTATTCGCCGGTGATGGTCGACTTCTTCCTCTTCGCCTACGTCGTCGGAATTGTGCCGGCCCTGCTGCTCGGCGGCCCGCTGTCCGATCGATTGGGTCGACGCCCGATCATGCTCCCCGCGCCGATAATCGCGATCGCCGGTTCGACGCTGCTCGCTTTCGGGGCCGACTCCGCTGCCGCTCTCATTCTGGGAAGAATCCTCTGCGGCATCGCCTTGGGGATCGGTATGGCCGTCGGCGGCTCCTGGGTCAAGGAGTTGTCCACGCAACCTTGGGATTCGACGGCGTCGGAAGGCGCAGGTGCTCGGCGAGCGGCGATGAGTCTGACCGCTGGCTTCGCCTTGGGGGCGGGCGCCGCGGGAATCTTGGCGCAGTGGGCGCCCATGCCGAGTGTGTTGGCGTACGTCCTGCACATCGCGATCACCGTCCTCGCCGCCATCGCGCTGTGGCGTGCTCCCGAAACACGACCGGCACAGGCGAAATCCGACCGTCGCAGGTTGATCGACGACCTCAAGATCCCTTCGGCAGGTCATCGTCGATTCCTCTACGTTGTTGTTCCGTTGGCGCCGTGGGTGTTCGGTGCTGCCAGTGTCGCGTATGCAGTTATTCCGGCGCTCATGACCGGGCACAGTGGCGATGCGCCCGTGGCCTTTTCGGCTCTACTGTGCATGGTCGCGCTGACATGCGGATTCGCGATTCAGTCGTTGGGGCGAAAGATCGATACCGACCGCAGCGCGCGCGGCGCAGTTGTGGCTCTGGTGTTTCTGGTGGTTGGTATGGCCGGCGCTGCTCTGGTTGCGTCGACGCTGACCGTGGCGATCGCGATCGTGGCTGCAGCGATCCTCGGTTGCGGGTACGGCATGGCATTGGTTTCCGGGTTGCTGGAGATCCAGCGAATCGCGGGGCCGGACGATCTGGCAGGACTGACCGCGGTGTTCTACTCGATCACCTACATCGGTTTTGCTGTGCCTGCGTTGCTGGCGATGCTGTCGGAAAGCATTCCGGCGCTGAGCTACACGGTGACTCTTCTGTTCGGATCAGCCGCCGCCGCTGCCTGCTTGATTCTGATTCTCTTCAAGTCGCGTTCACATCTTCCGAGCGCGTGATGCCGTCCGATCCGCCGACCCCTGCGAGAGTCGGCGGACCGGGGCGAAATCACGCGTCTACAGTTGCGGAACCGTTTTCCGAATTGTGTACCGAACCAACCGGAACCGATGCGGTCTTGTTCAGGCCGTTGAGCAATCCGGTGATATCGACGCCTGAGCTTTCGAGAGTTTCGATGACGCCGGCGATCACCTGGGGGCTGATGCCCAGGATCGAGCCGATCGAACCCTGGGCCCCATCACTGCCGCCGACGATGGAGATGCGGTCGATGTCGCCGACCGGCTTCGCCGCCGCTGCGGTGGCGTCGACCAATGCTGCCAGAACATCAGGCAGAGTGAGCAACTGCGCGGCCTGCGGGGTGTAGGAATTGAGCGCCTCGGCGATCTGACGCTTACCGGCAGCTTCGGCTTCGAGCTTGGCGCGCAAACCATCCGCCTCGGCTTGTTGCTCGGCACGGACGGCGTCGGCCGCTACCTTGCGGCCGTCTGCTTCGGCTTCCAGACGTGCTCGAAGGCCGTCGGCATCAGCCTGCTGCTCAGAGCGAACAGCGTCGGCGACGAGCTTTCGTGCATCGGCCTGAGCGCCGCCGGCCTGCCTTGCTGACTCGGCCTGTGCCTGGGCGCGGAGGATCGCGGCCTGTCGCTCACCCTCTGCGCGTGCGATGGAGGCTTGGCGTTCGGCCTCGGCCGGTGCAATGACATCTGCCTGCAATGCCGCTTCCGATTGCTGGGCGCGACGACGCTCGACCTCGGTGCGAGCTTCGACGCGGGCCGCCTCGGCCTGCTCACGTGCGATGCCGACGGCCTTCTCGGCTGTTGCCTGCGCGAGGGGCCCGGCCTGGTCGGCCTCGGCGTTCTCGGCTTCGGTCTGTGCTCGCAGGCGAGCGAGTTCGACGTCGCGTTTCTGATTTGCACTCGCGATCGCGGTGTCGGCTTCGGCCTGCGCGACGGAACCTGCCTGTCGCGCCTTTGCCGACTGGATCTGCGAATCACGCTCTGCTTCAGCAGTTCCGATCGCGGCATCACGTTTGACCTCGGCGATGCGGCGCTGACCGAGCGATTCGAGATAGCCGTTGAAGTCGGAGATTCCCGCGATCTTGATGACATCGACTTCCATGCCGATGCGGGCGAGGTCGCCGCCTGCCTCCTCGACCACACTGCGCGCAAGCGAATCGCGGTTGGAGTTCAGATCCTCGACCGTCATGGTCGCGGTGATTCCGCGCAGACTGCCCGCGAGGATTTCGTTGATCTGCTGCTGGAGTTCGTCCAGGTCGGAAGTCAGGAATCGTTGCACCGCTGTCTGAACCGCTTCGTCGGCGGAACCGATTCGCACCAGGCCGACTGCCTCGACGTTGACCGGAACACCGTCGTTGGAGAGCGCATTCTTGAGATTGATGCTGACGTTGAACGGCTCGAGCGACATGATGTCGACGCGTTCGATTCCGGGAATCTTGAACCGGGCACCGCCGCGGACGACCTTCGGCTTGCCTCGTCCGGTGAAGACCGCCACTTCGTTCGGCGGGACCTTGACGTAGTTCTTCACGTAGATCGCGGGGAGAACGATGAAGATGATTACTGCGACTACAACCGCAATGATGATGATTGGCAGCATGTATCGAGTCCTTAGATCGCGTCGTCAACCGTGACGACGTGAAGGTATTGATCGTCTACATCGGCGATGTAGACGGTGGTGCCGGTGGTGAGCGCCATCGGCTGTGCACTGACGGCCTTGGCCTGGACGCGATTGCCTTCGGCGTCGACGAACGAGACTTCTCCCCAACCTTCGGCTGCGATGGTGAGGGTGACCGTGCCCAACAATCCGTGGTATGAAGCGCGCCCGATGTGCGAATTATCTTGTTGTTTAAGGAGATAGGGGAGAAGAAGGCCGCGCGTGACGACAACGAGAACGGCGGCGAGTGCGAGTGCTGCAATCACCGCTACCAGCCTCGGAGCGTCCGCGAGAGTGGCAGCTACGCCGCCGGCGCCGAAGCCGAAAAGTGCTGTGGCCAAAGTTGTCAGGCTCAGAAATGGCAGCCCGTCTGCGTGGCCGCCGCCCAGATCTGCAACCTCGCCGACGGCGAAGGCTCCGATCAGGGCGACAACCCCGATCACGAAACATATTGTGAATACAACAAACATCGATCCCCCGATCTACCTGTCGAGGAAGCGTGCCCTGAGAATTGTGTTGTCGGGGTCGTCCCTCGGCCCACCTCTATAGTAAAGGTAAGACAAAGCTAATCGGCGCATTCGGAATGTTTCGGCGTGGTGCTACGGCTGGGGGAAAGCGTCAAAGCCGAGGTAGCGGGCGTTGATTCAGCCATGCATCCCAGAGAGGGCGCAGTGGGGTGTCGGTGAAACGTGAAGCGAGATCGGTGAATTGCTCGGTGCTGACCGTGCTGTGCCGATGCTTCGTAGTCCACTGGCGAATCAGTTCGAAGAACTTCTCGTCTCCGAGAACGCCGCGCAGGGCGTGCAGAGTCAACGCGCCCCGCTTGTAGATTCGATCGTCGAACATCAGGGCAGGCCCGGGATTGGCGACGATCAAGTCCTGAGATTTACGCCCGAGCCCTTGATAGGCGTTGGTCGCGAGTTGGTTCGAGGATGGGCCACCGGAATTCTCGGACCAGATCCACTCCGCGTAACAGGCAAAGCCTTCGTGTAGCCAGATGTCGCACCACTGCCCGAGAGTGAGGCTGTTTCCGAACCATTGATGGGCAAGCTCGTGTGCGACAAGACGTTCGGAACCGCGCCTACCCGTGCAGTGGTTGGCTCCGAAGATCGAGAGTCCCTGCGCTTCGATGGGGATCTCGAGTTCGTCGTCGGTGACCACAGCGGTGTAGTCGGCAAAGGGATACGGGCCGAACAGCTTTCCGAAGACCTCCAGCATCTGGGGTTGGCGCCCGAAGTCGACGTCGAACGCTGCGCGCAGCCGCGGCGGGTGAACGGCGAAGACCGGCACCGGCCCGGCGCTCACCTGCCGGTGCTCGTACTGACCGATCTGAATCGTCGCCAGGTAGGTTGCCATCGGTTCGGTCTGCTCGTAGACCCACGTCGTCTGACTCGCACGGGTCTGCTTGCGGATCAGCTTGCCGTTGGCGAGGGCATAGAACGGGGAATCGGTGGTGATCGAGATGCGGTACGACGCTTTGGAAATCGGATGGTCGTCGCACGGGAACCAGGACGCCGCGCCGTTGGGCTGACTTGCGACCAAAGTTCCTTCGTCGAGTTCCTCCCAGCCGACTTCGCCCCACAGGCTCTTGATCGGCTCGGGGTTGCCGCTGTACGCGATGGTGACCGACAGGGCACCGCCCGCGGGGATCTTGGTAGACGGCGTGAGGATCAGCTTGTTGTTCAAGTGCGCGTACTTGGTGCCGCGGGCACCGTTGACGGACACCTTGGACACCTGCAGGTTCTGCGCGAGGTCGAAGCTGAACTTGGATCGGCTCTCGGTGGTGACAGCGGTGATGACTGCCTTGCCGGCGAGACGGTTACTGAAGACCTTGTACGTCAGTTCCAATTCGTACCGAGACACGCGGTAACCGCGGTTGCCGTTGTGTGGCAGGTACGGATCGAGCGGCTCTTCGAGCATTCTGTTCGGCTTCACGACGCCACCCACGGTGCAATCGGATTGCCCTGCCAGCGGGTGGAGGGCGGAACGGTGTCACCTCGCATCACCAGAGATGCAGGCCCTACCGTCGCTCCCGCGCCGATGCCGGCTGCGGGTAGCGCGACACAATGCGGTCCCAGCGTTGCTCCTGCTCCCAAGGTGACGGTGTCCATGGACATGATCCGATCATGGAAGAGATGAGTTTGCACGACGCACCCCCGTTCCACTGTCGCTCCGTCGCCCAAAGTCACAAGATCTGCCTCGGGTAGCCAGTACGACTCACACCAAACGCCCTTGCCGATCTTGGCCCCGAGCCCACGCAAGAAGATGTTGAGTACGGCAGTACCAGTCGCTGCGCGAGCGAACCACGGCGCCGCGACGGTCTCGACGAACGCGTCGGCTACCTCGTTGCGCCAGACGAACGAACTCCACAGCGGATGCTCGACCTTGGCGATGCGCCCGACGACAATCCACTTGGCGGCGATGGTGATCGCGCCCGCCACTGCTCCGGCGACGAGCAGAATTACGCCGCTCAACAGAGCCGCGAACCAGAATCCGACGGCGCCGACCAGTGCTTCGAGTGCAAACAGAACACCGAGACCGATGCCGAACGTGACCATCACGGGGATCAGTCGGCAGGTTTCGACCACTCCGCGGGCGATCTTGAGTCTCATCGGCGGATTGAACGTGCGGGCGGCGTCGGTGTCCCCGGCAGCCCTTCTCAGACGTACCGGTGGACTACCCAGCCACGATGATCCGGACTTGGCCTTGGACGGGGTGGCCGACAGAACCGCCACGAGACCGTTCTTGGGGACGCGACGACCGGGTGCGGTCATACCGGAGTTGCCGAGGAACGCACGCTTGCCGATCTTCGCCTGTTCGATGTGCATCCAGCCGCCGCCGAGGCCGTAGCTCGCAACCATGGTGTCGTCGGCGAGGAATGCGCCGTCGGCGACCGTCGTGAACTTGGGAAGGAGGAGCACGGTGGATGCTTCGACGTTCTTGCCGATCTTGGCGCCGAGGAGGCGGAGCCATCCCGGCGTCAGCAGGCTCGCGTAGAGCGGGAAGAGGAAGGTTCTGGCCGAGTCGAGCAGGCGTTCGGTCGCCCACACCTGCCAGCCGATGCGGCTGCGGACAGGGTGGTAGCCGGGGGTCAGCCCGATCGAGAGAAGACGAACGGCCACCAGTGTGACGACTGCGAAGACGAGCAAACTCAGGATGGTCGCGACGGGAAGCATGATCAGCGATTGGAGCACTGCACTCGCGAGCGTGTCGGTGTCGCGGATCCACCAACCGATCAAGGCGATTCCGGCCATCAGAGCGAAGATCGGCATACCGGCCAGGAAGACCGAGGTGACGCCGTATACCGGCACCCAGCCGGGTGCGCGCTTCGGATGTTCGGCCGGCCAAGGATGATTCGCTTTCCCGACCTTGGTGGCGGGGGATCCGGCCCACTGCTGGTTTGCCTTCACTCGGCCGAACACCGCAGATCCGGGTTCGACGACGGCGTCCCGACCGATACGCGCGCCGGGCAGAAGCGTCGAGCGTGAACCGACGGAGGCGCCGTCACCGATCTTGATCTCGCCGATGTGAATGACGTCGCCGTCGATCCAGTGGCCGGAGAGGTCGACTTCGGGTTCGACGGAGCAGCCGTCACCGAGTTCGAGCATGCCGGTGATGGGAGGAAGTGTGTGGAGATCGACGCCGCTGCCGATGTCGGCGCCGAGGGCGCGGGCGTAATAGAGCATCCACGGTGCGCCCGAAAGGTTGGCTGCGCCACTGGCTTCGGTGAGTCGCAGCGCTATCCACAGACGCAGGTGTTCACTACCACCTCGCGGGTACGTTCCTGGTTCCAACTTGCGTAGGAGCAGGCGCGCCCCGACGACGGCGATGGTCATACGGCCGATCGGCGTGATGAACACGATGAACGCCAACAGGATCCACCACCACGAGACCGTGGGCGCCCAGCTGACGTCGACGAACCAGCCGAGGACGTTGTTCGCGATCGCCAGCCACGTCACCCACTGCAGTCCGGTGAGCGTCGTGAGTGGAACGGTGACGGCGATCTGCGCCAGCTGAGTTTTCAAGGGTGTTGGAGCGACGATGCGCGGCTCCACAGTTTCGGTGGGTGCCAATTCGTCGAGATATTCGGCGAGCGATCCCAACCGTGGATGATCGTAGAGCTGTGCGACGGTCACTTCGGGGAACCGCTCGCGCAGGGCGGTCACCAACTGAGCAGCAGAGAGGGATCCGCCGCCCACTTCGAAGAAGTCGTCGTCGAGTCCGGTGATCTGGGCTCCCAGGATCGATCCCCACAGACCGGCAACCCAGGCGGCGGTGCCGTCGAGGCCCAACGCGGCCCCGGCATCTTCACCGGCGCCGGGCAACGGCCACGGCAGCGCATTGCGGTCGACCTTGCCTGACGTACGCGTCGGAAGTTCGTCCATCAACGCCAGGCGCGGCACGAGGGCTGCTGGTAGCTGCTCGCTGAGCAGTGCATGAGCGGCCTTGAGGTCGAAGTCGGGATCCGTGCTGGCGATGTACCCGACGAGGAGCTGGTTGCCGGCTGCCGTCTTCTTCACGGCTGCGGCAGCGCCGCTCACACCCGGCAGATTCTGCAAGGCGTTGTCGACCTCACCGAGTTCGATGCGCCTGCCGCCGAGCTTGACCTGATCGTCCGCGCGGCCCTGGAACATCAGGCCGGTGGTCTCGAGCCGGACCAGGTCGCCGCTTCGGTAGGCGCGTTCCCACCCGAGCGAGGGCATCGACGCGTACTTCTCGGCGTCCTTCGCGGGGTCGAGGTAACGGGCGAGGCCGACGCCGCCGATCACCAGCTCGCCCACCTCACCGACCGCGACGGGATTGCTCTGGGCGTCGACGACGGCAAGGTCCCAGCCGTCGAGGGGGAGGCCGATGCTGACGGGGCTCTTGCCGTCCATCAGTGCGCCGCAGGCGACGACGGTTGCCTCGGTGGGGCCGTAAGTGTTCCAGACCTCGCGGCCCTCGACGGCCAGGCGTTCGGCCAGTTCGGGTGGGCAGGCTTCGCCGCCGAAGATCAGGAGTCGAACGGCTTCGAGGGCCTCGGCCGGCCACAGAGACGCAAGCGTCGGCACAGTGGAGACGATGCTGACGTCACGCGAGACCAGCCACGGGCCCAGGTCCATGCCGCTGCGAACCAGCGAACGAGGAGCCGGGACGAGGCAGGCGCCGTGGCGCCACGCGAGCCACATCTCCTCGCAGGACGCGTCGAATGCCACGGAGAGTCCCGCGAGGACGCGGTCACCAGGCCCGATGGGCTCGTCCTGGAGGAACATGCGCGCCTCGGCGTCGACGAAGGCTGCGGCATTGAGGTGAGTGACCGCGACGCCCTTGGGGGTGCCCGTGGATCCTGAGGTGAAGATGATCCAGGCGTCGTCCTCGGGTTCGGGTTCGCGAACCGGTGGATGTTCGAGCCGCTTCGGCGCCGTCCCCGGCTGGATTCCGTCGCCGGTGATGATCGCCGCTACCTGCGCCTCGCCGAACACCAACTCGGCGCGCTCTTCCGGATCGTCGGCGTCGACGGGAACGTAGGCGGCGCCCGCCGCGAGGATCGACAGGATCGCCACGTACAGCGAACGCGAACCTGACGGCATCCTGATTCCGACGCGGTCACCTGCGCCGACGCCGGCATCACCGAGCCAGCGCGCACCGAGCGCGATCTCGTCGAGCAACTCCGAGTACGACAGTGTGGTGTCGCCGTCGTCGATGGCAGGTGCTTCCGGGTTGGCCTCGGCTGAGGCCCGCACGATGTCGATGAGCGTGCGCGGCGCAGGTGCATGCGCCGACCGTAGGAATACGGACGGAATCCCGAAAGATTGTTCCGTCTCCGACTGCGACTGGAGTGGCAAACCCGTTGGTCCTGTTCTACTCACGAAACTTAGAGTCCTGCGAACTGTCGAGTTGAAAGTCTCATGACAAGTTTGCGAGTTGGTGAACAGATATGCCTAATGCAACATGCCGAACGTGCCGGTCAGTCCGTACTGGCAGCTTGCGCGTGGCCTTCTGCCGAGTCGGCGAACTCGGGTGTGTCGAACACCTCTCCGCCCAGCGGATCGACGACCTTCGATTCCTCGGAGAAGTCGACGGCGCCGGTATCCGGGTCGATGTTGACCGCATGGGCGGGAACTTCGTGGACCGCGACGAGCATGTGGGCGTCGGAGGGATCCGTCATGATTCCGCTTTGTGACGGGGTGAGCCCGGCGAAGGTCGACGAGATCTTCAGATCGCGGAGCCGCTTTTCGGTGGGTTGCGGAACGTCGGTCGATGCCGAGGCATTTGTAGAAACCCGCAGGTAGCGTGGTGCCGACGCGACCTCGTATCGGAACGCCTTCAGCATCGACAGACATGCAAGCACCATGATGACCGAGAACGGTACCGCCGTGGCGATGGCAACGGTTTGCAGCGCCGTGAGCGATCCACTGCCACCCACGATGAGGAGAACTGCGGCCGCGGCACCGGAGAGGAACGTCCAGTAGACACGCGTGATCTTGGAGGTCTCCAAGCTGCCACCGGTCGCGAGGATGTCGATGACGATCGAGCCGGAGTCCGCGGACGTGACGAAGAAGAACACGATCACGACGATCGCGAGAACACTCGAAATCGTTCCGAGCGGAAGTCCGTCGAGAAGCGTGAACAGCGACGTGTTGGTGTCCACTGCGCCGGATGCGTCGAGCATCGTGCCCTCGTTGCGCTGACGCAGAATGCCGGAGTTACCGAAGATCGTGAACCACAACGAACCAACCAGCGTCGGGGCCAGCAGCACACCGAAGACGAATTCGCGGATGGTGCGGCCGCGTGAGATGCGCGCGATGAACATGCCGACGAACGGTGCCCAGCTCATCCACCAACCCCAGTAGAAGATGGTCCATGCGCCCTGCCAGCCGTCTTCGGCGAACGGGGACGTGCGCAGCATCAGTTCGGGCAAGGCCTGGACGTATCCGCCGAGGTTCTGCACCCACGACTGCATGAGGAACAGCGTCGGTCCCAGAATCAGGACGAACAGTGCCAGCGCGGCAGCGAGCATCATGTTGATGTTGGAGAGCCACTTGAGGCCCTTCGTGACACCGGAGACGACCGAGAAGGTCGCCATGCCCGTCACGATGACGATGATGGTGATGACCAACCAGTTGTCGGTCTCCACCCAGCCGAGGTAGTCGAGGCCGGCCGAGATCTGCTGGACACCGAAGCCCAGCGACGTCGCGACACCGAACAGCGTGCCGACGATGGCGACGACGTCGATGGCGTGGCCGATCTTTCCTTCGATGCGAGCCCGTCCGAGGAGCGGCTCGAGCAGCCAACGGATCGACAGCGGGCGACCCTTTCGGTAGGTCATGTACGCCAGACCAAGGCCGACGACGACGTAGATCGCCCATGCATGCAAGCCCCAGTGGAACAGCGTCAGTTCCATGGCTTGATTGGCTGCGGCGTCCGTGGATCCGGCGATCTGCCCGGCGACGGGTGGGGTCACGTAGTGCGAAAGTGGTTCGGCTACTCCGTAGAACACGAGCCCGATGCCCATGCCGGCGCTGAAGAGCATCGCGAACCACGAGAGCATCCCGAACTCGGGCTGCTCGTCGTCACGTCCCAATCGGATGTTGCCGATGCGGCTGATTCCGCAGTACAGCGCGAAGATCACGAAACCGGTGGCCGAGAGGATGTACCACCAGCCGACGCCGTCGCTGATCACGTTGTTGAGTGTTTCGAAAGCATCCGCGGCGGTTCCCGCGTAGATCACGGCAAAGGCGATCAGGGCAAAGATCACTATCGACGCGGGGATGAACACGGGTTTCCGTAGTTCACGCCACGCAGTTTTGACCGCAGTCATTCCACTCCTCGAACGTTCAGGCATTCACAGCGCCCATCAGGGCGGCCACGTGTCACGCGTAGGTGGGCGTTTCGCTCACACCATCGCAGGTCAAGACCGGGCTATTGCTTTGAAATTCAACGTAACGTCAAGTTTCGGTCAACTCAACTGGACGAAAGATGCTGCACTGTCGCGAAAGTTCTCACTGGATGCCGTAGTTCCGGTTGTAAATCGTTGGGTAATAGTGGCATTGGGCCATGAGTGGAATGCTGAACGGCGAATTCGATTGGTACGGTGAGTTGAATCGGTCGAGTCGACGCTCACCGATTGACCACATTTGTCAAACTCGGCGAAACAGCCTGTCTGTCAGGTGGTTAACTCCTGGCGTGCTTGCCCGATCGTGGCGGTCAGGTGTCGATACCTAACTGTGATTGTGATGGTCGCAACTATCAGTGATGCGGGCCCTGTTCGCCCCGCTGAGCGTCGATCAGATCCATCGCATCCTTCAGACCCAAGCCCGGATGCAGTTCGCGTAGTGCCTTGATTGCCGGAATACGGTCGTCAGTCGACGCGAGTGCACTACGGACGTCGTCGGCGGGTATTTCGGTGGGGGCAGTTGTCCCTTCCCCCCACGCCGGTTGAGGATTGTTCCTGGTTCGCCAGGCTTGGACGGTGCCGTAGGCAAATCCGACCGTCGCGAAAAGCCAGATTGCCAGGCGAACCCAATTACCGGTTGTCGGTTCCGTGGCCACTGTATGGATGGTGCTCGGACCGATTACGACTACGAGCAGGACGAGGCCAATCGTCTGGCCCCATCGCTCGACGCGCCTGCTCGGTACCCACCACTCGGCCATCGATCGATACTCGCACGGGGCTGCTGTTTCGGTGCGAACATGGTGATCATGGAGATTCGTGATGCGGTGGAGCGACTTCGAGCGGATTCCGGGACCTCGATGATCTTCGGTGAACCGCACCAGACCAGCGACGGATCGACGATCATCACGGTTTCGCGTCTACACCGGCGGTGGCGGGGCGACCCGATACCGGTGCCAGTGGGAGTGTTCTCGATCCACGGGGGTGAGCCGTCGTGGTCACCGGCCGTCGATCACACCAGGGCGGCTTTGATGGGGGAGTTCATCGGGTTGGCGGCCGCGGTGATCGCAACCCTGGCCGTTCTACGTCGACCGCCCTGGCCTGATGTGACGATTCGGAAGGGGTGACTCAATAGGGGCGACTCAGAAGGGGTGACCCAGAATTACGCCGATCAACTGGAACGGCATCGCGAGGAACATCGATCCGACGTAGAGCGGATAGCGAATCGGGTCGCCGGCGAGGTAACCCTCGGCGAGCCAGGCCATGACATCTGCTGATCCCATATTCGTTACTTCCCTTCGCGGTTGTGGTTCACCGACATTTTCGGTCGTGGGAGTTGTTTTGTTACAAGCGAACTCGAAGGAGGAGTGCATGTGACGGCAGTTTCGACGCAGCAAACTCAGTCAAGTGAGATCCCTGGGGGCGGCAGTCTCTACCGGCTTAGTCTGGATACTTAGCACCGTGGCGTAGTGAAATCTGTGCATTCTGCACATGTCGGGACAATTCGGTGAGCCTTACAGTCGCTAAATGACAACGACACCTTCTCCTCTCTCAGGCAAGACCGTCGTACTGATCGGTGGCGGAACAGGCATCGGGCTGCGGGTGGCGCAGCTTGCCGTCGACGCCGGCGCGCAGGTAGTTCTCGGTGGCCGAACCACATCCAAGCTGGAAGCAGCGGCCACGCAGCTGGGTGAGGCGGCGCACTGGTTCACAGTCGACACCTCCGACGACGACTCGGTGAAAGCGTTCTTCACCAACATCCCCAGCGTCGACGCTCTCTTCACCACGGCTGCCGATTACCAGGTCGGCTCGTTCCGCGAACAGAGCGTCGAGGAAGCGGCGTCGCCGTTCACCTCCAAGTTCTGGGGGCAGTACCGCGTCGTGCACGCTGCGCTCGACAAGCTGACACCCACCGCATCGGTGGTCCTCATGTCCGGTGCTGCCAGTGTGCGGCCACCCGCGGCTGCCGCGGCCTACGTTGCGGCCAATGCGGCAATCGAGGGGCTCGGGCGGGGGCTGGCGGTCGAGCTGTCGCCGATTCGCGTCAACACCGTTGCTCCCGGAACCATCGACGGGCATCTGTGGGCTCAGCGTCCGGCGGAGGTTCGGGAGGCGGCGTTCACCTGGAGTGCGGAGAACAACGTGCTCGGCCGCGTCGGGAACGAAGACGAGATCGCACAAGCGGTGTTCTATCTCTTCACCAACACGTACACAACGGGTTCCACGCTGTACCCCGACGGCGGGTACGCGTTGCGCTAGACCCGTGCCATTTGACGACTGTGTGAAATGACGACTGTGCGAAATGCATTGTCGTAACACGAAGAAACGCCAATTCGCCCATAGGCGTGACCCCGGCCACATTCGTACCGTCTTCTCCGAGAACACTTCCCAACTATTCGAGGAGTCCGTCATGAAAAACACATCAACGACCGCCGCCGGCGGTGAAGTGTCCGACGGTGACGACTACGCGCTCACCCGCGTTCCCGACGAAGCACGGTATTCGTGGTTCTCGGTGGCAGTACAGCGATTCGGTCAGGTTTCGGCACTCGCACAGTTCCTGCTCGGCGCTACGCTCGGCTACGGCATGACGTTCTGGAATGCCTTCTGGGCATTGACAGTCGGGGCGGTGATTCTCGAGGTCGTCTGTATTTTCATCGGCATCATCGGGGTTCGTGAAGGGCTCAACACGTCGGTGGTCGCACGCTGGTGTGGATTCGGGCACGCGGGTTCCGCGGTGATAGGCCTGGTGATCGGAGTCAGCCTGATCGGTTGGTTCGGCATCCAATCTGCTGTCTCTGCATCAGGTTTGCACGGAATCATGCCGTTTCTGCCGCAGTGGGCGTGGGCCCTGGTCTTCGGCCTTCTGATCACCGCGATAGTCCTTCGCGGGTTCGGCTCCATGCAGCTGATCGCCAACATCACCGTTCCCCTGTTCTTGCTTCTGGTGGGTTGGGCCGTCATCGCCGAACTGCGTAATCACTCGCTGTCAGATCTGATGGCATCTGCTCCAGCCGGACCGGAGCTCAGCTTCCTCGCCGGAACCACCATCGTCGCAGGCGGTTTCATTGCCGGAGCAGTGATCACACCCGACATGACGCGATTCAACCGCACGGCGGGTGACGTCGTGAAGCAGACACTTGTCGGAATCACATTAGGCGAATACGTGATCGGATTGACCGGTGTACTTCTTGCGCATGCCGTTCGCAGTTCCGACATCGCCACGATCATCCTGTCGTCGGTCGGCTGGGTCGGCGTTCTCATCATTGTTCTCGGAACTTTCAAGATCAACGACTGGAACCTGTACAGCTCGGGGCTCGGCATCGTGAACTTCATCGACGTCGTGTTCGGGCGACGCATCAATCGCGCCGTCGTCACCGCTGTGGTCGGCGTGACCGGTTCGATCCTCGCGGCTGCCGGAATCCTGAACTCGTTCACCGACTTCCTGATCCTGTTAGGCGTCGGATTCCCGCCGATCGCCGGAATCATGGTGGCGGAGTACTTCATCGTCAAGACCTGGCGCAAAGACCTGGAGGAGAGTCGAGCCGCGGGTACCCTCCCGAACTCGGCGCCCACTTGGGTACCGGCCACGTTGGTGATCTGGATCGTCTCGGCGCTGATCGGGCATTACAGCACCTTCGGTTTGCCGTCCATCAACGCGGTGGCCTCGGCATTCGTTCTCTACGTCGTCGCGGGTCGACTCGGCCTGATTCGCGGGGTCGGACGCACCACAACCGAAGCGCCGCAAGAGCCTTCGGGAACATCTGCGCTCACGCACTAGCACTGCAAACACTGTAGAAGGGAGTTCGCGATGCGAATCGGAATCGACGTCGGTGGTACAAACACCGATGCGGTCCTGATGGACGGGACCACCGTCATCGGGCATGTCAAACACTCGACCAGCAAGGACATCACCGGCGGAATCGGCGGAGCTCTGACGGCGCTGCAGCAGCAGTACTCGTTCTCTCCCAGCGCTGTTCAAGCAGTGATGATCGGCACGACGCACTTTCTCAACGCTCTCATCGAGCAGCGAGGACTTGCACCAACAGCGGCTCTGCGATTGGGGCTTCCGGCGACCGCAGCGCTTCCGCCGATGGTGGGGTGGCCGCGAGACCTGGTCTCCGCTGTGCAAGGAAGGCACTACCTCGCTCACGGTGGGCACGAGTTCGACGGTCGTCGTATCTCACCGCTGGATCCCGACGAGATTCGTCGCCATGCCGCCGACATGGCTCGCAGCGGTACTCGTTCGGTCGCAATATCGTCGGTGTTCTCTCCGGTCAATCTCGAATGCGAAGCGGCGGCAGCGGAGATCGTGCGTCAGGAACTCGGTCCGGACGTCGCAATTTCGCTCTCTCACGAGATCGGTCGAGTGGGTCTACTCCAGCGGGAGAACGCGACCATCATCAACGCTGCGCTGCGCGAGCTTGCCGATCACATCGTCGACGGTCTTGCCAGTTCTTTGGTCGAGCACGGCATCGCCGCACCGCTGTATCTGAGCCAGAACGACGGAACCTTGATGGACATCGAGTACGCAAGGCGTTATCCGGTGGCGACTTTCGCGTCGGGACCGACCAACTCCATGCGAGGCGCCGCTGTTCTGTCCGGTCTGGCCAGCTGTGCGGTGATCGACATCGGGGGCACCACTACCGACGTGGGCGTACTGACCAACGGTTTCCCCAGAGAAGCCACCACGGAGGTGACGGTCGCCGGGGTACGGACCAATTTCCGTATGCCGGACGTCTTCTCGATCGGTATCGGTGGTGGTTCGCTGGTGGATGCAGACGGACTCACAGTCGGACCCGAATCTGTTGGATACGAATTGGGTTCACGGGCACTCGTATTCGGCGGTGACACGTTGACGGCCACCGACATCGCCGTCGCGGCAGGCTTGGCCGACGTCGGTGATCGCAGTGCGGTAGCGCACCTGGACCGCGGTCTGGTGTCGACGGCACTCGACCGGATCTCGCGCCGGGTCGCCGACGCCGTGGAACAGATGCGGACCACGTCGGATCCACTTCCCGTTGTGGCGGTTGGCGGGGGATCGGTTCTGCTGGAGCACGAACTTCCCGGCCTGGGAACGGTGATTCGTCCTGAGCGCTTCGACGTTGCCAACGCGATCGGCGCTGCGATCGCGCAGGTCAGTGGTGAGGTAGATCGAGTCGAAGCGGTACGGGACGGGCGCAGGCAGATTCTTGCCGACGACGCTCGCCAGGAGGCGATCGATCGGGCAGTCGCAGCAGGCGCACGGCCCGAGTCGGTGCAGATCGTGGAGTTCGATGAGGTCCCGATTCCGTATCTGCCGGGCAACGCAACACGTATTCGAGTGAAGGCAGTCGGTGACTTGGCACTGCACAGTGGTCTGGTCTCCACCCGTCAGGAAGGCTCACGATGAGTTGGACACTACGAACGGCAGACCTCGACGACCTCGCCAGGGGCGCAGCTTTGTTGGGGACCGGCGGCGGGGGAGATCCGTTCGTCGGCAAGATGTTGGTCACGCAGGCGCTCGGGGAAGCCGGTGAAATCACGATTCTGGATCCGGAGGAGCTCGACGACGACGCGTGGGTGATCCCCGTCGCGCAGATGGGTGCACCGACCGTCGTGGTCGAGAAGATGCCGCGCGGAACCGAACCCGAGCTGGCGCTGATCACGTTGGAGAAGCACACGGGGCGAACTGCAGATGCCACGATGCCGATGGAGTGCGGCGGGATCAATTCGATGATTCCGTTGCTGGTGGCAGCGCGGCGCGGACTGCCGGTTGTCGACGCCGACGGGATGGGACGAGCCTTTCCTCAGCTCGAGATGGAAACCTTCTCGGTGTACGGGATTTCGGCGAGTCCGCTCGCCATGGCGAACGAGCACGACGAGGTGGCGATCTTCGACACCGGCAGCGACAACAGCAGATTGGAGGGCCTCGCTCGCGGGGTGACGTCGAGGTTCGGTGGGATGGCGCATATCGCGCAGTACTCGATGACGGGTGCAGATGTGAAGCGGACGGCGATCCCACGGACTCTGTCGTTGGCCTTGGTCATCGGTCGGTCCATCAGGCTTTCACGTGAGCAGCGGGTGGACCCGGTTCAGGCGCTGGTGGACGGTCTCTCCGACACGCTTTACGGATACGGGCGAGTTCTCTTTCACGGCAAGGTGATCGATGTCGACCGGCGAACCGATGAGGGGTTCGCTCGAGGTTCGGTGCGGATCGCCGGCGTCGGAGACGAAGAGCTGGAAGTTCAATTCCAGAACGAAAATCTGATCGCCGTGCAATCCGGAGTAATGGTGGCGATCGTGCCAGACCTTATCTGCATCGTCGAGGCCGACACTGCCGAGCCCATCACCACCGAGGGATTGCGGTACGGGCAGCGAGTTGCGGTCATCGGGATCGCGACTCCGCCGATCATGAGAACACCGGAGGCACTGGCGGTCTTCGGCCCGGCAAGCTTCGGACTCGATCGCCCGTTCCTGCCGGTGGAGACACTCGAGCAACCTGTACTGGCAGAATAGCGAGCCGTGAGCAGGCTGCACGCGGTCCGGGAGGCCGACCTCGACGCGATCGCAGCGGGGGCGGTGGTCTTGGGCTGCGGTGGGGGCGGCGATCCACGCCTGTTCGTGGAAATGCTGCGTCCACTGATGACGTCAACGTCGGTAGAAGTCATCGCGCCGGACCAGTTGCCGTCCGGGGCGATGATCATGCCGGTGGGAATCGTCGGATCGGCCCTGGCTTTGGAAGAGCAACTGCCCTCCGGGCATGAGTTTGCCGACACTGCAGCAGCTTTGACGCGGTGGACTGGTAAACGTCCGACCGCGGTGATGACTTTCGAAGGCGGTGGACTCAACGCTCTCTCCGGCATTGCGGCGGCGTTGGCGTTGGGGATTCCCGTGGTCGACGCGGACCTGCTCGGTCGAGCGATGCCTCGGCTCGATCACTTCTCTCTCGCCGCAGCCGGGTTGGAATTGTGCCCGGTCACTCTCGCCCAGCCCGGCGGCCTCATTACCGTCGTCGACGGAGTGGATGTGCTGGGCGCCGAGGTAGCAGTGCGGTCGTTGATCGGGAGAACCAGCGGTTGGGGCGCTCTGGCGATCGCGTCGATCGATGCGCGGACTGTGCAGGAGGCGTGCATTCCGGGAACTCTGTCCCGAGCATATGAACTGGGTCAGCACGTCGGGACCCTCGGCAGTTGGCGGGAGATCGCCGAAAGCTCCGGGGGGCGAGTAATGGGGACAGGCCGGGTGCGTGCGGTGCGTCGTAGTCGCCCGAACGCCGGCGATCGTCGGGGCAACGTGATTCTCGAACACGATTCTGCGGTGATACGAGTCGAATTCGAAAGTGAGTTCCTGACCGTCGCGTCGGACGGCGAGATGATTGCGACATGTCCGGACATCGTGACGTTGCTCGACGTCCGGACCGGTGCCTTCGTCTCGTGCGAATCAGTGCACCAGGGGCAAGATGTGGCCGTGTTGGTTCTGCCCGGCCCTCAGTGGTGGGCGGAAGATGTGAGCAGGTTGAAAGTTGTCGGCCCGCGGGCCTTCGGGATCGACCATGACGCAGTGCTGATGGAGGCGCAATGAGCGCGAGTGTGTCGGCGTTGCTGAACAACCCGATCTTTGTCGGGTTGTATCGACTTGCCGGCGAAGGTGATCCCGTCGTGACGACAGTGGGAGCGCTCACCGGGGAATCGGCACAGTCAGCCGAGGCCGTGTCGGGTGCGGCGGGTGCAGGATCAGTTCTGGTGATTCTCGATCGAATCGACGTCGGGGAGTGGAGATTCGACGCTCTCCTTCGACGCACGGCGGCGACCGGCTGCCGGGTGCTCGCGGTACACAGCACTGCGGCGGAGGATGCGAATCTCTCGTTGCTTGCCGATCGCCTCGGACTGGTGGTGCTCGGAGTATCCGACCCGTGGCAGTTCAGCGTGGATCTTCGTGATCTTCTCTCGAATTCGCGGGCGGTGATGGCCGACGCGGTACTGCGGGCGACACACGCGGGCCAGCGGGCCGGCGGAAGCGTCGAGAATCTTCTGTCGGTGCTGCTGAACACATTTCAGCGTTCGTTCATCCTCCTGGACGCGTCCGGACGCCCGCTGACCGGCGCCGATTTGTTGTCCGATGCTGATCGAGCAGCCGCCGGTATGTTGTCGGGCCGCGGGGCGCCCACCACTGTTGAATTGGACTCCGGCGGGGTCCTGATTGCGTGCCCGGTGATGTCCGGCGCAGCCCGAGAGCCCTGGCTGGCGGTGCTGCTCCCGGTGCGTCAAAGCGTCGAAGAGGCTTCTCTCTCAGTGGTTCTCGACGTGGCCTCGTTGGCTGCCGGGCACCGACTGGCCGTTGCACGCATGGTCGACGAGCGTGAAGCGCGCCGGCGTAGCGCGTTACTCGGTGAACTGATCGACACGTCAGCAGACGCCACACCCGGACTGCTCCGGCGCGCACTCGACGCGGGTTGGGCACTGGACGGATGGCATATCGGCATCAAAGTCCTGGCGGTCGGTGAGGTCGACCTGGTGGCCAGGCGCAGTGAGGTCGCAGACGCCCTCGCCGCCGAGGGAATCGACGCCAATGTCGTGGAACAGGCTGACGGCTGGGCAGCGTGGACCACTCTGCCGGGCGAGCCGCGACCGGAGTCGATCACCAGGATCGCCGAGAGTATCCGTGCAGCTCAGGCGAGGTTGGAACCCACGATGGAGACCTGGGTCGGTGTGGGACGCGCACACGACGGTCCGGCTGGAATCGGTGCGTCCCTGTCTGAGGCCGGGGATGCCGCTCGGCTCGCGGGTTCGAGGTCGCACACAGGCCGCTTCCTGCACGTGGACCGCCTGGGTCTGGCGCAGTTGCTGCTGGCGTGGACGCGAACCGACACGTTTCAGCCCGCAGCCGCGGCGCTGCTCGCGCCGCTACGCGATTCGAATGGAGAGTTGCTCGAGACTCTGTCGACGTACCTCGACGAAGAATCGTCTCTTGCTCACACCGCAACCCGAATGGGCTTGCACCGCAACACCGTATCGAGTCGGATCGATAGAATTCAGCGCCTTCTCTCGGTGGATCTCGCAGATCCGGAAACGAGACTCGCGCTCCACCTTGCTTGCCGGACCATCGCGCCCTGACGGAGATCTTCGCGGCTTCGTCTTGACAAGCAAGGGAGGTTCCTGCCATCCTCGTTGCCAGGTCACGAGTACCAGTGTTCAGCCCCGGCTTGCTGGTCGGCAACCCTCCTCCGCGGTGGGGTGCTCCGGGTGACGACCCGGCTGCGTTCGAAAACGAATGCGGCAAGCGCGGACTCTTCCGGGGCCATCACCCGACGAACGAGTCCTTGAACGTGAGGATTGTCTTCGATGACTGCTGTATTGAGTGCCGACACCTGCCGCACCACCGCGATTGCCAAGGTTTCGGGTGCTGACCTGCAGGTTCCATTGGTTCAGGGCGGCGAATGCTCCTACGCCAACTTCGACTACGCCGCGAGTGCGCCGGCATTGGCCCAGGTCACCGACCGTATCGCCGAGTTGCTGCCGACATACGCCAGCGTCCACCGCGGTGCCGGCTACGCGTCTCGGATCTCCACGCTCACCTACGAGAACGCTCGTGAATCCGTTGCTCGTTTCGTGAACTGTGCCGACGATCAGGTTGTCGTCTTCACCCGGAACACCACCGATTCGCTGAACCTGCTTGCGCAGTGCGTCCCCGGCAGCACCGTCGTCCTCGATGTCGAGCATCACGCAAACCTGTTGCCGTGGAACGACGCTCGTATCGTCACCGCTGCAGACACCATCGAAGAGACGATCGAGCGTCTGATCGGTGAACTGTGCACCAAGCCTGCAGCGCTGCTCGCAATCACCGGTGCCTCCAACGTGACCGGCGAGATCCTGCCGATTGCACGCTTGGCTGACATCGCTCATCGTTGCGGCGCACGTATCCTCGTTGACGCAGCTCAGCTGGCTCCTCACCGTCGCATCGACCTGCAGGAATGCGGGGTCGACTACATCGCTTTCTCCGGTCACAAGCTCTATGCGCCCTTCGGCGCGGGTGTTCTGGTCGGACGCCGTGACTGGCTCGACGAAGCTCAGCCGTACCTCGCCGGCGGCGGCGCCGTGCGTGAGGTGACCATCGAGTCCACGGAGTGGGCCTGCGCGCCTGCCCGCCATGAGGCAGGTTCCCCCAACGTTCTCGGTGCGGCAGCCATCGCGACCGCATGCGAAACCCTGCACGCGCTGGACTTCGACGTCATCGCCGAGCACGAGAAGGCACTCACGGCCCAGCTCACCGACGGATTGTCCGCCATCGAGGGCGTCTCGCTCGTGCGACTGTGGAATGACGCACCGGACGCCGTCGGAATCGTCACCTTCACCGTCGACGGATTCGAAGCGGGCGAAATCGCCGCATTCCTCTCCGCCGAGCACGGCATCGGAGTTCGCGACGGTCGCTTCTGCGCACACCCGGTTCTCGCACGCCTCGGCCTCTCCGGCGGTGCAGTTCGCGCCAGCCTCGGCCTCGGTAGCAGCTCGGACGACGTGACGCGGTTGGTAGACGCCGTGAACATCCTGGTTTCGAATCAGCGTGATTGGAACTACGCCAAGACTGCCGGTGCGTGGAACCCCGTGCCCGAGACCCGCCCCTTCCTCGGAGCCGCAGACGACAACGCCGGCGCAGCCGAGTGCGTCTGAGCTGAGCTCGGTCCCCGAAAACTCGAACGGACAACTAGCATGGCAGCCATGGCACCAGCGGATTTCCCCGCCACCCCTTCGAGAGTGAGCATCACTCTCGGTCAGTGGTGCCGTCGCCATGTCGATCTGTGCCGCACCTCGTCAGGAATGTGTTCGAGCTGACGATTCGTCTCGCTCATCCCATACTTTTCTGATTTTCGGAGGTCTCACATGTCTTCACGCGCTTCGCATTCGCTGCACGTAGCGGTCGAGTTGACCGGATCCGGTCACCATCCGGCAGCTGAGGGCGCACCCGGCAACCTGCCCATCATCGGCGGCGACTACTGGGTGGACCTCACCGAGGGCGAAAAGGCTCTCGATTTAGCTTCATTCCCTACCAATGTGGTTCGGATTCGCGCTGCGGACCTGCGTGAGGCACAGCTCGAACGTGCACGGATACGCGCTGCTGTCGCCGAAGAAGGACGCGATCCCGACAGCGTCGCAGTACTGGTCGATCTCGAGATTCTGATCGCGCCGGAGGCTCGCTCCGCCCGTAAAGAGCTTGCACAGTTGGACAGCGCGTTGACGGCGCCGCGGGTTCCCGTTTCGCTTCACTACGTCGGAACGCCTTCCGGTCTCGGCAGTTTGATCGCCGATATCCGAGCTGCCGAGGTCGCCGACGGCGTTACGTTGCTGCCTCTCGCATTGCCTCGCACGCTCGAGCATCTGGTGGACAGCACCATTCCGTGGCTTCAGGATCGCGGACTTGTCACACCGTCCACCGCAGTCGACGAGGTTCTCGGGCGTTTCGGACTGCCACCCCGTCAGCGCACGCTCGCGTCCTGATCGTCACCGATTGCATCTGAGTACAGGTGGAACAGCGACGGTAAGTCGTCGGCACCGTCCACCTGTGCCAGAAGCGTCCAGCATTGCGCAGTGATCGACCGAGCCCTCGTGCCGATCCAGTTGGTGGGCAGTAGTTCCGGTGGCAACAGCGGATCCGGTTCCATGGCTCGCGTGAATTCCGCTGCGAGTTCGATGGTCATCGTGACAGCATCGGTACCCGGACTGTTCTGCAGTTTGTGCAGGCGTGCGGTCGCTACGTCGAGTAGCCGTTCGTATCCGTCAGCGATCTGGTCCAGTGGCCACAACTGCGCGGCAATCTTCACAGGGTCTTCGAGCATGCCCACTTTCAGATCTCGAGTGGTAAGAGAAGACAGGTGCTGTTCGACGTCGAGTTCGGCGGCCGCATCGCGAATATACGGTTCCCAGGCGTGCGGCGAGACGTACAGACCGCCCTGGACGAGCGCGCCGCCGAGGTAAACGACCCTGGTACGCAGCGCATCTCGCGCTTTCCGTGACGACTCCGGAATTGCGAATCCGGCCAGGTGCCAATACCCGTCCCACGGCGTCACAGTGTCGCGGTCTTGTTGATAGGCCAGCCGAACGAATTCGACGTCGGGTTCCATCTCGCGCAGGGCTTTCGGCGTTGCTCGTAGCGTGGCCTGCCGCCCGCGACCTTCCTGAGTGAACTTCCCCTCGGTGACCAACCGCTTGATGCACAGCCGAACCTGTTGATCAGTTTTGCCGAGGGCGTCGGCGGTGGCATAAAGGGTGCGTCCGTCGACAGTTCCGTCCGTGCGCAGTAGTCCCTCGATCAAGATCCTCGTGGGTACATCGACGTCCCTGTCGGTCATCGCCATGTCCTTTCCTCGCTTCTCGACATCTTCGCCCACAACTGTACTATCGAATGCAATACGATCGTTTCAAATTCGTACGTTAGGGCGGGAAGATGGCAGCGGAATCGATGAGCGAGGGCAAGAGTAAGCCTCGTTTACGCAGGTGGATGGTTACTTCCCTGGCGGTGGTCGTTGTTCTGATCGCGACTCTGGTGGGCTGGACGCTGTACCAGAACACCTATGACATCCGTGAGGAAAAAGTGACGATCACCGGGGGATCGGTGCCGCTCCAGGGAGTCCTTGCACTGCCCGAACACGGTGACGGTCCCTTCGGGCTCGTGGTTTTCGTCCACGGAGACGGCCCGGTCGATGCAACACATGAGACGTTCTATCGACCGGTGTGGGAGGCGTTCGCAAAGGCGGGGTACGCGTCACTCTCCTGGGACAAGCCGGGGGTGAATGGGGCACCGGGCAATTGGCTCGATCAGAGCATGGACGATCGCGCGGCAGAAACGGAAGCGGCAATCGAGTGGGCGCGGGGACGTTCGGATATCGATCCGTCTCGTATCGGTCTGTGGGGTGCAAGCCAGGCAGGGTGGGTGATGCCCAAGGTGGTGAACCTCGACCCGGACGTAGCGTTCGTCATTGCCGTGGGTCCCGCGATCAACTGGCTCCAACAAGGCGAATTCAATACCCTTGCAGAACTTTCCGAGAGAAATGCGTCGGCCGACGAGTTCGAGAAAGCGCGGGTCGATCGTGCGAAGAACTTGGATCAGTTGGCCCGTGATGCATCGTTCGACGATCTCGTGGCCTCCGGCGAGGCCGACGGTCTCACCGAAGACCGGTGGAACTTCATCCGAAAGAACTACCTCTCGGATGCGCGAGCCGATCTCGAAACCGTGAAGGTTCCGGTGCTCTTGATCATCGGCGGACAAGACGTCAACGTCGACGTGGCTGATACCGAAAGGGTGTACCGCGAATTACTCGACTCGCCAGGGCAACTGGTGGTCAAGAAGTACCCCGACGCCACTCACTCGATTGTGGAGAAGGACCTCGAAGACTCGGAATTGATGTCGGCTCTGGTGGCCGTTCTTGCTCCCCGTTCGATCTTCGCTCCCGGCTATCTAGCGGATCAGACTGCATTTTTGGAGGGAATTCATGGCTGACGGAATCACGGTTGTCGCACTGGGTGGTGCCGGTGCCATGGGCTCGGCAGCAGTTCGTCTGGCCGCAACATTGCCGGGAATCGGCAAGGTAGTAGTCGCGGATCGCGATATCGATGCTGCGAAGCGTCTTTCAGTTGAACTGGCGCAGGCGTCAGCGGAAGTCGAGGCGCGCAGCATCGACGTCACGGACGGTCGCACGCTACGTGAATTGCTTGACGGCGCAGACGTGGTCGTCAATACGGTCGGACCGTTCTTCCGTTTCGGCGTCGGCATTCTCCAGGCAGCGATCGAGACCGGGACTCACTATCTCGACATCTGCGACGACTGGGAGCCGGCCGTCGACATGCTGGAATTGGACTGTGCCGCGAGGGGAGCCGGAATCTGTGCGGTAGTCGGCATGGGCGCAAGTCCCGGGATGAGTAACCTCCTGGCCGCGATGGCAGTCTCGCGATTGGACGTGGTCGACGATCTGTATACAGCCTGGCCGGTTGATGTCGAGGGCGAGGACGAGTCGGTGGACACATTGAGTGCAGCGGCCGTTCACTGGATGCAGCAGATCAGCGGCACGGTTCCAGTGGTTCGTGCGGGGCGAATCGTCAACGAAGAACCGTTGCGTTCCATCGCACTCGAACTGCCCGGCGGACGTCGGGGGAACGCTTACGTGGTCGGGCATCCGGAGCCGGTGATGTTTCATCGGACCATCAATCCTGCAGGGCATTCGGCAAATCTGATGGTGATCACACCGGAAACCGTGGCGTTCCTCGACGTTCTCCGCTCCGATATCGACAAGGGGAGAATCGATCTCGACTCGGCTGCTGAAGAATTGGGCAAGCCCTCGCTCCGGCGGATGATCCGTGCTGCGCCTCGAATGCTCACGCGTGCCGGTCATGGATCCTTGCCGTTGTTTTTCGCCTCGGCGACCGGGGTGCGCGAAGGTCGAGAGATGCGCGTCGTGGCACGGATCGCTGACGATTCACCGGTATCGGCGTTACTGTCGGACATGGCCGGTGCAACCGCAATCCCCTTGGCGCTCGGCCTTGCTCAGGTGGTGTCCCGGCTGGCCGACGGAACGATTCGGGATCGGGTCGGTGTGCACTCAGCAGAGAGCGTCATCGACCCGGACGTTCTGTTCACTGCACTGTCGCGGTTGTTCGGTCGAACCGACTGGAGTGACATCGTTACCGTCGAATCCGAGTTTCGCTAGTCAGTTCGCGGCGTGCGATCCGATGCGACTGCGGATTTCGGTCTCGACGCGATCTGCGTCCTTGGGGCTGAATGAAGGCGCTCCGCGGCCGGCGAGGGTGAGTACCACCGCGGTCTCCTTCCACGGGCGTGAAAGATCCAGGCTGTACCACGAGCTGAAATCTGTTGTTCCCCAAATTCGTAAGCGTCCACTCAGCCATGACATGACTCCGAGGTCGACGGATTCGATCTGTGAGTACGGAACGAACTTGCTGACAAACGGGAAGTAATAGTGGCGGATCGTGACGCCCTGATCGTCGATCCGGACGGTCCTGTCCTCGTAGATCGTTGATGTCCCTGTACTCACAGTGAAAACCCGGTCCCTGCTGTTCGACGCTCTCGGCGGATGCCGAAAACCAACCATACAGTCTCTACTGGGACGGGTGGCCCGCCCGAGTGTCAGGCGCTGGTAGTCCTCGCGACGACGAGATCGCTCACCGCGATCTGAGCGTTGCCGATTGCAGCCTGAACCGGTTCGCAACTACTCGATGCTCTGGCGAGCGCAAGAACTGCGGTGAGTAGGGCGGCGTCGGGCTCTCCTTCGAACGGTCCGCTCTGGACGTCGAACTTTCCAGCTCGCAACTGCTTTCGAGCATTGATTCCAAGTTGTGAAATGACCTCGTCCATCGCGGTCAGGCACTGGGCGAGCGCGCCGATCGACCAGTAGAGATCGGCAGCGACGACAGGCGTCTCCGATGCCACGGTGCCGGCGCGGCGCAATCGGTGATGAGTGTCTCGGAGTATCTCGGGCAGTCTGTGGTCTGCGCAATGTTCCATCCCGCTGCCTCCGTAAGGTGTAAAGTTGGGTTATTCAATTACGGTAAGGCAGGGCGGTAAGGGATGCAAGTAGTTTTAGACGATTACGTCGTCGGTGCGTCGTTCGCGACCGACCTGGTCAACACCTCGCCCCGGGTCTGGGTGGAGGCAGGTGACGCGTTGGCTGACCCCCAGGCGCTTCACGATCTACTGGATGAACATGGACTCTCGCCGGATGCGCTCCGCAACGGGCGTCGGCTTACCAGCGGTGAACTTGCCGACGTGCAGGCACTCAGAGAGGAGATTCGTTCGATTCTCGATGCTCCGACTTCTGATGAGCTCGTTGATCGCACTGATCAACTCCTGCAGACTGTCCCGCATCACGTTCGACTTGTGCCTGATGCCCAGTACGACTATCGATGGAATGCGTTACCGGACAGAAGAATCGATCTCACGGGTGAGCTTGCGTTGTTGATCGGCTACTCGTTGCTGGGGACTCTGCGCACATTGGGGTACGAACGATTCCGCCCATGCGCGTCGCCGACGTGCAACGGGGTGTTTGTCGATACGAGCCGGGGAGGGCGACGCCGCTACTGCATGCCGGCGTTGTGCGGCAACCGAATCAACGTCGCGAATCACCGTCAACGGCAGCGTCGTACTTAGTCGTCAACGATGGCGTCGTACTTAGCGCCTGCGATTGCCCGGTCGATAGTGACAATCGAACAGAGTACGGCCGACTGTATGGGGAACTTCAACGAGATACAGACCACGTCAGTCCCGCACGATTGTCGCCATGGCAACTCCTAGTAGATGGCGGCTCGTATGAAAGCCCGTTCTGTCTCCGCGACAGCAGTTATCAGCGTTGGCGTATTCACTCTGGCCGGGTGTGGCGGCGCATCCAGTCCCGAAGGTTCGGTCGGTGAGTATGCAAAGGACGGCAGTTTCACGACTGTCATCAACGCCGATCCCGGAAATCTGCACCCTCTGATCACCAACCTTACGTCGACTCAGATCGTGAACGCGTACTCGTACGATTCGTTGATCGACATCGATGCGCAAACCCGCACGGTGCGTCCGTATCTGGCGGAGAGTTGGCGTGAAGAAGGAAACACGCTGAAGTTCGTGCTCAAGAAGGGCGTCACTTGTGCGGACGGCACTTCCTTCACCGCGCAGACCGCAGCCGATGACATCAACTGGGTCATGGACCCTGAAAACGCTTCACCGCTAAGAGGATCCACCGTACCGTCGTCGACGGTCGCGTCCGCGAACGGTGACGAACTGACGGTCACTACAGCCGAACCGGCACCCTTCTTGCTCTCCCGAATAGGCTCGATGCGGCTTCCGTGCGCTGCGACGCTCGAAGACCCGGCCAGTATCCGTTCGAGTAGTAACGGAACGGGTCTGTTCAAGGTCACCGAAGTTGTTCCCAACGATCACATCACGATGGAACGCCGCGACGGTTACACCTGGAGTCCGAACGGTGAGACCACTTCCGACACTCTCGGGGTGCCGAAGACAGTGACGATCAAGATTGTCACCGATCCGAGTACGACGGCGAATCTTGTTCTCACCGGTGGAGTGAATGCCGCGGCGGTGACAGGTTCGGACGAGGAACGAGTCTTGGCAGCGGGTCTGGATTCGAAGACCTACACCACGTTGTCCGGCGAGTTCATCTTCAATCATTTCGCGGCCCTACCCACGGCAGACCGTGCTGTACGGCAGGCCCTTGTGCAGGCAGTAGACCTGGACGACTACACCGAGATCACCACCGGCGGTAAAGGAACCCGTGCACGCGCCCTCGCGGTTTCGGAACCCCTTGCCTGCGACTACAACAGTGTCGAAGGGACGATCCCCGATTTCGACGTCGATGCAGCAAAGAAAACGCTGTCCGACGCAGGTTGGAAGGCGGGTCCCGACGGCCTCCTGACGAAGGACGGTCGACCGCTTGCCCTCAACGTAATTTTCAACAACTCACGCGATACAAACTCTGCCGCCGCGGAATACGTAGCAACACAGTGGGAAGGACTGGGCGCGAAGGTGAAACTGACCGGCGGCGACTACAGTTTCGTCATTGCCAACACATTCAGCACCACCGACCTGTCGTCGTGGGACGTTTCCATCGGTTTGACGCTGGGGAGTGATACGCCGAGCATCTTTGCCAAGTACTTCACCGGCCCGCCCAAACCTGAAGGAGTGAACTTCGCTTCCCTCGACAACAAGACGTACATCGAATTGTCCACTGAGGCTTCGCTTCTTCCCGGTGACGAGTCCTGCAAGGTCTGGGAGGAAAGTGAGCGCGCGTTGTTCAACGACATCGACCTGCTGCCGGTATCCACGACTCCCGCTCACATGTTCTTCAACGGCGCAACGTCGATCTACCCGCCGTCGAGCGGAATCCTTCCGGGCTCGGCGATCCGTGTCCTGAAGTAGGACCCTCGGCAAACGCTCACTTTCGGGTATTGATCATCCGAAGTGCAAACCGAAATACCACTGCAGCACCGGCACCTGCAGCCAGGCCGGCGACGACATCGGCAAGAAGAACACCGACGCCTATGCCCAGGACGGCAGCAGCGGCGACGGCAAGGGCGACGTCAGCACGAGGAGCGGCGATCGCGGCATCCTTTCCCCGAGTATCGAACGAGCACCCATCTCAACGGAGCATGTCACGAAACGGTCGTCTGCAGGTGTATCAACCGCAAAATGTGTGAAACGCGTCGGCCCCGGCGGAGTTGAACTCCGCCGGGGCCGTGCTGTGTGTGTTGCGCACTTGCTCAGTGCGTCGGGACGGATTCCTTCGACGTGGTCGGGGACGTATCGGTGTGCTGGCTACCAATCTCCTTGCGGGAGTTCGAGCCGTTGAACCGAGGGAGGAAACCGGCCAGGACGAGTGCGATGACGGCGGATCCGGCAGCGAGGGCCATGACGACGCGGAAAGCGTTCTCCGACGGCAGCGTTGCCCCACCGACGGACATGGTCATCTGGGCGATGACGACACCCGCGATGGCGCTGGCGAATGATGTACCGAGGGAGCGCATCAGAGTGTTGAAGCTGTTGGCCGCTCCGGTCTCGGACGGAGGAACAGCCCCCATGATGAGAGCGGGCATTGCGCCGTAAGCCATACCGGTACCGGCGCCGATGATTACTGCGATCACGATCAGTTCCCAAATCGAGTGCATGGCGAAAATGCCGATGCCGTAACCGATTGCGACCACAATGGCGCCGAGCATGAGCGTCACCTTGGGGCCGTGCGAATTGGTGATGCGTGAGGACAGCGGAGAGATCAGCATCATGATGATGCCGGAGGGAGCCATGACCAGACCTGCGGTGAGCATCGAACCGCCGAGGCCGTAACCAGTGATTTCAGGCAGCTGGACTACCTGGGGAAAGACCATGCTGGCGGCGAACATCGCGAATCCGAACACGATGGATGCGAGGTTGGTGAAGAGCACCTGGCGGCGGATGGATACGCGTAGATCCACCAGCGGCTTGGGGGTGCGTAGTTCCCACCATGCCCAGAATCCGAATATCAGGATCGCGGCGCCGAACAGGGAAAGCGTGAGCGTGCTCGTCCAACCCCAGTCGCCACCCTTGGAAATTGCGAGTAGCAGAGCGATGAGGGCGGCTGAGAGTGAGATTGCTCCGCCGAAATCGAACGTGCCTCCTGTGCGAACCGCCGATTCGGGGACCAGGACGACAACAAGAACGGCCGCAAGCGCGCCGAGCACGGCTGACGCCCAGAACAGGACGTGCCAGTCGGCGTACTCGGCGATCAAAGCCGCGATCGGAAGCCCCAGAGCGCCACCGACTCCCAGCGAAGCGCTCATCATCGCAACAGCGCCGGCGAGCTTCTTGGGCGGAAGTACATCGCGCATCACACTGATACCCAGCGGAATGACACCGGCAGCAAGGCCTTGCAGGATTCGGCCGGCAACGAGGGGGATAACGCTCGAACTGAGGGCTCCGACCACCGAACCGGTGACCAACAGCGCCATGCTGATCAGGAGTAGACGCCGTTTGCCGAACATGTCGCCCAAGCGGCCCATGGTCGGGACGGCGACGGCGGCGGCGAGCAGCGTGGCGGTCACAGCCCACGCGGTATCGGACGCCGGCGCGTTCAGGTACTCGGGCAGATGCGGGATGATCGGGATGACCAGCGTCTGCATGAGCGAGACGACGATGCCGGAAAACGCCAGAACAGCCACCACTGCGGTGGTGGCTGGCGACTTCGTTGTCTGTGGCGGCGTTGTCGGTGGTGGAGAAGTGGTTGACGACATTGCGGTAACTCCATCGGAAGAAGAACGAATAATGGTTTAAGTCAGTTGATTGAACTAAAGTTAAATCAAGTGACTGACTTAACGGAAGGGTGCGCCTCCGATCGTGACGAATATCTCCGGTGCCGAGCAGCTTCGGATGGTCGAGGATGATGGTGTCCATGACTACGAGGACTGAGGACGCGTCGGCCGACGTCGGCGGCGCCGCAAATTCCGCGCGCTCTGCTGCAACCCGAGACCGCATTCTCGCCGTCGCCGAGCAGCTGTTCGCCGAGCACGGAGTCTTCGCGGTTTCGAACCGCCAGGTGAGTGAAGCGGCAGGTCAGGGCAACAATGCAGCCGTCGGATACCACTTCGGGACCAAGACCGATCTGGTCCGCGCGATCGTAAACAAGCATTCCCAGCAGGTCGAGAAGAAGCGTGGCGAACTGCTGTGTGAGATCGAAGGGTCCACAAACGTTCGTGACTGGATTTCGTGTCTGGTTCGGGCGTCGACCGATCACTACGCCGAAATGGGTGGCCCGACTTGGTACGCGCGGTTCAGTGCACAGATTCTCACCGACCCGGTCCTGCGGAAAATCGTCTACGACGAGGTACTGGCCTCGCCCACCCTGCAGGAGACGCTTCGGGGACTCTCTGACTGTCTGGCCGACATGCCGATGAGTGTTCGACGCGCCCGCGCGGACATCGGACGCAATGCGATCGTGCACATGTTCGCCGAACGTGAGCGCACGCTTGCCGAAGAGGGGCCGGAAGCGGTCACGTCATGGGAGGACTTCACGACCGACCTCGTCGACGCGCTGGTCGGACTTTGGACGGCTCCGATCAGCCGCTGACCGGCCGTTTGTCCGCGCTAGCCGCCCGCCCCGGGGCAACCCTGCGCAATGGATCTCGCGTCGGCGGAAGATCCAGGAGCAAGCCCACTCCGGCAAGAATGATGACAAGACCGCCAACGAGCGCGAAGGTAACAGGCTCGTTCAACCACAGCACTCCGATGGCTGATGCCGAAATCGGAACGAGAAGAGTGACGGCCGATGCCGCGACTGGACCCGCCTGACGAATTATCCAGAAGTAGACCAGGTAGCCACCGGCGGTAGCCCCCAGCCCCAGGGCTGCCACGGCGATGAGTGGACCGACGGTTATGGGCCCCGGTGGGGGAGCGACGGCGGACACGGGAACCAATAGGGCAACCGCGGCAAGTTGTTGTCCGAGGGCCAGTGTCATCGGTGGAGTGTCCTGGAACGACTTTCGTGCGTAGACACCTCCGACTGCGTACAGCAGCGCCGCGGTCAAAGATGCGCCAATGGCCAGCATTGCGCGACTGTCGATCGCTGACGGAATTCCACCGACGAGCACCGAGACGCCGACGATGCCGATCGCGACCCCCGAGAGTTTTCGCCAGGTGATCTTTTGTCGAAGCCAGAAAGCGGCGACGAATACGGTGAACATCGGCGTCGTGGCATTCAGGATCGACGCCGTCGACGAGTTGAGGCCGACGATCGCAGTTGCGACAAGCGTCAGGGGCCCAGCGACGTTGAGGGCTGCCAGCAGTAGGAATGCAGGAAACCGGTGACCGACCGCGCGCCAGGTCGATCTGCTGGAAGCCGTTATCAGTGCGAGAACCAACGCTGCAACAATGAAGCGGCCGTGCGTCGTGCCGACGGCGCCGAGTGTTGGTGCTGCCACAGCAACGAGGGGGAACGAGCTTCCCCAGAGCGCGCCGACCAACAGCAAAGCTCCAACTACGGCGAATCGGCTGCTGCCGATTGCTTTCCAGTTCTTCATTGCGCCTCTTCGTCGACGACCTCGCGGACATGGATGGTCGATGCCAGAACTACCCTATACCCCCAGTAGGTATGATGCTTCTTGTGTCATGATGCTGCAGGTGATCCGAGGCTGAGGACGCATTATTCGTTCTCCTGCAATGGTTTATGTGTCGAGGCGCTGTACGCGCAGACCTTCAAGTTATCTCCAATATACCTATAGGGGGTATATTGGTGGTTGTGTCGGGCTCGCTTTCCGGGCCACATCCGTCCAGCAAAAGAACAGGAATCCCAATGAGTAGTTGTGGCTGTGGAAATACCCCGAAGGCCGACGCCAATGGCGCTGTAGGCACTGTCGGTACGGCGATGCCGACCGGTGGGAAAGACCTACTCAACTCTGGCAGCAGTGAACTCGTCGAATGTCGGGTCATGCCCGGCAGTGTGATCGAAAAGGCGCGTGCCGAAGCGGAAGGCCTGTTCCGTGACTACGAAGGTAATCGGTACTGGTTTTGCTGCAAGGGTTGTGGTCCTCGATTCGACGCAAATCCGCGGAAGTACGCTGACGTGAGCTGAGCGAAAAGTGGTGGTGCAGGCGATGGCTGCACCACCACTTTCGTTGAGGCCCAATCGGGGTTCGGGCAGACCGTCGACATCAGACGGTGCGAGCGCACGCGCACTGGGTGGCCGCCAAGGTGCATTCGCCTCGCGTGGTTTCGTACGTCGCTTGTCCGGGCAATTCAGCAACTGTCTCCCGAGGCCAAAGTGCAAATCCTGCAACGGCTCCCACTGCGGCAAGCGCTGCAAGGATGCTCCAGGTGACCGCAAATCCCGCGCTCGAACCAACCCATCCGGCGATCGGATAGGTGACAAGCCAGGCAAGGTGCGACAGGGAGAACTGGGCTGCGAATACCTCCGGTATACCTGCGGGCTCGACGGAGCGCCGAAGTACTTTTCCGGTCGGCGTGACGATCATGGCCATCCCGGCGCCGACGAGTGCCCACACTGCGGCAGTGAGCATCCACGTGAATACACCGGCCACGGCGAGGGCGGCTGCCGCGCTGGCACTGACGACCAGGACAACGGAACCTGCTGTCATCACAGTGCGTTCAGCGGTTCTGTCGAGAACGCGTGGAAGAAGCAGCGCGGTCACCAACGTGCCGGTGCCTGACGCGGCAAGCATCCACGCCACGTCGGATTGGGTTCCACCGAGCTCGTCGCGGACGTAGTTGACGGTGTTGACCACGACGATCGAACCGGCTGCTGCCACCACGAGATTGAGTGCCATGATGCCGCGCAGTCGCGGTGTGGTCACGAAGATTCGCACCCCCGACGCGATCCGATCCCACGCCTTGCGGTGAGTACTCCGGCGAGCGTTGGGGATTCGGGTGGCCAGCACGAGCAGTGCCGAGACCGCAAAGCCCACGGAGGTGGCGACGAACAACAGGTTGAATGTCATGAAGGACAGTGCGACTGCGGCAAGAACAGGGCTGAGCAGGCTTTCCATAGTGTAAGCGACCTGCGATGCCGACAGTGCGCGGGTGAAATCGGCCTCGTCGGTCACGATGTCAGGAATGACCGCTTGGAACGTGGGAGTGAACGCTGCCGACGCAGCTTGGAGAACGCCTACCAGCACGTAGATGTGCCAGATCTCGCTGACGAAGGGCAATGCGATCACGACCGCTGCACGAAGGGCGTCGAGGGCAACGAGGAAAGCCCGTCTCGGCAACCGGTCGACGTACGCCGCCGCGAGTGGAGCGATCACGACGTACAGGGACATCTTGATCGTCAGCGCGGTGGCCAGCACAGCTCCGGCGCTCGGCCCAGCGAGTTCGTAGGCGAGTAGACCCAGCGCAACCGTCGCCAATCCGGTGCCGAACAGCGCGATGATCTGGGCGCTGAAGAGCAGGCGATAGTCGCGAATCAAGAACAGACGCATGCTGTTCCGTTCCGGTGCGGTCCTAGCGGTCCGGTTCATCTGGTTTCACTCCCGCGACAAGATTGAAAGCTCCGGTCAGGACATTGAGGGCGACGATTCCGACGACGTCAGCGATCTCGCGATCACCGTAGCCGTGCGCTCGAAGGCCCGCGATGTGTTCGTCTGAAATCGAGGCAGGCTCCCGATAGACGCGAAGTCCGAGGTCGATCATTGCCGCGATTGCGGGATCGGCGGACGTGCCCGCGCGGGCACGCTCGATCTCGTCCGCCTCGACGCCGTTGGCGTGCGCGGCGGCAACGTGGGCTTCGAGGCAAACAGCGCAACCTTGCTGGACCTGCACGGCGATCGAGATTCGCTCGGTGATCTTGCGGCTCAGTTTCGCTCGCTTCATTGCCCGGCTGAGTTGCAGATAGCCACCCAGTACGGCGGGCGAATGAGCCATCGCCGCGACCATGTCACCGACCTGTCCATGACGGTTGACGAGTTCGGCGAGAAGGTCTTTAGATGCACCGACAGCGGTGGCGGGTGTGAGAGATGCAAGGCGCGACATAACGAGTCCTAAGTGGTTCCGCCGGTGGTGGGTTCGGCTGGTGACAGCCGGCCGAACCCACCACCGGAGTTGGTCAAGAATTGACGGTGGATTGAACGGTTCGAGGATCGTCGACCTTGGTCGACCGCATCACGACCGCGGTGATTGCTGCGCCCACCACTGCGATGGCGGCTGCTCCCAGGAACACGGCGGAGAAACCGTTCGTCAACTCCGTCAGGTCACCGAGTTGATCAGCGCCGAACACTGCTGCGATCGCGGTCATCACCGCGAGGCCGACAGCCGAGCCGACCTGGTAGCTGACGTTGACGATGCCGGAAGCCAATCCGCCCTCTTCCGGGCGTGCAGCCGAAATCGCCGTACCGAGTGAGGGAATGAACGCCAGCGTCATACCTGCCGCAGCCACGAGCGACGCCGGCAGTACGTCGACCCAGAAGTTGCCGGTGGGCCGGATCAACGACATCCAACCCAAACCGATTCCCAGTACCAGCAATCCGGTCACGATCATCGCTTTTGCACCGAAGCGTGCCATGGCCCGTGGTGCCACGACGACCATGCCGAGCATGACGAAGATCGTCATCGGCAGCAGCGCCGCACCGGCCGGGAAGGCGCTGTATCCGAGCACTTGCTGCAGGTACAGGTTCAGGAAGAACCACATCGGTATCCAGGCAGCGCCGAGGACGAGCTGAGCGATGTTCGCGGCACCGAGGTTGGGCGCCTTGAAGATTCCCAGACGCACCAGAGGTTCCCGACGCTTGGACTGGATCAGCACGAATGCACCCAACAGAGCGGCCGAAACGGCGAGCGCCAGCCACGTCTGCCCGGATCCCCATCCGACATCAGGTGCTCTGACGATGCCGAAGACTCCGACAGCAAGACCTGCGGTGACAGCGAGTGCGCCGAGGAAGTCGATCGACCCGGTACGTGCCGGTGCGTTCGGCATCAGGAGGGGAGTAGCGATCAGCGCGATGACGGCGATGGGAATGTTGAGGTAAAACACCCAAGGCCAGCTGGTGTATTCGGTGATGACGCCGCCGAGGAACACTCCGGCCGTACCGCCTGCCGGGGCGGCAGCGCCGTAGATGGACAGCGCCTTGGTCATCTCTTTCTGCGTGCTGCCGAACAGCATCATCAGCAAGGTGAGCGCCGATGGTGCGATGAGTGCGGCACCGGCACCCTGAACGGCGCGGCCCGCAAGTTCGACGGCAACGTTACCGGCGGCACCGGCGACAACGGAACCGATCAGCAGGATCAGCCAACCAGCGGAGAACACTCTGCGGGCGCCGAACAGGTCGGACAGGCGGCCGCCGAGGAGGAGTAGCCCGCCGAATGCGATGACGTACGCATTGAAGACCCAGGTCAGGCCTTCCTGGGAAAAGCCGAGATCGCTCTGCATCTGGGGGAGAGCGACACCGATGATCGAGGTGTCCATGATGACCATGAACTGAGCGGCGGCGATCAACGCCAACGCCCACCACTTACGGGTGGATTTCGGTTGTGTGGACATTCTGAGTTCCTTACCTCTACGGGGTATAGGTGATGCTCGTGTGGTCAGGGGGTGTCGAAAGCGAGCCTGGGCGACATCGGCGCAGCGCTTCGTTGAGGTGCGCGGGGAAATGCTGTTCTTGGAACTCATTCGGCCGGCGCTCTGCGTAGATGCGCATCGGATCTCCTTCGAGTGAATTCATGGTGTTCGAGTAGTTCGTTGCATACCCTAGGGGGGTATGGTACAAATTGCAACAGGTTCGAATTCAAGGAGTGTCGAACCCGACGCAGACGGCAACGGAAGTGCTGCCGACCCAAACTTTGGAGGGCAAGATGTTCAGCGGCAACGGCTACACACTGGAATTGGCAACGTCGGAGGCGGCCGTCGGCAGCCATGTCCCCTTGCAGTTCCGGATCCTGGATTCGGTTGGAACTCCGTTGACCAGGTACACCGACACCCACGACAAGCAGTTGCATCTGATCGTGGTCGGTCTGGACCTGACCGGATTCCAGCACGTGCATCCCGAATTGGACGAGAACGGAAACTGGCGTGTGTCAGTCGATTTCGATCACGCGGGAGACTACCGAGTCTTCGCTGACTTCACCCCGGACGGGGGTGACGGAATGACGCTGAGTGCGGATGTACGCGTCGCCGGGTCCTATGATCCTCGGCCGTTGCCCGCCGCTGCTGCCGTCACGACGGTCGACGGCTATACCGTCTCTCTCGAAGGCGCGGCCCATGCCGGCCAGACATCGAAGCTCACGCTCTCGGTCAGTCGTGACGGAATCCCGGTCACAGACTTGCAGCCCTACCTTGCCGCGTACGGGCATCTGGTCGCGTTGCGTGCCTCCGACCTCGCCTATCTCCATGTGCATCCGGATGGTCATCCGGGTGACGGTGTCACGCCGGCTGGACCGGCAATCACCTTCTACGCCAACATGCCGAGCGCTGAGGACTACCGGTTGTTCCTGGACTTCAAACATGGCGAAGTGGTGCGTACGGCGGAATTCACTCTGACTGCCGACAATGCGACCACGCCTGGGGCCGAACACTCGAGCCACTCGCACCACGGGCACTGAGACCGAATGAGTTTCGCAGCAACGGGAAAACGGGCATGGGCGATCACCATGCACCCATCTGTTCGTGCAGTAGCGAAATGCGTGGCGATGTGCGCAGTGATTGCTCTGCAAGACAACGGAAGTCGAAGAGTGACCGCACATCGCCCCGGTAACGAGAATTGTTGCGAAGTCACGCGTTGACGAACAGGAGGACATCGAATGTCGGAAGCGACAGAAGTGGGCAACGCTCCAAGCAGTGCCCCGGGCAATGATACGACCGGCGATGTGTGCTGCACGGGTGATTCCCACGGCTACATCACCGCCAAGGACGACTACCTAGGGCGCCTGCGTCGCATCGAGGGTCAAGCCCGCGGCCTGCAGCGCATGGTCGACGAGGACAAGTACTGCATCGACATTCTCACGCAGGTTTCGGCGATGACCAAGGCTCTCCACGCGGTGGCCATGGGGCTGCTCGAGGACCACATCAGCCACTGCGTCGTCAAAGCTGCCGTTGACGGTGGTCCCGAGGCGGAGGCAAAGGTGAAGGAAGCGACCGACGCGATTGCGAGGCTCGTTCGCTCGTAGAACTGTGCTCGACGAACATTGATACCGTGGTCGTCATGTTCAGCATCGAGATCCGTCGTACATTCGCTGTGAGGCAAGGGCTTCCGGCACCCGTGCGGGACGCAAAGAATTTGCCGCCGCTGATGCCCGTCGAGGGATTTCGCGTGACGATGCGAGTCGGGTTCTCGTTCGAGGACGACCAACTCGGAGAACGTGGATGGTTTGTCGACACGGACGCTCTCGACGAGTCTGTCGATCGGTGCGCCGAGCGATTGGCGAGCGGTGTCTGGCCGGAGATTTTCGATTTCCGTCCGTCATTCGAGAACGTTGCGAAGTGGGCTTTCACGGAACTTGCGTCCACGATTCCTCAGCTGACCTACGTCGAGCTGGACAACGAGACGATAGGTGTGGCAACGAGATACGTCAGATCGCACTGATCTGACATATCTCGTTGCCACAGGGTATCGATCGATCGGACTACTGGTAGAGACGCAGTGCAGACCCGATGAAGGACTTACCGAATGCGAGCCCGGCCTTGTTGAAGTAGAAGCTCATGTTCGTATTCGCGAACGGCACCGCGGACACCGTCTTGGTGATCTGCGACTCGGCGTCTGCCCACTCTGCGCACGCTGCGTCGCCGGTCAACCCGGAAGCCTTGGCCACCGCTGCTTCGTAGGCGGGGTTGTTGATCGAAGAGAAATTCTTACCGGCTGCCGGAGCAGGTCCGGTGAAGAACGGGGTGAACCCGCTGGGAATCGAATTGTTGATCTGGATCCATGCGATGTCCCACTGATTGTTGTCTTTACCGCTGAGCATGACGTCGACAACTTTGGTCTGGTCGGCTCCCGTTACCTCGACGTTTGCGCCGAGATCCGACCATGCAGATTGAGCGAGTTCGGCTGCTGCGCTGCGAGCCTCTTCGCCTCCTGCGTAGAAGAGGCGGAGTGTCAACGGGTTTCCGTCTTTGCTTCGTTTTCCGTCCGACCCGGCGGTCCAGCCGGCCGCGTCCAAGGTTGCCTTCGCTGCGCTGACGTCGTAGTCCGGAATGTTGCCGGTGACGGAGTCGTACACGCAGGCGCGGGGCTCTACACCGACGAGACTTGTTGCGCGGGTGCCCTGGCCGGCAGTGATAACTTCTGCCAGATCGTCGAGATTGACTCCCTGGATGAGTGCTTTGCGAACGGCGGGATCGCTGGTGGGATTGTTCGCGATCTGGTTGAAGTACATCTGACCGGACGGCATCGGGCGATTGATCGAGGCGAAATTGGCGGCTTCGATCCGGTCCTTGTCCGGACCGGCGATCGGAGATGCGTTGAGTTCGCCGGAGAGAAGCTGGTTTGCGGCGGTGCTGACATTGGGTGCCATGACAGCGATGACGGTCTTGGGGACACCTGGTGTGTCGGAGGTGGTGTCGTCGGGGCCCCAGTTGTAGCCGTCACGACGCTCGAACGTGTAGTGGTCGTTGGCGGCGACTTCGGTGACTTCGAACATCCCGGAACCGAGAGACTTCTTGTTCGAGGCGGTCGGGTCCGCGAGTCCGGCGTCGCACATGATCGGGAGGCGACTGACCGTGAGGAGGAGGAAGGGGCTCGGCGCCGGAGTGGTGACCGTGATGGTGCGGGTCGCGGGATCGGCAGTGGCCGAAGCGCCTACGGGGACCGTAGTGCCGCGTTGTTGTGAACCGTTGGCCGGATCGGCCACGAAGTTGATGTTGTTCGCGACGGTCTGCGCGTTCAGCGTCGACCCGTCGGTACAGGTCACTCCCTCGCGGATGGTGAAGGATGCGGAGGTCGGCGTCTCTTCCCATTTCTCTGCCAACCACGGTTTGAATTCACTGGTGTCCGGATCCTGGTAGACCAGGGAGTCGTAGGCCAGCCTCGAGATGTCAGCGGTTGCCGCGGAGCCGGACATGATCGGGTTGAGTGCACCCGGATCGGCTTGCAACGCATAACGGAAGGTTCCGTCTGTCAGAGGTTCACCGCCGTCGGAGCCCGAGGACGTGCCTCCCGAGCTGCAAGCCGACAACACGAGTGCGAGCCCCGCGGCCGTTGCAAGTGCCGGATAAGAGCGGTGTTTCATTGTGCCTCCGTGAAGGAGCCAGGGCCCGAGCGAAGTTCGAGAGGGCGCGGTCGAGTGTGACCGCTAAATCTTGGCGTAGGACGTGACGGGCATCTCGGTCGATCTTCACGAAAATCATGCCGATTTTTGTTCGATCTCACGAGAACCGGGGTGATGAACCAGTTCAGGTCACGGTGAGTCGAGGTCATTTTGCCGTGGCCACCCGGTTGCAGTGAGTACAACGGCAGGGACCGACGTCAACGGAGAGATCGGGCCGAGGGCGAGGAGATCTTCGTCTTCGTCGATCTCGGACCAGAATTTTTCAGAAGAAACATCGAGGCCGAGAACGATCCACGGCGGTCCGGCTTCTTGAAAGGCAAAGGAGACTCTGCCGGTTCGCGGAACCGTCGCATCGAACAGGTGGTCTCCGACTGGATATCCCTGTTGCTCGCCCACCAACGTCAGGGTTGTCGGTTCGAAGGACGCCTCGCGCAGCATCTTCTCGACTGCGCGGTCGAAACTCTGCTGAGTGATGAACTCTTCGTCCGCGTTCGAACCGCTGAACTCGGGGAAATGCGCACAACACAAAACGTGTGAGCCCTCTGAGTTGCAGTAGAGACGAAACACGGGAAATCCACCTGCCACGAAGCGTGACGTTAGCAGAGCGTCGAAATGGAGAAGTTGCTGTTTCGGCAAAGATGGTTGCGTGAGTTGTGGAAGGTCGTTCATCCTGGGTGCATGAGCCACGAACACCACAATCACCACGAAAACTCTGAAACCGCCGAGAATCCGTACGCCAAGGCGGACGCACAGTTCTGGAACTCGCTGTACGAGGAACGTCCCGCGCGCTGGAGCGGAAATCCCAACCCACAGTTGATTGCCGAAGCCTCCGACCTCGAACCGGGCACTGCACTCGACGTCGGTTGCGGCGAAGGCGCCGACGCTTTGTGGTTGGCACGTCGCGGGTGGAAGGTCACCGGCACCGACATATCGTCGGTTGCGCTCAGCCGCGCCCAGGCTCACGTCGAGGGCGAGGGCGTCGACATCGAATGGCTGGAAGCCGACCTGACGAAGTGGGATCCGCAGGGGCGCTCGTTCGATCTGGTGTCCGCGCAGTTCTTCCACATGCTCGAACCCGCGCGCGGGGAATTGTTCCGTGCTCTCGGAGATCTGGTCGCGCCCGGCGGGCATTTGCTGATCGTGGGCCACTCGCCACACGAGTCGCCGACCGAGCATCATCGGGCCATGCTCCATACACCCGAATACGTGGAGTCGCTGTTCACCGATGGTTGGAAGGTGTTGGTCTCGGAGTCGCGGGAACGTGATCTTCCCGCGAACCCCGAGATGCATCACACGACGGATACCGTTGTGCTGCTTCAGCGATTGAGTGCGAGCACCGACAGCAACTCGTAAGCGACGTGAGCCGCTGCGATACCGGTGATCTCGGCGTGGTCGTACGCCGGCGCTACCTCGACGATGTCGGCGCCGACCACGTTGAGTCCCACCAACCCGCGCAGTGTGTTCAACAATTCGCGAGAGGTCATGCCGCCCGCTTCGGGTGTTCCAGTACCCGGAGCGTGGGCGGGATCGAGCACGTCGATGTCGACGGAGACGTACACCGGGCCACCGTCGAGGCGCTTACGCATGCGCTCGACGATGCTGGCGACGCCGTCGACCTCGTAGTCGTCACTGCGGATCACCTGGAAGCCGAGGACGCGGTCGTCTTCGAGGTCTTTCTCGCTGTAGAGCGGTCCACGGATACCGATGTGCTGGGAACGCTCCATGTCGATCAGGCCTTCTTCGCTGGCGCGGCGGAAGGGGGTGCCGTGGGTGAAAGGCTGACCGAAGTAGGTGTCCCAGGTGTCGAGGTGAGCGTCGAAGTGCAGGACGGCGATCGGGCCGTGATCGCGGGCCAGTGAACGCAGGATTGGAAGTGCGATGGTGTGGTCGCCGCCGAGCGTGAGCACGGAGGAACCGTCGGCGCGCAGGTCGGTGACGGCGGACTGAACCGTCGTGAGAGCTTCCTGAATGTCGAAGGGGTTGACGCCGATGTCGCCGAAATCGGCTACCTGCTGGTTGGCGAAGGGCGAGACCTTCAGCGCGGGGTTGTACGGACGCAGCAGCTTCGACGCAGCGCGGATGTGCCCCGGACCGAACCGAGCGCCGGGTCGGTAGCTGACACCCGAATCGAAGGGGATGCCGAGGATTGTCACGTCGGCGCGCGAGACCTCATCGAGGCGCGGCAGACGCGCAAAAGTGGTCGGCTCGGCGTAGCGGGGGACGCGCGTGGCGTCGACGGGTCCGATGAACGATCCGGGGTTGTTGGTAGCCATGTGCAGAGGTCCCTGCTCTCGATTCGGCGCACACCGGGCGCCCTTCAGTGATGTAGCTCTCTGAGCAAGTATGGTTTCTTCAAGAGGCTCGGTTGTCAACCCCTGTTTCCTGAAAGGGACACGGCGGTCGTGAAGGAGTGGGTTCAGTGGCCAAGGCGAAGGAAGCGGTCGAGCCGGTCGGACCGCGCATCGGGGCGAGGCTCAAGGCGGCACGTCAGTCGAAGCGGTTGACCCTCGACGACCTGGCCGAGGCCTGTGGTGTGACGAAGGGGTATCTCTCGAAACTCGAGCGCGATCACGTCAACGCGTCGGTGGCGACCCTGATCAAGGTGTGCGCGGTGCTCGAGATCCCCGTCGGATCCCTGTTCGAGAATGCGTCCGCCGGTGAAGTAGTCCGCGCCGACGCCATGCCGCAAATCAGCTTCGGTGGCGAAAAGATGACGGAGTACCTGCTCACGCCTACCAACGAGCGTCGAATTCAGGTGCTGCTCGGCGAGCTGGAACCAGGCGGCGGAAGTGGTCAGGAGTTCTACAGTCTGCCGATCGACGTGAACTTCGTGCACGTGCTGGAGGGCGGCTTGCGGGTCTCGTTCGAGGGCGGTCGGACGGATCCGAACGGTGAGGCCGTCGATGCCGAGGACGTCGTGCTTGCGGCGGGCGATTCCTTCACATTCACGCCGACGCACAACCATAGTTTTCAGGCCGAAGGCTCGGTTCTGGCGAAGGTTCTGTGGGTCTTGAATCCGGCATTGCCGGAAGGGCCACGCGCGTCGCCTTCGTGAGACTCGAATCCGTGAATGTTGATTCTTAGGAAACAAGAGTTGACATGATTGGCGGCACCCGTCACGCTGGTAGTTGTCCCCGTCACACGCACCGTCGAAAATTGGCGTCACGGAACTCCTGAAGGAGCGCACCATGCATGTCGATTCAGTTCGAGTTGGCCTGTTCCAAGGTCCGCTCACCACCCCGGACACCTTTGCGTCGGTGGAGTTCAACCTCGCTGCAATCGACACCGCTGCCCGCGAGGCTGCGGCATCCGGTGCGAAGATCCTGCTGACGCCGGAGATGTCCGCAACCGGCTACGACATCGGCGAACTGGTGTCGCTGCGCGCGGAACCGGCCGACGGCCCTATCTTCGATTCCGTCGCCGAGATTGCTCGAAGTGCAGGCATCGCCGTCGTCTACGGCTACCCCGAACTCGACGGGGGAGACGTCTACAACAGCGTGCAGGTGGTGGACCGCGATGGCACTTCGCTTGCGCACTACCGCAAGACACACCTGTTCGGCACGCTCGACCGCGAACATTTCCGGCCAGGTGAGACCCTGGTGGTCGGGTTCGACTTCGAGGGCATCCGCTGCGGATTGTTGATCTGCTACGACGTGGAATTTCCCGAAGCGGTTCGGGCCCATGCCGACGCCGGTACCGAATGGCTCATCGTGCCGACGGGGTTGATGACTCCGTACGAACACATTGCGCAGCAAGTGGTTCCGGCCCGCGCATACGAGAGTCAGATGTTTGTCACCTACGTCAACCGCTGCGGCGCCGAAACCGAGCTGACCTACTGCGGTCTCTCGTGCGCCATCGCACCCGACGGTGCCGAGTTGGCGCGGGCCGGGGGCGGCCAGGAATTACTCTTCGCGGATATCGCCGCCGCCACCGTCTCGCAATCGCGCACCCTCAACACGCATCTCGACGATCGACGCCTCGATCTGTATCCAGACCTTTCTGTCACGACTGTCTCCAAGGAGAACCGTAGATGACCATCCCAGTAGCTCCGGACAGTTCCTCGGAACCCGGCAAGCAGCCGCCCCTCACGATGTTCGGACCGGATTTTCCGTTCCCGTACGACGACTACGTTTCCAGTCCGGCGGGACTCGGCTCGGTGCCCGATCTGGCACTGGGTACAGAAGTTGCCGTGATCGGTGGTGGACTCTCCGGCATGATCGCGGCCTACGAGTTGCTCAAGGTCGGTCTCAAACCGATTGTCTACGAAGCTGATCAGATCGGTGGCCGGATGCGGTCGGTCGAGTTCGACGGGCACCCCGGGGTTGTCGCCGAGATGGGCGCAATGCGTTTCCCACCGTCGTCGACGACGTTGTTCCACTACCTGAACGAACTGGGTCTGCAGACCGAGGAGTTCCCGAATCCCCTTGCCGAGGTCACGCCGAGCACGGTCATCGATCTCAAGGGTGAGAGCCACTACGCGCACACTCTCGAGGATCTGCCTCCGATCTACACCGAGGTGGCGCAGGCCTGGCAGCGCACTCTCGAAGAGCATGCCGATCTGATTCCGTTGCAGCAGGCCATTCGTGACCGCGACACCGCAGAGATCAAGCGGATCTGGAACGACCTCGTGGTGCGCTACGACGACCAGACGTTCTACGGATTCCTCGCCGCGTCGAAGCACTTCAAGTCCTTCCATATGCGGGAAGTGTTCGGGCAGGTCGGATTCGGTACGGGTGGTTGGGATACCGACTACCCCAACTCGATCCTCGAAATCCTTCGTGTGGTCATCACGGCCGCCGACGACGACCACCGCGGCATCGTCGGTGGATCGCAGCAGCTGCCGATGTGGTTGTGGAACCGCGCCCCGGAGCACATGGCGCATTGGCCTGCCGGTACGACGGTCGCTTCGCTCAACGACGGCGAGACGCGTCCCCGCGTCACCGAACTCCGGCGTACCGAGCCCGGCAACATCACGGTCACGGACTCCGAAGGTTTCATTCGCACATATGCGAGTGCCGTTGTGACAGTGCAGAGTTGGATGCTGCTGAACAACATCAGGTGTGACGACGATCTGTTCCCGATCGACCACTGGACTGCGATCGAGCGAACTCACTACATGGGTTCGACCAAGGTGTTCGTTCTCGTCGACCGCCCGTTCTGGAAGGACAAGGATCCCGTGACCGGCCGTGATTCGGTGTCGATGACACTGACCGACCGTATGAGTCGCGGCACCTACCTGCTCGATCAAGGCGAGGGCAAGCCAGGCCTGATCTGCTTGTCGTACACCTGGTCGGACGATTCGCTGAAGCTGCTGGCGCTCGATGCCACCGAGCGCATGAACATAATGCTGCGTTCGCTCGAAGAGATCTACCCAGGCGTGGACTTCCGCAGCCACATCATCTCGAGCCCGGTGACGCTGTCGTGGGAAACCGAGCGCGACTTCATGGGTGCGTTCAAGGCGAACCTTCCGGGGCACTACCGGTACCAGGAGCGCCTGTTCTCTCACTTCGTGCAGAATGATCTCGAACCGCGTCATCGGGGAATCTTCCTCGCCGGAGACGACGTGTCGTGGACTGCCGGCTGGGCCGAGGGCGCGATCCAGACCGCGATCAACGCGGTATGGGGCGTCGTCAACCATCTCGGCGGCGCTGCGCCTACCGAGAATCCCGGACCCGGCGACGTGTTCGAGGAGCTCGCTCCGATCAGGTTGGGCGACTGAGCTCACCGCAACTGCCGAAATGTCGTGCCCGATGGGGGTTGGTACTCCTATCGGGCACGACCTCTTTCCGGTGATCCACGCAACACTGGAAAGTGTTCGGATCCAATAATTTCCAGGAGGGTGTTCAATGGCGAGCACATCATCGGCGACCAAGACCGCAGCTGCAGAATCGAGACCCGCGGGCGGTGATCGATCCGGTGACCCGGTGCTCGAACTGGTCGCCGAATTGGCAGCAGCGGGCCAGCGACTCGTCTTCCGTCAGGGCGACGACTTGAACAGCGACGACTTGAACAGCGGTGCCCTGAACAGTGACGATCTGACCTGTGTGGTGCTGTGGCCGTCCGGAGAACCCTCCCTCTCCGATCTGTGCGAGAACTTCGAGTCCCTCGGACTCCGAGTTTCGACGCACCGCCCGCTTCCGACCGTTCTGGGTTCGGCACACTACTTCACCTTCGAGCCGAGCACCTTCGACGGCAGTGCGCTCGAGAAGATGGCGGACGCCTTCGAAGCCGTCATCGCCGGACAGACCCGGATGGACGCATTCTCCAGTCTGATCGGACGAGCAGACATCACGTGGCGCGACGCAGAGTTGCTGCGCGCTGCGTGCCGTTTCCTCGCTCAGGCTCGTATCGGGTTGTCCGAGAGCTACATCGTCGGAGTGTTGGCAGCGAAGCCGCTCTTCGTACGGCAGGCAATCGAACTCTTCACCGCGCGTTTCGATCCCGCAGTAGCAGGTTCGCGTGAGACGGCCGTGGCCACCGCGGCGGCGGCCATCGACGAATCAGTCGACGGTGCAGACACTCTCGACGAGGATCGCGTCTTGCGCGGTGTGCGTTCATTCTTGCAGGCGACTCTGCGCACCAACTGGTACCTGCGCGGTGAGGCCGGCGAACCGCTGCCGTACGCGTCGTTCAAGATCGACTCGCAGTTGCTCTCCACCCCGCAGAAGACAGTTCCTTTCCGCGAGATCTACGTCAGCGCACCCAATGTCGAAGGCGTGCATCTGCGTAGCTCCTCCGTCGCCCGTGGTGGCCTGCGTTGGTCGGATCGATACGAGGACTTCCGCACCGAGGCTCTGAGTCTGATGAAGACCCAGAGCGTGAAGAATTCGCCGATCGTTCCCTCGGGAGCCAAGGGTGCGTTCGTGGTTCGGGGCACGTCGTCACCGACCCCGGCGCAGGTGCAGGAGTCGTACAGCACCTTCATCCGCGGCTTGCTGGACGTGGTGGACAACATCGTCGACGGCGCAGCGGTGCACCCGGCAGAAGTAGTCGAGTACGACGGTGAAGACTCCTACCTCGTCGTGGCGGCGGACAAGGGGACCGCACGGTTCTCCGACGTCGCGAACGGCATCGCCGTCGAACGTGGTTTCTGGCTCGGCGACGCTTTTGCTTCCGGCGGTTCGGCCGGCTACGACCACAAGGCGATGGGCATCACCGCTCGCGGCGCCTGGGTAGCGGTTCGACGCCACTTCGCCGAGCGCGACCTCGATGTCGACACCGATCCGTTCACCGTCGCGGGCATCGGTGACATGTCCGGCGATGTGTTCGGTAACGGAATGTTGCTCTCGCACAAGATCCGTCTGGTCGCGGCATTCGATCACCGCCACATCTTCATCGACCCGAACCCCGACACCGAGACGACGTTTGCCGAACGCGCTCGCCTCTTCACCGTGCCGCGCTCGTCCTGGGACGACTTCGACCGCACCGTGATGTCGCCTGGCGGTGGGGTCTGGCCGCGTAGCGCTAAGTCGATCCGCCTTCCGCTCGAGGCGCGTCAGGTGCTCGGTATCGCCGAGGAGAAGCTGACTCCGCAGGAACTGATCCGAGCGATCCTGTGCGCTCCGGTGGACCTGTTGTGGAATGGCGGCGTCGGTACCTACGTGAAGGCGTCGACCGAAAGCAACGTCGACGCGGCCGATCCGTCCAACGACGCAGTTCGCGTCAGCGCTGACGAGTTGCGTGCAACCGTGGTGGGTGAGGGCGGCAACCTGGGTTTCACCCAGCGTGCCCGCATCGAATATGCCGCTGGCGGAGGACGAATCAACGCCGACTTCATCGACAACGCGGCAGGCGTGGCTACCTCGGACCGTGAGGTCAACATCAAGATCGCACTCGCAGAGTTGGACGCGACCTCGCGCAATGAACTACTTGCGGCGGCCCAGGACGAGGTAGCCGCATCGGTACTCGAGGCCAGCGAAGATCAGACCCTCGCGATCAGCCTGGCCGAGCACCGCGCTCCCGCCCTACTCGATCAGCACGAACGGTTGATCGAGAACCTGGTCTCGGCGGGCGCGATGAAGCGCCTCGAAGAATCATTGCCGGACGCCAAGGCGCTGGCGGTCAGGGCGCGAGCCGGGCAGGGCCTACTCCGTCCGGAACTTGCTGTGCTGGTGGCGCAGTCGAAGAACGTGCTGACGGCGGAATTGGGGGCGTCGACCGTCCCGGACAATCAGATCTTCGCCGATCGTCTCCCGCAGTACTTCCCGCTCTCCGTCGTCGAGGCAGCACCGGACGCGGTCCGCGCACATCGGTTGGGCCGCGACATCATCATCACCTCGGTGGTCGACGAACTGGTCAACCGCGTCGGACCCGGCGTGCTGTTCCGGCTGGAGGAACACCTCGGAGTCCACAGTCCGGAAGCGGCTCTGGCCTACGCAGTGGTCAGCGAAGTGCTCGGCACCGAGGAACTTCGGCGCGAGATCTTGAACTCGGAGCTTCGCGCCACCGAGCAGTTGCAGGCTCTCGATCGCTTGCAACAGTTGTTGGAATCCGAGATGAGCTGGGTGTTGCGTCGTCCGGGAGCAGCCGGCCGGTTCACCGTGAACCCGCGAGCCGACATCGATCGATGGGCAGCGCCGGTGCGGGCTCTCACCGAAGGGCTGTCGGCCAGCGACCGCATCGAGGCGTCTTTCGGGGCGCTCGCCCTGGCTGACATTGCGTTGCAGGAGAATACGACGGTTCAGGCCGCGGCTGCGATCTACCGGGAACTCTCCGACACCCTCGATCTGGGCGACGTTCTCGGGGGCGTCGACGTTGCCGTCGGTGCCTCGCATTGGGAGGTCATGGGCAGCGCTGCCGTCCACGCCAGGTTGACGGCGCGTTTCGCGGACCTCGTGTCCGGAGCGCTCGGAGAAGGTATTCCGGAGGTCGTCGAGTTGTGGACCGCCGCCAATCCGCAAGCGGTGCGCCGGTTCACGGCTTTGATGTCGAGCGTGAGCCGCAGTGGAGCGCTGGACACCGCCCGTCTCTGCACGGTCGACGCCGAACTCGAACTACTCGTTCGCGGTGCGTCCGGTTTCGCTTCGGTGCACGCCGCGGAGCGTTCAGCGACCCTCCCAGGCGAGTAGCGATAGCAGCAGTTCGGCTCTGACCCTGGCCTGTCCGAGGTCGCATTGCAGCAGTTCCTCGATGCGTGCGATGCGACCTCGGAGGGTGTGCCGATGAACACCGAGTTCGGCTGCGGCCGATTCCCATTGGCCGTTTGCCTCGAGATAGGCGCGCAAAGACGCGACCAGCGCGGTCCCGTGTGCCTGGTCGTGTTCCGTCAGCACCGGGATGGTGTCCGCAGCCATTGCGATCAGTGCCTCACGGGCAGGCTCGGATGCCAGAATCGTCGAACCACTCAGAGCGTCGAACTCGAGAATGCGGGCAGTGGCCGTCGTGAGATTGGCCGCGGCGCGGGCCTGGACGAGTGCGCGCGGTGCGTCCAGAAGACGGTGAGGGGTGCTGATTCCGGCCCGCACCGTCTTCGCCTCGGTGGGGGAGAGCTGCGCCAGTAGTGTTTTGGCGGTGTCGATTGTGTCGGTTCCGCGAAGGAGGACGGTCAGCGAACCGTCCTCGGATTGCGCGAACAACGGCCGGCCTGCTCGCGCGAGAGCGTTGTCGAGTTCGCGAAGAACAGGGCCGAGTCCGGATCCGCGAACGTGGACGACACGGACATTGCCGTGCGTATCGCTCGCTTCGTCCAAGTACGACGGCACACCGTCCTCAGGGATTCGGCCGTCGAGTAAGAGCCCGAAAGCCATGGCGTTGAGTCGAGTTCGCTCGGCCCGTAGTCGAACCGGTTTCTCGAGTTCGAGAGTGAGCAGCGAGACCGCATGCCCGAGCAACACTCTGTCGATATTGCTCAGGGGCCCGGCGCCCGCCATGGCGAGGTAGCCGTGCCAACTGTCGGTGACGCCGACGGGGGACAGTGTCAGCGTCCGTTCGGGTGTGCTCTGCGAGATCGACGCCGGAGCGTTGGGATCGCGGGTGGTGGCCGCGACCGCGCGAACCTCGGTGATCAACGACTTCTGGTTTGCCGGATGCACCGCGGTGATCCGATCACCGACAAACGCCACCGAAGTTTTTGTGGCCGTGGCCAGTTCACGCACGATCGCCGACACGCCACCGCGCAGCGCAACGCGGGTGATGCGTGTCTGTACTTCTGCCGCGCGGAGTACCGATTCGTATTCTTGCTGGCTCAGACGGGTCATCACCGCGCGCGTGACCGCCGCGAACGGGGTCGTGAACGGCACTTCCAGCAGGGGGAGCCCGCGACTGCGGGCGGCGGCAATCAGGTCTGCGGGCACACTCTCGTGGGAAAGGCCGGTCCCGAAACCCAGAGCCGATACTTCTGCGGCGGCCAGACGGTCGATGTACTCGCTGTAGTCGGTGGCGTCCGCGCCCACCAGTGCCAGCCCGGTGGTGAGCACCAATTCGCCGCCGGAAAGCCACGGGGTGGGGTCCGTCAGCTCTGTGGCCTGTGCAAACGTGACGGGGTGGGTGGCAGCTGCTCGGTCGGTGAGCAGAGCCAGCGAGAGGTGTTTCTGGCGCAAGAGCCACGAGATCGGAACCGTCACCTGATCAAGGCTAGCTGTCGTTGCCGATATGGAGTAGCCCTGAAGCTTCGGGTATCCATTTCGGCAGTGCTTGCGATGCTTCGCGCGTCGCATACTCGAATGCAATACACAACCGAGAGGGTGGTCACATGAGTGCAATCGAATACCGGCTTCCGCAGGAGCGTCGCATCGTCACGGAGTTCCCGGGCCCGCGCTCGGCTGCGCTCGCCGAACGCCGTAAGAAGGTCGTCGGCGCCGGCGTCGCATCCACCCTCCCGGTCTACGTCGCCGACGCAGACGGCGGAGTCATCGTCGACGTCGACGGCAACTCGCTGATCGACCTCGGTGCCGGTATCGCGGTGACCAGCGTCGGTGCTTCCAACCCGGCCGTCGTGTCCGCAGTTCAGGATCAGGTCGCGCACTTCACCCACACCTGTTTCATGGTCGCTCCGTACGAGGGCTACGTCGAGGTCGCCGAGCGTCTCGCCGAGCTCACCCCCGGTGACCACGAGAAGCGTTCCGTGCTGTTCAACTCCGGCGCAGAAGCCGTCGAGAACGCCGTCAAGATCGCCCGTCACGCAACCGGTCGCGACGCAGTCGTCGTCTTCGACCACGCGTACCACGGCCGCACCAACCTCACGATGGCACTGACATCGAAGTCCATGCCGTACAAGAGCGGCTTCGGTCCGTTCGCCCCCGAGGTCTACCGCGTCCCGATGTCCTACCCGTACCGCGAGGGCCTCAACGTCGACGGCTCCAAGATCACGGGTGAGCAGGCCGCACAGCGCGCCATCACGATGATCGAGAAGCAGGTCGGTGCTGCCAACACGGCCGCCATCCTCATCGAGCCCATTCAGGGCGAGGGCGGATTCATCGTTCCCGCAGAAGGATTCCTCCCGACGCTCGTCGCGTGGGCCAAGGAGAACGGCGTCGTCTTCATCGCCGACGAGGTTCAGGCAGGCTTCGCTCGTACCGGCGCCTGGTTCGCCAGCGATCACGAGGGCATCGTCCCCGACCTGGTCACTCTCGCCAAGGGCATCGCAGGCGGCATGCCGCTCGCCGCTGTCACGGGCCGCGCCGAGCTCATCGACGCCGTCCACCCCGGCGGCCTCGGTGGCACCTACGGCGGTAACCCCGTCGCCTGCGCCGCTGCATTGGCGTCCATCGACCAGATGCGCGAGCTCGACCTCTGTGGCCGCGCACGCACCATCGAGTCGACCGTCGTCGGCCGAATGAACGCACTGGCAAAGGAACTCGACGTCATCGGTGACGTTCGCGGTCGCGGCGCCATGCTCGCCATCGAGCTGGTCAAGCCCGGTGGGCAGGAGCCGGACGCCGATATCACCAAGAAGATCGCCGCCGAATGCCTCGCTGCCGGCGTCGTGATCCTCACCTGCGGTACCTACGGCAACGTCATCCGTCTGCTCCCGCCGCTGGTCATCTCCGAAGAGCTGCTCGACGACGCGTTGACCGTCCTCGAGACCGCTATTCGCACTGCAGCACAGGGGAACTGACATGTCCAACGTCTCGGATCTTCTCGACTCGGTACCCAAGGGTCTCTGGCTCGGCGGCAAGCTCGTCCCGGCCGAGAAGACCTTTGCGGTCTACAACCCGGCAACGGGTGAGGAACTCGCCCAGGTAGCCGACGCCACCGCTGCCGACGGTATCCGTGCGCTCGACCTCGCCGCTGCGGCGCAGGAAGACTGGGCGGCCACGCCGGCACGTGTACGCGGCGAGATCCTGCGCACCGCCTTCGAATTGCTGCACGCCCGCGCCGAGGACTTCGCGCTGATGATGACCCTGGAAATGGGTAAGTCGTTGGCAGAGAGCCGCGGTGAGGTCAACTACGGCGGCGAATTCCTGCGCTGGTTCAGCGAGGAAGCAGTACGCATCGGCGGACGTTTCACGCAGGCTCCGGCCGGCAACGGTCGCATCCTGGTCACCAAGGAAGCCGTCGGACCGGTCCTTGCGATCACCCCGTGGAACTTCCCGCTCGCCATGGGCACACGCAAGATCGGACCGGCGCTGGCTGCCGGTTGCACCATCATCGTCAAGCCCGCCGAGGACACGCCGCTGACCATGCAGCTCCTCGGTCAGGTGTTTGCCGATGCCGGTCTGCCCGACGGTGTGCTCTCGATCCTCCCGACGTCCGACGCGGCCTCCATCAGTGGACCGCTGATGGAAGATGCGCGTCTGCGCAAGGTCACCTTCACCGGCTCCACGGGCGTCGGAAAGCTGTTGGTGCGCAATGCCGCTGACAAGATGCTCCGCACGTCGATGGAACTCGGTGGCAATGCGCCGTTCATCGTCTTCGACGACGCCGACATCGACGCAGCTGTCGACGGCGCAATGCTCGCGAAGATGCGTAACGGCGGCGAGGCCTGCACCGCGGCCAACCGCATCTACGTCGCCAACTCGGTGCGCGAGGAGTTCACCGACAAGTTCACCGCCAAGGTTGCGGCCTTGAAGGTGGGCGCCGGTGACGCCGAGGGCACCAACATCGGCCCGCTGATCAACACCAAGCAGCTCGCAACCGTCACCGGACTCGTCGACGACGCCGTGTCCAAGGGCGCTCGCGTTCGCACCGGTGGATCGGCGCCCGAAGGAGCCGGCTTCTTCTTCACCCCGACCGTTCTGGATCAGGTGCCCGCCGATGCGCGCCTGCTGAAGGAAGAGATCTTCGGACCCGTTGCGGCAGTGGTCGGTTTCGACACCGAAGACGAAGCGATCGCGGCTGCGAACAACACCGAGTACGGCCTCGTGGCGTACTTCTACACCCGCGACATCGACCGGGCGATGCGCGTCTCGGCCAAGCTGGACACCGGCATGGTCGGCGTCAATCGCGGCGCGATCTCCGATGCTGCGGCGCCGTTCGGTGGCGTGAAGGAATCGGGCTTCGGCCGTGAAGGCGGTACCGAGGGTATCGACGAGTATCTCGATACCAAGTACGTAGCGCTCTAACTTGCTGTGCGCCTTTATTAACCGCGGGCGGTTAATAAAGGCGCACAGTTGTCTATTGACCTAACGGAGTGGGGCGGTAGTACTTGCCCTCGTGGTAGAGCAGCGGTGCGGCAGCGGATTCGTCGTCCTCTTCGGCGTGAACCCGCGTGACGAGTCCGATGACCAGCGTGTGGTCGCCGACAGGGATCAACTGGTCGACCTTGACGCGCATCCAGCTGGGGGTGCCGTGCAGAACCGGCTCCCCGGTGTCGAGCACTGCCCACAGCGACTCGTCTGCAAAACGCTGATCGGCGCTACGCGCAAAGCGCTGGGCCAGATGCTGCTGATGTTCGCCGAGAAGGTGGATAACCAAAGACTCGGCGGCCTTGAGTGCATTGATGCTCGACGACGTCTCCGCGATGTTGAACGAGACGAGCGGCGGCTCGAGGGAGACGGACGAGAACGAGGTGGCGGTGAAACCCACCGGGCCGGTACCCGAATCGAGGGTCACGACGGTGACACCGGCGGGGTGGCGGCGAAGCGCTGCACGGTAGTCACCGGCGCAGATGCCGGTGGACAACTCGGGCGTCGCTGCTACTTCGGGGACGTCGGGGGTGGTGTGGCTGGAAACGGCATTCGGCTTGTCAGACAACGGGAACTCTCCGGCTGGAACTCGAGGTGTGCGGTGTGGTCGAGGTGACTGCGCTCGGCATACACAGACATGCGTCGGTGCGGCACAGATCTACGTGTCGTCGACGCCAGTGGTTACCGGCCGGGGTCCTGGTTGCAGTGCACATGGTGCGTCCAACTATAGGTGGACGCACGTCTGAGTGGGTTCGGACCGGGTTGGCTGAAGTGCGTCAGTCCATGTCGACGGCGAGGCCGGCCGTGATTCGAAGGAGTTCGGAGTACGTCGTGCGAAAGACCGTGTTCGGGTGCCCGGCAGCAGCCCACAATTCGGGGTACTGCTCGAGGGCGGTATCGATGTAGGTGGGCAGGTTGGTGGGATGCCCGAGCGGAGCGACCCCACCGATCGGCTGGCCCGTTGCCGACTTCGCCATTTCCAGCGGCGCCCGCGTGAGCTTGCCTTCGAGGCGTTCGCCGGTGGCTTTCAGATTGACCTGATGTGCGCCGGAGACCAGCAGTAGGACCGGGTCGTCGTCGAGAAGGAACACGAGCGACTTGGTGATCGCGCCTACCTCCACCCCGACGGCCGCCGCTGCCTCGGCCGCGGTGTGCGTGGCTTCGGGCTGCGTGACGATGACGCCGTGGTGACCCCGTGAGATCAGTGTTTCGGCGACGTGCGAGGCGTTGGGGTGGAGGAGGCTCGTCATGAGTTCAGACTAGGACTAGTCGGCGTTCGCCACAGCTGGAGTCGGCGTCGTGTCGGTGGACTTTCGGTTACGACGGATCGTGAAGCCGAACAGCATGACCGCACCGATCAGCGCGTACAGGAAAAGCGTCAGAGCAGGCTGGCCGACGCCGACGTTGTTGAAGTAGACGATGCTCCGCACGCCTTCGGTGCCGGCGCCAGGTGTGATCCATCGGCCGATGGCGGCATAGAACGAGGGAATCACGTTGGAGCCGAATGCGCCTCCCGCACTGGGATTGCCGAGAATCACGAAGACGGCGATAGCCAGCGGGACTGCCAGAACGCCGATGGCAGCGCGCAATCCGAGTGTGAACATGGCGGTGCCGAACACCACGGCTGTTCCCAGGATCCACAGCGGGAACCAGTGGCCCGCGAAAGTTCCGAGCACGTGTGAGGTGATGAGGGCGCCGAGGGCTCCCGAGATGATCGAGTAGATCGCGATCACGCCCGTGTGCGCGCTTGCCTGGCGGAGGGTCTTCGGCGCACCGATGAACAGTCCGATGGCTGCCGCAAGGAGATAGCCGCCGACGACCCAGCCGACCGAGAGGTAGAAGCCGGAGAGGCCGCGGTTGTCGTGTGCTCCGACGGGGATCTCGTCGCGGACGACGAACTGTCGGTCCTGCGTCGCCTCGACCTTCGTGAACACCGCTTCGAGTGATGTCGCGATGGAGCTGCCTCCCGCGCTCGCGGTGATCAGGGTGTCCGGTCCGGCCGGGTTGATGACAAACGCGCCCTGGATCTCGCGGTCGTTGATCATGCGGCGAGCGGTCGCCGTGCTGTCGACCACCTGAGCGTCGAGCGGGCTGCCGTCGATGGCATTGAGTTTGTCGGCGATCTGCTGATCCATGCCGTCCGGTGTGCCCTGATCGGCGATGACCGCGATTTCGATGTCTCGCGGAGTCGGCTGATGGAAGGCGGCGACGTAGCTGAGGATGAAGCCCATCTGCAGCAGGAGCACGCCGACGAACAGCGCGGCCATCACCTTGGGTGCGCCGTATTTCACGAGCAGATTGTCGTGGTGGTGTTCGTCGTGGGTGGAGCTGTTGTCTGGTGCGGCGTGTGCCGGATGCGTAGTGGTCACGAAAGAGTCCTGATCTTGTCGAAAGTAAAGAGCTTGTCAATACCCGAGGTATTGAATACTCTAGGTATCGTGACTGAATCTCGTCAACCGGACTGGACGCCGGTAACCCGCCCCGGACGTGACGTGGTGCGGCAAAGACTGCTCGACGCTGCGGCGGAAGAGTTTGCGGAGCGCGGATTCAGTGCTGCACGTCTCACTGAAGTTGCTCGCCGAGCGGGCTTCACCAAGGGGGCTGTCTACTCCAACTTCGAGTCGAAACAGGATCTGTTCGCCGAACTGTTCGCGCAACGGTCTCTCGAACTGGCCGGCCGTGTGCTTGCCGAGATCGCCGGGATGAACCCGGCCGACGCGGCGGGCAAAGGTGGCGAGGCCATTGCAACGTGGATGGTCGACGACCCGGGGTGGTCACTGCTCGTCCTCGAATTCGGAGTGCTCGCCGGACGTGATCCGCAGATCGCTCAGGCGTACTTACGTGAGCGTCGCCACTTGCGCAGTCAACTCGTGGAGTTGATCGGTGAACGTGCCCGCGAATGGGGAGTGGACGATTCCTTCGATGTGCGGACCACTGCAATCTCGTTGATGGCCTTGATATCCGGGCTCGTTCTCGAGCACTCGGTGGATCCGGAAGAAGTTGATCAGAGCGTGATGGGTGCCGCCGTGACGGCACTCTTCGCCGGCGCCGTCGCACGGGCAGGATTGCCCGCCGTCTGAGTTGCTCGGTTGACAGGCAACAGATTTGAGAACTACCCTCTGGGTGCAGTACCTCGTTAGGTGAGGCTTCTGCACGAACACAGGCCACTGATCTCACGACGTCGAGAGACGCCCAAGGTTAGGACAGATCTCCCCGGCTTAAGGGGTGATCCAAAGTGGCTTCCCGGTCTTGATCGGGACACGTCGTGCAGTGCCAAAACTCGGACGTGGAGGTGTTTTCGCAGCTTGATGCCGGTTTCTTCCGGCGAAGGCGAGAGTACGTCGATATTCGGTTCTCCTGGCGTGTGCTGTGCGCATGTACTTTGTGTGGCGTCATCGGACGCCCCGAACTTTCAGGAGGTGACCATCGTGGACGACCCGCCGAGTCGATATTCGACCCATCCTTCTGTTCTTACCGACGGTGCTCACCCCGGCATTTTGCTCGTCAGTCTCTGACCTTCGCACCCTCGGTTTCATCTGCGCGGCTTTGTCGCGTCCGCTGACGACTTCCGTTGTCGTTCAGCGCATTCTGCTGCCCTCATGCACTGGCACTGGCCCGTGCACGCTGGCAGTCGAGGAGATTCGTCATGTCATTTTCCGTTCTCGCATTGCGGCCACGGCCCACGAGAAACAGTGCACAACAAACACCTTCAACGGTCCTGGCAAAAGAAAGCGCACAGGAATTGGTCGACTACTCGGCCTCGGACACGCGCACCGTTCTCGCAGATCTGACTACGACGGCCAACGGCCTTCGTGACGATCAGATCGACGATCTTCGTCGGCAATACGGGCGCAACGATGTCCGCCACGACCGCCCGGCACCGGCGATCGTGCAGTTCGCGCAAGCTTTCAAGAATCCGTTCATCTTGATCCTGGTGTTCCTCGCCCTGATCATGGTCGGGACCGACGTGGTGTGGGCAGACCCGGAAGACGGTCCCTCCTACGAGGGCATCATCACCCTCGGGCTGATGATCTTTGTCAGTGTGTCCCTGAGGTTCTGGCAGGAATACCGTTCGAGTCGGGCCGCCGAGGCACTCAAGGCCATGGTCACGACAACTGTCGCGGCCACCCGCAAGATCAACAACACAGTGGTCACGGCTGAGATTCCGATCGAGCAGCTACTGCCAGGTGATGTAGTCCAGCTTGCCGCCGGCGACATGATCCCGGCCGATGTTCGCATCATCCGGGCCAAGGATCTACAGGTCAATCAGTCAATGCTCAGCGGTGAGTCGATGCCGGCCGAGAAGTCGGCGGAACCGTCGACGGGGATCGACGTCGATCGGCTGCTCGAGGCCGAGAACATCGGGTTCATGGGTACTTCCGTCGTGTCGGGCAGCGGCACCGCCGTCGCGGTGCACACCGGCAAGCGGACTTACTTCGGTGCCATGACAGCACAATTGGCGTCCAAGCGACCCGAAACCAGCTTCGACGTCGGGGTGCGCAGTGTCAGCTACCTGCTGATCAAGTTCATGCTGATCATGGTTCCCGCGGTGTTCATCATCAACGGACTGACCAAGGACTGGAGCCAAGCACTACTCTTCGGCGTCGCCACCGCGGTGGGGTTGACCCCCGAAATGTTGCCGCTCATCGTGACTGCGAACCTGGCCAAGGGTGCGCTCCACATGTCGCGCAAGAAGGTGATCGTCAAGCAGATCAACGCGATTCAGAACTTCGGCGCCATGGACGTTCTGTGCACGGACAAGACCGGAACTCTCACCGAGGACCGCATCGTTCTCGGTGAGCATCTCGATACTGCCGGACGCAAGTCCGAGGACGTATTGCGGCTAGCGGCAGTCAATTCCGTGAATCAGACCGGATTGCGCAGTCTTCTCGACGACGCGGTGATCGAGGCCGCCGGTCCCGAAGTGGTCGAGGAGATCTCGCGTCGGCACGGGTTGGTGGACGAGATTCCCTTCGACTTCAAGCGCCGTCGACTCTCCGTGGTGGTCGACCACGGCGACGCCGATCTGATCGTCACCAAAGGTGCAGTGGAAGAGCTCCTTTCGGTCTGTGAATCGGTGGAACTGGACGGGGTGACCCACCAATTGACGCCGGGATGGCTGGCCCGAGTCGACCGTCTGGTCGCGGAACTGAACGGTCAGGGCAAGCGAGTGCTTGCGGTGGCAACCAAGACAGTCGTCGAAGAGCAGCGCCGTGAGTACTCGACGGCCGACGAAGAGGGTATGACCCTGGTCGGACTGCTGGCCTTCCTCGACCCGCCGAAGGAATCTGCGGCCGGGGCGATCGAAGCCCTCGCGAGCCACGGAGTCGCGGTCAAGGTAGTGACGGGTGACAACGAACTGGTCGCCGAAACCGTCTGCGGCAAAGTCGGTATCGACGTGGGAACTGTTGTATCCGGCGCCGAGATCGAAGCGTTGAGCGACGACGCCCTCGACGAGTTGGTGCAGCGGACAACCGTCTTCGCGAAGACGGATCCGATGCAGAAGGCACGCATTGTCGAATCGCTGCGCCGGGTCGGCCACACGGTTGGTTTCCTTGGTGACGGTGTCAACGACGCACCCGCACTTCGGGCGGCGGACGTCGGCATCTCCGTCGACACAGCGGCGGACATCGCCCGCGAATCCGCGGACATCATCTTGCTGGAGAAGGACCTCGGCGTACTCGAACAAGGAGTCATCGAAGGGCGTCGTACCTTCGGAAACATCCAGAAGTACATCAAGATGACTGCGTCGTCGAACTTCGGGAACGTCTTCTCGGTGCTCGTCGCCAGTGCCTTGCTGCCGTTCATCCCCATGATTCCCGTAGTTCTGTTGTTGCAGAACCTGATCTACGATCTCTCGATGCTCACGATCCCGTGGGACCGCGTCGACGACGACTTCCTCGCGAAGCCCCGCAAGTGGGAGACCAAGAGCCTTCGCCGGTTCATGGTGTTCATCGGCCCGATCAGTTCGATCTTCGACATCTCGACCTTCGCGCTGATGTGGTTCGTGTTCGCTGCCAACTCTCCCGAGCATGCAGCGCTGTTCCAATCGGGTTGGTTCATCGAGTCGTTGATCTCGCAGACGCTGATCGTTCACATGATCCGCACCCGGAAGGTCCCGTTCATCCAGTCGCGTGCTTCGCTTCCGGTACTGCTCAGCACGGGCGCCGCCTGCGTCTTCGCGCTGGTGTTCCCGTTCACGTCCTGGGGCCATTCCCTCGGGTTGGTTTCACTGCCGTGGAACTACTTCCCGTGGCTGGTCCTCACTCTCGCGGCTTACTGCGTCGTCACGCAGGTGGCCAAGGGAATGTTCATCCGTCGATTCGCGACCTGGCTCTAGGAGTTCACCGTGGAAATCCACGTCATCCTTGTGCGGATAGCGCTCGGACTCGTCCTCGGCGCTGCCGTCGGGATCGAAAGGCAATGGCGCGCAAGGATGGCGGGTCTGCGAACCAACGCGTTGGTGAGCTTGGGTGCGACGCTCTTCGTCATCATGGGCGCGTACGGGTTTCAGGGGCCGGACGCTGATCCGACGCGCGTCGCAGCGCAGATCGTCTCGGGGATCGGCTTCCTCGGTGCCGGGGTGATCATGAAGCAGGGAGCCTCGGTCACCGGCCTGAACACCGCCGCAACCTTGTGGGCCACGGCCGCCGTCGGTGCGCTGGCAGGCGGCGGAATGTACTGGGTTGCGGTGTTCGGTGCCGGTGCAATCATGTTGGCGAATACGTTGTTGAGGCCGTTGGGCCGGATGATGGATCACCAGCCTGCCCGCACCGGGCGCGAGGAACCGTCGGCTGACTACACCTTCGAGGTGACCTGCCACGGTGACGCCGAAGCTCACATCAGAGGGCTTACCGTGCAGTCCATTTCGAGGCCGGAGTTCCAGCTCCGGTCAGTGCAGTCCTTCGACATCCCGGACAGCGACCGCGTACGAGTGGTCGCGGAATTGGCCGCAGCGGAGCGTGACGACGGACTCCTGGAATCCGCCGTCAGCCGGCTTAGCCTGGAACCGTTGGTAACTCACGTTCGCTGGGAGGTGGAGCCGTCGAAGTAGATTCGAGGTCTCGGTCAGCTAGCGTGCATGTTCCTGCGGCGCAAGAGAGTTCCCCGGTGCGATATTCGCGCAGTTCGACGGAGCAGGCTTGCCGGTGAATCGGTCGTCGATCCAGGTGAGCGCACCGGGGAGCCAGAGCATGGCGCCGAGGAAGTGGCTGATGGTGTCGTACTGGTCGTACTGAATCGGCAGGCCGGCGTCGCAATACTTGCGTGCGAGGGTACGGACGTCGCCCGTGATCATGACGCCGTCGCCTGCTCCGACGCCGGGGCCACCGGGTTGGGTGCCCTCGATAGTGCCGTTGGCTGCCTGGGCGATGAACATCGGAATCGTCGGTGTCGCAGCGGTGCCCATGTTGATCTTGTTCACGACATCGACGTACTCGGGAACCGTATTGGGATCGGCGTACTCGGGCTTGACCAGTTCCTGCCAGGTCAGACCGGGGTACTGTGCCAGCACATTGCCGATGGACGCGTCTTCGAGTCGAGCCATGACGTCGCGTCCACGGTCACTGAGATACTTTCCGAAATCGATGTCGTACGAACGCGCAACGCCGACGATTGCCATGCCGACGACGCCGCCCCACCCGATGCTTCCGCTCGCGTAGCGAAGGTTGTTAGCCGGATTGACCAGCACGCCGCCCTGCGCGGCACCGATCAAGTTGTCGTTGATCTCCGGTGCGTACGCGGGAGCGAGGATCGAAGCCCAGTTGGTGGCGATCGCTCCGCCGGAGTACCCCATCAGCGCGATCTCTGCGTCGTCGGTGATTCCGGTTTCCGGGACATCTTTGGCCGCACGCAGAGCGTCGAGCGTCATCATCCCGTATTCGGGTCCGGCAGCGAAGTTTGCATCCGGGCCTTCGGTGTCCGGGACGACGATCGTGTAGCCGAGGGCGAAGAGCGGCCCGAACAAGGCTGCCTCGATGGACGTGAAGGTTCCGCCGACGTTGAAATTACGCCCACTCGGCGTCCAATCTCCGATCGGGGTGTTACCCGCGATAGCCCGCGACGGACTGTCGTCGGGGTTCAGTGAATCGTAAAAGGATTGGTACGAAACAACTTTGTCCGGTTGAGCGTTGGCCGGGCGCAGGATCGAGGTGACGTTGGCCGACGGCTGACCGAGGGCGTCGGTTGATCGGTAGAGAACCTGCACTGCCTGTATCGGGGTCGGGATGTTGAGAATGGTGTACGGCACGGTGCGAGTCTCGAGGACCGCGCCTGGAGCGTACGACGAGAGAGGCGCCGCGCCCTCGTAGCTGTAGAAACTGTCATCAGGGGACTGGGCAAGAGCCGGCTGCGCGAGTGCTGCCGGTGCACCGACGCCTGTCAGTGCAACCGCGAGTACTCCGACAACTGTGCGAGATAAGACCCTTGACGACATACTCGTCCTCCACATTGGTGTGCCACGCCCCACCCTGAGATCGCGGTGTGACGACCACCATATATTACTCGCGGGTAATGTGGGGATCGGTCAGATCGGGCGCAGGCTCGAGGTCTCGGCGCAGGAAGATTTCGGAGGACTCGCCTGGGAGTAACAGAACTCCCGCGTCGCTGTATCCCATTGCGCGATAGAAGTTCTGGGCTGATTCGTCGGCGAGTGTGGAGGTGAGGACCTGCGAGTGTCCCGCGCGGCTCATGCGTTTTTCCCAATCTGTGACCAAAGCGCGCCCGATGCCTTGGCCGCGGTTCGAAGACAGGACGGTCAGCATGTTCATGAACGGAATCTCGTCCCAGAACAAGCCCCAGCGCAGCCATCCGATTGGTTTCCCGCTGTCCTCGGCGACGAGTATCCGGCCGCGTTGGATCACTGACGCGAGTTCCTCGGCTGCGATGTGTGAGTCGTGCTCACGTAAGAACGGCAAGTCTGTCTGCGCTGCGACGCGAATGTTCACCACAGAAGTCAGTATCGCCGTTCACTCGGAGTTGATGGCGTTCGGCTTGGACAGGTAGACGACTCCGGGGATGTGGCTGGGGTCCGGCGGCAATTGGGAGTAGCCCGCTCGGGTGTACAGGCGAATGTTCCGCACGCTCTTGCTTCCGGTGAACAGCTCGAAACTTGTGGTGTGCTCCGGAGCGTTCTGTTCCACGTGTTGCAAGAGGCGTCGGCCGAGGCCGTTGCCCGCCAAGTCCGGCGCCACCATGAGGCGACCGATCTGCCATGCGGTTCCGTCCGCGGTTCCTCGCACGGCCCCGACGAGCCGTCCGCCGCGTCGTGCGGCCCAGACCGTCGACTGCTGAACCCAGGCTCGGACCGTGGGTAGGTCCTCGTGGAGCGGGGGTATGTCCATGCTGTTGTTCGAGATTGCTTCCGAGACCCAGCAACAGCGTTGTAGAACAAGGATTTCCGCGGCGTCCTCGTCCGTTGCGCCCTCTATGACTGTCTCGTTCATGGTTTCCCTTACGAATAGGTTTTTCACACCCGCAGGGCAATTGTTCACCCGCGGGCTGAATTTGGCGCGCGGCTGAACAATTGGCGCGCGGCTGTGAATGCAGAGGGTTTCAATTCAGGCAGAACAAACAAAACGCCCGCGACCAATTGGTCGCGGGCGTTTCGTGAAAAAGAACGTCAGACAGTTGCCGGAGTGTTCTCGTCCAACTTCGGATCTGCATTCGCGATTCGCTTGTTGCGAATGAGGCTGCTGATGAAAGCAGCGCCGATCAAGAAGACACCGACCAGGCCGGTGATGATCTCGTTGATGTGAACGCCGATGGACACCATCAAGATCACGGCCAGAGCGCCGATGGCCCAGTGCGCACCGTGCTCGAGGTAGACGTAATCGGAGAGCGTGCCCTTGCGGACCAGGAAGACCGTGATGGAACGGACGAACATCGCGCCGACGAAGCCGAGGCCGAGGGCGATGATGATCGGGTCTGCCGTGATGGCGAATGCGCCGATGACGCCGTCGAAGGAGAAGGACGCGTCGAGGACCTCGAGGTAGAGGAACAGGAAGAAGCCGGCCTTACCGGTCGCTTTCGCGAGCTGCGTGGGGCCGCCGGACTTGGCGGTTTCTTCCTCTTCGCCTTCTTCCGGCAGATTGAACAGTTCACCCAATCCGTTGACCGCGATGTAGGTGATCATGCCCAGAACGCCCGAGATCATGACGGTGGAGACCTTGTCGTCAGCAGCGAGGAAAGAACCACTGAGAACCAGGACGATGCCGGCTACGACGACCGAGAGCTGATCGAGCTTGCCGATGCGAGCGAGGGGCTTCTCCAGCCAGGACAGCCAGGTGATCTCACGCTCTTCGAAGATGAATCCGAGGAAGAGCATCAGCAGGAACATGCCGCCGAAGGCAGCGATCTGCGGGTGAGCGTCGGTGAGGATGGTTTCGTAGCTCGGCTCGCCGTTGGCGAAGTACGCGGCGTCGTCCGCAGGCGGGTTCAATGCCAGATCGAGTGCAGCAACGGGTCCGAGACCGGATGCAGCCCAGACGATCACGAGTGGGAACACCAGACGCATACCGAAGACGGCGATGATGACGCCGATGGTGAGGAAGATCTTCTGCCAGAATTCACTCATTCTTTGCAGAACAGTGGCGTTGATGACGGCGTTGTCGAAGGAAAGCGAGATTTCCAGAATCGACAAGATGATGACGAGGAACAGTGCCTCGGGTCCGCCGTAGATGAACGCAACGATCATCGCGAGGATCGAAATTGCGATGGATAAACCGAATATTCGCAGTACCACGGAGCGTGGCCCTTTCTAGTTGGTCAATGCAGAGTGGTTACTGCAAGCGGTCTCTCACCGCATCCGAACGTGAAAACGGGGAGGGTTCCACAGACTACTGCGGAACCTTCCCCGAGTCAGCTCGTCGAGAGCGAAGATCAGACGTTGACGCCGTAATCGCGCGCGATGCCCGCGAGGCCGGACGCGTAGCCCTGGCCGATTGCGCGGAACTTCCACTCTGCACCGTTGCGGTACAGCTCACCGAAGACCATGGCGGTCTCGGTGGAAGCGTCCTCGGAGAGGTCGTAACGAGCGAGCTCGTTGCCGTTCGACTTGTCGACGACGCGGATGTACGCGTTGCGGACCTGGCCGAAGGACTGCGAGCGAGCTTCTGCGTCGTAGATCGAGACGGGGAAGACAACGCTCTCGACCTCGGCGGGAACCGCTGCGAGGTTCACGTCGATCTGCTCGTCGTCGCCTTCGCCTTCGCCGTCCGTGTTGTCACCCTTGTGCTCGATCGAGCCGTCGGGCGAACGGAGGTTGTTGAAGAAGATGAAGTGCTGGTCGGAGAGGACCTTCTTGTTCGAGCCTGCGCCGATTGCGCTGGCGTCGAGGTCGAAAGCAGCTCCGGTGGTGGAACGTGCGTCCCAGCCCAGGCCGACGACCACTGCAGTCAGGTTCGGGGCCTCCTTCGTGAGAGAGACATTGCCGCCTTTGGTCAAGCTGACGCCCATTCAGGGGTCCTTTCAAGAGGAGAGACAAGGCCCACTACGACGCGAAGTCGTCTTGGGAGTGTGTTTACCTCCACCACCCTAACCGCAGTTCCGGTGTGTTCGCCGTAACAGCAGAATTACGATCCGAGAAGCGAAGTGCTGGACCCGTAGGATTCAATCGTGGTGGGAAGATGGTCGGAGCGCTTCAATCGGGGGGCAAGAGTGGGGGAGTCGGTCAGTCGTGCGCGGGAGGCGCAGACGGCCATGGTTTCGGCGTTCCTCGACATGGACAAGCGGCAGACCATCGCGTCGGCAGCAGTCGACGCTTCCGCCGAGCTGTACCCCGAGCGAGGGCTGCGCGCTGCGTGGGAACCCGTTCGGGATCGGTGCTTCCAGGCTGCGTCGGATTACCTCGACACATCCGAGCGCTATGGCAACGATCAGGTACTCCACCAGAACCCGAACGGTGCTCGGGCGGCGTTCGAAAAGTCGGTAGCCGAACTCGTCGAGGCGGCAAAGGGCGTCGACGCCTTCTACAACGGGCATCGTGCGCACCTCGAGCAGGCGACGGTCACGATGTCCGCCATTCCCGTCCTCGGCCAACAGGCCCGAACCCTGGCGAACGCCGTCCGGGAAAAACTGGCTGCCACCGATCAGCGCTATCGCGAGTACCCGTCGGTGGTGACGGCCTCCGAACACCTCGACGACGCGGTTGCAGCGCTCGACAATGCGCGCTCATCCGGTCGCGCCGACGCAGTCCGCACGCGGGCCGAGAGTGTCCGCGAAGCGGTATCGGCGCTCGAAGAAACATTGGCAGAAGCCCCGTCGACCCAGCACCGTGCCGAGATGACGATTTCCTCGGTCTCGACCAGGTTGTCGGCAGTGCGCACTCGAGTGGACCGCCTGGATCCGGCGTACTCCGCATTGCTGCGCGAGTTCAACGCCGCGAGTTCCGCTGACCTCGTCGACAACAGCAGTCGCAGTCGAGCGCATATCGATCAGGCCGACATCGATCTCAAGGAAGCGAAGCAGTCGCTGGCTGCGGGAAACCCCGAACACGCACTGGCTTTGATGGCCGAAGCCCGCGTGCACCTCGCCGACGCCGAAGCGTGTGCCGACGCCGTGACGGACCGTCTCGCTACTCTGCGTGCAGTCCGGGCAGATCCGAGCCAAAAGGAACGTGAGGTTCGTTTCCGGCTGAAAGACGCCCAGATGTTCGCTGTTAACCAAGGGTTGGTGGCGGAGTGGGGCTCTGTACTCGATGCTCAACTAGCAAGGATCGAGCGAGCGAGTGCGTCACTGTCGGGAACTCATCCGGACTACTGGTCGTATGTATTACAGCTGGACTCGGTATCGACGTTCATCACCGAAGTTGTCGAGAAGATGCGGGCGCGAGCCGGCAAAAACTGAATGGTCGGGCCGATCGGGGGATCGGAGTTGCCCGACGCGTTGTCACAGGGGGTCGTTTCATGGACTTGATTGCGGTTACAGAGAGAAGAGAAATGCAGCACTTTCAACATCTCGAGGATGACGTGCGGGAGCAACTGTTCCTGCATGCGCCTCGATCGTTCGCGGATTCCGACGAGAGGGATCTGCTCGCGATTGCTCTGGGTGCAACTCTCTACGTTCCTGCCACCCGGGCCGGGTTGGCCGACATCGTGTCCAAACGTGCGTCCGAGGGCGTCAGCTCGATGGTGCTCGATCTCGAGGATGCCGTCGCCGATCACGAGGTCGAATCGGCGCGAGCGAACGCGGTCGAAGCTCTCGACAAGATCGCGTCCACCGACGCCGTCGGCATGCTGCTGTTCGTGCGGGTTCGTGAAGTCGCGGACATCCACAAGGTCGCCGCGTCGTTGACCGAGGGGCGCGCCGCGCTCACCGGGTTCGTAATCCCCAAGTTCGGCAGCGAGTCCGGCCCCGTGTTTCTCGACGCCGTCGCGGACGCATCCGAACTGCTGGGTAAGCATCTCTACGCGATGCCGGTGCTCGAATCACCCGCGCTGGTTCACCGCGATACGCGTGATCTCGAATTGCGCACCATCAGTGGGATTCTCGCGCAGCACCGCGATCGAATCCTTGCCGTCCGCATCGGCGCTACCGACATGTGCAGCACCTTCGGCATCCGTCGTGACCGCGATCTGACCATCTACGACGTGCGCGTGGTGGTCGACGTCATCGCCGACATCGTCAACTATCTCGGGCGCGCGGACGGTTCGGGTTTTGTCATCACCGGGCCCGTGTGGGAGTACTTCGCCGATCACGAACGCATGTTCCGGCCGATGCTGCGCGCCACTCCGTTCGAGGAACACGACGCCGTCCGGTTCCGTCAGCATCTCGTCAGCCGCGACCTCGACGGTCTGCTCCGTGAGATCGCGCTGGACCGAGCCAACGGAATCCAGGGCAAGACGGTCATCCACCCGTCGCACGTCGCAGCGGTCAATGCACTGTCCGCTGTCACGCACGAGGAATATCACGATGCCCTCGACATTCTCGGTGCCGACGCCGGGGGAGTTCAGGCGTCCGGCTACCGGAACAAGATGAACGAGATGAAGCCGCACCGCAATTGGGCCCATCAGACTGCGCTCCGAGCTCACGTGTTCGGTGTGACCAACAAGGGAATCACGTTCGTCGAGTTGCTGACGGCGTTGGTCGATCGATGACAGAGGTTGTCCAGTCCAGGGACGTTCCCTGGGCTACAGCAGAATTCGGCTTGGACCTCGTTCACGGTGATTCGTCACTCGGGTATTCGGTGCCCGATCTGGTGATCCCGGGACTTCGGCGGAATCCGCGTCGCGCTCATCTGCTGGTGTCCACCGTGCTGGGAAAGCACGTGCCCACCGAGCCGTCCGTGGTCATCGGCGCTGCCGACGACCTCGGCGATCTGGTGCGGACAACCCTCGGTGAGGGTGTCGACGTCGTCGTTCTCGGGTTTGCCGAAACCGCAACAGGTTTGGGCCACTGCGTCGCAGCTCGCCTGCACGCTCACTGCTACCTGCACTCCACGCGCCGAGACGTACCAGGGGCTACGACGCTCGCCGGATTCGAGGAGGGGCACTCGCACGCCACGAGCCATCTGATGCAGCCGACGTCCGCCGAACTGTTCGAGAACGACCTGCCTCTGGTCCTCGTCGACGACGAGATCTCCACCGGCGCCACCGCGATCGATGCCATCCGGGCGCTGCACGGGCAATGCCCGCGAAGCCGCTACGTCGTGGCCTCGCTGGTGGACATGAGAACCGAGGAACACCGAGTCGCCGGCGAAGCCGCGGCGGCAGAGTTGGGTGTGCGGATCGATTACGTCTCTCTCGCTTCGGGTTCGACGGTTCTGCCCGACGGCCTGACCGAGCGCGTCACGGCGCTGGATGCTCCGGACCTCAATCCGATCGGTGATCGCCGCGGCACGCTGTCTCGGATGGATCTGCCGTGGCCTGCACATGTCCCCGACGGTGGCCGGCACGGTTTTCTCGATGGCGACACCGCGGCATTCGAGTCAGCCGTCGCGGCAGCGGTGTCCATTCTCGGATCGTCGATCGACGCGTCGCGTGCTGTGATCGTGATCGGTCACGAGGAGTTGATGTACCTGCCACTGCGCATCGCTGCGGGCTTGGAAAGCTCTGGGCGAGCGGTTCGTTACCAGACCACGACGCGTTCACCCGCCTACGTCGTCGACGTGCCGGGATACCCGCTGCGTCGCGGGTTCACCTTTCCGGCACCGGAACTGGGCGAGAACGAACCCCGATACGTCTACAACGCGCAGTGGCCTGACGCGGCGGTCGACGCCCTTGCCTTGCTCGTGGTGGACGAGCCCGCCGATACCGATCGGTTGACGGCGATGGACGGGGTGATCGAGGTGTTACGGAACTCCGGCACCGACGTCCTGGTCGCCACCGTTCGCGGGGCCGATCCGTCGGCGCTGCGAGAATCCAGAGCAGGAGGCTCGTCATGAACGAACCATTGATCGGGCCCGAATTCGGTTCGTACGCGCCGGGCGAAGTGAAGTGGCTGCTCAAGGATCTTTCGCACGTGGATCTCGAAGCGGATGTATCCGTGCGCGAGAAGCGTATTCAGTCGGGTGAGGCGCACTATGCCGAGTCTCTTCCCATCGAGTACCAACCCGATCAGGCATACCGGGATCTGTTCGAGACGGTGCTCGCCGAGAGCGCTCCACGGTTGGCGCGCGCTGTCGGGACCGTGATGGACCTGGTCTTGGCCGAGCGGGGGAGTGACATCACGCTGGTCTCACTCGCCCGGGCCGGAACACCGATCGGGATTCTGATGCGGCGCTGGGCCCAGCAGACCCGCGGGTTGACGTTGCCGCACTACGCGGTGTCCATCGTCCGTGGCAAAGGAATCGATTCCGTCGCACTCGATTATCTTGCGCACCATCACGACTCGGAGAACGTCGTCTTCGTCGACGGCTGGACGGGCAAGGGCGCCATCGCCCGCGAACTCGACGCAGCGTTGACGGAGTACCACGAGGCAGGCGGAGCGAAGTTCGACTCCGATCTGGCTGTTCTCGCCGACCCCGGACACTGCGTGCGAACGTACGGGACCCGTGACGACTTCCTGATCGCGTCGGCGTGCCTCAATTCGACGGTGTCCGGCTTGGTCTCACGAACTGTCCTCAACGACACCCTCATCGGGCCCGGCGATTTCCACGGCGCCAAGTTCTACGCCGACCTCGCCGACGTCGACGTTTCCAACAGGTTGCTCCACGTGGTCTCGGCCGAGTTCGATTCGGTTCGCGGCGACGCAGCGGATTCTCTTGCTGCAGTGCTCGATTCCGATCGGACGCCGACCTGGGCCGGTTGGGAGTCGGTGGAGAAGGTGCAGGCCGAGTACGGGATCTCGACGGTCAACTTCGTCAAACCCGGTGTCGGAGAAACAACCAGGGTGCTGCTGCGCCGGCTTCCCTGGAAGGTTCTGGTGCGCGAACTCGAAGCCCCGGAGCACGCGCACATCCGGTTGTTGGCACAGGCCCGTGGGGTCCCGGTCGAGGTCGTCCCGGATCTCGCCTACTCGTGTGTCGGCCTGATCAAGGACATCACGTGAGCCGTGTGGACACCGCTGCGTCCCAGGTCCTGATCGCCACGGATCTGGACCGCACGATGATCTATTCGCAGGCCGCGATCGGCGGCGATCCCAGTGGCTCCGACCTGGATTCGGCACCGAGCCCGCTGTGCGTCGAGTACTACAACGGCGGTCCGCTCTCGCACATGAGCGTCGAATCGATCGAACTGCTGATTGCGCTCAGCTCGCGGGTTCCGGTGATTCCGACGACGACCAGGACCATTGCGCAGTTCCAGCGGATCGATCTTCCGGGCGGACCGTGGAAGTACGCGATCACGAGCAACGGCGGAAACATCCTGGTGGACGGCGAAGCCGATCGCGACTGGCGAAACGAGATCGACCGGTCGACCCGTAAGGCCGGCGCCGAGTTGCCGCAGGTTCAGGCCGAACTGGAATCGCGGATCGACTCGAGCTGGGTCAGCTCCATTCGTGTTGCCGACGACCTGTTTCCATACCTGGTCGTCGATCTGGCCGTGATGCCGAGTGAATTCGAAACCGAATGGAATCACTGGTGCGTGACGCGGGGCTGGAATGTTTCGCGTCAAGGCCGGAAGATCTACACGATGCCCGACGCCGTGTCGAAGTCACGAGCGCTGGCAGAGGTGCGCCGCAGACTGGTCGAGTCGGGTGATCTGGATCAGTCCGCCGTCGTGATCTCGGCTGGTGACGGCGCATTGGATGCGGACATGCTCGAATACTCCGATTTCGCGATCAGGCCCAGGCACGGTGAGCTGGAAGAACTGAATTGGCAACGGCCGACCGTTACTGTGACAGAAAGGTCCGGTATCGCAGCGAGCGCGGAGATCTTGCGGTGGTTCTCTTCCGCGCTCGGGTAATACACGCTCTCTATGAAGGGGATTTAGTTGTCTGTATCGCTTGCCAAAGGGCAGAACGGCCCGCTGGACGTCTCGGATGTAGTTGTCTCGGTTCAGCTGGCTGCGGCCGCTGACCTGTCTGCACTCCTCGTGACGAGCAACGGAAAAGTTCGTTCCGACGCCGACTTCGTCTTCTTCAACCAGCCGACCGGACCCGGCGTGCAATTGGTACCCAACCCGGGTGGCATTGCCTCACTCCGAGTCTCACTCGCCGGCGTACCCGCCGATATCGAGCAGGTTCGCGCCGTCATCACGCTCGACGACGCTTCGTCGAACTTCGGGCGCACTGCTGCACCGACCGCTCGGGTCTCCGATGCGGCCGGGAACGTGTTGTACGAGTACGTGATCGACGGCCTCACCACCGAGTCCATCGTCATCGCGCTCGAGGTGTACCGACGGCAGGGTGCGTGGAAGGTGCGCGCCGTCGGCCAGGGGTACGCGGGTGGATTTGCCGCGCTGGTCACCGATCATGGTGTGTCCGTCGACGATGCACCACCGCCGCCGCCCACTCCGGTCGCGGCTCCGGCGCCGATCACCCCGCCCTCGTCCGTCGCTCCTACACCGCCGGCGTACAACCAGCCGCCGCAGCAGCAGCCTTCGTACAACGCGCCGCCGGTTCCGCCGGCCCCGCCCGCGTACAACCAGCCGCCTGCCTACAACCAGGGACCGACGCCGCCGGCCTACCCGCCGGCGCAGCAGCCTGCGTACAACCAGCAGCCGACGTACAACCAGCAGCCGACGTACAACCAGCAGCCGACGTACAACCAGGCACCCCCGGCGCCTCCCGTGCAGAACCAGCCGCCGGCGCAGCAGCCCGAGGTGAGCCTGGTCAAGGGACGCCCCGTCAGCCTGACCAAGGGCCAGAAGGTCACACTCCGCAAGGAGGGCGGCGTCGCGCTCACCATGATCCAGATGGGTCTGGGTTGGGATCCGATCAAGAAGAGCGGCCTGTTCGGAAGCCGTACCGCCGACGTCGACCTCGACGCTTCGGCACTCCTGTACGCCGACGGCAACCTCGTCGACGTCTGCTACTACGGTCAGTTGACGTCCAAGGACGGCTCGGTCCGTCACATGGGTGACAACCTGACCGGCGACGGAGACGGCGACGACGAGGTCATGCTCGTCGATCTGCAGCGGGTCCCGGCTCACGTGACCACCGTGATCTTCACCGTGACCTCGTACCGCGGACACACGTTCGAGCAGGTCTCCAACGCTTTCTGCCGTCTCGTGGACAGCACCACCAACTCCGAGCTCGCTCGATACACGCTCCAGGGCGGCATGGCTTTCACCGGAATGGTGATGGCAAAGGTGTACCGCGTGAACGGTGAATGGAAGCTGCAGGCCATCGGTGAAGGTATCCAGGCCAAGCACGCAGGAGAAGCTGCGCCGCAGCTGGGCCGTTTCCTCACTGCTTGAGTCGAGACTGCATAGTCGAGATGAATCCGGTTCGGCGGTAGGTGATTTCGATCGCCGTCCGTCGAACCGGACATCGTTTCCCCCTCTGTGCGTTAACCTCATGCGGCATGTCGAGCCGTCAGTCGAGCGGCCGTGCGCGAGAGGACTTGGCACAGTAGATGATCATTCGAGGGAAACTTCTCGGTCGGGCGGCGGCTGTCGCAGGCGTTGTGCTGGCGCTCGTGAGCACCGGGATCGCGCAGGCTTCGGTGCCGCAGTCGGAAACGCTGTCAGGTGTATCCGGCACCGGGATCAAGTACGTCGCCCTCGGTGACTCCCGCGCCTCCGGCCCAAGGCTGGAACCGATGTACCCCGACGCCTGTTCGCGTTCGTACGAGAACTTCGCGGGCAAGATCTCTCGGGCACTCGAGGTCGCGGAGTTCGCCGACGTCTCTTGCAGCGCGGCACGCGCCGAGAACATCATCGACACTCCACAGCTGATTCCGAACTACTGGCCTGTCCAACTCGATGCCGTTCACCCGGACACCGACCTGATCACCATCTCGATCGGCGGCAACGACTCCAACAGCATCTTCCTCGGTCCCCTGTGCGTCGCTCCGGGGCCAGGAACCGATCGTGGATGCCGGTACGACCCGCTCGCGAATTCCGTCGCCCAGTCCGGAATCGACCGGGCTGCCGGAGAATTGGATCGCATCCTGACCGCGGTCACGCAGCGCGCGCCTAACGCTCGCATCTACCTGATCGGTGAGGGCGGCATGATCTCCTCTCGCGGATGCTGGCCGAACATCCCGTTCTCCGACGCCGACGCAGCCTGGTTCATGGACTATTTCGCGCGCTACAACACGAAGTTCGACGAGGTCGCCCACGCCCACGGTGTGCGCACCGTCGACATTGCGGCGGCGAGCATCGCCGGCGGGCACGATGCGTGCGCGAGTGCAGATCAGCGTTGGTTCGAAGGCCTTTTCTCGGAGTCGACGGCGCAGCGCTTGCACTTCACGGACGCCGGGATGACCGCGGTGGCCGATCTAGTGGTGGCGGACCTGCAAGGCTGACCGAGAGAGCCCGGTCATGGCATAGTTCGCTGCTGTGGGTATGACTTTTGTTCCCGGACAGAACGCGCCGCTGCAGGCGCCCGTGGTGACGTTTCGAGCCGAGAGCCAGACGCCGTTCGACGTGTCGGCGCTGGTAGCGGACGCGAACCTGCGGGCATTGACGTCCGCGGACTTCGTGTTCTACAACCAACCATCCACCGCTGGAGTGCAACTCGACCAGAGCGGCATCCGGGTGGAACTCGATCGACTTCACCCCGATGCCGCAGCAGTGTTGTGCATCGTCAGCGTGGATCCGGCAGCGACGGCCGCGGGAGCCTTTCGCACGGCCGGGCTCTCCGCCACCCTGAGCGATCAATCCGGTTCGGTCCTGGCCGAATTCGCGATCCCCACCGCAGGCACCGAGACAGCGGTCATCTGCTGGGAGCTGTACCGAAAGTCCGGTGCCTGGAAGATCCGGGCCGTCGGGCAGGGCTATGCGGGTGGTCTGGCGGAACTGATCTCGGTGCACGGCGTCGAGGTCGACGACGAGCCGGCACAACCAGCCCCGACGGCTGCGCCCGCGTGGGACTCCGCGGTGGAGCCGTTGGAGGTGGGCCGCGGCCTCGAGCGTGCGTGGATGATCTTCGAGGACGCCTCGCGTTCTGCCGCTTCCTTCGTCTCCAGCAGCGAGTACGCGCTTGCTCGGTTGGACGAGGATCTGACCGCTGCCGTCGCAGATCCGTCGTTGCGGAACTCGGCAGCGGGAGTGGCGGCGCGCGACGCCGCACAGAAGCGTCACGACGACCTTGTCTCACTCGCACGGGACAACCACGCCCGCGACAGCGCTCAGCTTGCGCACGAACTCGGCGTGATCGACGGCGTGCTCCCACGGTCGATGGCGTCGTGGAAGTCGGTGTCGTGGGCCGGTACAACCGATCCGGCCCAGATCACGGCCGTCAGCGACGGAATGCGTCTTGGCGAGCTGTCGGCTCCGGACCGCGGCACGCTCACCGTTCCGTACTGCGTCCCGCTCCCACTGCGTCGGCCCATCTGGGTGGACAGTACGTCGAGCAAAGCAGCGCTCGGTCTGATCAGTGCCGTCACCGTGCGCGTCATGGCCGCCGGTCCGATGCCGCTACTCGACGTCGTCGATCTGACCGGCTCGCTGACGCCACTGACCGACAGACTGGCACCGATGCTCGCGGGGCCGGTCATCACCGCTCACACCGAGATCTCGGCGCGCTTGCGGGCACTGGCCGAGGCCGTCGACATGGGCGAGCTCGCGCGAATGAGTGGTGTCGCAGATGGCCCGAGTTCCCTGCGCCTGTTGATCCTCAGCGATTTCCCGCACGGATACTCCGCCGAAGACGCACAGACCATCATGTTCCTCGCCGAACGCGGACCCGCAATCGGTTTGTCCATACTGATTGTCGGAGAGGACGAGTCGAACTTCGCGGAAGAATCCGTCGCCGCGCTGTCCGAGGGGTGCCAACATCTTTCGGCAGCAGGGCAGACGGAGGTTCACGATCCGTGGACCCGCACGCAATGGCACTTCACCCCGGACGTGCTCGACCCGATCTCCGAGTCGCGAATTCTGGCAGTGTTCGACCGCACCTAGTGGCCGATGGCGGATTGCCGAGCGCACAGGCAGAGTGGTGGTACGACCACGCGCGGTGTGTGGCGGCAATACTCGAGGAGACTCATGGCATTCTGGGATCAGTTGAAGGCTAAGGCTCAGGAGATGAACGGCCAGCTCAAGACAAAGACCAGCCAGTTCCAGAACAAGGAATTCAAGAACGCGAGCATGGCAATGTGCGCGTTGATCGCCGCCGCAGACGGATCGATCGATCCGTCGGAGCGTCAGAAGACCGCCGCGCTGATCATGAGCAACGAGTCGCTCGCGGTCTTCCCGCCGGACGAGCTTCGTGAGCAGTTCGACTGGTACTGCAGCAAGCTGTCCTCGGACTACGAGTTCGGCAAGGTCGAGGCAACCGCAACCATTGCCAAGCTCAAGTCGAAGCAGGATCAGGCCCGCGCGGTCATCCAGATCGGCATCATCATCGGCGGCGCGGACGGCAACTTCGACGAGCACGAGCGCGGCGTCGTACGCGACATGTGTTTTGCAGTCGGAATCTCTCCGGCCGAGTTCGATCTCTGATCGATTCAGAGCATGAAAGCGGGTGCGGCGCGAAAGCGCTGCACCCGCTTTTCTTTTCAGTACTCGGGATAACCGTCCTCGGGCCCGAGCATGCGCTCGATCCTCGTCCGCGTGATCTTGGCGAGCTCGTCGACGCAGACCTTGCGCTCGACGGACCGTTCGTTGGACATGCGCTGGCCGATGTTCTCGAGCAGGTCGTCGGCGTCGTGGCCGTGCGAACACCACAGATACCGGAAGCCGAAGTTCCGCTCGTACTCCTCGCCGGCGCGATAGATGGTTGCCATGACGGCGTCGTCCGGAACCCAGATCGAGCATTGCTCGAGGTGGGACGGCACGCTGTTCCTACGGACGCCGACCGGTGGATGGCATTGCAGGGCGCGTTCGACGTCGACGTCCGAGAGGTTGAGAATCGCGTCCTCGGCGCGCGAGAGGATCTCCGCGTGGTCGGCGAACGGACGTCCGTCGCTGACCCACCCGGCCCACGTCAGCGAGCAGCAGCACTCGAACAATGCGTGAACCGCCTTCTGCCGCGGTAGTTCGTTGAAGCGCTCCAACCCGATCGATTGATGTAGCAGCATGTGACCTCCCGGCCCGTTGTGCCTTCAGGCGCGCTCGACATGCCGCGCGGTAACCAGATGCGCGACCATTTCGATAATCCGCCGCTTCACCTGGGAAAGGAAGGTTTGCTCACCGAGTTTTCAGGTTCTTAACGCGGCGTAACGAGCTGACCCACACAACGCAGAAGCCCCGCCGGCGACAACCGGCGAGGCTCCAGACCGGGAATCTCTAGAAGGAAAAACCCGATCATGACTGACGCTATTCGCCGGCGGGCCTATATCCAGCCAAGGCGCTCGCGATCGCCATTGCCCTCGGCATCACCGCCTGGCGCATTCGTACATTGCTTCGGCCATCACCGGGACCGGTTCTACGAGCCGCACTCGAGGATGCGTGGAAGACGAGATTGCGGCCACCCACTGCTCCAGGAAACAAACGACGATCATCCACATTTCGCCACCATCGCTGCGGACGAGCGGCAATCGCGCAGATTGTTGCCGACTGCCGCATAGACGCCGTGCTCGACGACCCACGATTCGAGCAGCCCCTACTAGGCGTAGTGGTGCCTGTAGCGTCCATGCCATGGGCTCCCGAAATTCCCGGCGATGGGGATATGCGCTGACGGCATTGGCGGTCATCGCGGCCGGTATCTCGGTCTTCGGCCCACAGAGCTTTCCGGGGCGAGAGCCGACATTCACCGGGGCCACAGCCTGGAACATCGATCCCGACGGCACCATCACTGAGATTACGGATTCGGACCTCGTTGCCGAAACCACGTTCGAGGACCCGCCGCCGCTCCGGGCAAGCGCAGTCGTCCGTGAGTTCCACGCCGAGGAAGGCTGGGGTGTACTCGACGCAGCCGAAATTCCCGGCGGTTGTTGGGTGTTCTACTCCGAGATTGTGGCGACTGGGTACCGCGTCCTGACTCCAGGCCAGCTAGTGGACCTTGAATACGAGGACCTTGTTGCGCAGTACGGTTCCGACGCGCACCAGGATGGCTACCGTTATCGTGCTACGTCCGTCCATCCGTGAGCCGCGCTGGTCTGGTAACGCGGATTTGGACCGCTTTAGGTGTGCGAAGTGGAATACCGGGAGTGCACCGACGGCGGACTCAGACATCCAGCATTCAAAGGTTTGCGCTCGACAAGTCCGCTGACGGAATCAACCCGCCGGGTCGTCACTGAGTCAGTGCCACAGCACTATTGAGGCAAAATAGCGCCCACACGGCGGCTGTTGTTTCCTCAGAAAATTCACGCTATTGCGAACTATGCGCCACCGCGCAGGAACGGTCGGTTCAATGAACTGCCGTTCTTGTGGACCGGATGGAGCTAGCTCACTAGCTCAGTCACAGATGGTCGGCCTCTGCCTCGGCGAACTCGCGGTCACTGCGGCAACTTGGCGGTGGGGACGTTCAGTTGTCGTGCTGTTTACCTAGCTCTGCGGCTCTATTGTGAGCGGCGGCGATCGCCGCGAGCACGGCGGTGTGAACTCCACGATTCTCCAGTTCGCGGATCGCGCTGATCGTCGTTCCTCCGGGCGAAGTGACCGCTTCGCGCAGACTGCTCGGATTGTCGTCTGACTCAGCGAGCATCTTTGCCGAACCTACGGCCGACTGAATGATCAGCTTTTCGGCGATCGCTCGCGGCAGACCGAGCCGGATCCCGGCGTCGACCATCGCTTCGACGAGGTAGAAAAAGTACGCCGGCCCTGACCCGGACAGTGCTGTGACGGCGTCCAACTGTGGCTCGGCCAGTTCGATGACCTCCCCGACGTGCTCGAACATGGTCTTGACGGTGGCTACATGCTCGGCGGTGGCGTGCCGGCCGGCGGCGAGAACACTCATCGATTCGCCCACCATCATGGGGGTGTTCGGCATGGCCCGGACGACCGGAACGTCGCCGAGGCGGTGTTCGAACAGTGCAGTGGGCAGGCCGGCACACACGGTCACAAGGAGCTTGTGGGCTGTCATTGCGATGCTCAGCTCTTCGAGCGTCACGTGGATGTCTTGCGGTTTCACGGCTACGACCAGAACATCCGCTCGTTCGACGGCCGCCCGTGTCTCGACGGCTTTCACGCCGTACTTGGCTGTCAGCTGTTGTGCGTGGTCGGCTCGACGCGTGGTGAACAGGAGATCTTCGGGCTTGTGTCCACCGCGCAGCAGGCCCGACATGAGGGCTTCGCCGATCATTCCTGCACCCAGTACCGAGATCACCATGGCGCCGAGCATAGCGGTCTGCCGACGGTCAGTTGGGTGGTGTTGTGGCGGCTTTGTGTAACGGCTTTGAGTGTCGTGGATTCTCAACGAACAAGCTATTCGATTGGTGTGGAACCGATTTCACGGGCATGTGGAGATAGTGCACGATCCAGATACTGCACACCGCCAGTCAACCTGCCGGGTCGTCGCTGAGTCGGTACAGCAGACTGCTTGAAGAAGGTTCACGAGGACGTTTTGACGTGCCGGATACCCTTCACCGGCAACGAGTCTCACTGACGAATGGTTTGCGTTTATGCAAATTCTTCACCAGAAGGCACCGAACACGGCCGCCGAGGTGCGTGCGCTGCGATCGCTTTCTGACAAAGGACGCCGAACGCGCTACAGCGCTGTGGACAGCAGAGTTTCGGGAGTTCATTTCTCTTCGCGATGGCCAAAACGGCGGATCGGTGAAGAAGACTTCGTCGGAAGTACGTCGAGCGCGATGCTATCTCCCGGCGGTCACTGTGTTGCTTCTTCGGTTCTTCACCGCGACGGTGGCCGGTTGTTCCGAGAGGCATTGATTCCAGCAGCGAGCACGATGGTGAGGAGTGCCAGAGCGCACGCGGTCCACGCCGCGGTCGAGTAGCCCGAGTTGGTTGGGGAAAAGGAACCGGTCACTGTGTGCGCGGCCAAGATCACACCACTGGCGGCACTACCGATGGAGAAGCCGACCGAACGCACAACCTGGTTGACGCTCATCGCGGCCGCGGTCTCTTCGGAGGGTGTGACTGCCAGGATCACCTGGGGCATCACGGCGGAGAAGCCTCCGACACCGAAGCCCAACAACCCCATGATCGCGATCGGCCACGCCACGCCCATGTCGCGGACGGTGGCGAACAGGACACACGCGAGGGCGATAACGACACCGTTGGCGATGAGTAGACCAAATGGGCTGACCTTGCGGCGCGCCTTGGGCACTACACGTCCTGCGACGAAACCCAGCGCGGAGAACGGGACCAGCACCAAGCCCGCCTCGACCTCGTTGAGCCCGTAACCGTAGCCGACCTCCGGGGGAGTCTGAACGAAGCGGGTGATCAGGGTGAAGAGCAAGTACATGGCGATACCGGAGACGAACATTATCAGGTTGGCGCCAGCGACCGCCGGGTGCCGCAGCGCGGTCAGGTCCACCAGCGGATGCGCCACTTTCCGCTCGACGGCGACCCACACGGCCAACACCGCTGCCCCGCCGAGGAGGACCGATACGACTACCAACGGCCTGCTCGACCACCAGCTCGACTGGCTCGTAACTACAAGCACCGCAACAAGACCGACGGAGAGAAGGGATGCTCCCCACCAGTCCACCGACTCCTTGGCCGGTGCGGCCGTACTGTCAGCTGGGAGTGCAACGACGGCGGTGATCAGCGCGGCGACTGCGACCACGACACCGAGTAGGTATGCCGCGCGGACGTCCCAAACTTGGACCAACAAGCTCGCGATGGGGTATCCCACGCCGATGCCGACGGTGGAGGCCACGGACAGCATTGCGATCGTGCCCTCTGCGCGGTCCCGGAGGTGTTGGCGGGCGGTGGCCATCATCAGTGCAGTCAGGCCCAATCCGATCCCCTGTGCTGCCCGACCGAGCAGGAGCACGACGAACGGTGCGGGCACGACGGTCGCCACGCTGCCCAGCGCCACGACGGTCAGAGTGGAGAGGACGACTTTTCGCCGCCGGTGGGCGGCGCCGAGGCGGCCGAGAAGCGGGGTGGCGACAGCGCCTGTCAGCAGTGTGATGGTCAACGTCCATTGAGCAGTGGACAGTGAAACGTCGTAGTCCTCGGCTACGGAGGTGATGAGGGGCGCTCCCAAGCTTCCGATTGCTGCGACCACCAATGCGATGAAGACCAGTGCCGCCACCATGTTGGTGTCGCCGCGCTTGGCGGTTCCGCTGGGGTGTGTCTCGGGAGTTGTGGAGGCGTTCATTGGTTGTTCTCCTCGGTCAGATGATCGAATAGTCCGGCATGGATGCGGGTGCGGATGCCGCGCGCCCACTCGGTGTCGAGGTCGTCGATGTCCAGCGCCGCGGCGACGTTGAGCAACATGCCGTAGGCGAGGAAACTTTTCACCGCCACCGGAGGCATACCCGTGTGATCGGCTGTCGCCGTCCACATTCCGGACATGTGATTGCGCACCGCATCGCGAACCTCGCGGTCACCGCATGCGGCGAAGGCTTGCAGTTGTACCAGCAACTCGGTGCGGTTCGACAGGGTGCTGTTGTTGTAGTACTCGCCCATCACGGCAACCGACTCGGGTCCTGTGGTGTCTGCCGCTGTACGGTCAATTCCGTCGATGAGGTGCGTGAACGCACGCTGGACGACTTGGAGGAACAGTGCCTTCTTCGTGCCGAACAGCCGAAAGATGTAAGCCTGCGAGATTCCCGCGCGATGGGCGAGTGCTTCCATCGACGCACCGTGCAGGCCAGCTGCGGCGAACTCCTCGGCTGCCAGAGCGAGCAGCTGTTCGCGTCGCTGCTGGGCGGTCATTCGCTTGACTTCACGTTTACTCACCCCGCCGAGAGTAGTAGTTAGTAGTCACTAACTACTAACAAAAATTCGAATTTGATGGTAGATATGTGACGGAACACTCCCGTTGTCGACGCCGCCAATCGGGGAGGGAAATGCGGACCTGACGCGGCAGCGGTACGCCCAAAGGCCGGGCAGTTCATCGCCTTTCTGCAATGCATCACCATCGCTCCTGGGTGGCATCGCGCTGACCGGGACCAATTCTGTTCGGAGATCGTATGAACAACGAATCGCCAGCGCAGCAGACAACAGAGTGCCCCTTCAATGGGGCAGAACAAGTCGGATCTGCATCTCCGGCGCCAACGATGCAGGTCGCACCAGGAAGGCTGCCCATGGTGGGCCATATGTGGCCACTGATGCGGAATCCTTTTGATTTTTTCGCTGACCTTCGTGCCAGCGGCAACGTGATCAAGATCTACATCGGAAAGCGTCCGATCTACTTCCTCACCAACGCGCGACTAGCCCACCAGGTTTTGGTGAAGGACGCGCGCTCGTTCCGCAAAGGCATGGTGTGGGAGGCCGTGCATCCGTTGAGCGGCAACGGTTTACTGGCCTCTGGTCGTGAGTTGCACCGTCGCCAGCGGCGGCTGATCCAGCCGCTGTTCCATCGGAAAATGATTGCCTCCTACGCGCAAATCATGACCGCCGAATCGCAGGAACTGGCCGAATCATGGCAGCCCGGGCAGAAGATCATCGTGCAGAAGGCCATGCTCGAGCTGACGCTCACAACCATCGTGCGATCGATGTTCTCAGGCAGGCCCAGACGATGCCTGGATCAAACCTGGACGTCGTTCGGCGAACAGTGATCGACACGGTCCACTCGTGCACCGCACCCGGGGTCGGTCGTAGAAGGCAGCGGGTCGATCTTCCCCCGGCTCTCCGACAGCGAGGTGTGTCGGTTAGTTGGTTCGTCGAAATCAATGGTCAGACTGTCGCTTTCGTAGCCATCGTCACGGGCCTAGGTGATGAGGTGATCGTTCGAGCTGCCAGAAGATGGCAGCAGGTTCGTGTTCGACGAGTGATTCCCGATCGGTCCGCCTGACGGGACGGGGAATATTGCATGTTTCGAATACTGCACATCTGCCAGTCAACCCGCCGGGTCGTCACTGATTCAGTGCAACAGCACAATTGAGGAAGGTTCGTTGTGGACAATTGGTGGTTGTACTGGAGCCCGTTTCCTCAGCCTGTCCGTGAGTGGCTGTGGATGATCGTGCAGCAGGTTTGGCCTAGCTGAGAATGGGTTACGGCCATCATTCACGCCCTGCCCTCGTACAGATCAGCTGCGATATCGATGGTCAACCCGGAACCGTGCGGGCCACCGCCGAGGTAGTAGATCCCGGAAATCCGCTTGGGATAGGAGTTGGCATCGACGATCGCCTCGGACCAGGCGTCTAGATAGGAGAGCAGTTCGTCGAGGTCGTCGCCGAGCGCATCGAGTCGACAACCTGCGGTATCGCTTCCATACGTGGTGAATTTGGGTTGGTGAAGCACATGCCGCTTCAGCGCAAGGCCGCGAGGTCGGTAGTGAGAAGGGTAAAAATTACCGGGTGCGCGACAACTGAACTCCGCTGCGCCAGACAACGAACCCAGTGAGCGCTCCGACCGCAGCGCTGGCCAGTGGCCCGACGATGAGATACAGCGTCGGGCTCTCATCACTGCCAGGGCAGAGGGAGATCGTAGGTAAGTTGGTCGGATCCGTGATCTGCGATGTCAGAGGTGCGTACGAAGAGCAATGGGTCGGTTGTCCGAGCCGCCAAAGCACGAAGCCAACGCAGATAAGACCACCAATCAAGAAGGTTGCAGCCCCCGCTGCGATCAACGTACGCATCTCAGCATCCTTCCATGGTCCTCCAACGTAAAGAATGATTGTGGAACAGATTTGGTCTGGCTGAGTCTGCAGCCGGTCGGCGGCGGAATACGATCTTGTAACACCCGGCGGCGAGAGGATCACAAGATGTCGGAACGTATCAATTTCGCCTACGTACGGTCCACTCCGCAGTGGGATGCGCACGTACTGCGCAGTGGTCAGGTCTTGCGGCTGGCTGGCGAACAAATTCCGGACCCGGTACTGAGGGAGAAGCTCGATGCCCTGAACCGTCCTGAACGATCTCGTACCGAACAACTGATTCGTAGCCGAGATCTCCCCGACTGGCGGCGACTCCCGCAAGCCGATTCCAACCTTCGCGCTTCATACGACATATCCCTACCGTTCCCCGCCGACCCCAGCCTCGATCTCCGGTTGACCAACCTGCAGCTATTTCGTACTGGGCTCGCATTCCATGTCGTAGCGCACGAACCCACGCCCGAGGAGATGCCCTCCCTCGCCCAGCCGAGCAACGAACAGATGAATTTCGGATCCCGGATCAAACCCGTTGAACCGCACAGAATTCGACTCATTGTCGACACCATCACCGGGCCGATTCTCGCGAACTCGACCCACCCCGGCGACTACCCCGACGACCCGAATGAGCCGTGGTTGTACAGTGGCCGTTCGTGGCGTGGTATCGCCGAGAACCTGTTCGGCATCACCACGGGCGGCGAATACTTTCTCAGCCCGCCCCCTCAGGGGCCCTTGTGGATCACCGTGGCATATCCCGAGTTCGGCCTGGCTCCGACAACGATCGAATTCGAGTTACCGCAATTGCTGTGAAGGAATACTGTACGTTTCGAATGCTGTACATCCGCCAGTCAACCTCCCGGGGCCGTAGTCGGAGCGGTCGCGGGCCGCGTTTCATTGCGCGTCGGCTATCGCTTGAACCGTCTTCGTCAGAGGTTCTCCTGTGAAGGTGTTCTCCTGTCCCTCAAGATGACTGGGTTGCTGAGTGCGGCCATGTGACCGGTTCGTGAACGCACCTCTGCGCGGACGAACGTCGAAGTTGGAGGGACAGGACGCGACAGTTCGCAGGTTCCGCTGCCGGGCAACGATTCTGAGTGAATTGGTCCTGCATCGGTGTGAATGGTGACGGTGCCGAACGGCACGCCGTGGACGGTGGCCTGAACCGTGGCCGATTTGCCATGTGTATCGAGCTCGTCGCCGATCTGTGCGCACTGATCGTCAAAAGTTGCCATGAACGACAGGTCGACGGTGGTTGCGGCTGAGATCCAAGTCCGGCCAGCTTTGATGGATGTCAGGAGATCGTCTGTGTTCAATCGTTCGGCTGCAACGACATTGTGGGGTAAGCCCATCTGGCTTCTCAGATGCGTATCGCTGTTGCCGATCGCGGGGGTCCAGCGCCCGGCTGGAACGTCGACAACTAACTGACGTGCCCAATGTGCAAGGGCTCGTTCGTTGTCTGCTTGCCACGGTAGATCGGACTCCCAAGTACCGTTCCAGACTTCGACGGCATCGAACCCGACGTGCGAGTAAGCGAAGGTACCTGACGGGTAGGGCGCGTATGGGTGTGCCACGACGCATATTCCTCCGGCGTCGTGGACGAGGTCACGCTGGGCGTGGAGACCGACGACGTCGGCGTACTGCCAGTCAACGAGATGTCCGGGTGGGAGTCCGAGAGCGAGCCAATGTCCGTGAGGGGTGGTGACTTCTTCTCCGAGGATTACTGCGAACTCCTGAGCGATGTTTTCTTGTTGCCACGCGTGGTGAGCCGCGGTTGTGTTGTGATCGGTAGTGGCCACGAAGTGCAATCCCAGTAGACGAGCGGTCTCCGCCAATTCCGGTGGAGTTTGCTCCCCATCGGAGTAGATCGAGTGGATGTGGCAATCACCTCGGAACCACAGAAGCTCAGTGGGCTGTACTGGGTCAACCTTGTCGGTCATCACCACATCGTCGCAGAGGTTGCTCGGCTATAGACCTCTCGGCCATGGCCCTTCTGCTCGATCTCGACAACACTCTCGTCGATCGAGATGGGGCTTTCACGAATCGGGCGTCAAATCTATTGCGCGCCTGGGGTGGTGACGCCACAGACATGAGTGCGTCCAGACAGTACGTAATCCCTTCTCGCAGTTGGGTCCAGATCGCATGTTCAATCGCATCAGCCACCAACGATGTCATCATCGTCCTAGCCGTCCTCCAGCCCGGAATCTGCCGTGAGTGCACATCCATCACGAACGCGACATAAACCCAACCCGACCACGCCGAAACGTAAGTAGATCGGCGACCCACAACATTTTGGCGTCACAGGATTGAACCTCACTGCACCAGATCGTCCGCGCGATGTCCTTGTGGATCGGCGATGGCGGTGCGCTTGGTTGGTCATGCCTCTTCGTGCGCATTCGAGCCCGAAGACACCCATCAATCGTGCACCGTGCCACATCAATGCCCTCACTACGCATTTCCAGCCACACCTTGTGTGCACCGTAGACCGAATAATTCTCGGTATGCACACGGCTGACCTCGGCTTGAAGTTCTTCGTCGCGCACAGTCCGCTGGCCCCTCGACTGCAGGAGCGGCACCCGAAGATAGTCGAACCGGCATACCGACACCTCCGGATCGCGCAGAATGGTAGTCGGCGTACACGCGGATGAACCCGGGGAGCGGTGCAATGATCCGACGACGGCTCGGCCAAGCATTAATGGTGATCGCGCTCGCCTCCGCGGCCGTTTCGACCGCGCCCGTCCACGCGCAGGAACCGTCGCCAATCACGACGCCGGGCACAGTGACCGCGGCAACTTCCCTGCCGCACTCCTTCTGGATTCCCGGCGCCGCCAACGCATCAAAGCTCACGTACTGGTCCACAGGACCGCTGAACCGGCCCGCGTTGAGTACGGGCGCGCTCTTCCTGCCCCCCGGCGACCCACCCGAAGGCGGCTGGCCGGTCATCTCGTGGGCTCACGGCACTGTAGGTATTTCCGACCAGTGCGCTCCCACCGTGACCGGGACCGTTGGCAGTCCGTACCTCACGAACTGGCTCTCGCAGGGCTACGCGATCGTCGCGACCGACTACGTGGGGCTCGGCACGCCGGGAATCCACGCGTACCTGGACGGACCGTCGGCGGCGCACAGCGTGATCGACATGGTGCGTGCCGCGCGTGCGGTCGAACCGTCGCTCTCACCGCGGTGGTTGGCACTCGGACAGTCTCAGGGCGGGCAGGCCGCTATGGTCACGGCAGCGATCGCCACACGGTACGCACCCGAATTGGACTACCGGGGCGCGGTCGCGACCGGGGCGCCGTCCAATCTGGAGAACCTTGCACCACTCGTGGGGCCGGACTTTCCCCGCCTGCCACTGACCGGCAGCACCGTGTTCGTCTCGTACCTCTTGGCAGGACTCCGGGCGGCGCGACCCGATCTCGACATCGATCGCTACCTGACACCACGCGGCACGGATGCCCTGGCCCGAGCCGAAACCGACTGCTACCAGGACATGGCATCGGGCCTCGGCGACGTCACGATCGGCGATCTGGTGAACCGGCCCCTCGACGATCCCGCGGTGCTGGCTGCTGCTCGCGGCATGCTGGAGATCCCGACGACCGGGTACGACCGGCCAGTGTTCCTCGGGCAGGGGCTGACGGACGAGATGGTGCCGGCACCGCTGGCTTTGAAACTCGCGGCCGAACTCGCCGCCAACCGCCAGCCAGTCACATTCCGCACATATCCGACCGGTCATATCGAGACGATGCGGGCAGCGCTCCCCGAAAGCCTCTCCTTCGTCCGGAATCTCTTCCAGCCATAAGTGAATCATGCGTTTCGTGAGAGCTTGTCCGACCCACTTTTGATCTTCTCAGCACCGTCAGGAGTGCGCGGCTGACCGAGGATCTGCCGAAGCCGAGCGTTGCAGCTACGGCGTCGAGGCTCTTGCCCCCGCCGCAGGTTGGACCGTCACCGAACATCGGGAGCGAGGCGCGTCAATAACCATAGACCTCAACATCGCATGTCCTGGGGGCCGCGGATCTAGACACGTACAGCGTCCAGGCGATCGACTTCGACGTTACGGATCGCTTGGGGCCACAGTGCGATGCGACCAGGCGAACCGACTTTGACCGTTCTGCTGAAATATTCTTCCTGGCAACAAAATTCGACTGAACCTGGTCAGGAGATGGCCTAGGTCGCTAGTCCTCGTCCTCCTACTCCGGTTCAGGCTCATCCATCCATGCTTGATATTCCGGACTCTTCAGACGCAGGTGGATCGCACTGACACCCCGGTTCAGTGTGATGACCGCTTTCGGCAGGTCCCATCTGAGAGCTGCCTCAGGTTCGGCGCTCGTGGCTGTCCCCAGGAGTGCAGTTAGTGCCACATCGAGGTTCGTGAATCCTTCGACCAGCAACGGACGCACCACGGTCATGGGCGTAGCATCATCTGCCACGTCCGTGACTAAGATCGAGATCGAATCCATTCTATGTTGCCGCCCGAACATGTTCGCCGTCGGCCGGCCGACATGAAAGTTCGTCCGAATCGAGCCGCCAGCATGCCTGAGTTCGACGAGCTCCCATCCAGCCTGTGCGCAGAATGGTTCCAGGTCGTCGACGGCCCAGGTCCAGTCGAATTCTGCGGCGAGGCGGGCGATCCGGGTGGCGCCCTCGATGTCGACGTGCATGCGTGGATGCTATCTGCGAGTGTCAACATGACCTGCACCTGGAACGGACGCTCCTAGGAATTACACGCTGTCAGAGAACTCGGCCGCCGCGGAGGTAAACCTGCGCTGAACGCCGAGGTTAGAGATCCCGCGCCGAGTGTCGCAGCGGCGAGAACGCCAGTGTGCCTGCCGCGATTGCGAACACGATGGTGACGCCGATCAGGGTGGGGCGTTCGCCGATCGCGCCGACCAACAGGCCTGCTGTCACGGCACCGAGGGCGGCCATGGTGCGGTTGACGGAACGCCGGGCGGCATTCACGCGCCCGAGAAGCTCATCCGGAGTGAGCGCTTGCCAATAGCCCATCTCGTTCGCGTTCTCCGCGCCTGCTGCCAAGCCCTGCAGGCCAAGAGCTGCGAAGAGAAGGAGATGGCCAACAAGTGTGTCGGTCGCGAAGGTAACGAGAAGCCAGGTGAGGGGATACAGCGAGCGGGCGAGGATGACCGTTCGTCCTGGTCCGATTCGCGTGCCGATCGCATGTGCACTGGACGCTCCGAGGAGGCTTGCGACACCGAACGTCGTCAGAAGCAGGCCGTATGTGTAGGCGCTGAACCCGAGTGAGCGGAGGGCGAAGAGAGACAGCACAGTCAACGCGGCTCCGTTGGCGAGGAACCACACGTGTGTCGATATTGCGAGCGGGTTGAGAGTGCGGTGGCGGTAGGTGAATCTCAGACCCTCACGCATTTCGTTCATCAGGTTGCGGGAGCGAGAAGCGGGTCGCGGCTCGTCTACGTCGAGACCGGAATTGAGTGCGGCATCAGCGAGATAGCTGATTGCGTCGACGGCAATCACCACTGGAGCGCCGAGCAGGCCAATGAGTCCGCCTCCGACCGTTGGCCCCAATGTCGTTGCTGCTGCGTCGGCTTGGTCGAGTCGAGCGTTTGCTTTCACCAGTTGGCTGCGTGGAACCAGCCGGGGTAACAAGGACTGCATCGCAGCGAAGCCGAACACCGAGAAGGAGCCGAACAACAGCAACACGATGACCAGAACCCAGATGTGCAGAAGCCCAGCGAGCCACAGGAGCGGAACAGTCCCGAGTGCTACCGCCCGACCGACGCTGGCCCACACGAGGATTGGCTTGCGCCGCCACCGATCGACGTAAACCCCCGCGAACAACCCGAGCACCGCATAAGGAATCAACTGAGCCGCGTTCACCATACCGACTTCGAAGGGCGTCGCGTCTAGAAGCTGCACTACCAAAATGGGCATCGCCACAACTGTCACCGACGAGCCGGCCGAACTGATTACCGCGGCCGTGAGGAAGCGGCGAAATGATGAACGATTGACGGCCGGAGAAACCTCACTCATCGCTTCTACTCACGATGCCGCCACATGTCCGACTCTGCAGGTCCGTCCCATGAAGGGGACTGTAGTCGAGCACGCCCGATATGGTGCTGAGCCCGGGACGGTTGTTTGGCATTGCGAAGTTGAGAGAAGTACTCGACATGGTGACAGGGGAGCGGCTCTACCGATTCGAGGGAAGGCATCACCATGATCGAAACAGGCTCTCCCACATGCATTTTCGTGATACCCCGCACTGAAGAACGCGACGGGTACGAGAATGAGTGCTTCACCCATTACGTCCAAGGAATGTTCCACCGCTGGATGTCAGGGCGCCACAGGATCTTCGGCCCTTTTCCTCGCACGCCAAGCCGTCGCCAGCGGCACCGTCGAATGCGCATTGGCTGTCGATGAAACCCGGCGCACTCAAGCGGGTCTGGGACGACCGCCCAGCGCCGATGTTCCGTTTCGACGATCTGATGACCGAGATCCTAGGCGTCCACGACGCGCCGCGCACAGCCCAGATGTTCTATCGGAACCATGTCGACAATGCGGTGGCAAGACCGTCCTCGGTGCCTGGTGGGCAGATCTGGTCGGCTGCGGCAAGCACAGAAGCAGGTGCGTGACCCATGGCCACGCCGTGAGCGGCCCAGTCCAGCATTTCCAGGTCGTTGATGCCGTCACCGACGGCTAGGGTCCGTGTTGCGGCGACGCCCAGCTCGATGCGCAGCCTTTCCAGCATCGCAGCCTTGCTTACGCCGGCTGCGGTCAAGTCGGCCAGTGGTTCGTCTTCGTAGCACAGGCTTCGAATGCCGGGGAGGTCGAGAGTAGACAAGATTTCGGTCAGCTCCTGCCCACTGCGTCCAGGCCAGTGGATCGCTAGTCGGGTGGTCGGCGTGGTCGCAAGTTCGTCGATATCGACCAGCTCGACCTCGCCGTGGTGCATATCCGCGTCGTCGACAGGGCCGGTTGCTCTGACCCCGATGCCCGGGTTCTCGGCTACGAAGATCGCGCCGGGTAGTTGTTCGCGTAGTGCCGCGATGGGAGTGCGTAAATCGAAGACCACTTGCTCCGCGATTTTCCCGGTTGCGGCATCGATCAGCACGGCCCCGTTGGAGCAGATCGCGAACCCCGTCATGATATCGAGCTCGAGTAGGAACGGTCGTGTGGCGGGGGCGAGTCTGCCGGTGCACAGCACGACGTGGGCTCCGGATCGAACAGCGGCCCGCACAGCCGATCTCACTGCGATGCTGATCGTTTCGTGCGCGAGCGGATTCGTGTCCTCCGCGACGTGCAGGGTGCCGTCAATGTCGAGGGCAATCATCATCGGGTGGCCGGATTCGAAAACCAAGGGTCATCCTTCGATAGTGTCAACTCGACAAAATTCATCGGTAGACCGTGTGTAGGTCGGTTCGGGTGCAACATACTCGAATCGGCATTCGTCGCCCAAACAGAAGCGGTGTCCGCCACGTTATCGGCACCGTCCACAGACTCGGCGGGCGCGGCATCGCATTCCGCTCCCTCACAGAAGGATTCGACACCACCGAGGACGGACGGTGGTTCCTGAGCTGCGGTCATCGGATCACGCGAGGTCGCCCGCGGCCATGAAATGCCCGAATCAGAAATGTCAGACCTGGTTAATGAACTCCCCACAAGGTGAGACGGGTTTCTCGGACACGCTGTCGATTCGACAACTGTTGAAATCGATTTCGCTCCGGAACTGTTTTCTGTCGGCGGACGAGGGTTAGCTGGTGATCTGCACTTATTTCTCAGTCACATAAGGGAACATGTCTCATCCTCCGGTGCCTCAGAAACAGCCTTGGTCTCAACAGTTCACGGCCGATTCTGAGACTGACAGCGAAATCCGAGACCGCAGTCGGCGAACCAAAGAGGGCTTTCCACTCTGGTTGGAGGGTCCCTGGCTGGTATGCCTCGTATGCCCGCGAGATGTCCTGCAAGAACACGGTTTCCGGCGGATTGAGCCGCTACTGTGCAAAGAGTCGGAAACGGTCGTCGCGAATGGCCGCTGCCACTTGTTGGGCACTCTGTTCTTCCGCGTCGCCCGACGTGTCCAGTACATGATCGTCGAGCTCGCCGAGGTCGGAGAACTGATCCCACATCGAGAGGATTGGCCCCTCATCGATCAAGGCGCTTGGCGCGGTTCGGGCTTGGGCTCGCTTCAGCGTGACGTCGCGCTGCGGCCGGAGCACGATGTAGTGGACCGCCAAGTTCGGGTGCTGTGTCGCGTGAGTTCGGAAGTGAGGGAGCATCCACGGCCCGATGATTCCGTCGATCACCGTGGTGAAGTCGCCGCGAGCATACGTATAGGCGGCGCCGGCGATCACATCCATGACAGTCTGGTTCTGCGCATCGGACGTGGGGTCGTACGGAGGTATCGCGCCCGAAACGATGCAGTGCCAGAAGTCGTCTGTGTGCAGATGAACGCCTTTGCTGTAACCGCGGGCAAGTCTCGCGGCGAGGGTCGACTTCCCTGCCCCTGGTGGGCCGGTCAGAATGATCACTGGTGCGTCGCTCACGCACCACAACCTATCCCTATCTCGACGGCTGAAGCACCCGATTTTCCCGGCCTAGGTCCAGTGTTCTCGCCGAACGACGCGGCGATGTCGTGCGAAGCGTCGCCGCCGTCGTGCTCGCGGTTTGGCCGCGAACATTTCGGTCCCGAAATCGCACTCCGAGTTGGCCCGCGCTGGCAATTCGCCGCCATGCACCCGGATCGTGCGTTCTCGTGCGGGTAGTGGAAGCAGGGCTGGGCGGAGGGTTTCGCGGTTGTCGACGCCGTCGATGGCGGCGTCGAAGTCCCCTACGGCATCTCTGATGGAAATACGTCCAACCCTGGGGCAGCACCGCCGGAAAGTCGAGTATGGTCCGGTCATGGGCCGACTCACAGAACTACTCAAGTCCGTAAAAAAACTCGGATCGCGCAAAGACACCGCCGCCAAGCAGGAAAAACGCGCACTGGATCGGTGGGAAAACGAAGGCGACCCTGTCGCAGAGGATCCACGACAACGCTGACCTCGGACGAGTGCCAGCGCGCCTGGACCGACCAACCCAGCCAGAATGGGCCGCAACGACCTGATCGGCTCCTCAAAGCCGCACCCACACTGACTCCGGTCGGTGGATCGGCGCCCGCAGCGCAGACCCCGACGCACACAGAAATACAACAGACGTTTTCGACGGCTGAGGTCGGTCGCACTACGTCGTGGGCAGTGATGAATCCCCGTGGTGACAGGTGGCTATGACGACCACCTGAACAACAGCGTCTTCAGGCATCTCGGGGTAGTAGTTGACCCGGAGTTGTCTTGCGAAATTCGTCATGTCGGTGCCGGGTGGCTGGTGAGCTGCTAGCGGCGACAGATGAGCGAGATCGTACGTTTCTACAGCGGTGACCTGTCCTGCAAGGGGGCGGGCGGTCGGGTGATTGTCGAAGATGAAAATTGCCGGCCCTTCGTGAATGTCTTCGCGCCAGCGGACGGTGGAAACTTTCGCGCCAGAAACCACTGCCGTGTAATGCTTCTGATGAAAGTGCACGGTTTGAGCAGGAGCGCAGGTCGTCATGTTCGCATTGTCCACTAAGCACGGCCAGCACCAAGGCGGTCCTACCCTCGATGGCGGCGGCCGGAAGCGTGGCCTTCGCGCCCCCGCAGGGTCGGCCGGCTTTCCCGGCAGGCATCGCCGCGCAGGGACTGGTCGGTGGAGCGGAGGGAATCCTCCTCCGTCTCCAAAGTCACGTCATAGGAGGCCTTCTGAACCTCGGAGTACTTCTGGTGCGAGGGCTCGAGCGTCGAGCACGAGAGCGGAAGCCGCACGACAGCGTGTGGATTTGGTTGTCATCTGGCTCCACCCGCATCTAACCCTTGGGTTCTAGTGCTACGACTCCTGTCATCCGCGGTGCCACGTTCTCACCGGAAACTGCGCGGTTAGAGATCGGCAGCCGCTGCTGAAGTGACGAAGAGGTGGTCGAGTGCCCAGACTTCGATGCCCCCTCCAGTGTGGGCGGAGGGGGCATCGAAGTGACGAAGGTGTCGGAGAGTAGCTAGATCAGTTCCCGATCCTGAAGAATGAGCTGGACGACAGAGGTCCGGAGCTCGCGCTGGACGTTCAGGGGAGTCGCACCGCTTCCGGTCGTTAGAGTGGAAGTAGTTCTACCGCAAGGAAATTGAGTGAGTAACTCGTTTACTGGTAGAGGCGGAGAGCAGAACCGTTGAGCGTTTTACCGAATGAGAGCCCGGCCTTGTTGAAGTACAGGTTCGTGATCGCGTCGGCAAAGGTCACAGCAGAAGCCGATTTCACGATCTCCGACTCTGCGTCGGCCCAGGCATCACAGGCTGCTTCGCCAGTCAATCCGGAGGCCTTTGTTACTGCTGCGTCGTATGCGGGGTTGCTGATAGACGAGAAGTTCTTACCGGCTGCGGGAACGGGTCCGCTGAAGTATCCGGTGAACGTGCTCGGGAGCGAAGAATTGATCTGGATCCACGCGATGTCCCACGCGGTGTTGTCCTTACCGCTGAGAATGATGTCGATGATCCGGTTTTCGTCGCCACCTGTCACCTCGACGTTTGCACCGAGTTGGGTCCACGCCGACTGCGCGAGTTCGGCTGCTGCATTTCGCGGATCGTCGACACCGTCGTAGACGAGGCGCAGGTTCAGCGGCTTTCCGTCCTTGCTTCGCTTGCCGTCTACGTTGGCGGTCCAACCAGCGGCGTCCAGGGTTGCTTGTGCCGCACTGAGATCGAACTCGGGAAGATTGGCGGTCACAGAGTCGTATACGCAGGCGCGCGGTTCGACGGCGACGAGACTGGTTGCCCGAATCCCGTTTCCTGCGGTGACGACCTGAGCGAGGTCATCGAGATTGACCGCTTGGATCAGTGCCGTGCGGACGGCGGGATCGCTGGTCGGGTTGGTTGCTGTCTGATTGAAGTACATCTGACCGGCCGACATCGGCCGTTTGATCGAGGTAAAATTGGCGGCCTCGATTCGGCTCTTGTCCGGCCCGTCGATCGGTGCTGCGTGGAGTTCGCCCGACAGAAGCTGGTTCGCGGAAGTGCTGACATTCGGTGCTACTGAGGCGATTACGGTCTTGGGGACACCTGGTGTGTCGGAGGTGGTGCCGTCGGGCCCCCAGTTGTAGCCCTCGCGGCGCTCGAATGTGTAGTGACTGCCGGCGGCGATTTCGGTGACTTGGAACATGCCGGTGCCGAGCGAGGCTTTGTTCGATGCCGTCGGGTCCTTCACTCCGGCCTCGCACAGGATCGGGAGGCGCCCGACATTAAGGAGCAGGAACGGGCTGGGAGTCGCAGTGTTCACCATGACGGTACGCGTAGCGGGGTCAACGGTCGCCGATGCACCGGTAGGGACAACCGAGCCACGCAACCGTGAACCGTTGTCCGGATTGGCGACGAAGTTGATGTTGTCCGCGACGGTCTGGGGGGTCAACGTGGACCCGTCGGTACAGGTCACGCCTTCACGGATGGTGAAGGATGCAGACGTCGGGGTTTCATCCCACTTTTCTGCCAACCACGGTCCGACTTTGCTGGTATCGGGATCCTGGTAAACCAGGGAGTCGTAAGCCAACCGCGAAATCTCGCCGGTAGCAGAGGATGCCGTCATGACCGGGTTGAGTGCGCCTGGATCGGCCTCCAGTGCAAATCGGAAGGTTCCGTCAATGAGGGGGTCACCGCCGCCGGGGCCCGAGGACGTGCCTCCCGAGCCGCAGGCGGACAACACGAGAGCGAGCCCTGCGGCCGCTGCAAGTGTTGGATAGGAGCGGTGTTTCATGGTGCCTCCGTGATGGAGCCGGGGCCCGAGCAAAAAGATGAGGGCGCGGTTAAGTGTTGACCGCTAAATCTTGACGCATGACGTGACGCCCATCTCAGTCGATTCTCACAAGAATCTGGTCGGTTTTTGTCCGTTCCCACGAGAATTGAATTGACAAGTAATTACCTGTCGACAATCGGGCAGCGACCGGTGAAACAGGCGGGTTAAGTCGGTTGCCGCCGCCCGCTGGTAGAGGTGCGAGACAGAAGCGACCTATATGGAAATGAAGATTTCTGCATGGGCGTGGACCTGAAACAGGGTCGCATCGAGCCAGCGGTCGCGAATTCAGTGCGGCGGCGTTAGACGAGCGCGGAATACGAGCCACCGTCACCGAGAACAAGGCAGTTCGAGTGGGATTTCATTTCGGTGTTCGACCTCAAATATGTCGGATAAGCCCTAGTCCGTAGGTAAAAGGTTTGGCCCCCAAGTCTGTTGGTAGATTCCATTGGTCGTTGCAACATATCGGCGGCGGTGCGGGAGTCATGATCACGCGACGAGCAAGCGTTCGAGTACGCGCAGTGCCGCGGACGTGGAGTCGGTGTGCGCGTTGTGGGCGAGCACCCATCGGTCGACTTCCGTGAGGACGGCGATCAGTAGGTGTAGTTGAAGCTCCAGGGGGGTGTCGAGGTCAATCTGGCCGAGGTCGCGGCCTCTTTCGAGTGCGTGTGTGAGCCAGTTCGTTATCGAGTGGCGAAGAGCGTCGAGCGTGGGTGAGGGCGGGACGTCGGCGGCGTGAAGCAGGCGTCCGGCAATCTGGGTGCGTGGGTCCGAGGTGGCGGCGATCTGGAGTTGATCACCGAGTTGACGTATCTGCGGCCAGAAGCTGTGCTGATCGAGTGAGTCGATGTTCGGTGGTGTCACCGCTGCGCGCAGCGCGTCCATTCCGGCTTCCACGGCGCGCTCGAACAGTGTCGTCTTGTCCCCGAAGTAGTGGTAGAAGGAGCTCTTCGGGAATCGCGCCTCGGCCAGGATCGAGTTGAGCGAGGCCCGCTCGAAACCGTGTGTTGCGAATGCGACGCCGGCGGCATCGAGTAGCGCGCGAGAGCGCGCCGGGTCCAACGGTCGTGCGGGACGCGCCATCACGTTTCCTCCATCTCATTGTTGCCGGCTATCCGAGGTGGCCCGACGTTCCCATTGTCCAGGTGGGCCGACAGGACCTCCTTTGGCGTGTCGAAGTCATCGCATGGCAGTACCGTATTCTTGGACTAAGCAGTACATGAATAGAAGGGGTGCACGTGGAAGCGCAGACCGTACTAGTTGCCGGGGCGACGGGGTATATGGGTAGGTACCTGGTGCGTGAGCTCCATCAACGCGGCTATCGGGTGAGGGCGCTGGTGCGTTCACGCGATCGGGCGGAGGGCTCGGGGGCGTTCGGAGCTCCATCTCTAAGCGGCCTGGTAGACGAGTGGGTGATCGGAGACATCGGCGATCGCAGTACGATTCCAGATTTGTGTCACGGTGTGCACCGGGTGGTTTCAGCGTTGGGTGTGACGAGGCAACACGCTGACCCCTGGGACATCGATTTTCAAGCAAACTTGCGTCTGCTGCAGTTGGCGGAGCTGGACTCGGTGTCGTCGTTTCTGTTTGTCAACGTCATGCATGTCCACGAGGGCACCTCGATGGTGATGCGGTCGAAGGCGGCGTTCGTGGAGGCGCTGCGGCGGAGCGAGGCGGCTTCGCAGATCGTCAATCCCTCGGGGTACTTCTCGGACGCTTCCGAGTTCCTCGACATGGCCCGTCGCGGCCTTGCGTTCGGCCTCGGTGCCGGAACTGCGCGACTGAACCCGATCCACGGCGCCGACCTCGCAGCCTTCTGTGTCGACCGACTCGGGGACGAGTCCGGTGAGTGGAATGTCGGTGGCCCGGACATCTACAGGTATCGCGACATCGTGGACTTGGCGTTCGCCGCGGTGGACAAGCGGCCCCGAATGGTCTCGGTCCCTGCCGGATTCGTCCGGCCTGTCATCTGGACCGCGGATCGCCTGGGGCCGCGCCCGTCGTCGCTGGCTCGATTCTTCATCGAAGGGCTCCAACGTGAGTCGGTGGGCGAGCGGACTGGCACTCACCGTCTCTCCGACTACTTCCGCGACCTCGTGTCAGCGGATCAGGAATCGTAAGTGACCCTTCGCGCAGCGCATGACACTGCCAAGCCCTCACTCTGAGTAGTGCTGAGCCGAGCCTCGGGTGGTGAGGCACTATCGCCTTCACACGATTGGAGCTGCGGAACAGGACATTTTCGCGGAGAAACTTTCGCGGGGATAAACGAATCGATTCTGGTCGAACCCATGAGGGGAAACATGACTATCTTCTTCGACATCATGCTCGTACTCTGCGTCGTCTCCATAATAGTGTTTTCTGGATACGTTCTTTATCGCTTGGTGACAGACGAATCGAACCTGCGATAGCCAGTCGCTTCGACGTGTGGGTGCGGCGGGGGCCGATCGTCCTATAGATCCGCACCATCGCAATGGATTTCAGGGCGAGCCTCGCACGCAAGATGTGATATCCGCGAGTTTCGCCTGAATATAGGCACGCAGCACTTCTTTCTGTGCGATCTTCCCTGTCTTTGGTCGAATTCTATGAAGCGGCTCGGTTGTTGGCATCGTGCGGGCGGCACGCGGCCGGTCTCCGGATGCGCGTTCCTGCGCAATTCACGGTCGATCGGCGATGATCATACGATCACTCTCGTTCAAGTAGGGTCGTGACTTTCAGGACCGAGCGAACATCAGTTCATCCGAAGCCGAGGATCGATTTTGTCGTTCGGCCTGGTCAGGCAGTGCGTTTTCGCCACGTGATAGAGCTCGGCGGACAGGACGGTGGTGAACGCGGCCGCCGATGCGCTGTGCCCTTCGAGACGCGATTTGACGGTGTTCTTGCCTTCGGTCATCAGCGCATGAAGATCAGCGGACTCGCTACGAGGGACGTTGATTGCGCCCATCAACTTCGGGGACGCCAACGGCTCGAGCAACCGGCACATGCGCTGACCACGTCGTCGGAGGAGTCGGACTTCGAGTCCGACGCCTGGCCGTTCGGCGTGCCAGTCCGGCAGATCCCTTTGCAAGACGGTGCGCACTAGTTTGACGTTGCCGGAGGACGCCCAGATCCGCGGGTCCATCAAGTCCTTGTCCTTGACGGCCGCGGAGTAGGGGTAACCGCGCATGCGCATTGCGGTTTTCCGTTCCAGTAGCCGGCGCTGCTGGTGTCGTCCATCGGCATGGCCTGGACCATCCCTCTGCTCGTCGTTTGCCGCGTCAACCGACGTGGACGTGGGGCCGTCGGGACTGGTCGGGTTCGGCGCGACGTAGAACCTCACGGGTCACCGGAGCGGTTTCGCCCTCACCGATGAACAGGAAGCGGAGCAGGTACATGATCGGATTTCCCTCCGTCCACTCGAAGTAGACGTCGGGAATCACGCCGGTGATGTCTCTCGTCCGCAGGAGAACCGCCGCAATGGTGTTGGGGACGGCAGGGCTGTCGACCCAGAGGATCCGGTGCTCACCGCGCTGTCGGCCGTGGACGAGGAGGTCGGTGCTGAATTCGGAGGAGTCTGTGACATTTACTTCGATGAAGATGATCGACTCCGCCTCCGGGATGTTGCTTTCGGCGCGCTGCTGCGATTCCTTCTGCCGATACTCGTCCTCGTCGAGACGATCGACGTCGTGCGCCACCATCGCGAGGTAACCCTTCTCGGCTGCCTCGGCGATGAATCGCAGTGCAGTCTCGTCGAATTCGACAGAGGTTGCCCGTAGTTCGAAGGCTCGCGAGATCCGGGAAAGGAAGGACACCACCATGATCGCGGCGATGAAAAACGACGCCACTTTCACACCGTCTGGACGTTCGAAGATGTTCGCGATCGTCGTGTAGACGAACAAAACTGCGACAAAACTGAACCCTACGAACAGTTTTCGCTGACCGTGCTTGCGGGCGGACAGGGCAACGGCGACGGTCGCCGACGAGATGAGCACGAGGACACCGGTTGCGTACGCGGAACTCTGAGCGTCGACACCGGCGTCGAAGTAGATCGTGACGGTGATGGCGATGACGCTGAACACGAGGACCAGCGGACGCACGGCGCGGGCCCACGACGGCGCCATGCCGTAGCGGGGGAGATACCTCGGAACAAGATTGAGCAACCCTGCCATTGCCGACGCACCGGCAAACCAAAGGATGAGGATCGTGCTGAGATCGTAGACGGTTCCGAAGATCTCACCCAGATAGTCGTGCGCGAGGAAGGCAAGCGCACGTCCGTTGGCAGCGCCTCCGGGTTGGAACTCGTTTTCTGGGATCTGGATGGTGGTGACCAGGCTCGACGTCAGCAGGAATCCACTCATGATCAGCGCCGCAGTGGTGAGCAGGCGCCGTGCGCCTTTGATGCGGCCACGTGGATTCTGTTCGGTGTCGTGCGGATCGCCCTTGATCTGCGGCATGACCGCGACGCCGGTTTCGAAGCCGGACAGACCGAGAGCCAACTTCGGGAAGACGATCAGCGCGATCAGGATCATCATCGCCGGGTTTCCGTGCTCGGTGGTCATGGCGCGCGTCCAGTCGGTGACCAACGACGGCGCGGTCGCGATGTGCCACAAACCTACGGAGATGACCACCACGTTCAAGGCGAGGTAGACGGCGACCAATCCGACCGCGATACCGATAGCTTCGGTGAATCCGCGGAGGAATACCGCGGCGAGGAGCGCGAGCAGAACAAGGGTGACGGCGACGGTGTGTCCGGAGAGAAAGGTTGGAGCAAAAGGGTTCTCGACGAGGTGTGCCGTGGCATCGGCAGCCGAGAGCGTCATAGTGATGAGGAAATCGGTGGCCGCGAAGCCGAGAAGCACGAGAACGAAGATCTTGCCGCGCCACTTGGGTAGCAGCTTCTCGAGCATGGCGATCGAGCCCTCGCCGTGCGGACTCTCGCGAGCCACTCGCCGGTAGACCGGTAGAGCGCCGAAGAGTGTCAGCAGGATCAATACGACTGTCGCGATGGGAGCCAACGTGCCGGCCGCCAGTGCCGCGATACCGGGTTGGTAACCGAGAGTGGAGAAGTAATCGACACCCGTCAGGCACATCACCTTCCACCACGGGTGGCGCTTCTCCTTCTTCGGCGCCATCCGGTGTGGCCCCAGATGTCCGGCGGGTTCCTCGGTGATGTCCGCGAGCAGCCAGGCCTCGGTGCGTTGTTTCACAGACGGAGCCCTGTTGTCGGCCGGAACCTCGTTGTCGGCTGCGGTCACCACGGCGTCACGGCTTCAGATAGACATCGTTGAGCGTGACCGTCCGCAGGTTCCGGCTTCGGATGATGTCCACCAGTTGCGGATACACGTGGGTCACGGGCAGATAGTTGAGGTGTCCGATCACTATGGCCCCCGGATTGAAGTACTGGTTCGCCATCTGCAGGATGTACTCCTCGGTGATCAACGAAGAATCCGACAGCGACCCGTACCAGAGGGTGGGTACGGTGTAGCCGACGCTCGCGGCCACGGAATCGACTGTCGCGTTGTGCCTTCCATACGGCGGCCGAAAGTACGGCGCCGCATCCACGCCGTAGGTGTTGCGCAGGAACGTGCCGTTCTTCGTCAGCTCGTCGGCGATCTGCTGCTTCGACACTGACGTCAGATCCGGGTGCGAGTAGGTGTGATTGCCGAGCTGAATTTGTCCGCTCTCGACAAGAGGTCTGAGAAGTCCGGCGTTTTCGGTCCACGAGTTGTATTGCCCGTTGACGAAGTACGTCAAACGGATGCCGGTGTCTTTTGCGAACTGTGTGTAGAGGCGCACGACTTCGGAGCTGGCTCCGTCGTCAACCGTCAGGGCCAACAGATCCCCGCCGCCGGGCAGGGCGGTCAACGATCCGCCGGCGGGCAGCGGCACCCGGGCAGACGGCGGTGGAGGCGGCAGCAAGGCAGGCGGGAGATTCGGAACAGCGGCGGGGCCTGCTGGCTCGTCGGCTGCGGCGACGGCCGTCCCGACGGAACGTGACGAACAAGCGGTTCCCATGGTCACTGCGGCGGTTCCGGTCAGAGTTGCTGCTGCGAGGGCACTGAGGAAGCGTCGGCGGTCCACAGGGCGGAGCCTAGAGCAGATTTGCCCAATTCGGACTTCATTCTCAGCGTTCTTTCAGCGAATGACCAGCTGTGTCCGGTATCGACAGGTTCTACTCAGGAACGGTGGATAGCGTGTCGGCCGTGGAACCGCGACCTCGACACTCGGCAACCAGGCACAGGCGTAGGCGTCAACCGCAGCGGTCGACGCTCTCGGTAGGGCGCAAGCTGGCGGCGGCGTCCCTGTCGACGACGATTCTGGTGGGCGTCGGAATCGGGTGGTATGTGCAGTCGGATCTGACGTCGGGGATGTACCGGTCGGATGCGCTCTCCGCCCTCGGTGACGACGCCGGAAGTTCTCTCGACGGGGATACCAACATCTTGTTGATCGGGCTCGACAGTCGCAAGGCGATGGACGGCAGTGACCTGCCGGCAGAGTTCGTCACCGACAAGTTGCACGCAGGGGACAGTGATGTGGGTGGGTACAACACGAACACGCTTATCCTGCTCCATGTTCCGGGCGATGGTGGCAAGGCCAGTGCGGTGGCAATTCCACGCGACGATTACGTCGCGGTACCCGGCTATGGAATGGCCAAGATCAAGGAAGCCTACGGAATGGCGAAGGCTGATGCGGACGCCAAACTCGTAGCGGACGGTGTGACGGATCCTGCTGCACGAGAACAACAAGCGCGTGAAGTCGGTCGGCGGTCGACACTGACCACCGTGCAGAATCTGCTCAAGGTTCCGATCGATCACTTTGCCGAAGTGAACCTGATGGGCTTCTATGACGTCGTCTCGGCTATCGGCACTGTTCAGGTGTGCCTCAACAATCCGGTGCAGGATGACTTCTCGGGCGCCAACTTCCCGGCGGGGGTTCAGACTCTCGATGCGTCACAGGCACTTTCGTTTGTCCGTCAACGCCACGGCCTGGACAACGGGGACTTGGATCGCACCCACCGGCAGCAGGCTTTCATCAGCGCGGTGATCGCCAACTTGAAGAGCTCCGGCGTCATCGGAAACATTCCGAAGATGACGGCACTGGCCGACGTGGTGAAGAAGGACGTGGTGATCGATTCCGCCATGGATCCCGTCCGATTCGCTTCTCAGGCAAGCGCTCTCGCGGGTGGGAACATCGACTTCTACACCCTGCCCATCGAGGGATACGAGACCGTCGACGGCCAGGACGTCAACATGGTCGATCCGGCGCGTCTGCGTAGTGAAGTGTCGCGGATCTTCGCGGGAGGTGACTCGGCATCTGCACCTGCGATGGACACCGCGATCTCGACCGGGAACGAAGTTGTGGACATCCGCAACGGAACCGCGACGGACGGGTTGGGCGCCGCGTTGGCAGCGGCGATGAAAGCGTCGGGAGTCGAAGTCGGAGAGGTGAGCACCGCAGCTGCGACGGCAAAGTCGGTGGTCAGCTATGGAGTCGGCGCCAAAGTCGTCGCAGAGGCGCTGGCCGAGCAGTTGGGCGTGGCCGCAGTGCCGAACGAGCAGGCAGCGGCCGAATCAGTGTCTGTACTGATCGGTGAGGACAATGCGCAGACCGTGTTCTCGGCCGCTCCGGCGCAGTCGGACTCCTCGGTATCCGCCGGCACAGTTCCCGACACGGGAGCGCAGGGATCACCTATCCGAGCGGACGCGAATGGCGGCATTCCCTGTGTGGACTAACTCTCAGGTAATTCGCACGAAACTCACGCTGACTTCTTCGATCTGCGGGTCTACATTGGAGAAGTCGAACTCAGTCGGGTACTTCACCTTTGGGGTACCTGACTGAGATTGCGTAGTTGAAAGGATCACCGACATGGCTACAACAGCAGCGGTACAGAATCCGACACGCTCACGTGCCAGGACCATGTCCTTGTCCGAGTACGTGGCAGAGCATCCGGCGCAGCGCGTTTTCCCGCCCACGAGTGAGCGGGCGGCCAGGATGGCGATGCTCATCATGTTCGCCCTGATGGCCGTCACCCTCGTCGTACTGGTACTTGACGAGGCAGGAATCTTCGGATGAAGGCAGCGGTCTTCGGCTGAGCCCGACCTTTAGTTACTCTTGAGTAATGACTGAACAGAAGAGCTGGAATGCGTTCACCGTCGAGCGCGAAGACAACATCGCCCAGGTGACGCTGATCGGGCCGAGCAAGGGCAACGCGATGGGGCCGGATTTCTGGAATGAACTCCCCGAAATCTTCGCCGACCTCGACGCCGATCCCGAGGTGCGTGCAATCGTCATCGCCGGTTCCGGCAAGCACTTCTCGTTCGGCCTGGACCTGCCGGCGATGAGCGGTGAATTCGGTGCCGTCCTCGCGGACAAGGCTCAGGCAGGCCCGCGCACCAAGTTCCACGACATGATCAAGCGCATGCAGTCGGGCATCAATGCCGTCGCAGACTGCCGCAAGCCCGTCGTTGCAGCTGTTCAGGGCTGGTGCATCGGCGGCGGCGTCGACCTCATCACGGCGGCGGACATCCGCTACGCAAGTGCCGATGCCAAGTTCAGCATCCGCGAGGTCAAGGTCGCGATCGTCGCAGACATGGGCAGCCTCGCGCGTCTGCCCGCGATCATCGGTGACGGACACCTGCGTGAATTGGCTCTGACCGGCAAGGACATCGACGCAGCGCGCGCCGAGAAGATCGGTCTCGTCAACGACGTTTTCGAAGATGCCGACGCGGTACTGGCCGCGGCGCGCGCGACCGCCAAGGAGATTGCGCTCAATCCGCCGCTCGTGGTCCACGGGATCAAGGACGTGCTCGATCACACCCGCAGCGCGAGCGTGAACGACAGCCTTCGCTACGTCGCAGCCTGGAACGCGGCGTTCCTGCCGTCGCAGGATCTGACCGAGGCCATCACCGCCGTCTTCCAGAAGCGCCCGCCGGTCTTCCAGGGTGAGTAGAAACTGCAAGGGTGAGTAAAAACAGCACAAAAATCCCCGCACATCTTCCGATGTGCGGGGATTTTCGTAAGGCCTGAGAACTCGAGCTCAGTGACCGCCGTTGGCAGCGAGACGCTTGATCGAAGCCTCGATCTCGGCCTCTGCCTCGGCGCGGCCGACCCAGTTGGCTGCCTCGACGTGCTTGTTCGGCTCGAGGTCCTTGTAGTGGACGAAGAAGTGCTTGATCGCATCGAGCTCGAACTGTGAGATGTCACCCAGATCCTGGATGTGATCCCAGCGGGGGTCACCGGCCGGAACGCAGAGGACCTTGTCGTCTCCGCCGGCCTCGTCGACCATCTTGAACATCGCGACTGCGCGAGCCTCGACGATGACGCCGGGGAAGACCGACTCGGGGAGCAGGACCATGGCGTCGAGCGGATCGCCGTCCTCACCCAGGGTGTTTTCGATGAAGCCGTAGTCGGCCGGGTAGCCGAAAGCTGTGTAGAGGTAGCGATCGAGTTTGACGCGACCGGTTACGTGGTCGACCTCGTACTTGTTGCGCTGACCCTTGGGGATCTCGATGGTGACGTCGAACTCCACGCCGATTCCTCGCTGTCGTGTCGGTAATGATTCGTCGGAAGGATATCGGGTCAAGGATAAGGTTGCCTGACCACCCAGTAGGCAGAGCACAGACGGAGGGGCGTTGGCGGGCCAAGGAAAGAAGAAGATCGGCTCGTTGGAAGAGAGTCGACGGCGTAACTTCCGCATCCTTCTGGCGGTCGGTGCAGTGGTTGTACTGGCCGTCGCCGGAGTTGTCGTCGTGAAACTCGGTACGTCGAACGACACAGCCGGCAGCGCGACTGTGACTACGTCGCCGCAGCCTGCGCTCGTGACGCCGTCACCTCAGGTGGTGCCCGTCCCGACGGACGCACCGATCCCGAGCGCGTCGGGAATCGCAGCGGCGATCGGCCCGGCTGTGGCCAACCCGGATCTGGGGAAGTTCACCGGAGTAGTCGCTGATGCGCTCACCGGAAACATTCTGTGGAGCGCAGACCCGTCGACGCCGATGACGCCTGCGTCCACGACGAAGGTGCTCACCGCATCGGCGGCATTGCTGAAGTTGCCGCTCGACCACAGGCTGTCCACGACAGTGGTGCCTGGAACGAGCCCCGGGCAGGTCGTTCTGGTCGGCGGCGGTGACCCGACGCTGACGGCGACGCCGAAGGGGCAGAGCGGGTACTACGCCAACGCAGCGCACATCGCGGATCTCGTCGACCAGATCAAGGCTGCCGGTACGCCGGTGACCAGCGTCGTGGTGGACTCGAGCTTGTTCAAGGGCGACAACATGGCCACCGGATGGTTCCCCGCTGACATCGCGGCCGGTTACATCACCCCGATCGAATCGGTGATGATCGAAGGCGGTCGGTACGACGGCACTCAAGACGAGTCGCCGCGTTCGGAAACGCCCGCGTTGGACGCGGGCAAGGTGCTCGCTCAGGCCCTCGGTGTCGATCCCGCCAACGTGAGTCTCGGCGCGGCGCCTGCCGGTGCCAAGCCGATCGCCACCGTGCAGTCGGCGCCGCTGAGCGACCGGCTGCTGCAGATGATGGAACATTCCGACAACGTGCTCGCCGAGACCATCGGGCGTGAGGTCGCGATTGCCTCCGGAATCGAAGCCTCGTTCACCGGAGCCGTCGACGCGACCGGCAAGACCTTGCAGGCCGCCGGGTTCGACTACACCGGGGTTTCGCTGCACGATTCCAGCGGACTTTCCGTCGACGATCTCATTCCCGCTCAGGTACTCGATCGCGTCATGACGGCGGCGGCCGGTGACGGTGATCCGAAACTGCGTCCGCTGCTGGACTACCTTCCGGTGGCCGGCGGAACAGGAAGTTTGTCCGACCGCTACGCGTCCGGAAACCGAACCGGTGCGGGTTGGGTACGGGCCAAGACGGGAACTCTCTCGACGGCCAGCGCGTTGTCAGGGTTCGTGGTCGATCAGAACGGGCGAGTGCTCACCTTCGCACTGATGTCCAATGACCGGCCGCCAGAAGTGAGCCGTCCTGCCCTGGACGCGATTGCCGGAGCATTGAGGAATTGCGGGTGCCAATAGTGGCCGAAAAGACTCCACAAGATGATGAAGCCTCGGCTCCGCTCGGTGGTGCCGTCGACTGGAGTCTTGCCGCCAAAGCCGGGATAAAACTGGCGCGCGGCGGCCCCGCGATGTCTCGCTACACGGCCGAGACGGCAACCGCAGAACTCGCCGAAGCGTCCAAGCGCGCAGAACTGCCAGTTCGTGAAGTGACCGGTTTGGCCGACGGTCTACCGGTCCCGGCCGCTGACGTGCTGGACCGGGCCGGGTGGATCACGGCGGCCTCGCGGTCGATGGCGCATCTCACCGGCGCCGACCCTGACGGCAGTGGCAATCTCATCGTCGGAAAGCCGGCGGGCTTGCAGGCCGGCGCCATGCTGGCGTACCTGTCTTCGGCGATCCTCGGGCAGTACGACCCGTTCACCGGCGAGCACGGCACCCTGCTTCTGGTCACACCGAACATCGTCTCCGTCGAACGGTCCCTTCGGCTGAACCCGAGTGACTTCCGGTTGTGGGTCTGCCTGCACGAGGTCACTCACCGGGTTCAGTTCTCGTCCTCACCGTGGCTAGCGGAGTACATGAAGGAATCCGTCGAAACGCTTGGTGCGACGGTGGACGAGTCGATGACCGACGTTGTCGGGCGCCTTGCTGCAGAGCTGCGCTCGCGGAAGGAACCCGACTCCAGTGACGGTGCGACGGCGGGCGGGATCATCGGCCTGCTGCGTGCTTCGCAGGCGGAACCCCAGCGTGACGCGCTGGATCGGATGCTCGTACTCGGCACTCTCCTCGAAGGGCATGCAGACCACGTGATGGACGCCGTCGGCCCCGCCGTGGTGCCGTCGGTGGCAACTATCCGCGCGGCCTTCGACAAGCGTCGGCAGCGCAAGTCCAACCCCGTGCAGCGGATCATCAAGATGCTTCTCGGCATGGACGCCAAGATGGCGCAGTACGTACGCGGCAAGGCCTTCGTCGACGCGGTAGTTCTCAAGGTCGGCATGGAGCAGTTCAACACCATCTGGACCGGGCCCGAGACCTTGCCGTTGCTCGACGAGATCGACAATCCCGACGCGTGGGTAAAGCGCGTTCTCGGCTAGATGCTGCTGCCTGAGACGCCTGCCCTCCTGGCGCTGCGACAGGCCGTGCGGGCGTGGACGGTCGTATTCGAGCCACGACGCCGTGTGGTCGTCGCACTGTCCGGGGGAGCCGATTCGTTGGCGCTGACCGCAGCAGCCGTGGCGGAAACCGATTCCGTCGACGCGTTGATCGTGGACCATCGGTTACAAGATGGTTCTGATGCCGTCGCACGCTCGGCCGCAGACCAGGCGCTGGCGCTGGGTTGCCGGACCGCGACGGTGCTGACCGTCGACGTAGCCGAAGGTGGGAGTCTCGAAGCCGCCGCGCGTGAGGCTCGGTACAGCGCTCTGCGCGACACCAGGACTGACCTCCCGGTTCTGCTCGGACACACGCTCGACGATCAAGCAGAGACCGTCCTTCTCGGACTGTCCCGCGGGTCCGGTGGGCGATCGATTCAGGGTATGGCTGCATTCGACGCCCCCTGGGGACGGCCGCTACTCGGCATCCGTCGATCGGTGACCAGGGCGGCCTGCGTCGACCTGGGCTTCACGCCGTGGGAGGACCCGCACAACAACAATCCCGAGTTCACTCGCGTGCGTCTGCGGCACGAGGCGTTGCCGCTGCTCGAAGAAATTCTCGGCGGGGGAGTTGCCGAGGCGTTGGCCCGAACCGCGACGCAGTTGCGTGAGGACGGCGAGGCGCTCGACGAGTACGCCGAGGCCCTACTTCTACGGGCTGTCGTCGACGGGAAAGTGGAAGTGGACACACTTGCCGAAGCGCCCACCGCAATCCGCCGACGCGCTCTGCGAGCCTGGCTGCTTCAGGGCGGCGCAAAAGCATTGACGGACAAACAGTTACGGGCGGTCGACGCCCTGGTGATCGACTGGCGGGGGCAAGGCGGCGTCGCGATCGGGGGCGGAACACCGGAGGCGAGGTTGGTGGCGGCCCGGCGACGTGGCAGGCTGATCCTCGGATTCGAAGACCGACGAAGGGTTTGACGCGTGTACGAGGGCGACATCGCATCGGTACTGATCTCCGAAGAACAGATCCGTGCACGAACGGCGGAACTGGCTGAGGAAATCGCCAAGCGTTACCCGGCAGGCGCCCCCGAAGGGGATCTCCTGCTGATCGGCGTCCTCAAGGGAGCGGTCTTCTTCATGACCGACTTCGCCCGCGCCCTGCCGATCCCGTCGCAGATGGAATTCATGGCCGTGAGCTCCTACGGATCCTCGACCTCGTCTTCGGGCGTCGTCCGCATCCTCAAGGACCTCGACAAGGACATCGCCGGTCGCCACGTGCTGATCGTCGAGGACATCATCGACTCGGGCCTGACGTTGTCGTGGTTGATGCGCAACCTCAAGACGCGCAATCCCGCTTCGCTCGAGGTCGTCACCCTGCTCCGCAAGCCGGACGCCGTCAAGATCGACGTCGACGTCCGCGACGTGGGCTTCGACATCCCCAATGAGTTCGTCGTCGGTTACGGCCTCGACTACGCCGAGCGGTACCGCGATCTGCCGTACATCGGCACCCTGGACCCCGAGGTCTACGGCGGCTGAGCCTGCTCGCACTGACCTGAACTTGCCTCGTCCCCAACGCGCCAACCAGCTCAGATCTTAACTGTTCCCAGTCACCACTTGGGTTCTAGGAAGGTTTCTGCAACGCCGGATCCTTCTTGCTAGACGCGGTGCTGCGTCGGTTATGCAATAGGTTTTCGGCAAGTTTCGGCTCTCCACAGCTAACCTCGGTCGAAGTCGCTCGTCTGCGACAGACCGGACGGATCGTTTCTAACGCAACCTTTTCGATTTCTGCGCTACCGTTCAGTCGCGAGGCGACACGGAGGTATGGAGTTGATGGACGATTTCTACGAGGTATTTGCGGGTTGGGCGAGGAAGACGTCGTTGGAATCAGCTCTCAAACGTTTCAAAGGCAGGCTCACCGCGGAGGAACTCGATGAATTCGAGGCGGAGTACCGCAGACATCTCTCTGGAGTGATCACCGCCGGCCCGCCGATCATCCACGGGCCGCGTGAGCCCTGGTATGCGGGGCCGAACGCCAGCGCCGATACTTATTGGCCTGCTCTCGAGCGCTACATCCGAGGAGACTTGTCGTGGCCGGATGATCGGATCCAGTCCTTGGACGGCTCGTCCAATAAGGTTATTGCCTACACGCCGCGTCCTAACGAATCATCGTGGGATGCGAAGGGGCTGGTGGTGGGCTATGTGCAATCTGGTAAGACCACCAACTTCACTGCTGTAATCGCAAAGGCCGCGGATGTCGGTTACAAATTCGTCATTGTGCTGTCGGGAATTCACAACGGGCTACGGAAACAGACGCAGGAGCGTCTCGATGAGCAGCTTCATATGCTCACGCCTACTAAGTGGAAGCAGCTGACGAATGCGGATGACGATTTTCGAGCGCCCGCCATGCAGTCAACGGCTCTACTGCATGTCGACGACAGTGGTGTGATCCTCGCCGTCGTGAAGAAGAATGCCGCGGTCCTGAAACGTTTGGACAAGTGGTTACAGCCGGCAGTAAAACAGCGAGCTCTCACCGATGTGCCGACTCTCATCATCGACGACGAGGCAGATCAGGCAAGTGTGGAGACTCGAACCATCAACCCCCTGATTAGGGGCATCATCGAGAAGCTGCCGAAAAGCACCTATATTGGCTATACAGCAACGCCATTTGCAAACATTCTGATCGATCCTGCCGGGGGCGACTTGTACCCGAAGGACTTCATTCTGAATCTCCCGGAACCAAAGGGATACTTCGGCACTGAAAAAATCTTCGGTCGAGATGCGGTCGAGGGCGACGAGGCGAACGGGAAAGACCTCGACGGCTCCAACATGGTGCGGATCATTCCCAACGAAGACGTAGACGACGTTCGTCCGCTGGGGAAGACCGCGACGGCGTCCTTCATTCCTTCGATTCCGCCCACCCTCGAGAATGCGCTCGATTGGTTTGTGCTCTCGACGGCTGCGCGACGCGCACGCGGTGACGCCGGGCATTCGACGATGTTGATCCACACCTCGGTGAAGACGGACATTCATCGCCAGTTCAAGGGGCCATTGAATGCATACGTGGAGAGGCTTTCAAAAAGGTGGGCTGCCGGTGATGCATCGACCAAGGATCGCTTGCGAGCGCTATGGGAATCCGAGACAGGGAAGGTGCACTCCTCCGAATTCGATTTGAAATCAATCGATTTCGATGCAGTGTCGGCGAAGGTCGAAGATGTCTTGTCGGTCTGTCGCATCGTCATCGACAATTTCCGAAGCGATGACCGCCTCGACTACTCCACTGACGGTCAAATCGCTATCGCGGTCGGGGGGAACACTCTCAGTCGCGGTCTGACGTTGGAGGGGCTGACCGTCAGTTACTTCGTCCGCGCAGCCGGTGCCTACGACACGTTGCTGCAGATGGCACGGTGGTTCGGATTCAGGCCAGGCTACGAAGACTTGCCCAGGATCTGGATGACCGAGGAACTACGGCAGTGGTTCCGTCATTTGGCGACGGTGGAGCGTGAGATTCGACTGGACATCGAGAGGTACGAGTCCGAGAATCTGACACCGACGGAGTTCGGCGTTCGAATCAGGACTCATCCCACACTCCGGATTACAGCGAAGATGGGCGCCGCTATTCCCGCGTACGCGTCGTACGGCGGCAGGAGGGTTCAGACGCGTTACTTCCGCACGCAGGACTCGGAATGGCTGTTACACAACAAGGATGCTGCAGACGGTCTCGTATCGCGAGTTCGTACCAAGGGAATTCAAGGCGACATCCTGGACTCCGGCTCCGTACTTTTTCGCGATGTCGATGCGGACGATGTGCTGACCTTCTTGGGTGATTACCACGTGCATAAGGATTCGCCCGATCTCGACGCCGAGTTGATTGCCAAGTATGTCGTGAAGCAAAGACGGAAAAATAGGCTCGACAAATGGAACCTGGCAATTTTGGCTGCAGAGCCAGGGAAGGAGAAGGGATTTGTCAGGCTGGGTGGGTTCGACTTCGGTCGGATCGTTCGATCTCAGCTCAAGGATGACGGTCTCGAGCGGGCTGATATCAAGACTCTGATGTCGAAGGATCATCGTGCGGTTGACTTCATACCCAAGACTGTCGCGAGGAAGCTCAGTGAAGGTGCATTGATGGATGCGCGAGACAAAGATGCAACCGTGCAACGGAAGGGCCTACTTCTCTTGTATCCGATCGATCCGGTGTCAGAACCGCTGGAGCAGAACAAGGATTCAAGGAAGCCGCTGAACGCGGTTGAAGACGTCATCGGCGTGGCTCTCGTCTTCCCTGGTGCTGCTGACGACACAAGCCCGGTTGCCCAGACGTACGTCAGTGTCGATTTGACTGATGCCGAGATCGAATCTGATCAGGAAGAACTCGATGAGCTGGTAGGTGCGGGGTCCAATTGAGAAAATCAAAGGCTGCGGAGCGATCACAGTGGTGGTCACAACGGGTCGCCGCTGAGGGATCTACCGCTTCGGAAGGTATCCGTCGACAACTCGGGAAACCCAAGCTGGATCCGCTCACCGTGCTCATTCGCGAAGCGGCTCAAAATAGCTGCGATGCAGCGCTTCCCGGCCGGGAGGTTGACTTCAATGTGCAGATTCGTCAACTGACAGGCAATAGGCTCGAACGGTGGCGGGAGTTCCTTCTCCCAGGGCCGGTAGGGGCGTCCCTCGGCCTGGCTGAAGCGCTGGACCGACAGCCGACCATCTTGACGATTTCCGATCGTGGCACGACTGGCCTTGGTGGCCCACTACGAGCAGATGAACCTCCACTCGAAGGGGAGCGAGCGGACTTCGTCAAGTTCATCAGAAATGTAGGTGAGAGGAAGGGAGTCGACCTGGGTGGGGGCTCCTACGGATTCGGCAAAGGAATTCTGTACAACGTCAGTCGGTGTCACGTGATCGTCGCTGACAGTCGTTGCATCTTTCGCGGTAAGCCGCAGCGTCGATTGATCGGTGCCGCCATGGGAGATGGTTTCCAAGACAAGGGCGTTCGCTACACCGGACGCCATTGGCTAGGCGTGCTGGAAGGTGAAATCGCGCAGGCACTGGTAGATGACGATGCCGAAGAGATGGCAACTGCCCTTGGCTTGCCGAGGTTCGCTGAGGGGCAAACCGGTACGACTGTAGCGATCATCGATATTGACCTGGGAGCCGTTCGAAATGGCGACGTAGAGCAGGAACGCACACCGGAGTCGGCTGCCGAGTTCATCGCTTCGACCATGTTGTGGAATCTGTGGCCGAAAATGATCGACGGGGTGGAAAACCGCTTGCGGTGTTCAGTGAAGTTCGAAGGGTTCTCTGTCCAGATACCTGATCCAGCTGCAACAATCGAATTGAAGCCGTTCGTCGATGCGTATCGAAAGCTATCGCTGAACGGTGAATACGATGTGCCGGCTCGAAGGGCTAAGCCTCAGGAGATCGGTCGTTTCGCGAAGGTCGAGTCGATGGCACCCATCAAGCAGAATTATCTGCTGTCTCTGGCAGCCCCATTCAGTGGTGCCGCACATCATTGCGCGCGAATGCGCCAAGCCGATCTGGTCGTGAATTATGTATCTGGAGACCCTCATCCGGATGAAGCGATTCAGTATGGCGCAGTCTTCAAAGCCGGCATCGATGCCGATCGGTATTTCTCGGATGCTGAGCCCCCCACTCACGACGATTGGGTGACGAGTGGGCTACATGGCACAGCATTGGGTGTAGTTCGTCTCGGAGCCACTTACGTGAAGAGCAAGCTCAAGCCCTCGGTTCGAGATGTCGATGCTGATTTGCATCACGAAGCTGCGTTGGCTCCGCTCGCAGGTCGCCTGTCAGGACTTGTGGCAGGTGCATCCGGCGATGGCGCAGGGCAACCAAGTCGAAACGGGAGCCGTCGGTCAGGTCGATCCGGCAGTCGTTCGGCTGTCAAGCCAAGGATCGTGGAGGGCCCGCAACTGATCGTGCATGGCGGCGACGCACTCGTGGTTGCTACGGTCGAGTTACCTGCTTGGCCCACAACAAAATTGGTGGTTGCGGAGCCTATCGTTGTGATCGATGGTGGCATTGAGTTACGGGGACTTCTGGAACCGGCGGAGGTCGTGGGCTGGGTATGTCTTGAAACGGGCGAGCATCGGGTAGGAAGTCAGATTTCTGTTGGACGTGCAGACCCCCGGAAATGGGTAGTTTCTGTCCGTCCACCTCGGGACGCGGTCGTGCGGCTAACTTTTGTTGTAGAGGATGAAAGCTGATGGCCGTCAGAGACGTTCGTCCGTATTTGGTGCCGAGGTCCGGGACTATTGAGCCGTCGATCTGGTTACGGATGGTTGAAGGTGAGTGGGAGCCACTGGGCGAGGCTGTCGAGAATTGGGACTATCGATCAGGACTCCGCCTGCGCTGCACCATAAATGCGGATCCGTTGATGATCCGCGCGCATACGAGGCTTGATGATGGTTCGCCATTGGCGTTCTACTTCGGGTGGCGAGCATTGGACACCTACCTAGTCGGGCCGGCGAAGCGCGTACCCCTCGCGGACGGGCGGTTCGATGTCGAGATTGAAGTCGATCCGCAATATGCCGGTGCAACTATCGCTTTGACCAGGAAATTGGTTCTCGAAAGGGATCGGTTGAGTCCGCTCGTGGGAGAAGCGCGCCACGCGGGCTCAATCCTCTGGAACGACGAGCAAGCACTTCGTCTCACCGGCTCCGAAGCGATGTTTCCTACCGAGGTTGTCGATTTCGACGCATTCGGCATCGACGAGGGAGCCAGCTGGCATCTTCGAATGCCACTGAGTCCGGACGAGCCTGCGATGGGGGCATTGTTGCTCCTGATAAATCCGCTTGACAAGAAGCTGGTCAAGGCAGTCCAGAGGGAGAGGAACCATACGGACGAGCAATTGGTACTCATTCAAGAGATGGAAGAAGGCCTGGTGGACGAAATCGTCCGATGGTCGCTGGCGCGTTGGGATGAGCTCGAAGGTTGTGATAGCGAATCATTCGGCGCCACTGCTCGTTCTCTTGCTCTCAGGGTGCTTGTCGACCCCACTGCGTGGACCGCCGAATCAATCCTGGGCTCCTCAATGGATTTGCACAGTTCGATTGTGGCGGGTGCACGTTCGATTGGATTTGGAAGGTTGCTCTCATGACCGAGCTGTGGCCCCGATTGAGTCTTGCGTCGGGGGTAGTTGAATTGCAAAAGCTCAATGAAGATCCTTCGCAAATGGCGCGGGCGGCGCGTCCTACGCACTCGCAGATGACGTATGCAGCGAGTGGAGGGAAGCGAATCGGCGAGTCTGGTGTACAAGAGTTGGCAGACTCGATTCGAGCGATTGCGCATGATTGCGGATATCCGGGCGAGGTAGGGAACGCGGACCTGATTCGCTTTGATCGCGTTGCTGCAGAAGAGATTCATCGGACTATGCAGATCACTTCGGTGGAGGCAGCTCACCGAGGAGTGTGGAACTTCCTCGCAATCGTGGCGATGCCTGACATCACCCGATGGCGATTCCCTGGAGAGAACATTGAACGTTGGATCGCAACTGACCTGACGCGTCATATGTTTGCTCGCTTGTGGTGGCAGGCAATGACATTCGCGACAGTGGTCGACGGCGTCGCGGACTACTCGCTCCTGCGCAAACTCTCGGAGAGTGACCTCAACCAGATTACCGAACGCAGGTCGATAGCAGGAGTAACTCCTCTTGCTCGTTCGATCGCTCGCATCTTGATCGAAGGTGGAGGACAGAGAAAGGTTCTCCGTGACGCTGTGCCCAGACTGCGTCGGTTGATGGCGTTCATCGACTTCTCGATATTGAGCGACGAACAGTTGGACGACCGCGTGCGCGCGATTTTTCGTGAAGTCTCGCTCGAGGTCATTCAGTAAGGCATTCGTCTTCCTGGCGAATTGCGAGGCTACCAGCGAGCGCCTAAACCGGACGGATAGTCTCTTATGGTGCTATTCGGTTGGCGGTGGAGAGGAGTGCCGGGTGAGTTCTCGAGTACAAGAAGACGCGGTGGCGTCGCTCAGTGCGATTCTCGTCCAAGCCCGGGCTGCTGATGAACGGGGCCGACGCAACCTGGTGAACAGCGTTGGTTCGAATGCGTTCACAGCCCCGTTGACGGATTCCTTCGGTGAACTCGCCGCATTTGTTACTGCTACGGCGGTAGGAATTCAGATTCTGCGCGGAAACACCGTTGCCACGGAGATTCCCCCACCGTTGCCGTGGCCGTTGGATGAGCTCATCGACGATTCCGAGTTGGGCGACTGGTCGGCGGAAGGACTGGTCGTTGATCTGAGCGAAGTTCATACACACGCCCCCTTCTATTATCGCGAATACGGCCTCGACCTGTGTGAGTTGTTCGGTGAGTACCGCCGAACGTGGAACACGTGGAGGCGCTTCCAGCGCCGTGTTCAAGAGAGCGCCGAATTGTACGACGTGCTTGATGAGCTCGAGACTGCGATTTCGCTGTCTGCTCGGACAGTCGATACCGTCATCGCAGCGTGGCGTCTGGTCGTTCCTGAGCATGGAATTGACACCCGTATCGCATTCCGCTCGGCGCGACTGGTGCGGATCATCGCAAAGGGTGCTGAAGGCGACCTTGGGGATGACGAAACGGCCTCGAGTACTGATGTGCGTGGGATTGCTCTGACCATCGATCCTGCTGAACCGATGTTCATCGAACTTGGATCGACCGGGCTGACCGCAGACGGTGGTGAGTCGCTCCAGTTCCGTACGAGTGTCCTCGAACGGAACGATCTCCCGGTCGGCGCGCATGTTCGTAGCCGTGTATTCGACGACGTCCGTCCGGCAGTTGCCAGGGCTCTCCATCGGCAATGGGGAAGCGACGTCACGTGGACGCTCACGATGAGCCCTGCACTTCTGGTTCGAGAATCCTCCGCGGAACAGGACCAGAGTGAAATTCAGCGACTGAAGGACGCGGTGGCCACGATACTGGCGCCCTGGCCCGACCTCGCCGAGCAAACACAGGCTGAAATTTCAGACGTGACCAGGGGCCGCTGGGGCAGCCTGGTGGAAAAACGACTCGCGGAACTGATCGCTCGGCTGGAGCTTCCTGCCGCAACCGGCACGGAGTCGATAGACGTCGCAGCAGATTCAATCGTTGTCACGATTTCGGACACACCGAAGTTTCGCGACCGGCTCAGGGCGCGGGCGAACCCCGTCGACATCCTTACCCGTTTTCGTGACCGCCGTCGCGCTGCGGCGGCTGCGTCGGTTGTGGCGCCCGCTTTCTCGATCGATGCGAGCGAAGGCCCTTCGCAATCGCTCGAGATCGATTCTGGTTCAACGGTTACCGGTCTTGACGAACTTCAACGCCGAGTAGTTGAGGCGGCCACTGAAGACCGTCTTGTGGTAGTTGCCGGGGCGGGGCAGGGAAAAACCGAAGTTGTTGCTGCCAGACTTGATCACTTGGCAAGGGAGTGCGACTTATCGCTGTCGACAGAGGTGCTCGTTCTGAGTTTTTCCAGAGCAGCAGTATCCGCTGTTCGTAGTCGATTGGAAACACGGGTATTGGCGCAGGCCGAGATTCGTACTTTCGACTCGTTTGCCAACCGGGTGATCATCGACGCGGGTGAGGATCCAAAAGGCAACTTCGACGCAAGAATCGAACGTGCTGTTGGGCTTTTGACTGATGAAGACGCTGATTTGCCGATGTTGGAAGACATTCAGCATGTCGTTCTCGACGAGGTGCAGGACCTCGTCGGGCAGCGTGCGAAGCTCGTGCTGGCGCTGATCGATCGACTTGGGGACGAGGTCGGGTTCACTGCGCTCGGCGATCCGAATCAGGCGCTCTACGATTTCCAGCTTTCTCCGGAAGAACAAACCCAGCGTTTGGACGTGATCAGCGAGCTGCGCGGTCTCGCGAATGTTGAATCGACGGGTCTGCAACGTAATTTCCGTGCGCGGGGGAAAGACCCTCTTGCTGTCGTCGAGCTAGGGTCTCGCCTCCGTGAGATGGACAGCGGTGCGCGAGCACGTGAAGAGGTTGATGCCTTCATTTCCCGGTTGGAAAGCGTCGATTCCTCGGCGTGGCTCACTGATGTTTACCGCGCTGGACGAAGCACCGCGATCCTGACGAAGACCAACGGTGACGCTTTGCGCGTGTCCCAACAGCTCACCGCCCTGAACATCCGTCATACACTGCGGCGTACTGCACAAGAGCACGGCGCTCGGGCATGGGTTGCAGAGCTTGCTCGGCAGCTTCCGCGAAACATGAACCGCCGTGAGGATGTTATTGCTGCACTGCAGAATACGTCGGTGATTGACCCGATCGATGCATGGAATCTGCTCAAGGAATCCGAAGGTCGGACGCAGTTTCCGAACGATCTCGATCTCTCGAGGATCAGGCGCGTCATCGGTGGATACGGCATCCCGACGGCATTGTTGGCAGATGCCACGGAGGACGTTGTGGTGTCCACTGTCCATCGTGCGAAGGGCCTCGAATTCGAGAGGGTCTTCCTGTTCGATACAGACTACGAACGTGATAACGACGACTTCGCCATCGCTCGGCGAAACTATGTCGCGTTGAGCCGCGCTCGTGACGAAATCGTCCGTTGTTGCCCCAAGCCCACAAGGGCGTGGATGGAGAGAGATGCAGCAGCGACGGGGCGTTGGACGGAAAAAGTGCAATTCAAGGGCCGGAAGCGCGTTCGAGCCGTTGAATTTCGTGTCAACGACATCGATACTGACGAGCCCTTCGAATGTAGTGAAAACGCTCCTGCTGTTCAGAGTCTGCTTGCCGCCGGTACTCTCGTCGGCCAAACTGTGACACTGGTTTTGGACCTGGAGTGGACCCACCGCGATGCGCCAATCTATCTGGTCAAGGATTCCGATGGTGTCGCATTTGCGCGTACATCCGAGCAGTTCGGGCGAGATATCAGGCGAATCTTCATGATTGGAAATGCCCGTTGGCCAACGATTCTGAATGGTGCAACGACGATGTCGATTGAATCTGTCGCAGGTTCACCCGAAGTCAGCGACGAATTGGGAGTCGGTGATTCCGGCATCTGGCTGGTACCCCGGCTCGCCGGCCTTGTCCAACCAGACTGGAACACGAGATGGGATGGAAAGAATTGACAACCGTCATGACCGAGCTGGATGCGATGTACGGGTTCCGTGCGGAGATGGTCGAGGAGCTCAAACTCGATCTTCTCGGTCCGGGAGAGGGCGCGTTGGAGGTGCTCGCAGAACCACCGTTGGATCGCTACGTGGTGGGCGTGCTGTGGCCGACGGATGAGCCCCTGCAGGAGGAGCCGGAACCCGGCAGTGCCGAAGCGGATTCCATTGAAGGTGAAAGTGATTCACCTGTTGCGCAATCCTTGATGCGCTACCCCTCGTCGATGGGTTTGACGTTCACAGTCGATGTTGGTCTGGCATCCGAGGTGTCTTTCGATGTGTCGGCAGCACGATACAGACCTTCCGAGACGCTCGACGACCAAGACCAGGGTGGCAAACGCCGCAGAGGACGGAGTCGGCCTACCGCCTGGACCAGAGAGGCATGTACGCCAGAACGAGTGCGCCATTCACTGGCCACGAAGGGTGCAGTGAAGCTGCATGTTGCACCGGGCTTGGAGCTGTACATTCTGACTCGGACACCGCGCGACGGTAAGGTGACGGTCTCCGCTGTTCTCCGGAACAAGCTTTCGGTGAACAAAGGTGAACTCAAAGACGCGAGTGCCTGGTTCCAGGTCGAACTTGTCGTGACAACCGAAGTGCCTGCGATCGTCGACCGTAGTGCGCCGAACAGGCTCGGTGGCGAGGGTGACTTGCTCTCGGCGGAATTGATGTACCGCAATGCACGCAACTTCGGCATCGGGCACGGATGCGCCGTCACCTGGAGTGGAGTCGAGGCGACCACCGATCGCATCGCCACGACGCTGTTGCCTACGCACGAGGTTTCCCGCGCCCGGCCTGGGAAGGTCGGACCCGACGTCGATCTGAGAATGTCTTTTCTCGCGGAAGCAGACAAGGCGACTCTGGTCGCCACGTTGGGCAAGCTTGTCACCGCATATCGGGAGTGGATCAGCGAGCTGGAAGGGTCGGTGAAGGCCGGCAAGACGAACATTCCTGAATCGCTCGAGGGCACCGCAGACGTTCACTTCGAGAATGCGCGCGAGGCCGCGAATCGCATAGAATCGGGAATCGAGCTGCTCGACAACGATTCTGAGGTTCTCCGGGCATTTCGCCTGGCAAACTCTGCAATGCAAACCCAGCGTGCCCGACAGGTCTGGGTTCGTGCCGGTGCCACCGGTCCTGTCGGCGACGGAATTGATCAAGGTTGGTATCCGTTTCAGATCGCGTTCATCCTGCTCAACCTCCCTAGCATCTCCGACCGAGAGCACCCGGAGCGCGGCGTCGCGGATTTGCTGTGGTTCCCTACCGGTGGCGGAAAAACCGAAGCGTACCTGGGACTGGTTGCGTTCATCGTTCTCCTGAGGAGAATTCGCGATGACACCGCCATTGGCGTAGCTGTAATCATGCGGTACACCTTGCGGCTGCTGACAATTCAGCAGTTCGAACGCGCGACGATGTTGATGTGCGCTCTCGAACGAATTCGAATTACAGACGGCAGCTTGGGCGCGAGACCGTTCTCGATCGGCTTGTGGGTAGGTCGGGGGGGAACACCGAATACGCTCCTCGAGGCAAAGAAATCGTTGCGGTCTCTGCGATCGGAAACCGAGATCACCGAGGCGAATCCGGTCCAGCTGACGCAGTGCCCTTGGTGTGGAAAGACTCTCGATCACACGAAATATTCGGTCGTTGCCAGTCCTGAGCCGAAGCTCGTTATCGCTTGTCGCAACAATGCATGCGACTTTGCGGCCGGACTGCCGGTTTATGTTGTGGATGAGGACATTTACGAATATCGACCCGAGCTGATTCTCGGCACGGTAGACAAGTTCGCCATGATGGCCTGGCGTTCCGATGTCGGAAAGCTCTTCGCGCGAGACGGAGTTGGTAGCCCGCCTGATCTGATCATCCAAGACGAGCTCCATCTGATATCCGGACCTTTGGGGTCGATGGTCGGTCTGTACGAGACGGCAGTGGATGTCGCGTGTTCGGTTCCTGGGGAGGATGGAGCGCCCGGATCAAGACCTAAGATCATCGCGTCGACGGCCACCATCCGTCGGTCTGATGAGCAGATAAAGATGGTCTTCGACCGGGAGTCGCGCCAATTCCCACCCCCAGGAATTGATCCCGATCAGTCGTTCTTTGCTGAGCCGGCGCCGCGCGACACCGCAGGAACTCGAATGTACGTAGGCGTGATGAGTCCGGGCACCAGCCACGCGACTCTCCTCGTGAGGACGTATGGTGCGTTGCTGCAGGCAGCGCAGGACATCGAGTCCGAGGACTCCACACGGGATCCCTACTGGACACTCTTGGGATACTTCAACAGTTTGCGAGTACTCGGCAGTGCCATGCTGCAGGTCGAAGGAGACGTTCGTGAGCGACTGGGCGTCGTATCCAGGCGTGGCGGCACCGAGGCGCGCCGGCTGGAGTCTGCGAATGAGTTGACCAGCCGCGTTTCGTCAGCGGAAATCCCCAGGCGGCTCAAGAGTCTGGAGCGGAAATACGATTCGGGGACCGCCGATGACATCGTTCTGGCCACGAACATGATCTCGGTCGGGTTGGACATCGATCGGCTCGGGTTGATGACTGTCATGGGACAACCTCAGTCGAGCTCCGAGTACATCCAAGCTACAAGTCGCGTGGGTAGGAAGTATCCCGGGTTGGTTGTCACGATCTTCAACTCCGCTCGTTCGCGAGATCGGTCGCATTTCGAGAATTTTGTTCCGTTTCACCAGGCCCTCTACCGTGCCGTAGAAGCTACGAGCGCTACTCCATTCGCTGCGCGTGCGCGAGATCGAGGGCTGCACGGGGTCTTTGTATCCCTCGCGCGGATGATGATCGGTCCGATGTCGGGCGAAGGGGGCGCGCATGCTGCGCCTGCGCATGAGGAAGAGCTTCGAAACTTGATCTCCATCATCGAACGACGGGTGGAAGCGACATCGAGCGACGAGAGCGAAGACACCGTGGAGCAGTTGAACGAAATGCTCAAGGTATGGATCGAGGAGGCGAAGTCCCGCGATTCCATGAAGTACCAGGATCGCAAGAATTCGATGGACGCGCTTCTGGTCGAGCCCTCGTCTGCACTCACTGATGACAACATCGAATACACCCAAACCGAGACGCCCTGGCCCACTTTGATGAGTTTGCGCGATGTCGACGCGGAGAGCGCCCTGTACACGATCCGAATGAGGAGCCAGTCATGACAGTCGCGAAAGCTCGCCGTACTCAGCTGCTGAGTACGTACGGCGTCGGGAGTCTGTTCCCCTCGGAGACAACGAGTTACATGATTGCCGGTATTCATGAGTGGAAGGCGCGTGATGCGGACCTCATCAGTGAACCGCGTCTTGCGCGAAGTCTCGGAGTGTCTGAGCTGAAAGCTCCCCCAGCAGGATCGAAGCGCAAGCGCGACATACCGGTGATTCGATTTCCCATCACACAGGTCTGCCCGTCGTGCAGGCGAATCGATTCCATTGGAAAGTTGTCCAACGATCGAGAAGTTGCTCGCTGTTCGTGTGAGAAGCGAACGGAACTGAGCCCGTTCCGTCTGGTTATTGCCTGTACGCGTGGGCATATCGACGAATTCCCCTACTTCCGATGGCTTCATCAGGGCCAAGATGGCGGATCGGAGCACACGATGCACCTGCGCGCCCAGGGCCGGACTTCGTCGCTCGCCGACCTGGAATTGACCTGTACCTGTGGTGTGCAACCCAGGACCCTCGACGGTTCAGCTGGTCCGATGGCACTGGCCGAGTTCGGTAAGTGTGCCGGTCGTCGCCCATGGCTGGGGCCCGACGAGTCCCAGCACTGCGAAGAGACACCTCGGGCTGTTCAGCGTGGTGCGTCCAACGTCTGGTTGCCTGCCGTCAGATCGGCAATTTCGATCCCGCCGTATTCTCAAGCACTTGCCAAGTTTGTTGACCGCCATTGGGTTTCGCTCGGAGACCCGGAGGCAGTGACACCGGCACTTCTGCGTAACCTAGCCGAGTACTCTCGTCGCTTCTCGGTGCAGCAGATCGAGGCCGAGCTGGAACGGCGCAGAGGCGAAGCGTTCGACGACCTGCTTACCGAGGAGGCACTCCGTCGTCAGGAATATGCCGCTCTTGTCGAAGGCCGCGAACAAGAGAGCCTTGACGATGATTTTGTGTGCCTGGAAAGAGATGTGCCCGTCGACTTCGAGCACTTGATTTCCGACGTTCGCAAGGTGACTCGGTTGCGGGAAGTGCGCGCGCTCTATGGCTTTACCAGGCTTGATGACAACGAAGAGAATCTGTGCGCATTGTCGCCGGACAAGACGCACTGGCTGCCCGCGATCGAGGTGATCGGCGAGGGCATCTTTATTGCTTTTCATCGAGATGCCCTGGAGGACTGGGCACAAGAGAGTTTTCCGGTCGAACGGTGGAGCTTGTTCAAGAAGGTTGCCGGTCCCGCGTTGCAGCGACCCGACGAACGAGCTGTGACGGGTCTGATTCGTGTTGCACTTCATACGTTTGCGCATGTGGTGATCGACCAATTGTCGCTTGAAGCAGGGTATCCGGCGGCGTCACTGCGAGAGCGGCTCTATGTTGACGATACGGGCATGGCTGGTGTGTTGATCTACACCGCAAGTTCCGATTCCGCAGGCAGCCTCGGTGGAGTGGCATCGCAGGCAGAAACCGAACGGCTGGGCCCAGCTCTCGCAGAGGGTTTGGCTCGAATGTCCTGGTGTTCAGCCGATCCCGTCTGCATCGAATCTCAGGGTGCGGGCGCCGATGCGATGAATTTGGCTGCGTGCCATGCTTGCGTTCTGTTGCCGGAAACCTCATGCGAGTTGGGAAACCGGTATCTGGACCGAGCCTTGCTTTTCGGAACGCCAGAGGACGGTCATGAGGATCACGGATTGTTCAGCGAGGCTCTGGAGTCGATCTGAGGACTGGATCAGCGGAATGCGTTGTCGCGCGTGCTCGTAGCACGGACGCGCTCGACAATGCGTTCCCTGACCTTGCCGGCCGTCTTCCACTTCATCGAGCGCTTGTCGGGATCCAACCCGTATTGGTGCAGGATGTCTCGGAGTTGTTCGAGATCCAGACCACCCAGTTCCTTGCGCAGTCCATCTTCTCCGTCGCTGCGAAAAGCTGCGAAGGGATCAAGGACTGCTGGTGCCCTTGGTGTGCTGACTCTTCGGGCTTTGGTTTCCGTTCGAATGGTCCGCGAGGCGCTAGGGCGGGCATCCCCAACGGCAATGTGTTCTGCGACAAGTTTCCCCATTGTCAGCACAATGATCGCGGCGTTCGGATCCTGAGCTGCCAGTTTGTTGATCGACAATTCGAACGCCGTCTGGGCGGCGACGAGTTCGTCGTTGATTGGTGTCACGTGTAGATCTCCACATTCGTCATTACGTGGGATGTGAGGTCTCTCAGATCGTCGACCTTCTTGCCCCCGCCGTAGCGGTTCTTCAAGGTGCCGAAGTCGAAGAACTCTGCTGCCGCTGCGATGTCCGTCGCCTCGGGTATCCAATAGGGGATGACATTGGGTGGACGTTCGATGAGCTTGCGTTCTGCAGCAGGCAACGCGTCGTAGTCGAGGACCGCGTTCTGCAACCGCTGGATGGTGTTTCGGTGCAAGTTGGTGTTCGCGCGATACTTGGTGATGATCAGTCCGAGGGCTTGGACGTGATGTCCAGTTTTTTCGGAGAACATCCGTACGCGCTTCTGAATCTGCGGGATGCCGTACGTGGACAGCACATCGGGAATCGTCGGAATTACGTACGCGTCGGCCAACATCAGTCCGTTGCGCGTGATGATCCCCATATTGGGCGGACAATCGATGAGTATGTAGTCGTAGTGGTCTCTCACCGTGTCGACAGCTTCTTTGAGAACTAGAAGCGGTTGCAGCGAATCTGGCTCGTCATATTGCCACGCTGCGACTTCTTCGGAGATCTCGATCATGTCGAGTGACGACGCCAGGAGGTCGATACCGGCCAATTTCGCCAGCGGTGACACGTTTCGTTGAATCGCATCGTCGATGTCGAACTTTGGCGCTTGCGAATCGAGGGCCTGTTCGAACAGTGCTTTCAGCGTGCGACCGGAGTTGTTGAGCTCGTGCCAGTGTTCGGTCCCGATCATCATCGTTGTGAGATTGGTCTGGGGGTCCAGGTCGATCAGGAGAACACTCTTTCCGAACATGCCGGCCATGAACTCGGCGAGTGCGGCGGTCATTGTGGACTTTCCGACGCCACCCTTGAGGTTTATGGTCGCAATTACTTTGGCCATGAGGTGCGTCGGTCCTTACATCTCGGATGCGGTGGTGGTCGTCACGGGCGAATTCGCATTCGACGCAGACTCTACGATGACCAGGCGACAATGCGGCTGTGTGGTGGCTGGAGTCGACCATCGGTGTCGTAAACTTCGCCGTTATGGAAGACAATCGCAGCGCACAGTGTGATCTGTCCACGCACTCGGTTGTCGACCTGTTTGCCGGTCCCGGAGGCATCGATGTCGCTGCGACCTGGCTTGGAATGAGTACCCACGGAGTCGAATGGGACGACGATGCGCATGCAACACGTATCGAGGCCGGCCTGGATACTGACCATCGTGATGTTCGTGAGCTAGGTCCGAAGAAATTCCCCAATGCAACCATTCTTGCCGGTGGGCCCCCGTGCCAGACGTTTACAGTGGCGGGATCCGGTAGCGGCCGGGACGCTCTCGATGATGTGCTGAAGTTGGTAGATCGCATGGCTCGGGCTGAAGACGTGTCATCTTCGCTCAAGGGCCTCGATGACGAGCGCACCGGACTGGTGCTCGAACCGCTGCGTTGGGTCCTCGAAGCGCACGGTGCCGGCCGACCGTACGAAGCGGTGGTCCTCGAACAGGTTCAGACGGTCCTACCCGTGTGGGAGGCGATGAAGCCGGTTCTGGAGTCGCTCGGTTACAAAGTTGTGTGCACAGTTCTACGAACCGAAGAGTTTGGTGTGCCGCAGACCCGCCGCCGAGCGGTGCTGCTCGCCAACCGGATGGTGACGCCGATCCGTCCGGTGCCCACGCACCAGGCGTACCGAGCGGGAATGGTGCGTGGAACCGGAGAATCGCATTTGCTGCCATGGGAAACCATGGGTTCCGCTCTGAAGCGGGGCGAGTGGTTCGAGGTTGTGTCCAACTACGGCTCGGGCGGAATTCCCTCCGCGCGTGGGCGGCGCACTTCCGAGCAGCCGTCGGCCACGGTGACCGGCAAGATTTCGCGTAACCGCATTGTCGACCACATGGGGGACGAACAGGAACGGTTCTCTCCCGCCGAAGCTGGTCGGCTGCAAACATTCCCCCTCGACTACAAATGGGCGGGGCAAGGCTGGGCTCAGCAGGTGGGGAATGCTATGCCGCCCAGGTTAGCTGTTCATGCGCTCGCGGCCGCCTTTGGTCGCGTTCCGGTGACTGCGCAGCTGGACAGCAAGATCGAAGAGTCCTGGATGCGATCACGAGTGTCCGACACGCCGGTTTTAACAGTAGTTCCTGACCTGGGGATGGAAGGTGCGCTGGATCTTGGTGCCGCTGTGGCGGTCTGACTCCAGAGTAGGTAGGGAAGAGCGGCGCACTAACCGTCCGACCGTTATGGTTGGATTTCGAGCCGGCACGGCCCGAAGTGAGAGGACCACCACGCGTGACAATCAGCGCTACCCCCGTCGTCGGCTCAGCAGCCGGGGGCGAGTATTCATTCAACGTTGCTCCCGGCTCGATAGTGGAGGTTCGGGATGAGGAATGGTTGGTGTCCTCCGTCGAACCGACGTCAGACGGATACGTAGTGCACGTGTTGGGTCTCTCCGACTTGGTGCGCGACACAGAGGCATCGTTTTCGACTGCACTGGATGAAGTTGTGCCGGTCGATCCCACAGACGTAACGGTGGTGGCCGATACCTCGGATAAATTCCGTAGATCACGGTTGTGGCTCGAATCGATGCTCCGCAAGACCCCGGTGGCGATTGCCGATCCCAGCCTCACGACTGCGCACAAGGCACTTGCCCGGCCACTCGAATACCAGTACAAGGCTGTTCGTCAGGCGCTGGATCCTGACAACCTTCGCCCGCGCATACTGCTTGCCGATGCTGTCGGTCTCGGGAAGACACTTGAAATCGGGATGATTCTGTCGGAATTGGTCCGGCGTGGTCGTGGTGATCGCATCCTCGTCGTGACTCCGAAACACGTCCTCGAGCAGATGCAGATGGAGCTGTGGACTCGGTTTGCTCTGCCGTTTGTCCGCTTGGATTCTGCTGGGATTCAACGCATTCGACAGATCCTTCCTGCGACTCGCAACCCGTTCACTTATTACAAACGGGTGATCATCTCCATCGATACCCTCAAGAGCGACCGTTACCTCAACCACCTTCGTAAGCAGCAATGGGACGCGGTGGTCATCGATGAATCCCACAACGTCACCAATGTTGCCGCTCAAAACAACCGACTCGCCCGGCTGTTGGCGTCGCGGACTGACGCGTTGATTCTTGCGTCGGCAACTCCGCACAACGGTCGTGCCGAATCGTTCGCCGAGCTGATTCGCATGTTGGACCCCAGTGCCGTGTCCCCGTCAGGTGAGTTGGATGCCGAGCAGGTCAAAAAGCTTGTCATTCGTCGCCATCGCCATCATCCCGATGTTGCCAGCGAAGTCGGTTCGGATTGGGCGGAACGTCAACCACCACGCAATATCACGGTGGATGCCTCGGCCGCTGAAGACGCAGTAGCCCGCGAACTCGAAGATGTGTGGCTCTGGCCTGAAAAGGGGCAGTCGCCGTATTCGGGTTCGACGCGGTTGTTTCCGTGGGTGCTCGCGAAAGCATTCCTGTCGTCTCCGGATGCGCTGACGCAGTCGATCGTCGAACGACGAAAGCGGTTGGACCCGGAGGATGCAAGTGCAGCAAGGGAAATCGCGGCGCTCGATCATCTCGGCGAGTTGGTGGCCGCTACACCACTGCGCGAGTCTGCGAAGTACAGAAAGCTCCTCGACTATCTTGCGGAAATCGGCGTCAAAAAGAACGGCGACACCCGCGTTGTCGTGTTCGCGGAGCGCGTCGCGACGCTGAAGGCACTTGCACAGGCCCTCTCGAAGGACCTGACGATGACTCTCACCGAGGGGCGCGACCTTGGTCAGGTGACGGTATTGCACGGTGGACTCAGCGACGTCGAGCAGCAGGACATCGTCGAATCATTCAAACTCGAGTCATCACCCATTCGAATTCTGGTCACGGGTGACGTTGCGTCCGAGGGCGTCAACCTACACTCGCAGTGTCAGGACATGGTGCACTACGACATTCCCTGGAGCCTGATTCGAATCGAGCAGCGCAACGGGCGCATCGATCGGTACGGGCAACGGCATCGCCCTCGGATTGTGACCTTGCTACTGACACCGTCGACGAAGCACTTTGCGGGTGACGTGAGAGTTCTGACGCGCTTGGTGGAGCGAGAACACGAGGCGCACAAGGCCCTGGGCGAATCTTCTTCGCTGATGGGAACTTACGACGTTGCAACGGAAGAAGAGGCCATTCGTCAAGTTCTCGCCGGCGAGAAGTCCCTGGATTCCGTGGTGAAGACCGTCGATCAGGTGACCTCAGGCGGTGGCCTCAGTGGTCTTCTTGCCCAAATTGGTGCTGCCAGTGTAAGCCTGGACGCATCGTCATCGCCGGTGCCCACCGAGCCGCCGACAAGCGGCGAGGCATCTACCAGTTTGTATTCGTCCGAGTTCGAGTATCTTTCTGATGCCTTGGAGGAGTTCGTCGGAACGCCGAGTAAACCAGCGCCGAATGGTGTGTCCTGGACTGTGCACAAGGCGCAGTCGATTGCCAGTCTCACCCCGCCGCGTGACCTGAAGCAGCGATTGCAGGTTCTGCCGCAGTCGTATCTTCGGGCGCGGTCGGTCACCGAGACCTATAAGCTGGCGCTCACAGCACTGCGGGGCGAGGAAGAACTGCGCGCTGCGCGGGCAGGGGAGTCGACGTCGACGTGGCCCGAGGCGCATTTCCTTGCGCCCCTTCATCCGATTCTTGATTGGGCTGCAGATCGGTCGCTCGCAGATCTGGGTCGACGGCAGATTTTCGCGGTCTGCGGGGCAGTGCCGGATACGACGGTGCTGGTCCAGGTAACGCAAACGAATACACGTGGGCAGGTAGTCGCTGCGTCGTTCTACACCGTGGCGTTCCCTGATGTGAACAATCCAAGTTTCGGTCTCGCATCTCCGCACCCGAGCGCGGCTCATGCAATTGCGGTACTTGGCCTCGCTGATATCAACACCGCCGCTCTCGGCAACGTCGAAGCCTTGCAGCTACTGGTTGCTGCAGCCGTTCGTGCCGCAGATTCTGCAGCCGAAGAACACGCAGGCGCGATCAGGGACGAGACTCGGCAACGAGTGAGTGAATGGACTTCACGCGCCGAACGGTGGACCCACGAAGCTGACGCGCTGATCCAACGTGACGAGTTACGTCAACGGGCAGATCGAGTGTCACACGAGCGAGAAGTCGCCCAATCCATGAATCCCGACCGCCGACTTGTCCGTCCGCTACTCGTCGCGGTGCCGGACAGTTCGATGAGTCAGAATGTAGCGACGACAGGGAAGAGTCTCTAGTGAGTTCAACATCTGATGCCCTGATCGTCGGTGAGGACTTTGTCAGCGAGCATTACTTCACCACTGACGCGACATCTCAGTCGTTCAACGCGCGAGTGATCGATCGGCGCAAGCAATGGGAGTCTGAAAAGGCCGACGGGCAACCAACTGCGCGTTCGCGTTTCACCGCGCAACGTGGTGATCTGACGCGAGACTTCTTGGGCTTGGGTGAAGCTGCGGACCAGCAAACGCTGATTGAGCTCTACTCGAACCTTCGCTCGGTACTCGGGTACGAAGGTGTGCGCTGGGAGATTGTGCGAATTGGTGGAACCGACACCGAATCGGGGCCGGCGCTTGCGGTCCGTACTCGCGGATTGACCGGGCCTGCACCGTTAGTGATCGTCGAAGGTAGGGCGGAGCTCAGCGTCGAGCAGTTGATCGCCAAGGACGAGAAGACGCTGCGAACAGTTTTCAGGACTGGCGACGAGGATGTTCCCGGCGAAGATCTGGCGTCAGTGGCACAATTGCTGTCCCACCTGTCGACGGCGGAAGACGGTCCACAATTCATTCTTGTTCTCGCTGGGTCCCAGGCCCTGATCACCGAACGAAGCCGCTGGCTCGAAGGTCGCTACCTCGCGGTCGACCTGCAACTGATCTGCGAGCGAAATGATGACAAACGAGGTGGTGAGACGGACCGAGCATTAACCTGCTTGGCGGCAGACTCGCTTGCTCCCGATGCCGAAGGCAATATTTGGTGGGCCGGGGTGATCGACGAGTCCGCCAAGCACACCGTTGGAGTGTCCAAGGACCTGCGCGAGGGCGTTCGGCTGTCGATCGAGCTCATCGCCAACGACGTCGTCACTCGGCGAGCCATGCAAGGACTGGCTCCACTGGCAGATTCGGTCGCGCAAGAGCTTGCGGGACAAGCGCTTCGCTACCTGTACCGCATCTTGTTCCTCCTGTACGCCGAGGCCCGGCCCGAGCTCGGCGTACTACCAACAGGTGAGCAGACGTATGAGCGCGGCTACAGCCTTGATCGTCTCCGCGAGCTGTTACTCGTCGAGCTGGTCACACCTCGGGCCGAGAACGGTACGCATTTCCACGATTCGTTGCACACCTTGTTCGAACTTGTAGACATAGGTCACGACGGGTTGTCCGGTGATGCATCGAGAACTGAAGGGCTCACCTTCAGACACCTCAAGGCTGATCTATTTCGGCCGATCGCAACGGCTTTCGTCAATGAAGTCAAGCTGAGTAACTCTGCCGTGCAGAAAGTGCTTCGGAATCTGTTGTTGAGCAAAGAATCTCGGGGAAGAGATCGCGGCTTCATTTCCTATGCAGACCTCGGAATCAATCAACTCGGCGCGGTGTACGAGGGGTTGATGAGCTACACAGGCTTCTTCGCGAAGGACGCGCTGTACGAGGTTGCGAAGAACGGGGATCCCTCCAAAGGATCATGGGTCGTGCCGGAGGGGCGAATCGACGGCATTGTCGAGTCCGACTTCGTCACTGTGAAAGATGAGCTCACCGGGGAGCCGACCAAGGTTCGACATGAGCAGGGCACCTTCGTGTTTCGTTTGGCAGGCCGCGAACGTCAGCAATCGGCCTCGTACTACACCCCTGAGGTGCTGACGAAGTTCACGGTGGGGCAGGCCCTCGAAGAACTGCTCGATCAGGATGGAACGAGCACTTCCGCCGAGGAGATTCTTGGTCTCACCGTGTGTGAACCTGCCCTGGGGTCAGGCGCTTTCGCTATCGAAGCAGTGCGCCAGCTAGCCGATCAGTACCTCACACGGCGTCAGCGTGAGCTGGGCGAGCGTATTGACCCTGAGGAGTACCCAACTGAACTGCAACGTGCAAAGGCGTACATAGCCCTTCATCAGGTGTACGGCGTGGACCTCAATGCAACTGCGGTTGAGTTCGCCGAAATCTCGCTATGGCTGGACACCATGGCGCGCGATCTGGACGCACCGTGGTTCGGATTGCATCTAAAGCGTGGCAATTCACTCATCGGTGCCAGGCGTGCTCTTATTCCGAGTGGGCAATTGAAGTCTCGGGGATGGCTCGATGCCACGCCGATCGACGTTCGCCTTGCGGACAACCTGCTGGGCAAGCCGATTGGCGTGGTGGACGGTGTCCACCACTTCTTGGTGCCGACCAGCGGCTGGGGTTCGACCGTCGAGGCCAAGGAAGCAAGAGAGCTCGCGCCAGACGCTCTGGCAGATCTGAAGACATGGCGGAAAGAGCTCAAGCCCCAGCCGACAACTGCCCAGGTTCGCAAACTCAAAGAGCTCGCCGGCCGTGTGGAGACATTGTGGCTACTGGCACACAAGCGCCTCGAGATCGCGGAGCGGGAGATCCGTCGGCCGATTCCAGTGTGGGGACGCGAAACCGAGAGCGCAGAAACCGTTGTCACGCGCGATCTGATCGAAGCGTCTTTGGCGGACGAGAATGGGGCATATCGGCGTTTACGTCGGGTGATGGACGCCTGGTGCGCGTTGTGGTTCTGGCCGCTGGTCGACGACGACGTTACGGTAAACGGCGATCTCGTACAGCCTCCGACCCTGGATCAGTGGATCGAGACTTTGACCGGTCTGCTCGGCACCCCCATCGGAGAGTCGAAGCCGGAGAAGAAGCACGGCCAGCTCAATTTGTTCACAATTCAGTCCTGGGACGAGCTCGAGGCAGTTGAGTCCAACGAACTGCTATTTGCGAAGGCTGTCAAAGTTGATGAGCTGAAGAAGAATTCACCCTGGCTGGTGGTGGTGGAGCGCGTATCCGCTCGGCAGGGGTTCTTCCACTGGGAACTCGACTTCGCTCCAGTCTTTGCCCGCGGAGGATTCGACCTTCAGGTTGGCAACCCGCCGTGGGTGCGGCCAGACTTTGATGAGAAGGCCGCCCTCGCCGAATTCGATGTACGGTTTGTTCTGGAGAAAAAACTTGAAACCGGTCGGGCGGAGCATCTCAAGAATGATGTGCTGAGGGACTCCGTCGCATTGCAGTTCTATGTGGATCAGCATTGTTCGATGGTTGCAACTCGAGAATTCATTTCCAGCCGAAGCCAATTTCCTAATCTGGGGGGGTTGAGGCCAGATCTCTATAGGTGCTTCATGGAGAAATCTTGGGTTAATAGTTCACGCCGTGGAACGATTGGACTTATCCACCTCGAGTCCCATTTTACCGATGAGAAAGCAGGTGCGCTTCGGCGTGTTACGTATCAAAGGCTGCGCAGGCATTGGCAGTTCATTAATGAGCTGAAGTTATTTGAAATTCAGAACCAGAAATTGTATGGCGTTAACATCTACGGAAGGAGTATGCATTCGCCGCGATTCCTTCAGGCTGTATCTCTATATCACCCGGACACAGTCGAACGCTCTCTTGTACATGACGGGTCGGGCCCTGAGCCGGGTATTAAGGATTTAGACGGGAATTGGGATCTGCGGCCCCATCGGGATCGGATAATTAGCGTCGATGAGAGCACCCTTGCCTCCTGGAAAAATGTTCTTGAGGCTGCAAATGTTCCACTGAATCAAACTCGCATGGTATACACGGTTAATCGGTCGTCGGCAAGTATTCTCAATAAGCTAGCTGCTTTGCCGCGGATTGGCGCTATGAATCCAGTATTCTCACTGGGCTGGGATGAGGGTGCTGATTTTAAACGTGGGTATTTCGAAAAGGGTTGGGGCTATCCTGATTCGTGGGACGATACGATCTTGCAAGGGTCACATCTGTTCGTTGGGAATTCATTCTACAAGGCGCCGAACCCTACTATGGCAAACCACCGGGACTGGAAGGCTGTAGATCTAGAGGCGCTAGCCGCTGACGCAATTCCGATAACTTCATATAAGCCAAAAGGAAGACGCTCTGTATACGATTCTGCGTTTACAAGTTGGGATGTTTTCACCCCACAGGGGGAGAAAATATTTGTCCAGGCGCACCGTCAGTATCGAACCGCTTGGCGCGCAATGGCTGCAAACAGTGGGGAAAGAACCCTTATTTCTGCCATAATCCCGCCTGGTCCAACCCATGTTGACGGTGTGCACTCGCTTGCAGACTCTTCGCTTTCCTTGCGGAACTTAGTTTGTTTGCAGAGTGTGCTTTCGGCATTGGTGTCAGACTTCATGGTTCGAGTTGCGCCTAAGTCTTCGATTCGATCGGGCGTGATTAATAGAATCCCGTTTATTTTGAACGCGGATATATCTGCGGCCCTGATTCTTCGTTCAGCTCGGTTAAGTTTCATTACGGACGCTTACTCGGACATATGGGCGACGTGCTTCGAGCGCGGCATGACACTCGACTCATGGGTTGGTGGACTCGCACATGCACGACGTAGGCCGCTGGGCGACGTTGGCCCAATCTGGACCCCAGAGATTTCATTGCGAATTTCCGCAGACCGACGCCAGGCAGCGGTCGAGATTGATGTGTTGGTTGCTCTCGGGCTCGGTCTGACTGCGGACGAGCTGTGTACGATTTACCGCACACAATTCCCGGTTCTCTATGGATACGACCGCAAGACATACCTCTACGACATCAATGGTCGACTCGTGCCCAACGAAGTCCTCAGTGTGTGGCGCAAGAAGGGCGACGCGATCAACGAGGACGAACGCACTGCCACAAACCCGACCGGCAACACGTACACCTACGAATTGCCATTCCAGTTCCTGGACCGCGAAGCGGACATGCGCGAGGCATATACGGAATTCGAACGCCGACTTGGCATTACGGGCGGCACGGCAGTGGGTGCCAACTGATGGCCTCTGAACTTCTGCCGCTCTCGCAGGCCGAGCGCATCACTGCCAGCCTGCTCGACTACCTCGGCACTACTTTCGCACTTGCGGACCCCGATGCACGACGTGAATTGGATGCGTTTCTCGAACATCCCTCAACCGGGATGTTTCGCGGACCGTATCTGCGGCTGCGCATGCCATTTCGGCCTGCCGAAGACGGCTGGCGAGACTCCTTGGAATGGTATGAGGGGTTCACGCCGTACGGCCATCAGGCCGCCGCCTTCGAGCGGCTCAGTAGCGCGAACCTAGGACCTGACAAGTCGCGGCCGTTGCCCACTCTCGTTACGACGGGTACCGGTTCGGGAAAAACCGAAGCATTCCTCTACCCGATTCTCGATCACGTTCTGCGTGCTAAACGCCAGGGCGTGACTGGCACCAAGGCGATCATTCTTTACCCGATGAACGCGCTGGCAAACGATCAGGCGCAGCGCCTTGCCGGTTTGATCACCGAGCACAAGGATCTCGGCGGAATCACAGCCGCGCTCTACACCGGTGAAGCTGGTGCAACCCGGACGACCGTCGGGCCGGACGGGTTGATCAGCGATCGCGACGTAATCCGAAGCGTCGCACCGGACATTCTGCTGACCAACTACAAAATGCTTGACCAGCTGCTGCTCCGTCCAGCTGATGCAGAACTGTGGCGACAGAGTGCTCACAGTCTTCAATATCTGGTTCTCGACGAATTTCACACCTATGATGGTGCTCAGGGCACCGACGTATCAATGCTGTTGCGCCGTCTCGGAATGACTCTCAAGAGTTATTGGGTTGACGGTGACACCGGCATCTCCGACGAAGACCGCGCCCGCCCACTAGGACGCGTCACGCCGATCGCGACGTCGGCGACTCTGGGAGACGGCAATGACTCCTCGACCATGCTCGATTTTGCCCGCACGGTCTTCGGTGACGAATTCACGGCTGAATCGGTGGTCACCGAATCTCGAGAATCATTGCAGGAGTGGTCAGATGGTGCTGCCTCGCGAATCGCTGAAACCGGGATCACCGTTGCACAAATTGACGAGAAACGACTTCGAGAGCTCGCATCTGCTTCCAGTGTGACTGATCCTGTTGACGTATCGCGGGCTGCACTTCGGTCGCTCTACAGGGTGCCGAATGGATTCGAAGACGACGCGATTGATGGTCTCGGCCTCGATTTGATTCGAGCGCATCCAGTATTTCATCGAATTGTCGAACGCTGCGAATCAGCAGTTCCCATTCTCAGTTTGTCTGATCCTGAGTTGTTTGCAGGCACAGACGAGTCCCTCGCGTCAGCCCTCGCGCGCATCGACCCGAACATCAGAGCCCAGGCCCTGCGAGCGCTGGTCACGACTCTCAGCCACGTGCGTGCGGTTTCAGGACGCACCGCACCATCGGTAGACGTCCATCTCTGGGTTCGGGAGCTCACCCGGCTGGATCGGGCAGCATCGGGGGCACCCCAGTTCGCCTGGGGCGACGACGGTCTACTGCTCAGCGACGATTTTCATGACGATTCACTCGCGGCTCCGTACCTTCCCGCGCTCTACTGCCGGCACTGCAATCGATCCGGCTGGGGAATTCTACTCGCACCTACCGGCACGGATCTCGATGTCGACGACTCTACAATCCGGCGTCGCAAGCTCGCTGACGATGACCGCTTCCGGGCTCTCATCCATGCACCGGTAGAAGGGGAGGCAGCGGTTGACTCGACATCGGACTCGAGTGCTCCGTCGAAACCTACTTCTGCGTCCGAGCTTTCATGGCTGGTAGTCGACGATCGTCGCATCACTCGACAACGGCCTGCCGAATCGGTTGTTGCCGAGGGTGGCGCCGTGCCCGTGTTGGTCAACGTCGGCGACACCGCCGGTGAGGATTCGATTCGAGATGTATGCCCGTCTTGCCGTCAACGTGACGGAATCCGCTTTCTCGGTTCCGCGATCGCGACGATGCTGTCGGTATCGCTCTCGACACTGTTCGGCACCCCCGGCCTTGATCCGCGAGAGAAGCGTGCGCTGGTCTTCACTGACAGTGTTCAGGACGCGGCACATCGCGCCGGTTTCGTTCAGGCGCGATCCAGGGCTCTCACGCTACGAACTTTGATCCGTCAGGCACTCGAGGACGGCGACACCAACCTCGACGCTCTCGCCCACAAGATGATCACCATGGCGGGCAACGACCGCGCCAAGCGCTACCGACTCTTGCCTCCTGAACTCGCCGATCGGGACGACTTCTCGAAGTTTTGGAGTACCGCGCGCCTGAGTCGAGCTTCGGCGACGTTGAGTGGTTTTGTCACCAAGCGACTTCAACTTGACATAGCGATGGAATTCGGTTTGCGTGCCGGCGTCGGTCGAACATTGACGCGTACGGGGACGGCCCTTGCCGAGGTCGATGTCTCGCCTTCGGTGTTGCTGCTCTGTGCACGAGACGTGCTCGACGGGCAGGACGTGCAACTGGCATTGGACACGTACACCGATGCACAGTTGGTTCGTTGGGTCCGAGGAACCTTGGAGCACATGCGAATCCGAGGCGCGATCGCGCACGAATGGTTCGAGAAGTTCCGGACCGACGACGGCAACCGGTGGTGGATCACCGGAGGCCGCAAACGAAGTCAAGGAATGCCAGGTTTTGGCCGCGGGAACTCCGCACCGGGCTTCCCCGTACTCGGCACGGTCAACCGTCGCGACAGCGACTTCGAGCCAGTGGCGTCTGCCCGCGGTTGGTACGCAAGCTGGACGGCAAAAGCTCTTGCCGTCAGTCCAGCCGAGGGGGCAGTCCTCAGCCGACTGCTGTTCGAGCGTCTACGGCATCGCGATGTCGTAGGCGAGTTGGTAGGCGGTAGTGGAACTCGAACCTTCCATTTGACGCCGGATTCGGTTGTCGCTCGTCCGATCTCCGATAGTGAGATTTCCGGCAAGACGGTCTCGCTGGGGTGTACCAACTGCGGAGATTCGATCATCAGCGGCCACGACACCGTTGATCAACTTGTTGGTGGTCCGTGCCTGATTGCGGCTTGTGCAGGCACCCTTGAACGCCGGCGTATCGATGACAACTTCTATCGACAGATGTACACCGTTACCGACATTCGTCGAGTTGTCGCGCGTGAGCACACGTCGCTGTTGCCCGACGAAAAGCGTTTGGAGTACGAGTCACAGTTCAAAGAAACCAATCCGCCGCCAAACGCGCCGAATGTACTTGTCGCGACTCCGACACTGGAGATGGGCATCGATATCGGTGATCTGTCGGCAGTGATGCTGTCATCGCTCCCGCGCTCCGTCGCGTCGTATCTACAGCGAGTCGGCCGTGCAGGTCGACTGACTGGTAATGCGCTTGCCTTGGCATATGTGACCGCACGTGGCGATCAACTGCCACGCTTTGCCAATCCGGACGCGACGATCAACGGCGCAGTCCGACCGCCGGCAACGTATCTGGATGCTGAAGAGATTCTTCGTCGGCAGTTCATCGCTTCGGTCGCCGATCGATTGGCACGCCTGAAGAATGTGCCACATCCGAGAACCACCCCTGACGCTCTCGGGTCGACCGGACCGAAAACCTACTTGGGCACTCTCATATCCGATGCCGAATCACATTCGACGCTCTATGTGGACGAGTTCGTGGCCGGTTTTCAATCGCTGGACGGCGAGGTAGTTGAGCGACTGCGCGACTTTGCCACACCTCAGAGTGGGCCCGAGAGTAGCGAATTGGCGTCCCGGTGCCATAGCGCGTCGATGGAATGGAACCAACGCATCGAGACGCTGCAGCACCGAAAGAAGGCAGTGGACGCGGTTGTTCCACAACTTCATGCAGCAGCGCAGAGCACAGTGGCCACAGATGATGACAAAGTTGCGTACCGTACCGCTCTCGCCGCCCAGCGACTGGTCGGCACGCAACTCGCGTCCCTGCGGTCCGAATACTGGATCAGTGCGCTGGAAGCGTTCGGGCTTTTTCCCAACTACACGTTGCTCGACGATTCGGTGACCCTCTCGGTCTCCGTCAACTGGATACATCCTGAGACTCAGGAATTCGAACACACCGAGTTCGAGCTCACCCGAGGATCCGCCCAGGCCCTACGCGACTTCGCACCCGGATCCACCTTCTACGCAAGTGGATTCGCTATTGCCATCGACGCCGTCGACCTCGGCGCCGAGGGTGACGCTGTGCACGAGTGGGCTTGCTGTCCCGCTTGCGGTTTCATCGCCGACCTGGGGGACGGTGCGCAGCCTCCGGCGACATGTCCGCGTTGTGGAACAGCAGCAATTGCGGATATCGGCCAGCGCCTCCCCGTCGTAGAACTCTCGAGTGTGTCGGCCGTCGTTCGACGTGAAGAAGCTGCCATCGACGACGGCAAAGAAGAACGAATTCGTAACCCGTTCACGATCATTACTGCTGCGGATATCGACCCGGCCTCCTTTACCCGCCGTTGGTTCGTCGAAGGACTCGGCTTCGGAGCGACACATCGTCGTTCGATGACGATCCGATGGATCAATACCGGAGGCAGCCGTAGCGGTGGGTCGTCGCGGATTCTCGCGGGCGGCGAGATCGAGTCTGCAATGTTTCGGGTGTGCTCGGAATGCGGAAAGCTCGACACGGACACGCGGCGCAACTCGCCGAGTGAACACCGTCCCTGGTGTTCGTATCGCAAGGCATTGGAAGAGTCGACGCTCTCGATTGCATTGGCGCGGTCATTGACCACCGAAGGACTGGTTTTGCGGTTGCCGCCATCGGTGACGTGGGGCGATTCCTTTGCAGTTCCATCCCTGTCCGCGGCGCTGCTACTCGGGTTACGTGAACGAATCGGCGGAGATCCGGACCATCTGCAGATCGTGGCTGTGGTCGATCCTGCCGTGAACGGCGAAAACCGACCCGGTCTGCTGCTGCACGACATCGTCCCCGGAGGTACGGGATACCTCGCTGATCTTTCCGATCCCAGTACCGTTTGGGACGTACTGAGAAGGGCGCACGCTGTCGTCGTATCGTGCGAATGCCAGCACGAAGGGAAGCTTGCCTGCGAAAAGTGTCTGCTACCGTTCGCGTCGTTCACCGAGGTCAAATTCACGTCGCGGAGTGCTGCTGCACGTCACCTGCGGTCGCTGTTGCTCGGCCGGGAGGTGTCAACGGACGACAACAGTCCGATTCCGGATGCGATGCCATGGAGCATAACTTCGGATGAACCGCCTATGGTCGATCTGGAGTCGAACCTCGAACGGCGCTTCCGGGTCGTGTTCGCCGAGCGTCTCCGGGCGCTTGGCGCGACGATCGTCGAGAAACCGACCGACAGAGGCGTCGCGTGGGACGTGGCGCTCGGATCATCCAACAGATGGAGTCTGAGGCCCCAGGAAAATATCCTGGGAAGCAAGCCGGACTTCGTTCTGACGTCAGCAACACCGGGTGTTCCTCCGACCGCGATCTTCACCGACGGATGGCAATTCCATGCCAGCCCTTCGAAAAATCGGCTTGCGGACGACGCGGAGAAGCGACGCAACCTACGTGAAGGTGGCTACCAAGTCGTCGCCGTGACGCATCAAGATCTCGAGGGTAAACCATCGACGTCACCGATCTTGGCCGCCGAGCGCGTCCCGGGGTTGCTGCAGATGGCGGGTGATCAGCTTGCCAAGAGTTCTGTCGACCTCGTATTCGCCACCGCCATTGATTTACTGCTTGCGTGGATGCAGAGCCCGCAAGCGCAGTCGCGGCGGAACCTTGCACATTGGCTCCCAGTACTGGCGATCATGGGAATGAGTGCATCGGCAACTCAGACCGGCGGTGCGGCACCTGCGGTGCTCGCGGGACGGCTGATCGACGGTGGTGTTGTCGCGGATCCGAATGGGGACACGATCACGTGGCGAGACCGTGGATTCGCGATCGCGGTGCGGGTCCCCGCCGGAAAGTCGCCCAACGATGCAGAGATAGCCGTCGTCATCGACGACGACGATTCTGCGTTGTCCACGGAGACACGCGATTTGTGGAGGGAATGGCTTCGGTGGTCCAACCTGCTCGAGTTGCGCCCGCTTCCGGCGGTCGTGACTACGCGCCGGCACCTGGCGTCTTCATCGATGAATCTCGGTTCGCCCGCCTCGACTGTCACGGGGGGCCCAAGTGAATCTGTGACACTGACCGGGCCTTGGCGTGAGGTGTACGACGAGGTGGTTCAGGCGGCTCAGCCGCTGGTGACCGGATTGGCGGCGTCTGATCTACCAATTCCGGAGGTCGGTGAGGAGTTCGCAGGGGTGCCTCTCGAAATATCCTGGCCTTCACTGCGAATCGCTGTCGATCTGGGTCTTGATGCTGAGGATCGCGAGGGGTTGACGGCGGCAGGATGGACGCTGTGCCCAGTGGACGCGAAGAAGGTAATCGAGCTTGTCCAAGCAGAGGGTCTTGCACAAACGCCTTCTGTGACTATTGATTCAGTGAAAGGCGAGTAGATGCCTCAGATTGTCATCGGACGTGGACTGGACAAGATCGATGGGAGTCTCCACAAGGCAACCTATGCGTTTTTGGCGAAGCTGTCGGCTAACGACGACAACAAGAGCCTGCACATTGAGCCGATCAACAACTCGGCTGATCCTCGCGCACGGACGGGAAGGGTGGACCTCTCCAATCGTGCGGTTCTGTTCAAAGTTCAAGGCAGCGGCCAGGACGCATCGTACGTATTCATCGGTACCTACCCGCACGACGAGGCAATCAAGATTGCTCAGACACAAAGGATGGCCGTCAATCCGCGTAACGGTATCGCTGAGCTACTGCCGGTCGAAAGTACAGCTCCAGCGCCGGTTTACTCAGCGCCGGTTGCAGTTTCCGAAAACCGTACGCCGTCGATTGAACAATCCTTACGCCGGCGTGAGTTCACAGCTGAAGATTTGACGGAGCTGGGACTGGACCTCGAGTTCGCCTCGGGTGCTCTGGACATCAACGATCCTGATGCATTGCTCGAGTACGCGGAGACGGCGCCGGCAACGTGGCAAGGCACTGCTCTCGTCGACATCTTCACGGGAACGTCATTGGCAGATGTCAAGGAGAAGTACGCGCTCGATACCGTCGAATCCGATGACGGTACCGAGGACGACAAACTGCTCAGGGCCCTCCGGCATCCCGCGGCGCGAATGGAATTCGCGTTCATCGAGGACAACGACGAGCTTCGCGAAGCTATCGAGCGTCCGGATTTCGCCGCATGGCGCATCTTTCTCCATCCGGAACAGCGTGCGTATGCGTTCAAAGACATCAACGGCCCCTTCCGTCTGACTGGCGGTGCAGGAACCGGCAAGACGGTCGTCCTTCTCCATCGCGCACGCGAGCTTCATCGCAAGAACCCTACGGCGCGAATCGTCCTCACAACCTACGGCGCCACCCTCGCAGAGAGCCTACGGGCGCAATTTCGCCAACTTGATTCCACCGTGACACTCGCGGCCGACATGGGAAAACCAGGTGTATATATTGCCGGCGTCGACGCCATCGCTTCGCGCGTCCTGCACAAATACGAAGGTCAGCTTGGCGGAGGTGCTGATGTAAACGGCGCAGTTGCAACAGTTCTCGGTCCTCGAACCGCGCAAGTGTTCAAGAATCAGGGTTTCGATGCATGGAAACAGGCGATCGGTGCTTACGGAGCCGATCTGCCGAATGAGTTGAAAGTGGACTCGTTCTTCGAAGCGGAGTACAGCTTGGTAGTTCTGCCGAACTCTGTCACGACGCGCGAGGAGTACTTGCGCGTGAAGCGCTCTGGACGGGGGGTGTCACTCAATCGGTCGAAGCGAAACGCGGTGTGGGACGTCATCGCCGGCTACCGAGCATCTGGAGCGGCGTCAGGTTCGACTGACTTCGACGAGAAAGCTGCCATCGCTGCAGCAGTGCTGCGTGACGGATCGTCGGCACTCGCCGATCACGTGCTCGTGGATGAATCTCAGGACTTGAGCCCGAGCCGTTTTCAGCTCCTTCGAGCCCTCGCATCTGAAGGTAAGAATGATCTGTTCTTTGCGGAGGACACTCATCAGCGGATATACGGCCAACGGGTTGTTCTAGGACGGTACGGCATCAACATTGTGGGGCGCTCGCGTCGCCTGACGCTCAATTACCGAACGACCGAACAGAACTTGCACTACGCCCTCGGGATTCTCTCTGGCGCAGAATTCACCGATCTGGGTGATCTGCCGGAGACTTCCGAGGGGTACCGATCCGCTCGCAGTGGGCCTAAACCCCAACAGATTTCGGTATCGAACCTCACCGAGCAATATGACGTCGTTGCCAAGCTCGTGAAGAGTTGGACAGCGGCTGGCACGGATGCAGAATCCATCGGTTTGCTTGTCCCCACAAAGAAAGAGGGACAAGCACTTCCGCGCGCACTGGGTGAACGTGAGACGTCTGCAACATTCGTCGACCGGAATTCATCAGGTGCCAAGGGAACTCCTCAGGTGATGACGATGCACCGGGCAAAGGGTATGGAGTTCGCGAAGGTTGTTCTCGTTGGAGTGGGAGAGAACTCGATTCCACGGTCCTATGTGGTGGATTCCCTCCCGGAGGGGGAGCGTGACGACGCGCTTCAAAGGGAGAGGTCGCTGCTGTATGTGGCTGCAACTCGAGCAAGAGACAACTTAGTCGTGGTGTGGACTGGAAAGCCTAGTGCGTTGCTTCCTGAAATAGGTTGACAAATTGGTCTTTCGGAGGCAGGCGCTCCATATCTCACCAAATACAGGAGTAGAACGAAAATGAGTGACGTTGGTGGGCAGTGGCGTCCATATCCGCTTTGGGGAGGGCGCGGAGACTGGTGCAACGAGGAAGTCGTCGGTGTTCATGCCTATACCGATGCGATCAGGTCGACTTTGGGTTCCGACTTCGACCCTGGAGGTACATCCGTCCGTAGAACGGTGGAACTCATCCCGGAACCCGGCAATCCGCATGATCGCTATGCAGTCTCGGTCAGGGCATCGAACTATTTGATCGGCTACTTGGCGCGAGAGCGGGCGATCCTGTTCCACAGTCGCTTGGCGGAGCTGATCAAGCGCGGGTTGGTGCCTACAGTGCCGGCATCGATCCGTGCTTACGACCGCAACTCTTGGGACGACACGCCAGGAACTCCAGTGGAGTTGTCTGTCTCCGTGGAGATTCAGCTCAGTGAACCGCATCTATTGATACCAGGCAACGAACCACCTGAGATCCCGTACACGCTGCTACCGTCTGGCGCCTCTGTCCAGGTCACCAAAGTCGACGACCATTTCGACGTGCTTCGGAATTTTGTAGAGCCGGAGGGCGAGCTGGAATTGCTCGTCACTTTGCATGAATTAGACGTGAGCACTGCGAGGACGGAAAAGAAGGTGGTCGAGGTCCGTGTCGACGGCCATCGCATCGGGCAGCTGACTCCGCAGACAAGTGCGAAGTTCTTGCCTGCGGTTCGTCATCTCGGAGGCCGAGGGCTCGTCACTGTCGGGAGGGGGTGGTTTCGAGGTTCATCCGTCTCTGCGCAGGTGTCTTTGATGGCGGCGAAGGCGCATGAGCTACCCGAAGACTTCTTGACCGGTGAGCCTTGGACCGTAATCGCCTTGAATCGGCCGAGCCGAATACCAGTCGACGAGGGCAGATCGGTGTGCGCCGAGCCGATTCCCACGTTCGCAATCGATATGGTGACCACCCGTCCACTGACGCCGTGGCAGCAGAAGGAAGCAACCAAGATGCTTATCGCTGCTTCCACTGCGGTTGCCTCGCGAGGCCTACCGGTTGTCGAGCCGCAGGTGGGTTCTGATTCGATCAAAGCAATTGTGTTGGAAAGCCATTCGGCTGATATCTTGGCTGCCCTGGCAGGTATCGAGGACTCGGACTTCGCATTAGCGGTCAAGTACCGGTCGCTCCAATAATTTTGGATCGACCGTTGATCCAACCGCCTAGGTCGTCAGCAGCTTCTTCTGGACTTTGCCCATAGCGTTGCGGGGCAAGCTGTCCACCAGACAAACCTGGCGTGGGCGCTTGTGGATCGACAGTGATTCGGCGACGAAGTCCGAAACCACAGCGCAGTCGGCTACGTCGCCGACGATGAAGGCGACTATGCGCTGGCCGAGGTCGTCGTCCGGCACACCGACGACGGCGGCCTCGCGAACGCCGGGGTATGCCAGAAGTGCCTGTTCCACCTCGCCGGCACCGATGCGGTATCCACCGGACTTGATCATGTCGACCGACTCGCGACCTACGATGCGGTGGAATCCGCTGTCGTCGATCACCGCGATGTCGCCGGTGCGGAACCAGCCGTCTTCGGTCATGGATTCCGCTGTCTTCGAGGGGTTCCCGAGGTACTCGTCGAAGAGAACGGCGCCCGCAACTTCCAGTTGCCCAAGCTGCTCTCCGTCGTGCGCCGACAGTTCGCCGTTCTCGCCGCGCAACCTCGTCCTGACTCCCGGAACGGAGTGCCCGACCCAACCCGGGCGACGTTCGCCGTCGTGCGTCGTGCTGACTGTGATGAGGGTTTCACTCATTCCGTAGCGCTCGACGGGAGCCAACCCGGTCAGCGATTTCATCCGCTCGAACAATGGAACCGGAAGTGGTGCACTTCCGGACACGAGCAAGCGCGCGGATCGCAATGCTGCTGCCGCCGAGGGATCACCGCACACGCGTGACCAGACGGTCGGAACACCGAAGTACAACGAGCCACCCGCTGCGGCATACGAATCCGGAGTTGGTCTGACGGTATGAATCAGCGGCGAACCCACGCGCAAGGCGCCCAACACGCCGAGAATCAACCCGTGGACGTGGAAGAGGGGCAGTCCGTGGACGAGTGTGTCCTCTGGCGTCCAATTCCACACATGAGCGAGCGCGTCGAGATCCGCTGCGATCGATGCTCGCGAGAGGACAACGCCTTTCGGAGCTCCGGTGGTTCCCGAGGTGTACATGATCAGTGCAGTAGCTGCCGCACTCGGTTCGGGATAGGACGTCGCGGATCGCGCGTGAATATCGATGGGAATCAACGGGATACTCGAATCCGACGGTCCGTCTCCGAGTATCAGTTCGGCCTGGGAATCGGCGATGATGTGCTGACGTTCGAGCGGGCCGGAGTCCGGTGGGATCGGGACCACGGCAACACCGGCGATCAGCGCGCCAGCGACGGCGACCACTGTCTCGAGGCCGGCGGCGGCTTGTACTGCCACTCGCTGTGCACCGTGGATTCGATCGGCGACCGCGGTGGCGGCGGCCAACAAGTCGGCGCGAGAGAGGGTCGCGCCTTCGCCGAAACTGACCGCCGCTCCGTGATCGTCGAAGATGCGGGGGTCGAGGGAGCGCAGAAGTGTGGATTCGCTGTTCATCGCGAGTTCCCTTTCTTTGAGCGAAGATTCAGACGGACCAGGGAACAACGAACAGCAACCAGGCGAGAATCGGCGTCACCACCATGATGGTCATGCCCCACCGCATCGTCAGCCCGAACACCACGTCGCGTTCTTCCGGAGCGGCGTTCGCCACCACCAGCGCGCCGTTGGTCGAGAACGGACTGCAATCGACCAGAGACGAGGAGATTGCCAGTGCGATAACCAGGCCGGTTGCATTGACCTGGCCGGTCATGAGGAAGGGAATTGCCAAAGGGATTAGTGCGCCGAGGATTCCCGTGGTGGATGCAAACGCCGACACGATCGCGCCGATCAAGCAGATCAAGAAGGCCGCGAGAAGTGGAATGCCCACGTGTGCAACCGAATCCCCGAGCCACTGGACGGTGTTTTGGTTCTGCAATAGGGCCACGTATGTGACGATTCCGCCGATGAGGAGGACGGTGCCCCAGCTGATCTTGTCGACGGCTCCGCGGGCGGAGGCCGGGAAGATCAGGGTGAGAAGTACCGCGACGGTCAGTGCGGTGAATCCGACGTCGAGGTCGAAGACCAAGGCGCCGAGTGCAAGTGATGCCAGCCCGAGCAGGGTGAGTCGCCGCTCGAGATTGAGTGCTCCCTCGTGCGGAGCGGTCCCACCCGAGGACTTGCCGCCACCCTTCGAGCTGTCGCCGGAACCCGAACCGGTGATGGTGTCGCCACCGCCCGCCGCGTTGCCGACTGCGCTGACGAGCACGCGCTCCGAGGCGCCGCGTGCAATCAATGCGCGACCGCCGAACGAGACGTACGCGATTGCGGCAACAACGGCCGCGGCTGCGAAGGTCGAGACGAACAGCAAGGCCGGGCTGGACGGGAGGCCGTTCTGGCGCATGACGTCGTTGGTGATCACACCGAAGATTCCGATAGGGGAGAAGCTGCCCGCCGTTGCGCCTTGGACGACCATGAAGCCCATCAGCATGGGGTGGATCCGGTAGCGGGTGGCGAAGCCCATCGCCACGGGCGCGATGATGGCAACGGCAGCGGGACTGACCGCGCCCATGGCGGTGACGGCCGCGCACACCGCGAACATCGCCCACGGCACGAGGGCCACTCGTCCTCTGACCGCACGGACCGCCGCGTGAATGATCCAATCGACCGTGCCGTTGTTTCTGGCCAGCGCGAACAGGTAGGTGACGCCGACCAGGATGACGAAGAGGCTGGCCGGGAAGCCGTCGAGGATCTCGCTGGTATCGACAGTGAAGACCAGTGTTCCGACGACGAAGGCAGCCACCAGGGCAAGCGCACCCATGTTCACCGACCTCACGGTGGATATGACGAACACCAGGACAAGTACTGACAGGGCTATGACATTTGCCATCGAACTCTCAATCCGTTCGCGACCAGCTTGTGGTCTGCATCACTTGGAATTGGCCTAGCCTCTCTGCCACTGCTCCATTTGTCAAGTACACTCCGAGGCATGAATTCGACGTCATCGCCCGGCTCGCGCTCGGGCCTGCCCGGACGATTGAAGCGTCCGCGTCTGTATGAGCAGTTGGCCGAGCACATTTCGAATTTCATCGAGGCTCAAGGCCTTTCACCCGGCGATCGGCTTCCTCCCGAACGCAGCCTGGCTGCCGAACTCGGCGTGAGTCGAGCGTCGCTGGCTCAAGCGCTCGTGGCCCTCGAGATTCGGGGCAGAGTCGAAATTCAGCACGGTAACGGAGCGGTGATTCGCGAAGCTCCCACGCCCGACGCGGGTAGGTCTGCGGATTCGGGAGTGCGGTTGCAAGACCGAACCGTCGACGAACTGACTGCTGCCAGGGAAGCGATCATGGCCGGCCTGGCTCGGGCGGCGGCGTCGAATCCCAACGCTGCGCTTCGGGTCGCGATGTTGACCGACGACGGGACCGCGAGAAACTTCGCCGAGACATGGCGCTGCGTCAGGCACCTGGCCGGTGGCGGCTTATTGGCTGATCTCGACGACACCATCGCCAAGCAGGCGGACGTGCCCGAGTCCTCGGCGCGACTGTCTGCGCGACTCGATCAGCTCGCCCACCGGATCATCGACGGTGACCAATCGGGCGCCGCTGACGCTGTTGCGGGAATCCTCTCCGAAACGGCCTGACGAATAACGACGGACGAGCGTCGGAAAAGCGCACGATAACCACTATGAGCATGTTCGCTCACAGGAAACTGTGCTGCGACGTAGCCCGGGAACCTGATCGGCAATGCGCACGTTGAACACAGTGACGACCGTTCCAACCAAGCGGCACGGCCGCTGGCGGGCATCGATGGGGCCGATCGCGGTAACCTGCAGGTGTCCGGTTGGCAGCCGGAAGGCGACCTGGCAGACCCGCACTCTCGAAAGGACCGGCCACATCGGCCGACCTGTATGAACCGTAAGACTGTGTTCCGTAACGTGCTACTCGTAGCCGTCGTGCTGTTGGTGATCTATGCCTTCAGCTACTTCAGCAACGACACCCGCGACTTCAAGACCGTCGACACCTCGGTCGCGATATCCCAACTCGACGCCAAGAACGTTGAGTCGGCGCAGATCGACGACCGTGAGCAGCAGGTTCGTCTGTGGCTCAAGAACGGCAACGACGCCACCGACGGTAAGACGCAGATCCTGGCGAAGTACCCCGCGAGTGCGTCGGAGCAGATCTTCGACAAGGTCGAAGGCGCCGGAGCGGACAAGTTCAACACGACGGTCACTCAGGAGAGTTGGCTGACGTCGATCCTTCTGTTCGTGCTGCCGATGATCATTCTGTTCGGCATCTTCTTCTTCGTCATGAACCGGATGCAGGGCGGCGGTGGTCGCGGCGGAGTCATGGGATTCGGTAAGTCGAAGGCCAAGCAGCTCACCAAGGACATGCCGAAAACCACGTTCGCCGACGTCGCCGGTGCGGACGAGGCTGTCGAAGAGCTGTACGAGATCAAGGACTTCCTGCAGAACCCGGCTCGCTACCAGGCGCTCGGCGCCAAGATTCCGCGCGGTGTGCTGCTGTACGGCCCTCCCGGAACCGGTAAGACGCTGCTCGCTCGCGCTGTCGCAGGCGAAGCCGGCGTACCGTTCTTCACCATCTCCGGTTCGGACTTCGTCGAGATGTTCGTCGGTGTCGGTGCTTCGCGTGTTCGCGACATGTTCGAGCAGGCCAAGCAGAACAGCCCCTGCATCATCTTCGTCGACGAGATCGACGCAGTCGGTCGTCAGCGCGGCGCAGGACTGGGCGGCGGACACGACGAGCGCGAGCAGACGCTCAACCAGCTGCTCGTCGAGATGGACGGCTTCGGTGATCGCACCGGCATCATCTTGATCGCCGCAACCAACCGCCCAGACATCCTCGACCCCGCACTGCTGCGTCCGGGACGCTTCGATCGCCAGATTCCGGTCGGCGCCCCCGACCTCGCCGGTCGCCGTGCGATCCTGCGAGTGCACTCGCAGGGCAAGCCGATCGATCCCAACGCCGATCTCGAAGGCCTCGCGAAGCGGACCGTCGGAATGTCGGGCGCCGATCTTGCCAACGTCATCAACGAGGCTGCGCTGCTCACCGCACGCGAAAACGGGACCGTCATCACCGAAGCCTCGCTCGAGGAATCGGTGGACCGTGTTGTCGGTGGACCGCGGCGTAAGAGTCGCATCATCAGCGAGCACGAGAAGAAGATCACGGCGTACCACGAGGGCGGTCACACGCTGGCTGCTTGGGCAATGCCTGACATCGAGCCGGTCTACAAGGTCACGATCCTCGCTCGCGGTCGCACCGGCGGTCACGCGATGACCGTGCCCGAAGACGACAAGGGTTTGATGACGCGTTCCGAGATGATCGCTCGTCTCGTCATGGCAATGGGTGGACGCGCCGCCGAGGAGTTGGTGTTCCACGAGCCCACCACCGGAGCGTCGTCCGATATCGACATGGCGACCAAGATCGCACGCGCGATGGTCACCGAATACGGCATGAGTGCCAAGCTCGGCGCGGTTCGCTACGGACAGGAGGGCGGGGATCCGTTCCTCGGCCGTTCGATGGGCGTTCAGTCCGACTACTCGCACGAGATCGCCCGCGAAATCGACGAGGAGGTGCGCAACCTCATCGAGGCGGCGCACACCGAAGCGTGGGCCATCCTCAACGAGTACCGCGATGCGCTCGACCTCATCGCTACCGAACTGCTCGAGCGTGAGACGTTGACTCGCAAGGACCTCGAGAAGATCCTTGCCGGCGTCGAAAAGCGTCCGCGTATCACGGCTTTCAACGATTTCGGTGGGCGCACGCCTTCGGATCGTCCGCCGGTGAAGACTCCTCGCGAACTCGCGATCGAGCGCGGCGAAACGTGGCCGGAGCCCGCTGCTGCACCTGTTCTCGTCAAGGCAGGCGCACCCAGCAGCGGCGCACCCAACAGCGGTGCACCCAACGGCGGTGTCCCCAACAACGGTGGTCTCCCCAACAACGGCAACCAGGGACCCTCGAACGGCTACGCACAGCCCTCGTACCCGCAGCCGAGTGCTCCGCAGCAGACTCCGCAACCGGGAACACCCGACTACGGAGCGCCCGCCGGATGGTCGGCACCGGGTTGGCCTCCGCGTGAGAACCCGTCGCCGACGTACCCCGGACAGCAGTCGGGTGGGTACACCGGTGGACAGAATCCGACCCCGCCGAACCAGTCGCAGGGCCAGTACGGTCAGCCCCAACACGGTCAGCCCCAGCCCGATCAGGGGCAGTACGGTCAACCGCACCCGGGACAGCAGGCGTACCCCGAGCAGCCGCACCCCGGCCGCCGTTACCCCGCGCAGCCCGATTACCCGGTGCAGTACCCGGACGGTGGACCCTTCGCCGATCCGAACCGGGGAAACCCGACCGGCGAAAACCAGTGGCAGAGCCCCGCACCGGAACAGCCGCAGACTCCGCCGCCGCATCATTCGGCTGAGGACGACGGCCCGAGCACCGCTCGCTGGGACGGACCGGACGGATCCCGCTGACCTTGCGCCACTAGGCTCTGCGGCGGGGGACCTGTGAACAATTCTCGAGGAGAGTTCGGTTGTCGGTGAATGATGTGGCCAGTGAACTGGTGTCGCTCGGAACGGGCCGCCCGTTCGATCAGGCGCGGGCAGAGGCTGCCGTACGGGAATTGTTGATCGCGGTCGGTGAAGATCCGGAGCGCCCAGGCCTGCTCGATACGCCGGCCAGGGTTGCGCGCTCGTACAAGGAGATCTTCGCGGGTCTGTACTCCGAGCCCGACGACGCGTTGAACACAACTTTCGACGAGGGTCACCAGGAATTGGTGCTCGTGCGAGACATTCCGATGTTCTCGACGTGCGAGCACCACCTGGTGTCCTTCCACGGTGTTGCTCACGTTGGCTACATCCCGGGAAAGTCGGGCAAGGTCACCGGTTTGTCGAAGCTCGCGCGCGTCGTCGATCTGTACGCCAAGCGTCCGCAGGTTCAAGAACGCCTGACCAGTCAGATCGCGGATGCTTTGATGCGCAAGCTCGATCCGCGTGGAGCCATCGTCGTCATCGAAGCCGAGCACCTCTGCATGGCGATGCGCGGTATCCGCAAGCCTGGAGCCAGCACGACCACGTCTGCGGTTCGTGGGCTCCTGCAATCCAGCGCGGCCTCACGGTCCGAAGCGCTGGACCTCATCCTTCGTAAGTGAGCGAGATGTCCGCGGCTCCCGTTGCAGGTAGCGATCCGGCCCGGATGGTCGTGATGGGGATTCTGAACGTCACCGCCGATTCGTTTTCCGACGGCGGTCAATTTCTCGATCGTGACGCGGCGATCGCTCGCGGGCTCGAACTGCAACGCATAGGCGTCGACATCGTCGACGTCGGCGGCGAGTCGACGCGCCCCGGAGCCACCCGCGTCGATCCGAAACTCGAGGCGGACCGTATTGCCCCGGTGATCGAAGAACTCGTGGCAGCCGGAATTCGCGTCAGCGTCGACACGATGCGTGCTTCCGTGGCCGCCGCCGCGATCGAAGCGGGCGCAGGCATCGTCAACGACGTATCGGGCGGTCGCGCAGACCCCGACATGGCATCCGTTGTGGCTGACGCCGGAGTGCCCTGGATCCTCATGCATTGGCGCTCGGCCGGCGACTACGTCCATCGTGGCAGCGCCGATCACTACGACGACGTGGTCCGCGACGTCCGTGACGAACTGCTGTCGCAGGTCGATCTGGCGTTGAAAGCAGGGGTCGATTCGTCGTCGATCATCCTCGACCCCGGCCTCGGGTTCGCGAAGAACGCCGACCACAACTGGGCCCTGTTGCGTGCACTACCCGAGTTCAACGCGACCGGATTCCCGATACTGGTCGGCGCTTCCCGCAAGCGGTTCCTGGGGTCTCTGCTCAGCGATCCCGACGGCAATCCCCGTCCGCCTGGTGGCCGCGAGACTGCGACGGCCGTGGTCTCGGCCCTTGCAGCACGTGAGGGCGCCTGGGGAGTTCGGGTGCACGACGCACAAGCCTCGCTCGACGCCATTGCCGTGGTCGACGCCTGGAACCGTGGACGAGAAAGGGCCTGACATGGGGGACCGAATCGAATTGCGCGGGCTGAAGGTTCGCGGCAATCACGGAGTGTTCGACCACGAGAAGCGTGACGGTCAGGACTTCTTCATCGACATCACCGTGTGGATGGACTTGGCTCCCGCCGCGGCGTCGGACGATCTGACCCAGACCCTGCACTACGGCGAGTTGGCGGAAGCCGCCGCAGCCATCGTCGCCGGCCCGTCGCGCGATCTCATCGAGACTGTCGCCGCTGAGATCGCCGACGACGTCATGAAAGATTCGCGAGTCGAGAGCGTTGAGGTCGTGGTCCACAAACCGTCGGCACCGATTCCGCTGGTTTTTGCGGACGTTGCCGTCGTCGCGCATCGGACCCGATCGGCATGACGCGCGCTGTTCTGTCGATCGGTTCCAACATCGGCGACAGCGTGGCTCACCTGCAGTCCGTTGTCGACGGGTTGGGCAGCGCCGTCGTTGCTGTCTCACCGGTCTACTCGACCGCGCCGTGGGGTGGCGTCGAGCAGCAGGATTTCTACAACGCGGTGGTGGTGGTCGACGATCCCGAAGCCGATGCCGCTGAATGGCTTCGCCGCTCGCAAGCTCTCGAGGAAGCCGCAGACCGGGTACGCGAACAGCGGTGGGGGCCACGGAGCCTGGACGTGGACGTAGTCGACTGCGAAGGCGTCGTCAGTTCCGATCCCGTGCTCACACTTCCGCATCCGCGCGCGCATCTTCGGGCATTCGTTCTCGTTCCCTGGCTGGACGTCGAGCCTGACGCGACGCTGATCGTCGACGGCCAGAAGTTGCCGGTGGCACAAATTCTCGACGGCCTCGATCGCACTGAGCGCGAAGGTGTCCGCACTACCGATATGGTGCTTGCGCGGTGACCGAAAAAGACAAGGGTTTGAAGCCGACCCGGATCAGTGAACTCGCGGTACTCGCCGCAGTGGCGGCCGTGGCCACCTGGATTCTGATTCGCGTGTTCTACGGTTCGATGCCGCCCATCCCCGTTTATGCGGGAGCGTCGCTCTACTTCGTCGCCGTTGCCGAGGCCGTCTTCGCTTTTGTCATTCGTTCACGCGTCAAGAACCGGCAGGTCGGCGACGGGCTCAGACAGCTTCATCCGATCACCGCCGCCCGAGCGCTGGCATTGGCCAAAGCATCCGCTTTGGTCGGTTCAGCTACCGTCGGTGTCTGGGTCGGAGTGCTGGTGTATCTCATCCCACAGCGCTCGGTTCTGCAGGCTGCAGCCTCCGACACGCCGGGCGCGTGGGTGGGGTTGGGCGCCGCAATTGCGCTGGTAGCGGCAGCTCTGTGGCTCGAACATTGTTGCAAGACGCCGGAAGATACACCTGACGAGCCTGCGCACTGACAGCCTGGTCGGCAAATCACCCACCGAGGTACGTGGCGACCCCGGTCTCGGCAAGTACCCTGGCAACCATGACAAATTCTGGTCGATCGAAGTCTGCGCGCCGAAGCAAGCGCAGCGCGAGCCAGATGATCATTGCTGCTCTTCTGGCACTTGCTGTCATTGCTTCGCTGTTTCTGATTTTCAGCAACAGCGTTCAGCTTCTTCGGGTGGGTCTGGTCGTCGCTCTGTGGGCAGCCACCCTCGGCGCTATCGCCATGACCAAGTATCGGCGTGAGTCGGCACTGGACAAAGCCAAGGTTGCCGATCTGCAGACCGTGTACGAACTGCAGCTCGAACGTGAAATTTCTGCTCGACGCGAGTACGAACTGAGCGTCGAAGGTCGCGTGCGACGTGAGGTGACCGCGGACGCGGAGGAGCTGGCCGGGTTGCGCGCCGAATTGGTGGCGCTGCGCCGAAACCTCGAAGCACTGTTCGAAGGTGGGCTGCTGCCCGAACAGACCGCGCTCAAGACCGATTCGACGCGAGTGCCGGAACTTGGCGGTAGTTCGTACGGCGCGTACCAGCCGGCACCGTCGGGGTTGTACGTTCCCGGCGCCGGCCAGAGCGGGCCCAGCCAACCGGCACCGAACGTCGGCGGCTTGGCTTCGCCCAACGACGATCCGGTGACTGCTGAGACAACCGTCGTGTTCGCGGAGACGTCGTGGCGTGACAGCAGCTTCGTGGCGCCGCGCGTCATCCCGACCCAGAAGTCTCGAGAGACGCAGAAGCCACAAGAGACGCAGAAGCCCCAGAGCGGGAACCAAGCACCGAGTTCTCCGGTGAGTTCCTCGCCGACACGAACGGTGAAAGACGTTCCGGTGAAGAAGGATTCGGAGCCGGTCGCGCCGGTCGAGCCTGAAGTCAAGGCTCCCGCCCAGGCCCCGAACATCGAAGATGCCGTCATCGAAGACGCTGTCGTCGAAGAGGTGCCCGAGGTTGTTCCCGCGGTTGTTCCCGAAGCTGTCGCGGAAGCTGAACCCGAATCCGCTGCGGAGCCTGACGCGGAGCCGCGACGTCGTCGCCGTGCTGCTCCGGAAGATGCCGCCAGTGGTGCTCATTCCAACGGATTGACCGTCGCCGAAATCATGGCGAATCTGAGTTCGAACAACCCGTCGGAAGGCTCCGGTCGACGCCGTCGCCGAGAGGACTGAGTCGCAGATCACTCGCCCGGCCATGGCATGACGGTTCGGGCGAAGGATATCCTCGGACGCAGAACGTCTGGTACCCGCCGAGCGGGACTGGAACGAACGAGAGGAATCCGGTGACTTCCTTCGGGATCACTAATGGACCTGCACCTGCGCGATTGACGGTAGGAATTGTCTCCGCAGGCCGGGTCGGAACAGCTGTCGGTGCCGCATTGGAGCGAGCCGGTCATGTTGTCAGCGCTTGCTCCGCCGTTTCCAGCGCCTCGGTTGCCCGCGCGGTGAAGCGGCTTCCCGATACCGAAATTCTTCCGGCTGCCGACGTCGCAGCTCGTTCCGAGTTGCTGATTCTCGCCGTTCCTGACGATCAGCTTGCGGATCTTGTTCGAGGTCTGGCGGCCACCCATGCCGTCAAGCCGGGCACGCTCGTCGCCCATACGTCCGGTGCCAACGGGATCGCGATCCTGACTCCACTCACCGAACTGGGCGCACTACCCCTGGCTATCCATCCGGCGATGACGTTCACCGGTCACGACGAGGACACCGCACGGCTGTCGTCGGCATGCTTCGGAATCACCGCTGCCGACGACATCGGTTACGCGATCGCGCAGTCACTGGTCCTCGAGATCGGCGGCGAGCCCGTCCGAGTGCGCGAGGAGAACCGCGCGCTCTACCACGCCGCACTGGCTCACGGCAGTAATCACCTGGTCACGCTCGTGGTCGACGCCGTCGAGGCACTGCGAGCGTCGTTGCAAGGTGACGAGCTGCTCGGTCAGCAGTTGGTCGACGGCGATCCGGGTGGAGTGGCCGAGCGAGTCCTGCAGCCGCTGCTGTCGGCGGCCTTGGACAACGCGCTACGACGCGGTCCCTCGGCGTTGACCGGCCCGGTGGCACGCGGCGACGCTGCTGCCGTCGACACACATTTGCGCGTACTGACAGACCTGGATCCGGAGCTCGCTGCCGGCTATCGGGCGATGTCCTTGCGATCGGCCCAGCGGGTGGGTGCCCCCACCGAATTGTTCGACATCTTGACTGAAACGGGAGGTGACCGTCGTGAGTGATCTGCAGGGCGGATACAAGCGCGGCGAACTGACGGTGCACCACGATCCGGACAAGCTTCGGCGCGTCTCGCGGGCACTGCGAGGTGTCGGGCGTCAGGTGGCGCTCGTTCCGACGATGGGTGCGCTGCATGCCGGCCACATCGAACTGGTTCGTCAGGCCAAGGTCACCGGCGCCGTCGTGATCGTTTCCATCTTCGTGAACCCGCTCCAGTTCGGTGCCGGCGAAGATCTGGACGCGTACCCGCGCACTCTCGATGCGGATCTCGACCTGTTGCGCGCCGAGGGCGTCGAATTGGTGTTCGCGCCGAACGCCAAGACGATGTACCCGCGGGGCCAGCGCACCACCGTCGTGCCGGGCCCGTTGGGTAGCGAACTCGAAGGCGGAGCGCGCCCCACTCACTTCGCGGGAATGCTGACGGTAGTGGCGAAGTTGCTGCAGATCGCGGTACCCAATCACGCGTACTTCGGTGAGAAGGACTACCAGCAGCTGACGCTCATCCGTCAGATGGTGTGGGATCTCAACTTCGATGTACAGATCATCGGAGTTCCGACGGTTCGCGAGTTCGACGGTCTCGCGTTGTCCTCTCGCAATCGCTACCTCGACGAGAACCAGCGCGCGGCAGCGGTCGCGCTGTCCGCCGCTCTGATCGCCGGTGCACACGCGGCGGCTGGGGGAGCGGAAGCAATCCTGGAAACCGCACGCGCTGTTCTGGCAGCTGTTCCGGAAATCGAGGTCGACTACCTCGAGGTTCGGGGCGTCGATCTGGGCCCCGCGCCCGAGCGAGGTGACGGCCGACTGTTGGTGGCCGCCAAGCTCGGAACCACCCGTTTGATCGACAACGTCGGTGTCGCGGTGGGAACCGGCTTCCTCGAGCGTGACACCGACCCATCCGCCGACGCCATCGACGACCTGCTGTCTCACTGAGCACTTTTCACGAGTAAGGACCTGGATATGTTTCGCACGATGATGAAGTCGAAGATCCACCGCGCCACCGTGACTCACGCCGACCTGCATTACGTCGGCTCCGTCACCGTCGACCAGGATCTGATGGACGCCGCAGACCTCCTCGAAGGCGAACAGGTGTGCATCGTCGACATCGACAACGGTGCGCGTCTCGAGACGTACGTCATTGCCGGCGAGCGCGGAACCGGTGTCATCGGAATCAACGGTGCGGCAGCGCATCTGGTCAAGCCAGGCGACCTGGTCATCCTCATCGCCTACGGCGTGATGAACGAGCAGGAAGTCAAGGAGTACTCCCCGCGCGTCGTCTTCGTCGATGCCGACAACAAGCAGATCGAACTCGGTTCCGACCCGGCTCACGCGCCGGAGGGTTCGGGTCTGATCACCCCACGCATGCTGTCGACGCTCGAGGCCTCGCGCGAATCCAGCCTGGTGTAATCCATGCTGCTCACGGTCGACGTCCGGAACACCAACATCGTTCTCGGTCTGTTCTCCGGGACTGGTGAGTATTCGAAGCTGCTGCAGGACTGGCGAATGCGAACCGATCCTCGGATGACTGCCGACGAGTTGGCGTTGACCTTCCGTGGGCTGTTGGGTTCTCATGTCGATCAGATCACCGGCGTTGCGGCGCTGTCGACAGTGCCGTCCGTCTTGCGTGAAATCCGTGTGATGCTCGAGCGGTACTGGGGTCACGTTCCCCATGTGGTGGTCGAACCGGGTATTCGCACCGGAGTGCCACTGCTGGTGGACAACCCCAAAGAGGTGGGAGCCGACCGGATCGTCAACAGCCTTGCCGCTCACCATCTTTACGAGGGGCCGTGCATTGTCGTGGACTTCGGTACGTCGACCTGTGTCGACGTCGTTTCTGCCAAGGGTGAGTTTCTGGGCGGCTGCATCGCGCCCGGACTCGAGATCTCGACCGATGCCTTGGCGTCGCAGTCCGCTGCGCTGCGCAAGGTCGAATTGGTGCGCCCGCGTTCGGTTGTCGGCAAGAATACCGTCGAATGCATGCAGTCCGGTGCGGTATTCGGCTTTGCGGGCCTCGTCGACGGATTGGTCAACCGCGTCCGCGACGAACTACCGGAGTTCGGTGGTGACGACGTCTCCGTGATCGCGACCGGGGACAGCGCACCGCTGATCATTCCCGAGTCCGACACCATCGATCACCTCGAACGGGACCTCACCCTCGAGGGGCTGAGGTTGGTCTTCGAGCGCAATCAGGCGCGTCGTGGATCCGGTCGACGACCCGTCGCCTGATCGATGGTTTCGTTCCAGCGGTTTCGCGATTGCAAAAGTTATGCCACAATGGTGCTCGTGAATCGCTGCATGGGTGCTCAGGAGTGTTGTCGAGGCTGACCGCTGCCTTGACCAATTCACATTCCTTGGAGCTAGCTCGTGCTATCCACATATTCTGCAGATCTCTCTGTTTTGGCCCCGACTCTTACTGCTGACCGTGCTGTTTCCGCAGGTCGTAGCGCTAATCGTGGGGCGTCCGGACGCCGCCCGAGTGGTGCGTCGTTGCCCACCCGCCTTCGCCCGGCCGATCTGCTGCGGCTGACCGACGAGGGAGCAAACGGCGTGCTCGACGGCCGTTTCGATCACCTCATCCCCGACACCTTCCCGACGCTCGACCGTTGGTCCACCCGCTTGCATGCGGACGACGACGTCGATGTGTGGCTCATCAGTTGGGTGCCCGAACGCAACACCGAATTGCACGACCACGCAGGCTCGTTCGGCGCCTTGACCGTCCTCAGTGGTTCGCTCACCGAATTCCGTTGGGCCGGTGACGCCCTGGTGGAACGCCAGCTCGACGCCGGCGATCAGGCTTCGTTCCCGCTCGGATGGGTTCACGATGTCGTGCGTTCGACGGATGCTCCCGGTGCTCCGATCGAAATCAGCTCTGATGCACCGACTCTGAGCATTCATGCCTACTCGCCGCCGCTGACGGCAATGTCCTTCTACGAAGTGACGGATCACCGGACACTTCGCCGCACCCGTACCGAGCTGACCGACCTGCCCGAGGGGGGCACCAAATGACCATCGACCAAATGCTCGACGACGCTCGCGCACAGATCGATCGTATGTACGTCTTCCAGCTCACCGAAGCCTTCCACCGCGGCGCGATCTTCGTCGACATTCGCCCGCAGGCGCAGCGCGCCATCGAGGGAACTCTTCCCGGTGCACTCGCGATCGAGCGGAACGTGCTCGAATGGCGCCTCGACCCCACCAGCAGCGCGCACCTCGCGTTGGCCACCGACCACGACGTCGAGTGGGTGATCGTCTGCTCCGAGGGGTACACCTCGAGCCTGGCCGCAGCGTCGTTGCAGCAGTTGGGTCTGCACAAGGCCACCGATCTCGTGGGCGGGTACCAGGCGATCAAGGCCGCCGGCCTGCTCGGTGCGCTCAGCGGAGTTCGTCATTGCTCCCGCGAGTTGGCGGCGGTTTCGGCTCATTGAGGTATTTGCTGTGCGCCTTTATTAACCGCGGGCGGTTAATAAAGGCGCACAGCGGGTCTGGCGGTAAATCTTCGGGCTCATTCCGTGATGACGGGTGAAGGCCGTCGTGAGCGCAAAGGGGCTCGAGTAGCCCACTTCTCGCGCGATCGAGGACACCGTTCGTGCCGGGTCTGCGAGTAGATCCGCCGCCACCGACAAGCGCCACTCGGTCAGATAGCCGACGGGTCCGATCCCCATGAGACCGGTGAACCGGCGCGCGAAGGCCGCTCGTGAGCTGCCGGACTCCTGGGCCAGGCTCGCGACCGTCCAGGGGTGTTCCGGCCGATTGTGTATGAGCCGCAAGGCATGCCCGATGACGGGATCCTCGTAGGCCTTGATCCATCGCGGTGATCGATTCGGGTTTTCGGCGAACCACGTACGGACCGCCGAGATCAGGACCAGGTCCAGGAGCCTGTCCAACAACACTTCCTGTCCCGGCCCGTCCGCGGCGATTTGTTGTTCCAGAAGCTTTGTCATCGGCGTGGTTTCCAGGCTGCGTCGCACTACCGCGACGGGTGTCAGGCTGTCGAGGATCTGACGGCTGACATAGGAGTCCAAACGGTATGTGCCCGTGAGCATGACGGTCTGGCCACTGGTCGAGTTGCCCCAGGTGCGAACGCCGAGAACCGACATGTCCTCGAGTGGTGATCCGTCGACTGCGGCGCAGTTTTGTGCCTCGTCGATGAGTACGTGGACCGGGGTGTCCGGGTGATCGGCGACCGTATAGGGGTCGGGGCCGCGCAGGAGTGCGATGTCGCCGGCCTCGAGATCTTCTGTCTGTCCGGTGTCGGAGACGACGACTGCGCTTCCGCGAACCAGAACCAGCACGGTGATCGGTGCGTGGTCCTCGATACGTAATGACCACGGTGGATCGAGCAGCGAGCGCAGCAGAAAAGCGCCCTCCGCCCGCGACCCGGCCAGCATCATCGACAATGCATCCATGTTTCGACGGTAGACGCTGACGTATGTTTTTGCGACCTTCGACTATGGATCGTATTGACGCTCCGCGGTCGAATGAGTACATGACGACAACAAGCGACATTCAATCGGCAGTAGTGATCGGTGGTACCGGTAAGACCGGTGCGCGCGTTGCGCAGAGGCTGACGGCGGTGGGAATCCGTACCCGAATCGCGTCGAGAACATCCGGGACGCGTTTCGACTGGAACGATCAGACGACGTGGCAGCCCGCGATGTCCGGTGTCGAAGCGGCATACGTGACCTATGCGCCGGACCTCGCAGTGCCGGAATCGAGCACCCACATCGAGGAACTCGCGGAGCTTGCGTACCGCGAAGGGGTTCGTCGCATGGTGCTCCTGTCCGGGCGCGGTGAACCGGCGGCGCAGAAAGCCGAGCAGGTTCTGGCCGACACCGGTCTGGAATGGGCTGTGGTGCGGGCCAGCTGGTTTGCCCAGAACTTCAGTGAGGGGTATCTACTCGATCCGATTCGGGAAGGCCACCTGGAACTTCCGGTCGGTGAGGTGGGGGAGCCGTTCATCGACGTCGACGATCTCGCTGACGTGGCGGTGGCCACATTGACTCGAACCGACCTCCTCGGCCGAGTTCTCGAGGTGACGGGTCCGGAGTTGCTCACCTTCGCGGAGGCCGTTGAGGCGATTTCGGCGGCGTCGGGGCGTGCGGTGTCATTTGAAAGAATTGGACTGCAACAGTTTTCCGACGGCATGGCAGAAGTTGGCGTCCCGAGTGATGTCGTGGAGTTGCTCACTTACTTGTTTGCCGAGGTTCTCGACGGACGAAATCAAAGTGTGACCGGCGTCGTCGAAGAGGTCCTGGAACGACCCGCTCGAGATTTCACCACTTTTGCCGCCGAGGCTGCTCGAACGGGGGTCTGGTCGTGAAGAAATCCGAGATCTTCTTGGAGTTGCTCGTCGGCGTGACTGCGCTCGGCGCGCTCGTTGCCGGTGGTGCGTTGTTCGCGTTCTCGTCCTTCGTAATGCCCGCTCTGCGGTCGGTCGATGCACACGCCGCGATCACGTCGATGCAGGCGATCAACGTCGAAGCACCGCGGAGCGCCTTGATGCTGCCACTCGTCGGATCGGCGCTCACCGCGATCGCCGCCGGAATCTGGGCAGCGATCTCCAGACCGGACGGCTGGGTCCTTGCCGTTGTCGGTTGTGTCGGGGTGCTCGCGTCCTTCGCGGTGACAGCGATCTACCACGTCCCCCGCAACGACGCTTTTGCCTCGGTCAGCGCTACCGATGCAGCCGCATGGGCGTCGTACGAGGCGGGTTGGACGGTGTGGAATCACGTCAGGGTTGCGCTGTACCTCCTGTCGGGAATCGTGCTCGCGGTCGCCGCGGTGCTACCAGCAACAAACGCGGTGGACACGGCCCAGTAGTCTTGTACCCCGTGAGTGATGTAGAAGCCCAGCCAGTCGACGACACCCCCGAGCAGCTCCGTATCCGGCGCGAGAAGCGTGAGCGGATCCTCGCGCAGGGGCAGGAGGCGTACCCGGTTTCGGTCGATCGCACCCACACGCTCGCGCAGATCCGCGCGGAGTACCCGGAACTCGAGCCGGACACGGCGACTGGCGTGCTGGTCGGCGTCGTCGGCCGCGTCATCTTCATGCGCAACACCGGCAAGTTGTGCTTCGCGACTCTGCAGGAAGGCGACGGTACCCAGCTGCAGGCCATGATCAGCCTCGCCGGCGTCGGCGAAGAGGCACTGGCTGCCTGGAAGTCCGACGTCGACCTCGGCGACTTCGTCTTCATCCACGGTGAGGTCATCAGCTCCCGTCGCGGCGAGCTCAGCGTGATGGCCGACGCCTGGCAGATCGCATCCAAGTCGCTGCGCCCCCTGCCGGTTGCTCACAAGGAGATGAGCGAAGAGTCCCGGGTGCGTCAGCGCTACGCGGATCTGATCGTTCGCCCCGAGGCTCGCGACAACGCCCGCAAGCGCGTCGCTGTTGTCCGTGCGCTGCGCAATGCGCTCGAGAGCCGCGGCTTCCTCGAGGTCGAGACGCCGATGCTGCAGACGCTGCACGGCGGCGCGGCAGCTCGCCCGTTCGTCACGCACTCCAACGCCCTCGACATCGACCTGTACCTGCGTATCGCGCCGGAACTGTTCCTCAAGCGTTGCGTCGTCGGCGGTATCGAGAAGGTCTTCGAGATCAACCGCAACTTCCGCAACGAGGGCGTCGACTCCACTCACTCGCCCGAGTTCGCGATGCTCGAGACGTACGAGGCCTACGGCACGTACGACGATTCCGCGAAGATGATTCGTGAGCTCGTCCAGGAAGTTGCGCAGGAAGCATTCGGCACGCAGGTCCTCACCCTCGCCGACGGTTCCGAGTACGACGTCAGTGGCGAGTGGCAGGTTCTCGAGATGTACCCGTCGCTGTCGGCTGCCATCGGCACCGAGGTCACGCCGGATACGACGGTCGACGAGCTTCTCGCTTTGGCGGAGAAGGTCGGCCTCGAGGTTCCCAAGGACAAGGGTTACGGCCACGGCAAGCTTGTCGAGGAGTTGTGGGAGCACCAGTGCGGCGATCAGCTGTACGTGCCGACGTTCGTCCGTGACTTCCCGGTCGAGACGTCGCCCCTGACCCGTGATCACCGAAGCAAGAAGGGTGTCACCGAGAAGTGGGACCTGTACATCCGCGGATTCGAGTTGGCGACCGGTTACTCCGAACTTGTCGACCCGGTCATCCAGCGTGAGCGCTTTGTCGATCAGGCGCGCCTCGCGTCGGCAGGCGACGACGAAGCGATGGTGCTGGACGAGGAGTTCCTCGCCGCGATGGAACAGGGCATGCCGCCGACCACCGGCACCGGCATGGGAATCGATCGACTGCTGATGGCTTTGACGGGTCTCGGTATTCGCGAGACGATCCTCTTCCCGATCGTTCGTCCGTCCGCTCGCTAGCTTTACTTCGATCAAGGTTCGGCCGCACATGTTGCGGCCGAACTTTTTTCAGTTGGGGCACTCCCAAGGTATTCGATACGGTTCACAGTCGGCGTCGTCGTCGGCTATCGGCGGTGCCGAAAACCAGATGAATCTGGGTGAATTCTTCAGCTCGATCAGCTCAGCGGGGAGCGCTCGTAGTTGGGATTCGATTTGTTCCCAACGACATTCGCCTGCGGCAAAGGATTCATCCATGCGCGGTCGCCTGAGTTTCGGACTTTCGAATTGTTGCGATGATTTGGTCGATCGTGCCCTGGTTGAGTGCGTCAGGTAGTCCCTGATCCGACTGGACAAGGAAGACCATGACCTCGGCTGTGGAGTATCCGGGTGTGGTGACGACATCGAATTGTGCTGAGGGCGGATCGCATTCGTTGTCCGCCGGGATATTTGTGACGGTTGCGGTGTACCGGATCGCAGGGCGTCCGGAGATGGTGAAATTCGTGGGTCCGCTGTAAGCGATGCTGGCGAGAGTGCAGTTCTTGGAGGCGAAGATTGCGCTCGGTAGTCTTTTCTCGAGCCGTCGTCTGTCATGATTCCCCCGTCTGTCTTTGTCGCAAGACAAGTCGACTGGCATACCCGGCGGAGATCAGTCCCAATCATCCGGACGAGCCAAGACAGGACGTTTGTCCAGGTGCTATTGTCGCTGCTTATCGAAGGATCTGGGGAGGAATGGTCGTGGTGAAAAAGGTTGTTGTCACGATGGTTGACGATCTGGACAAAAAATCGCCCGCGGACGAAACTGTGGAGTTTTCCGTCGACGGAGTTGCTTACGAAATCGATCTGACCGCCGCCCACGCCGCGGAACTGCGCGATGCACTGAAAAAGTGGATTCCTCATGCGAGAAAGTCGAATTCCGCCAAATCAGTCAACGGAGCGGTGACCAAATCCCGTCCCGTTGCGGACCGCGATCAGAGTGCCGCCATCCGCGAATGGGCCAAGGGTGCGGGCTTCGAGATTTCGGCCCGCGGTCGTATTTCCACCGAGGTGCGCCGAGCCTACGAAAAGGCCGTCTGAAATGGATCGCGAATGGATTCGGGCGCATTTTGCCGAAACGGATTGATAACGCGTTCTAGTTTGTTAGCGTCTGCACGGTTCGCATCTCTCGTAGAGGAGTCGGTCGTGCACAGAATCAGGTTGTTCGGGGGCGTGGTTCTTGCCGCTCTGATGCTTGTCGGGTTCACCTCCGTGGCTTCGGCTCAGGCCCCGTTGCCCGTGCCCAATGCCTTCCTTGCCGGTGTTCCTCAGGAGTTGGGAAATCCTGGCGGTTCAGCTCCTGGATCCAATGACTTTTTGTGTAAACCGACTGCCGAACATCCCAATCCGGTTGTGCTCGTTCACGGAACGGGTGGAAACAGGCAGACCAACTGGGCCACCTATGCGCCGTTGCTCGCCAACGAGGGCTACTGCGTCTTCGCGCTGACGTACGGCAACTTCCCCGAGCAGCCGTGGCCGTTGTCGGCCATCGGTGGAATGCAGGAAATTCCCTCCAGCGCAGCACAATTGTCGGATTTCGTCGATCAAGTTCTGGGCGCTACGGGCGCAACGTCGGTGGATCTCGTCGGGCATTCGCAAGGCACGATCATCAACGGGTACTACGCGAAGTTCCTCGGCGGTGCCGACAAAGTGGACAACATCGTCTCGGTGGCATCGCTGTGGAAGGGAACCCTCGGAAACGAGCAGGCAAGTATCGGCCGCAGCCTTCGCGAACTCGGGGTATCCGAGGCGGCACAGGCAGGATTCCCGATCTGCAAGGCGTGCCTGAACATGGGAGCCGGTTCGGAGTTCATCGAAAATCTCCGTGCGGGAGGCGTTTACGCGCCGGGCGTTCACTACACGAACATCACGACGCGCTACGACGAACTGGTGCTGCCGTATACAAATGGGCTGGAGCCCGGGCCGAACGCAACCAACATCGTCGTCCAGGACGGTTGTGAGCAAGACATCTCCGATCATCTCGCCATCGCGGCATCGCTGCGCGCGGCGACTTTTGCTCTCAATGCACTCGATCCCGCGCATCAGCGGCCGGTACCGTGCAACTCGGTATTGCCCGTCGTGGGTTGATCAATATGTGGAGGCCCTCGGTGGGGATTCGAACATGCGTGGGTGCGCTCGCTCTGGCGGGGGCCGTGGCCGCGACCGCCACACCTCTTGCGTCGGCGAACGAACCTCTTCCCGTTCCGTCCGGTTTCTTCAGTGGAATCGCCCTCGAAGCGACCAACCCGGGCGGATCGGCCCCTGGCACCAACGACTTCTCGTGCACGCCTTCCGCTGCTCATCCTGATCCAGTCGTCCTGGTGCACGGGACGGCGGCCAACCGTCAGACCAATTGGGGCGTACTCGCACCCGTACTGGCCAACGACGGGTACTGCGTTTTCGCGCTCACCTTCGGGAATCGAACGGACCAGCCGTGGCCGATTTCCGCAGCCGGCGGTCTCGCACCACTCGGAGACAGCGCAGGGCAGCTGTCGGACTTCGTCGATGACGTTCTCACTGCGACGGGTGCCTCGAAGGTCGACCTGATCGGACACTCTCAGGGGACGACGGTCAGTGCGTACTACGCCAAGTTCCTCGGCGGCGACGCGAAGGTTTCCAAGATCGTCTCCATCGCTCCGTTGTGGGACGGCTCGGAGGTCGGGCCGCCGGAAGGCGTCGGGGGACCGGATTTCGACAACGCCACCTTCGTGACCGAACTGCGCGACGCGGGCGTCTACTCCGATGACGTCGAGTACACCAACATCGTGACTCGGTTCGATCAGGTAGTCGTTCCGTACAGCAGCGGAATACTGGCAGCGTCGAACGCGTCGAACATAGTTGTTCAGGACGGTTGCGAGCAGGACCTGTCGGATCACATCGCGCTGGTGGCGTCGCAGCGAACGGCGACTCTGACGCTCAACGCGCTTGATCCGTCGAATCCGCGTGAGGTGCCGTGCACTCGGGTACTCCCGATATTCGGCTGATCAGGCGTCGAAAATCGCTGTTCGCTTCAGGCGTACAGGAACCGGGAAACGATTCCCTCAGCTGCGACGTTGTGAACGGTAAGCAGTCCGGCTTCCGCCGCCAATCGGGTGGAGGAGCAGCAGGTGGACTTCGCGCCCTCTAGAGTAATAAGTGGGGTCGTGCAACCTTTGTCGATTCGTGGACGTCAGTCCGCTGACCGGCGAGGCGATCAGTCTGTAGTGCCGGAGCGAAACGCGGCGACCAGGGACGAGACATCCGGTCTCGAACCTGCCCGCCGGAGAGTGTGAGGGAGAGCGATGTTCGAGAGGTTCACCGATCGCGCGCGGCGCGTTGTTGTCCTGGCTCAAGAAGAAGCCAGGATGCTCAACCACAACTACATCGGCACGGAGCACATCCTTCTCGGCCTCATTCACGAGGGCGAAGGTGTTGCAGCCAAGTCGTTGGAGTCGTTGGGTATCTCCCTCGAGGGAGTCCGCAGCCAGGTCGAGGAGATCATCGGCCAGGGCCAGCAGGCTCCGTCCGGTCACATCCCCTTCACACCGCGCGCCAAGAAAGTCCTCGAGCTGAGTCTGCGCGAAGCGCTGCAGCTCGGACACAACTACATCGGTACGGAGCACATTCTGCTCGGTCTCATCCGTGAGGGTGAGGGCGTAGCAGCCCAGGTTCTGGTCAAGCTCGGTGCCGATCTCAACCGCGTCCGCCAGCAGGTCATCCAGCTGCTGTCGGGCTACCAGGGCAAGGAGCCCACCGAAACCGGTGGCACCCGCGGAGAGGCCGGCACGCCGTCCACCTCGCTCGTGCTCGACCAGTTCGGTCGCAACCTGACGCAAGCTGCCCTCGAAGGCAAGCTGGACCCGGTCATCGGCCGCTCGAAGGAAATCGAGCGCGTCATGCAGGTTCTCTCGCGTCGTACCAAGAATAACCCGGTTCTCATCGGTGAACCCGGTGTCGGTAAGACCGCTGTGGTCGAGGGCCTGGCTCAGGCAATCGTCAACGGTGAGGTCCCCGAGACCCTCAAGGACAAGCAGCTGTACACGCTCGACCTCGGGTCGCTCGTGGCCGGCAGCCGTTACCGCGGTGACTTCGAAGAGCGCCTGAAGAAGGTTCTCAAGGAGATCAACACCCGCGGAGACATCATCCTGTTCATCGACGAGCTGCACACCCTCGTTGGTGCGGGCGCGGCCGAGGGCGCTATCGACGCGGCCTCCATCCTCAAGCCCAAGCTTGCCCGCGGTGAGCTGCAGACCATCGGTGCTACCACTCTCGACGAGTACCGCAAGTACATCGAGAAGGATGCCGCTCTCGAGCGTCGTTTCCAGCCCGTTCAGGTGGGCGAGCCGACCGTCGAGCACACCATCGAGATCCTCAAGGGTCTTCGTGACCGCTACGAGGCTCACCACCGTGTCTCCATCACGGACGGTGCTCTCGTGGCAGCGGCGACGCTGGCCGACCGCTACATCAACGACCGCTTCTTGCCGGACAAGGCGATCGACCTCATCGACGAGGCGGGCGCGCGAATGCGCATCCGTCGGATGACTGCACCGCCGGACCTGCGCGAATTCGACGATCGCATCGCCGACGCGCGTCGCGAGAAGGAGTCCGCGATCGACGCGCAGGACTTCGAGAAGGCTGCGAACCTGCGTGACAAGGAGAAGACCCTCGTTGCTCAGCGCGCTGAGCGTGAGAAGCAGTGGCGTGCGGGCGACCTGGACGTCATCGCCGAGGTCGACGACGAGCAGATCGCCGAGGTTCTGGGCAACTGGACCGGTATCCCCGTCTTCAAGCTCACCGAGGAGGAGACCACTCGTCTGCTCCGCATGGAAGAGGAACTGCACAAGCGGATCATCGGCCAGGAAGAGGCAGTCAAGTCCGTCTCGAAGGCGATCCGTCGTACGCGTGCAGGTCTGAAGGATCCCAAGCGTCCCTCGGGCTCGTTCATCTTCGCCGGCCCGTCCGGTGTCGGTAAGACGGAGCTCGCGAAGTCGCTCGCCAACTTCCTGTTCGGCGACGACGACGCTCTGATCCAGATCGACATGGGCGAGTTCCACGACCGCTTCACCGCTTCGCGTCTGTTCGGTGCCCCTCCCGGGTACGTCGGATACGAAGAGGGTGGCCAGCTCACCGAGAAGGTGCGCCGCAAGCCGTTCAGCGTTGTGCTGTTCGACGAGATCGAGAAGGCACACCAGGAGATCTACAACACCCTCCTGCAGGTGCTCGAGGACGGCCGTCTCACCGACGGTCAGGGACGTACCGTCGACTTCAAGAACACGGTGCTGATCTTCACGTCCAACCTCGGTACGTCGGACATCTCCAAGGCAGTCGGCCTGGGCTTCAGCTCGGGAACGGGCACGGAGTCGAACTACGAGCGCATGAAGCTCAAGGTGCACGACGAGCTGAAGAAGCACTTCCGTCCCGAGTTCTTGAACCGTATCGACGACATCGTCGTCTTCCATCAGCTCACGAACGAGCAGATCGTTCAGATGGTCGACCTGATGCTCGCTCGCGTCGAGGCGGCACTCAAGAACAAGGACATGGCCATGGAGGTCACCGACAAGGCCAAGTCGCTTCTGGCCAAGCGCGGATTCGATCCGGTACTGGGTGCACGACCGCTGCGTCGCACCATCCAGCGCGAGATCGAAGACCAGATGTCCGAGAAGATCCTCTTCGGAGAGATCGGACCCGGCCACATCGTGCTCGTCGACGTCGAGAACTGGGACGGCGAAGGCTCGGGCGAGGACGCGAAGTTCACGTTCACGCCTACCAAGAAGCCGATCGACGTGCCGGACGCACCGCCGATCGAGCTGACCAAGGCCGGCGAAAGCGAAAGCGCAGCAGAGTAGTACAGCAGAGTAATTAACGAACGGGCGGCACCTCACCGGTGCCGCCCGTTTCGTGTATCACGGGAGAGGGCGTACACATGAACGACATCGAACTGGGTCACCTGCGTCGTTGCGTCGAATTGGCAACGGAAGCATTGGATGCCGGCGACGAACCTTTCGGTTCCGTCCTGGCAGCGGCCGACGGAACATTTCTGGCGGAAGATCGAAACAGGATCGCGGGCGGCGACAACACTCGCCACCCCGAGTTCGAGCTGGCTCGGTGGGCGGCTCAGTATCTGACGCCGGAAGAGCGTTCGACGGCAACGGTATTCACCTCGGGAGAGCACTGCGCGATGTGTTCGGCTGCGCACGCATGGGTGGGCCTCGGACGTATCGTCTACATCTGCTCTTCGGCTCAACTCGGCGACTGGCTCGCGGAGTGGGGTGCGGCCCCGGCGCCGGTGAAGTCTCTGTCCGTCAACGAGGTTGCGCCGAACGTCCCGGTCGAAGGTCCGGTGCCGGAGTTGGTTCCGCTGGTGCGAGAACTGCATCGGAAGTTGCATTCGCAGAGTGCTTGAAAGGCACAGGTTAACGGGCGGCACCCCGCTGGAGGTGCCGCCCGTTTGCGTGTGGAGTCAGGAAACTGCGTCGACCGCTCGGACCTTCTCTCGCAGTTCGCCCTTGACGACCTTGCCGCTTGCATTGCGCGGCAGAGCTTCCACGACGACGATGTCCTTCGGGTGCTTGTAACGCGCGAGACGATCATTGAGGAAGCTGCTCAGTTCCTCGATGGTCAGGTCCAGGGCTGAACCTGGCGCCATCGCGACGATCGCTACCGGCACCTCACCCCACTTGGCGTCGGGGCGACCGACGACGGCCGCTTCGACGATCAATTCGTGTTCGTAGAGAACGTTTTCCACCTCGGCGCAGTAGATGTTCTCTCCGCCGGAGATGATCATGTCCTTCTTGCGATCGACGACGTAGACAAAGCCTTCGTCGTCGACTCGAACGAGATCGCCGGAGTGGAACCATCCACCGTGGAAGGCGTCAGCGGTGGCGGTGGGGTTGTTCCAGTACTCGCTCATCATCGTGGGCCCGCGGTAGACGATTTCACCGATTTCACCGGGCGCCACGTCGTCCATGTTCTCGTCGACGACCCTGGCCGAAATGGTCGGGATGACCCGACCGACAGATCCGAGCTTGCGAATCGCATCCTCACCGTCGAGAACGCAAGTGATGGGCGACATCTCGGTCTGACCGAAGACTGCGACATTGAATGCGTCCGGGAAGGTTTCGGCCATTGCCCGCAGGATGGTATCGGACGATGGTGCGGCGCCCCACGAGATGTTCTTCAGCGACAGTGCTCGAGGTTGCGCCTTCTGCACTGCGCACACGGCCTGCCATTGCACGGGCACGAGGAACAAGCTGGTGACCTTCTCGGCTTCGAGAATGTCGAGTAGTTGACCAGGGTCGAATGCGCCGACCGGATGGATCACCGTGGTCGTGCCGAGTTGCAGGCTCGGCGCGATGGAACCGAGGGCAGCGATGTGGAACATGGGCGACGCGCAGAAGCCGATGGAATCGGCATTGAACAGGTGGAAGGCCCTGATACAGGTCAATGCTTGCGAAGACAGGTTGGAGTGGGAGAGCACCGAACCCTTGGGGCGACCGGTGGTTCCCGAGGTGTACATGATGAGTGCAGGAGTGTCGTCCGGGATGTCGACGAACGCGTGCGGCTCGCCCGCCTCGCTGATCAGGTCCTCGTAGTTCAGGCTGTCACCCTCGGCGGGGGCGCCTACGGTGATGGAGATGTCGATACCCTCTGACACGGCACGCGCCGCTCCGGCCAGTGGAGCCAATGGTCCTTCGGCGACAATGACTTTGGAGCCGGAGTCGTTGACCAGGTAAGCGACCTCGGGTGGCGTGAGACGGAAGTTCACCGGAACAGCTATCGCGCCCAGTGCGTTGGTCGCGAGCACGATCTCGAGGTATTCGGGGCGATTGAGCATCAGGATGAGCACGCGGTCGCCGAAGCTGACGCCGCGTCGGGCTAGAGCGTCTGCCAGCTTCTCGACGCGCGCGTCGAGGGTGCTCCAGGTGATGGAATCGCCCAAAAATCGCAGCGCGGTGCGATCGGGAATCATCTGCGCATGCCTGGCGATCTGATTGTTCCAGTTGGTGCGGCGTGAACGCTGCGCCTCGGAGACTGCATCGGTGGAGGCCATCGATGGGTTCCTCTCATGCGTGGGTGATTGTGTGACTCAGGCTACAGTGAGCCGTCGATTCTCACAGTGGTTTTGTTAACGAAAATTCGCAACGACTACTTGAAGTGCGGTGCGCGCTTCTGCAGCATCGCCATCGCGCCTTCTTTGAAGTCGTCGCCGGTGAGAAGTTCTGCCTGACCGGTATTTTCGATCTCCAACGCGGCATCGAGGCGGTCCAGCGTCGCCGCATTGAGTGCGCGCTTGGTGAGTTCGAGTGCGCGTCGGGGAGCCTTCGACGTGCGATCGACGACCGAGTCGACGAGTGCGTCGAACGCGTCGTCTGCGACGGTGCGGGACACGAGCCCGAAACGCTCTGCGTCCTCGGCGGAAACCCGCTCGCCCAGCAACGCCATCTCGGCCGCTCTGGCACGTCCGATCGCTGCCGGCACCAGCGCACTGGCGCCGCCGTCGGGCATCAGGCCGATGTTGACGAACGAGAGGAGGAAATAGGCGCTCGATGCTGCGTACGTCAGGTCCGCGGCCAGGGCGATGGACACTCCGACGCCGGCTGCCGGGCCGTTGACCGCGGCGATCACCGGGACCGGGGCGCTGGTGATGGCGCGAATCAGAGAAGTCGCGGCATCCATGACAACTTTCGGGTCTGCGGGGTTGAGGGCCGCTGCCGCAAGATCGGCTCCGGTGCAGAACGCTCGACCGGATCCGGTGATCACGATGGTACGAACTCTCGGGTCTGCGCCTCCCTCTCTCACGGCGGCTGCGAAAGCAGTCATCGTGGGTAGATCGATCGCGTTCATCCGCTTCGGGCGGTCGAAGGTCAATCGCAGTACACCGTCGGTGATTTCGGAGCGGAAGCCCGTCTCGGCGGTGGCGGTCATGCCGCGCTCACAGCGGTGACGAATCCGGAAAGCCGTGAGGTGATGAGGTGTTCGGCCTCCGCGACCATGCGGTCGATCATGTCGGCGACGGTCGGGATGTCGTTGATCAACCCTTGGCTTTGCCCGGCGGACCAGATGCCTGCATCGAGATCGCCGTCTTCGAAGACCTTGCGCCCGCGTGCCCCGGCGACCAGATGCTGGATGTCGCTGAACTGCGCGTCGCCGCGCGCCTCGATGTCGACGACTTCGGCGCTGATCGCATTCGCTGCTACGCGTGCGGTGTTGTGCAGGGTTCGGAAAATCAGCTTGGTGTCACGCTCGGTGTTGGCGACTATCTGTTCTTTAACTGATTGCGCTACAGGAGATTCCACGGTGCACATGAATCGAGTTCCCATGTTGACGCCGTCTGCTCCGAGCGCAAGCGCCGCGACGAGACCGCGGGAATCTGCGATTCCGCCCGACGCGATCACCGGAATCGTGAGTTGCTGCGTGGCCGCCGGAATCAGAATCAGCCCTGGTATGTCGTCTTCACCTGGGTGTCCGGCGCATTCGAAGCCGTCGATGCTGACGGCGTCGACGCCCAGTCTCTCGGCTTTGACCGCGTGACGAACTGCAGTGCACTTGTGGATCACCTTCACACCCGCGTCCTTGAAATGCGGAAGATGATCGATCGGATTGGAACCGGCCGTCTCGACGATCTTGATCCCGGATTCGATGATCGCCTGGCGATATTCGGCGTACGGCGGCGGCGTGATCGACGGCAGAATCGTGAGATTGACGCCGAAAGGCTTGTCGGTGAGATCGCGGGTCCGAGCAATTTCCTTGACGAGATCTTCCGGAGTGGGTTGGGTAAGGCCGGTCAGGAACCCCAGGGCGCCGGAATTTGCCGTGGCCGCAACAAGTTCTGCGCGTCCTACCCACATCATGCCGCCCTGCACGATCGGATGGTCTACGCCGAACATCTCGGTGAAGCGAGTGCGAATCATCTGCTCACAACTACTTTCTTACGATCGGTCAATCGGCATCGAACCCTATTGCAGGCGAGGAAAAATCCTGCGCTGCATGGAACGAGCCCGCCAGCGGACTGCGTGCAAGTTTGTGCGAATCATCACTAACATAACACCGGTGTGAGAGCGGGTGTCAAGACTCTTTCTCCGGAATCCGTCCGCAGTGACAGCCGCGTTGTAGGGTTTCGGGTGAAGCCGTACCGGGCGCGAATTGCGACCTTCGCGACGGTTAACATGGTCCGTTCGGACTCGCGCCCGTAGAAGTGCGGTGCAGCGGACGAAGGCAGTGGAAGAAAGCAACGGAAGTGGAGGGTCAGGTGCCCGGACAGACACGCGTTTCCGTGAGCGGCAGTGGCTCTGCACCACGAACGCGTCCGAAGAATCGGAAGGCGCAAATCGCGGCCGCTGCTGCGGAGGCATTCAGTGAACGTGGCTACCACGCGGTCGGCATCGACGAGATCGCCGCGAAGGTCGGAATCTCCGGGCCGGCCCTTTACCGCCATTTCCCCACGAAGTACGCGCTGTTCGTCTACACGGTGAACAACCTGACCCAGGCGTTGCTGGATGCCAGCGATCCCGCGGTACACGGAAACGACGATCCACGCGAGCAGTTGAACTCCACCATGGTGGGGGTCATCCGCGCGACGATCGAGAATCGGCGTAGGGGAGGGCTCTACCGTTGGGAGGGCCGGTACCTGGTCGACGAGGATCGTGAGCAATTGCGGGCGGGAATGCGCACGCTCAATCTTCGGATTGTCGGGCCGTTGGCCGCAGTGCGCCCGGAACTGGACCCGGCCGATGTCGAGCTGATCGCACCGGCTGTGCTCAGCGTGATCGCCAGTATCACCGGTCATCGATCGGCGTTGTCCGCCAAGCAGATCGAATCGTTGATTCTCGCAGCTTGTTGGTCGGTCATCGGCGTCGAGTTGCCCGTTGGTGCGAAGGACAGCGGGAAGAAAGCGGCGCCCGAACGCAAACCCGGTCTTGCGCGGACATCGAAACGTGAAGTGCTGCTTCAGGAAGCCGTATTGCTGTTCGATCAGCGCGGCTATCACGACGTGAGTATCGAGGAGATCGGCGCCGCAGCGGGTATCAACGCGTCGAGCGTGTACCGGCACTTCGCGAGCAAAGCCGATCTACTCGCCGCGGCTTTCTATCGGGCGTCCGATCGCCTGACGATGACGTTGGGTTCGGCGTTGGCGGAGTCGGAGACACCACTCGCGGCCGTAGAGACATTGGCCAAGATGTACGTCGAGGTGTCGTTCGGCAGAAGCGAACTGTTGGCAGTCTATTTCGCCGAGATCGGCAGCTTGCCGGACCGGTCGCGGACCGAGTTGCGGAACATTCAGCGGCTCAACGTGGAGGAGTGGGCGCACTTGTGCGTCGAGGCGCGGCCGGAGTTGACGATCGTCCAAGCGCGGTTCCTCGTCCACGCGGCGCTCGGTCTGGTCTTCGACATCGGCAGGATCGTGCACTTTTCCTCGGAGAACTCCGCGCAAGCACGCGTCGAGAAATTGTTGACCGCGACTCTCCTGGGGTAGCGCAGTCCGAAACAGTAGGTGTGACTTCACGTATCGCGGGTAGGTTCGTGATCGCAAGGCGTTCACCGAATCATGTGAAGACGGAAGTAGGGACAGCAATGCCAACTCGTACCGCACGCACCGCCTGGAACGGCACCCTCGAAGCCGGGTCGGGACAGGTCGAACTCACCAGCTCGGGTGTCGCGACCTTCGATGTGTCGTTCCCCAAGCGCGCAGCTGAGGAAGCCGGCGGAACCACCAGCCCCGAAGAACTGATCGCCGCGGCACATTCGTCCTGCTACGCGATGCAGTTGTCGGCACTGATCGCCGAGGCCGGCGGAACCCCGCAGAGCCTCGACATCACCGCAGACGTGTCGCTGGGCCCCGACACGGTCGGCTTCAAGCTCACCGGAATCAAGCTCACCGTTCGCGCCGAGGTCGACGGCCTCGACGCCGACGGTTTTGCCAAGGTTGCCCAGGCGGCCAAGGAAACGTGCCCGATCAGCAAGGCACTGACCGGCGTCGACATCACGTTGGATGCGGCACTGGACTGATCACCTCGTGCTCGGGCGCCCCTGCGGCGCCCGAGTGCGGTTGTGTGTGACGACCAGGTAGCTTGCGAACAATATCGGGAGCACCCAAAGATCCGAGGGATCACGAAAGACCACGATCGGCAAGAGCTCGCCGCGGAATCCTCCTGCGGTCCAGCGGAAAAACCCGATCACCCACTCGTACGCGTCGCCGATCGGCGAGACCGTCTTCACCGCGGCGAAGCCGATGCCCGTGACCGCGATGGACCAGGCGATCGCTGCTCGCCCCGCCAGCTTTCGTCTGAGCACCTCGAGAACCGAGAGCAGAAGCAAGGGAAACAGGAACACGCCGGCGACGTCGGACAGCTTGCCCGTCATCGTGTTCCCGAATGCCCCTTTGAGTACGTGGTCGTTGACCAAGATGACGGACACCGAGACCAGCGCCCACGGACTCAGCAGCAGATCGCCCGGGCGGTTCACGACAGGTTGATGGTTGCCGAGCCGGACGAGAACAGGTCGCACTTGAACTGAAGGCGAAGACCGGTGGCGGCTTCGGGGACCTCGTACGCCAGTTCGCCTCGCTTGGCTGCACCCGGCGCAAGCTCTCCGTCGACACTCGACGTGCTGCTGTCGGTGAACGTGATGTTGTACGACTTGTTGGTCGAGTCCTGCAGTTCGAAGCACATCATCGATGACACGGTCGACGGCTTGTCGCTGTTGTTGGTGACCTCGGTGTCGACCACGACGTAGCGGTTTCCGGGATCCGCGGTGATGAACTGATTGGTCGAGACATAGGGATCGACAACGCCGTGTACCTGGACGCGCCAGTCGCCCAGTTCGACGACGTCACCGATGCCGAAGGCAGCCGCGGGTGCGGCGGAAGAACCGTTGTCGTCGACCTTCTTCGCTTCGTCGGTCTCGCCCGAGGCGATGGTTGCGAACAGGGCTGCGCCGACGGCGAGGAGGGCGAGGGGAGTACGGAGTGATCGCATGATGTGCGCCTTTCGAGAGTTGGTATGGCACAAGTCAACGATGTGGGGACCGCTCACCGCTTCGGTCGAAAGATCGGGGAGCCTCATCCTTTCGGTCGGAGCTTGACGGTTCGTCCACCCGTTCGGCTGATTCGAGGCGTCGGTGGCGGTGGATACGCTTGCTCGGTGATCACCACCAAAGGAACCGTTGTGCGACGACGCGTATGGACTACCGCCGCCGTCGCATTCAGCCTTTTCTGTTCCTTCATGACGGTGGGCATCGCAGGCGCGTCGGGAAATATGCCACCGGCATTGGTCGGGATCGGGTTCGTCCTGGGCGTGGCCGGTGGGATATCGCTTGTCTGGCGCCATCAACATCCCTGGGTGGTTCTGGCGATCACGCTGGTCGGCCCGCTGTTCTTCCCCACCGATGCGACGGCGGCGCTCATCGCGTTGTTCGCCGTTGCTCGGATCGCGCGTGGGCCTCGGCTTGCAGCATCCGCGGCAGCTGTCTTCGTCGTGTGCGGAATTTCGTTGACCTACGACGCTTTTCGAAATCGTGAGTACTCCGTTCTCACGATGGGCACCGCGAAACCCAAAGACGGTTCGGTGGTTGTTCAATACGACGTCGCCATCTGGATCCCGTGGCTCGTCGCTGCCGTCATGGTCGGCATTGTCGTGGCGCTCTCGCTCCTGATTCGGACCAGAACCGAACTCGTCGAGGCAGAGCACGTACGGGATCTGGCCACCGAGAAAACCGACGTGATGCGCGACGAGATGATTCGCACCGAGGAACGAACGCGGATCGCTCGCGACATGCACGACACGATCGCGGCCAGTTTGAGCCGGATCTCGTTGTTCGCCGGCGGGTTGCAGGTCAGCGCGGCAGACAATCCCGAGAAGGTCGTCAACACCGCAGCGATGATCAGAACCACCGCCCACGAGGCTTTGGACGAATTGAAGGGAATCGTCGGAGTGCTCAGGGGAAGCGGTGATCGCCGCGAACACGGTGGGCACCAGGGGATCGACGCGATCGGTAACCTGGTCAACAGTGCACGCGCGGCAGGCATCCACTGCCGTCTCGAATCCGAGTTGCTCCCGGGTGATGTCGGAATGTTGGCGGGGCATGTCTGTTATCGCGTCGTTCAGGAATCGTTGACCAACGTCCAGAAGTACGCGAGCGACCAGATGCTCGTCATTTCCGTGACCGGGTCGCCGCACGACGGAATCCGCATCCTCGCACGCAACAAGCTGAGCGAGCTTGCACCCATGACGTCGATCGGTTCTCGATCCGGCCTACGCGGGTTGGCCGAACAGGCGCGAGAGATCGGCGGCAAGGTGGAGGCAGGCGCGTTGGGGGACGATTTCCTCGTCAGTTGCTGGGTGCCCTGGTCGTCGTAGCCCTCCCACCCTCTAACTGTCGGGGGCTCTGGGTAATCTGAGCGCACTATGGACGCTGACTCGCGCATCACAGTTTTGATCGTCGACAACGACGCGTGGGTTCGGCGCGGGATGAAGGACATCCTGGAAGCAGCGCCGGACATCGTGGTGGTTGCCGAGGCCGAGGACGGCGATCAGGTCGCAGCCAAGGTCACTCGTTTTCGTCCCCACGTGGTGCTGATGGATCTGAAGATGGCACGGGTCGGTGGCTTGGAGGCCACGCGTGAATTGATGACCATGAGTAATCCGCCGAAGGTCATTGCCATGACCGCCTTCGACGTCGACGACATGGTTGTGCAGGCAGTCGAGGCGGGCGCGCACAGTTTCCTGAGCAAGGACGCAGCTCCGCAGGCGTTCCAGCAGGCAGTGCGGGTAGTGGCGTCGGACCACTCGTTGTTCAGTTGCGATTCTCTGCGCGCCATCGTGGCCTCGTCGCCGCGGCGGCAAGCGCCCGATCAGACTCCGCTCGCTTCGCTCACCGAGCGCGAGCGCGAAGTGCTGACAATCCTGGCGACAGGCGCGGCCAACAGCGTCATCGCGGAGCGGTTGTACCTCGGTGAGACCACCGTCAAGACGCATATCTCTTCGCTGTTCGCCAAGCTGGGTGTGCCCAACCGCGTGAGTGCATCGTTGATCGCGTTCCGGTGTGGCCTTGTGACGTGACTCGGGACTAATCCCTACCCTGTTCGTTGTTGCACCTTCGGTGACTGATCAAATCGTGATTGACCAAGACGTGACCATCGAAGTGTGGTCGGACGTCGCTTGTCCGTGGTGCTACATCGGAAAGACCAGGTTCCTCTCGGCGCTGGATCGTTTCGAGAACAAGGACCGCGTCAACGTCATCTGGCGCTCGTACCAGCTCGCGCCGGAGACGCCGGTGGGAGAGGGCCGAACCGAACTCGACGCCTTGGTCGAAATGAAGGGGATGGCGCCTGATCAGGTACGTCAGATGTTCGCCCACGTCAGCGCGACGGCCGCCGAGGTCGGGTTGACCTTGGACTTCGAAACCGTGATCGCCGCCAATACGTTTGATGCGCACAGGTTGCTGCATCTCGCGGGTGAGCGGCAGAACGAACTCCTCGAAGCGCTGTTCAAAGCGCACTTCAGCGACGGCTTGGTGATCGACGACCGTGAGGTGCTGGTCGAGTTGGCCGTGAGCGTCGGCCTCGACGCCGATGTCGTGCGCGAGCAACTCGATTCCGATGCCGCAGCGGAGGCTGTCCGCGAAGATCTGTCCATGGCCCGCCAACTGCAGGTCAGCGGCGTTCCGTTCTTTGTCGCCAACCGTGCGGTTGCCGTGTCGGGCGCTCAGCCCGAAGAGGTGTTTCTGCAGTTGCTTACTCAGGCCTCCGAACCGGCCTGAGAAAGGCGAGCGGCACGCACCGCCGGGGCGTTCGAAAACGGCAACAGATGTGCGCCGTTCACGGGGCAGGACAACGTCACGTGCGCTGCATCGACGAACCGGTACGGCTGCGCTGCAACAACTCCGGCGAGGTTCTTTCGCAGACGCGACATCTCGGCCCGCGCGGTCACCGTGCGGGCGGGGTCGCCGAACAGATCTTGCGCCAACCGAGATGCAGTCAGTCCCCGTCTCTCGGATCCGAGGAGGAACAGAATCTCCGCATGTCGTTGGGTGGGGGCGTATGCCCATTCGCCGAAACCCGACGTGACGGTCACCGACATGTTCTCGGAATCGCGCAGATCGATATGCACCGTGGGCGCGCTGATTCTCTCGCCGGTGGTGATCGGCCTAACCAGCCACCCGCCGGGAAGCGGATCCAGTTCGCACAGGCCCAGGGCCGGGAACCATGTCCTGCCGGGAGCCAAAGCTGCGGGGAGCAGCACGCGCGAGCGATGAGGTAACGCGTCGACCGCTGCTACCCATCCGTGGGTGTCGATCACCAATGCGGGTGATCCGCTGCGTGCAAGCATCGGCCCTGCAACAGAACGTAGTTGATCGAGATTGTCCCGATGCTTTTCGCGCAGGTGTGATTGAGCGAGGCGTGCGACGGCGTCGACCAGAGCGAGCGTCGTGGGATGGACGGTCTTGGCAGGACCACTGATGTCGACGACGCCGATGACACGGTCGTCCCGCGGATCGCGGATGGGCGCCCCCGCACACGTCCACGGATGATGGCTGCGCGCATAGTGCTCCGCCGAGAAGATCTGAACCGCCTGTCGTGACACCAATGCCGTTCCGATGGCATTGGTGCCGACGCTGTCCTCCGCCCAGTTCGCCCCTTCGACAAATCCCAGACGCGCAGCTTGGTCCAGTACGCGATGGGAACCGCTGCGCCACAGTACAGTTCCGCGAAGGTCTGCGACGACCATGATGTTCTCACCGCTCGCGGTGACCGATTCGAGTCCGCGTGTCACGTCGTCGAGTACGTCGTACAGTCCGGACTCACGACGACGGAGATCGAGTTCGGCGACGTCCATCGACGGTTCGACCCGGCTGTGCTCGGGATCGATACCGAGTTCGCGCAGGCGCTGCCACGATTGGCGCACCACGTCCCTTGGGCGGGCCGGTGCGCGGTCTCCGGCCATCGTCGCGTCGTACACCGCGGCGAGGGTCCTCGCGTAGTCGCGAGGATCCTCGCCGGGCGGCATCGCAGGCTCTGGCAACCGCTTTTTCAGTGAAGACACCGCTTTCAGCGAAGACGCCGCTTTCAGTGAAGACACCTCGGTCAGCGGTAGACGAGACCGCCGTCGATGAGACCGGCCTGCCCGGTCATGTAGTCGGAATCGGGCCCAGCGAGGTAAGAGACGAAACCGGCTACGTCGTCGGGGGTTTCAGCTCGACCCAGCGCAATTCCGCCGACGAACTTCTCGTAGGTGGCGCCCTCTGGCGCACCGGTCAACTCGGCGAACCTCTTGTCGATCGTCACCCACATGTCGGTGCCCACGACGCCGGGGCAGTACGCGTTGACGGTGATTCCGTCGGACGCGTATTCCTTGGCCGCAGCCTGAGTGAGGGCCCTGACCGCGAATTTTGTTGCGCTGTAAACACCTAACATGGCGAACCCGTCATGACCGGCGATGGACGACGCGTTGATGATCTTTCCGCGCTGACCGAGCGCCTGGAACTTTGCCGCTGCGGCTTGAATTCCCCACAGGACACCGTCGACGTTGACGCTCCAGATCTTGGAGACCTCTTCCGGCGTCGCATCGGAGATCGGGCCGACGAGAGCGATTCCCGCGTTGTTGACGATGACGTCGAATCCGCTCAACTCACTGTGCGCGTGTTCGACTGCGGCGTGAACCTGCGCGCGATCGCTGACATCGGCGATAAACGTCGTCGCACGACGACCGATCTGTCTGATCTCGTCGGCAACCGCATCCAGCTTGGTCTGGTCGAGGTCGACCAACGCGATGTCGGCGCCGTCGTGGGCGAGGCGGAGAGCGATTCCGCGTCCGATTCCTTGGCCGGCGCCGGTGACCAGTACTACCTTGCCCGTGATGCTCATGCAGATCTCCTCGTAAGCAGTGAACCAGTCGGTTGTGAACCGGTGAGTGATTTGTATGTGACGGCGACCACAATGCGGAAGGGTTGCACCGTGTTGCAATTCCGGAAAATCGGACAGTGGTTGCAACCCTCGGCAACCCTCCCGGTACCCCGCGCGACGGTTCCATAGTTGCGCCACCACTTCGCGAATCATCTTGCGAGACAATCTGGGAGAGGGCACATGACCGCTACAGTCGACACACCCACGGAACCGGCCACGCCGAGCCGACAACCGTCACGCCGCTGGATCGGGTTCGGGATCGCGAACCTCGTGATCGTTCTCGTGCTGGCCGTGGCGAGTTGGTACCTTCTGGCCGATCCGACCACCAGTCCCTGGAGTTTCTATCCTCTGCCGTTCAACGCGGCGCTTTTCTGGGCAATCCTTTTTGTTGTGTTCATCGGCTTCAATTGCGAGTTCGCCGGCTTCGATCGACTCCCACAGCCGGCGAAAGGCTTGGCGATCATGGTCGCGACCGCGGTCTTCGCCGTCGTGGTGACGTGGCTCCTGGCAAACGGCTTGGGGAGTTTGTACCCGGATTTCGCGGCCGATCGTGAGGGCGGCCTCGGATATTTCGCGGGTGCGCTGTTCGTGCTCTTCGGCTTCGGGACCTGGGTGATGGTGGTCCTGAACTGGCAGCATTGGCCGTGGACTTCCCTAGGGATGAAGCAGCCGTTGGTGGGTTTGTGTGAGATCGCGTTTGTCGCCGTCCCGACGCTGGCGCTGTACTTCGTGTTCGGTCTGCCGTCCGTGTCGCTGTCCGCCACGGATCCGTTGATGACCGTCGACACCGCACTCGGATGGTTCTACTGCGTCGTGGTGGTCGTGATCCTGACTGGCCAGACGCTCGACAACTGGCCGTGGCGACTGTTCGGCGGCGGGGGTAAGACGGCGCTCGCAGCCACGATCGGTAACTTCGCCGTCGGAACCGGCTTGTACTTCGTGGCGCTTCCAGTGGTGAAGGCACTTGTGGGAAGCGATGCCGTTGCCGAGTTGGGTGGTGTGGTCCATCAGTTCCCGGCGCAGCTCGGTGTGTGCTGGGCCTTCTGGATGATCTTCTGGGCCAACGCCTTCGGTAACAAGCCCACGGGCTTTTCGGACGGGGTCAATCTGGCGATCCGCGCGCTGCTCACGTTTGCGCTCGCGTTGGTCACATTCTTGTTCTATTACCGCTTTGCGGCAGAGCACATTCTTCACGAGCCGGCAGTTGTCGACGGATTGCACGGCAATGCACTGGGTTTCGTGGACTGGGCCGTGTTGTGGACGCTGTTCTACGTCGTGGGATTTCAGTCGCTGGGACTCGGCAAATTCAAGCCTACTGAGGGGTGAGTCGGTTGCCCGCACATCGGTGCGGGTAACCGGTATCGGGCGGCGGCACCGCGCCCGCTGATTGCAACAGACTGCAACGCTTGTGACCGGGGCCACTTATGGGATGTGCTGTGTGTCACATTCACAAACAAGGAGAAGTGATGACGCAAACCATCGATTCCGCAGTCACCCCCGAGGTGAAGTTGACGGCGGTGACACCTCAGGAACGCGTCGACGCCTGGCTGGCGGATTTCGAGTCGGCCCTCGCGGCTCGTGACATCGAGCGTGTGGCAGGCAAATTTGCACTCGACAGCTTCTGGCGCGACTTGGTGTCGTTCACCTGGAACATCAAGACCGTCGAAGGTCGCGAGCAGATTGCCGACATGCTCTCCGAGCGTCTCGACGACACCGATCCTTCGGGATTCCGGACCACCGAGACACCCGACGAAGCCGACGGCGTCACGTCGGCCTGGATCGAATTCGAGACTGCAACCGGTCGCGCGCACGGGCACCTTCGTTTGAAAGGAGATGAAGGTTGGACCCTGCTGACGTCGTTGCAGGAATTGAAGGGACACGAAGAAGGTAAGGGCACTCGCCGGCCTCGTGGCGCCAAGCACGGAGCAGACCCGAACCGCATCACGTGGGCCGAGCAGAAGGAGATCGAGGATCGCGAACTCGGTTACACCACACAGCCTTACGTCGTGATCGTCGGCGGCGGACAGGGAGGCATCGCCCTCGGTGCCCGGATGCGCCAACTCGGAGTTCCGGCCATCGTGATCGACAGCCACGAGCGGCCGGGCGACCAGTGGCGCGGCCGCTACAAGTCGCTGTGCCTGCACGATCCGGTTTGGTACGACCACCTGCCATACATGCCGTTCCCCGACAACTGGCCGGTGTTCGCGCCCAAGGACAAGATCGGCGACTGGCTCGAGATGTACACCAAGGTCATGGAGGTTCCGTACTGGAGTTCCACGACCTGCACCTCCGCGTCGTTCGACGAGAAGACCCAGGAATGGACCGTCGAGGTCAACCGCAACGGCGAGAAGCTGACGTTGCGTCCCAAGCAGTTGGTGATGGCGACGGGTATGTCCGGCAAGGCCAACGTTCCGACGTTCCCCGGGCAGGACAAGTTCCTCGGCGATCAGCACCACTCGAGCAAGCACCCCGGCCCGGATCAGTACGTGGGCAAGAAGGTCGTCGTGATCGGGGCCAATAACTCCTCGCACGACATCTGCGGCGCACTGTGGGAGAACGGCATCGACGTCACGATGGTGCAGCGCAGCTCGACGCACATCGTGAAGTCGGATTCGCTGATGGATTTGGGCTTGGGCGATCTGTACTCGGAGCGAGCACTGGCCGCGGGCATGACGACACACAAGGCAGACCTCACGTTCGGTTCGCTGCCGTACCGGATCATGCACGAGTTCCAGATCCCGGTGTACGACGCAATCCGTGAGCGCGACAAGGATTTCTACGATCGCCTCGAGAAGGCGGGCTTCGAGCACGACTGGGGCGACGACGGTTCAGGTCTGTTCATGAAGTACCTACGACGCGGCTCGGGTTACTACATCGACGTCGGCGCGGCCGAACTGGTCGCGAACGGGGACATCAAGCTCGCGCACGGCAACATTCGTGAGCTGACCGAGAACAGCGTGATCCTCGAAGACGGTACGGAATTGCCTGCCGACGTGGTGGTCTACGCGACCGGCTACGGCTCGATGAACGGCTGGGTGGCGGATCTGATCGGCCAGGACACCGCCGACAAGGTCGGCAAGGTGTGGGGCCTGGGGTCGAACACCACCAAGGATCCGGGACCGTGGGAAGGCGAGCAGCGCAACATGTGGAAGCCGACGCAGCAGGAAGCGCTGTGGTTCCACGGAGGCAATCTGCACCAGTCGCGCCACTACTCGCTGTACTTGGCGTTGCAGTTGAAGGCGCGCTACGAGGGCATCCCGACGCCGGTGTACGGACTGCAGGAAGTGCATCATCTGAGCTGAAATAGAACTGCTGTGCGCCTTTATTAACCGCCCGCGGTTAATAAAGGCGCACAGCAGGTTCAGCGAAGGGCGTACTTCTTTGCTACTTCGGTGTTCTTGGTCGCGCGCTCGGTGAGGAAGGCGAATGCCAACCCGAGTACGAGCCAGAGCGTCGCCTGCGTAGCGAGCGAGGAAAGTCGGAACTCCCACAGCAGAGTTGCCGGGAAGTCCTCGCCCACCTCGTTGATGCCGGGAAGCGAGACGTAACCGATCGTGGCGATCACCAGGAACGCAGCCACCGGAGCAGCGATGCGCACGCTGAGGAACTCGTGCCCGGAAACTGCCTTTGCCGCCGCTGCTGCCGCGGTGACGGACAGTAGCCCGAGAATCACGGCGGCCAGCCACAGCAGTGTGCGCTGGTTGATGGTGTCGGGATCTCCGACGGCCGGCGGATTGGCCGGGTACTTGAAGAAGGGCACGGCCTCGATGGCCAGCCAACCACCGACGGCGATGGTGATCGCCAACAACGGCCCGGACATTCCGGTGAGTCGTCGAGCGTAATTGGCAACGACCGAGAAGATCGCCCCGAGTGCCAGTCCGGCCAGCGCTGTGGCCAGGAACAGCCCGGCGCGCTGCCCGTCGCGGCTCACCAGTGGTTCTTCTTCGTCACCGTGCGAATGCCCAGCGGCTTCGCCGGCAACCTCACCGGTGGCGCTGTTGGCTTCTTCGATCGCAATGGCGGCATTGACGTGCGGTTCACCCAGCACGAATGCAACTCCGCCGGCAAGGATGCCTGCGATCAAACCAGCCAACAAACCACGAATGAGAAGCTTCGTGAAATTGTCGACTAGTGGCACGGCAGGCCCATCAAGTGTCGACCGTCGTGCATCAATTCATGCATGTACATGCCGGTGCGAGAGATAGCGCCCTGGTCGAATCCGACCAGGTAGAGAGCGAGCATCGCGAACAGAACTACTGCAGCGGCGAGGAAAGCAAGACGAGTCGAATCGATCGACGTATCGGGAGAATAGGCGAGAGCCATCGAAGCCTCCTGGGATTTTCGCGTCCCCTAGGTCCATGCGATGGCCGAAGTGTCTGGCTGTCGAAATAGTCGTGCCGAAAAAGGCACTTCACCTCGAATTACAGTGGCGCGACCGCTCCGGGCTTTCACCGGATTCCTGTCGGACCATCGCGTTTACATGCGAACTTTTGCACTACTGCCCGCACCGTGTCAACGCGTAAGCCGAGATGACCGTCGATTGTGCCCGCCAAGGCGGGCACAATCGTTCTAGATCAGCTCTTTGCGGCGACGTCCAGAACAACTTCGAACTCGAGCAACGACGCACCCGAAGCGACGGGCTTCGCACGCTCGCCGGAATGGGCTTCGCGGGCAGGGCCGTCACGCCAATCGGCGAACGCCTGCTCGGACTCCCACTGCGTCACCACGAAGTAGCGGCTCTCACCTGCGGTGGGGCGGAGGAGTTGGAATCCGAGAAAGCCCGGGGAGTTCTCGACTGCATGAGCGCGTGCTGCGAAGCGCTTCTCCAGTTCGGGGCCGGCGCCCTCGGGGACCTCGATTGCATTGATCTTCACGACTGCCATGCAAGCGACATTACCCGCGCACCTTCACCGCGTACCGTGACACTCGTGTTGCATGACGAAGGTGGAACAGGACAACCGATTCTGTTGTTGCACGGCCTCATGGGCAGCTCGAGGACGTGGCGACGCCAGGTGCCGTGGATCCGCGAGTTCGGCCACGTCTACACGTTCGACGCCGCCGGTCACGGCCGGCCCGCGCCGTCAGAGCTGACCACCGAGGCATTCGTCGACGACCTGGCATCTGCCGTTGCGTCCATCGAGGAGCCGATGATCGTGATCGGCCATTCGATGGGGGCTCTGCACGCGTGGTGCTTCGCCGCATCGCATCCCGAAAAGGTTTGTGCACTGGTCCTCGAAGACATGGCTCCGGATTTTCGCGGACGCACCGCCGCGGATTGGGCTCAGATGATCTCGGCGTGGCCGCAGCCGTTTGCTTCCGAGGACGCGATGAAGGAATTCTTCGGGCCCGTCGCCGGCCAGTACTTTCTCGACTCTTTCGACCGCCGCGACGACGGGTGGTACCTGCACGGCGAGGTGTCGACCTTCCGCGACATCTCGGAGGAGTGGGGCACGAGGCATTTCTGGGATCAGTGGAAGGCGATCGACGTGCCGACCTTGCTGATCGAGGGAGAGTTCACCATCACCCCCGAGGGACAGATGCGAGAGATGGCCGAGAGGCCGGGAACTCGGTACGTACGTATTGCCGACGCAGGCCACCTGGTTCACGACGATCAACCGCAGCGCTATCGCGAAGTGGTGACGGAATTCCTTCAGACGGTGAGCTGACTGCGGATCGACGCGCCCACCTGCTCCAGTTCGACGGCTCGCCTGGCCAGGAGTCCGGCAGCGAACTTCGCTTTGTCGCCGCGATGGCGGGGGACGACGTGGAGGTGCGAGTGGAACACGGTTTGGCCCGCGGCACGCCCGTCGTTGACGAGAAAGTTGACTCCGTCAGCGGCGATGTCGCAGCGGCGTAGAGCTCCGGCGATGAGCGTGCCGACGCGGAACATCTCTGCGCCCTCGTGGCTTTCGAGAGCATCGAGGTTTTCTGCATGACGCTTGGGGACCACCAGTGTGTGTCCGCGACTCACCGGTCGGGCGTCGAGAAATGCAAGAGTCGTCTCGCTCTCGTGGACGAGAATCGCCGGCTCGGTCAGCGCGACGATCTTGCAGAAGACACAGGTATCGGTGCTCATGCCTACAGAATGTAGTCCGAATCAGATCCGACACGGGACTACAGCAGGCGCAGCTGACGTGCCTTCGTGATCGCTTCGTTTCGATTGTGTACGTCGAGCTTCTTGTAGAGAGTGCGCAGTTGAGTCTTGACGGTGTTGACGGACACGTACAGCTTGTCGGCCATCGCGGCCGATCCCATGCCGAGCGCCAGGAGTGAGAGGACCTTCTGTTCGCGTTCGGTCAGCTCCACGATACGTACGGATCCCGGAAATGATTCCGCAGGAGCACTTTTCGAGAACTCGGCGAGTGCACGCGATTTTGTTACTGCCATCGATTCGAGTTTCTCGACGTCCGCCGATCCGATGGTCGCGAACGGACGCAGAAGTCCGGTTTGGTCCGCGATACTGCACGCTCTGGACCACTCCTGAGAGGCGAGGCGTGGCTCACCCAGCTCGGAGTGTGCAACCGCTTGCACCAGAAGCGATTCCATCTGTGCCCGCGGATAGGATTCGCCAGACCAGTCGAACTGATGGCACAGCGCCACAGCGGCCTCGTTCTGGCCGATTCGCTGACGTAAACGCGCCACCGACGCGAGCGTCCACGGGTTGGCTGCAGGATCGGCGATTTCCTTGGCCAGAGCCGTCGCCTTGTTTCCCTCGCCGAGTGCGAGCAGGAGATCGATTTCTGCGGATTGCAGCAGAGGAAGCGCGAAAGACGTGGCCGTGTACTGCTTGGAATGCACTCCAATCGCGTTGTGGAGCAAGGGCAGAGCGGAAGATGCACTGCTCTGAGTCAGGGCGAATTGGCTGTGCGCATAGACGACGAACGCCCATAGCTCCTCGGTGTCGGACGGAACGCCGAGTTCGGTCAGTGCGATACGTGCGTCACCGAAGTCGAGTGTGTCGAGAGCGGCGAGAGCCCGTGCCGTCAAGCCGGCGATCTTGACTACAGGTTCGAGCCAGCCCCCGGGGTCAGGATGCTTCTGTTCGAGTTCGAACCAGTGTCTGGCCTGCCGCGGCTCACCTGCCAAAGCCCAATTCAGGGCGGCACTACCCGCAGAGTTGCGAGCGATGAAGTCGACTCCGTGAGACAGGGCGCCGTGGTATGCCATTCGAGCCTTGATCGTGGATTCGGTGAACCTGCCGCTCAATTGAAAATTGATCGCCCATTGAAGTCGCATCAGGGGGAGTTGTGCGCTGACCGCTTCCGGATTGTTTTCCAGCGCACTGCGGCTGAGGTGAGACAGCCGCCTGGTGGTCTCTGCCGAGAGCCCGTATTCACCGGCCATCCTGAGCATGATCGATTGAACGCAGGCGATGCTCAAGGCGTCCTTCGCGCTGGGTTGGGCGCCGAGTTCCCACAGTTCGGCCGGCGATTCGGGTAGCAAGTCGATTGCCGTGGATCGCTTGCTCGGATGCATCGTGAACAAGGCACGCCCGGCCTCAACGGCCGAGTGCTTGTCGGCAGCTTCCGCCGGAATCCGTTGGAGGGCGGAGCGAACCGAGTCCAGGTTATGCACGATCATCGTCACCCAATGTTGTTCGACGATGTCTACTGCCAGGGTCCAGTTCTGTGCCTCGACCGCGTAGTCCAGCGCCGACGCGTGATGACCGTTGTCGAGTCGATTGTGAGCGAGGAATGAAAGACGTTGCGACGGATCGATTCCCACGCGAGTGTGGTGCGCGAGTATCGATCGTCGAATGGCGGGAGGCAATTCCCATGTTTCGTCGGCTTCGGCCTCGACGCGCGACAACAAGCCGGCTGTCTCCAGCGTCACGAGCCGCGAGCGGATCTCATGAACGGTTTCGGCAGTGTCAGGGCGCTGGGACTCGAACAGCATTGTGGCGACGCCGACGGTGATCGATCGACCAAAGGCGGTCGCGAGTAGGAACTCATGTTGCTTTAGGCGCTCAGCGGTGGCGAGAACGGAATCAGTCACGTAATCGTCTATCGCTTGCGCGGTGTTCGTTTTGATCTCCCGCTCACGGTTGCTGTTACGTGAGTCCCTGACGGCGGCGACTGCGGCGCGAACCAATGCGGGCAGCCCACCCGTCAGGGATGTGATTTGTTCTGCATCACCCTCAGCCGTGCGCACCCCCGCCTGTTCCAGCAATTGGGCGGTATCGGATGTCGTGAACAACAGCTCATCGGCGCCGATGACCTCGTGATCCGTGTCGAGAAGGTATGGCTCGGCGAACATGCCGAATCCCGAGAGCGTGACCACGAGGTCCAGGTTGTGGCAGAGGGTGAGGAGATCGATCAACTGATCGTCCAACTCTGGTTCCGATATCAGATCCGGCCTGATCAGCACGAGCAGTACGGGGCGGCTGAGGGCGTTCAGGGATTTGGCGGCAGCGGTGAAAGGATCGGCGAGATCGTCGACGTCGGGCAGTGCGATTCCGGCAGCGTGGATTCGATCGAGGACAACGGCCCAGAAATCTTCGAGTGTCGACGAGGGCTGTGGGGCCGAGACCCAGACGAGTATTCGTTCGGATGCCAGATGGGCGCGCAGCCACGATGCGATCAACGACGATTTCCCGTGGCCGTTCGGTGCACGGACGACGGTCAGAGCGGCGCGTCGATCCAGTTTCGCGAACAGTGCTTGCCGAGGAATCGACTCGGTGAGAGTGCGCCTTTCGGGAATAGCTGCCCAGTCGTGGCCGTCCCTCCCGAACATCAACGCGGACCCTTTCTGCTTTCACGCCCCACGCTAATTGGCGGATTTGGGCGGATTGTCTCGATCCATCTATCTACATGGAGGAGCGTAGCTGGTGCGAATCCAGAGCGTGTCATCCCGGGCAATTCACCCGCGACTTCACCCCGGGTGAGAGAAGTTCACCCACATAATCATGCCGTCACCATTGGCTTTCGAGTCCCTCGAGCGACTTCTATTGAACGTAGCTCGGGATTCGCCAAATCTGGTCGAGAGTGCCCGACCGGGCCCCGAGGGTCGGCCATCGAAGGAGTGTCGTGAGAACTCGTCTGTCAGTGGTGTGGTCGAAGGCGGTTACGGTCCGACTCCGACCGAGAGCGTGCGCCCGAAGAGTGCGAGGCGTAGTCGTGGTGACAGGAGTGTTACTTGTCGGCGCAGCTGCGCTCGGTGCGCTACCGATGCAGTCGGATGTTCGATTGGCAGCCGAGGGAGAGTCCGCTTCTCCCTTCACCGTCGAGTTGACGGCGATTGACGGTGCGCCGCCCTTCGACCCCGGTGACGGTCCAGGGCTCGATACCGGACCGTCCAACGGCATTGTCCGAGAGGGTGATCCGGTGACGTATGTCGTAGACATCGGCGTCCGGGGCAACCCGCTCTCGGACGTGGTCGTGCAGCTTCCGGTGCCTCGAGGTTTCGTTCTACCGTCCGTGCCTGACTACTGCGGAGACGGCTCGGGTGTCGACGAGTTCGGGTTACATTGCCTGATAGGCAATCTGGAAGCGGACCGGTACTTCACCCGGACAGCGACGATGACTGCGGGAAAGCGGGAAGACGCCGACGGTCTATCGATTGCTGCACTGGTCACCGCAGATCGAGGGGCGGCTCGCGTGCGGTCGGGCGATGTCACCGTGCGGGTGGCGACCACCCCGGGAGTGTGTGATCCACAAGGGAATTCTGTTGGTGGTCGGAGAGACCAGGGGACAGCTGTCTCGGCAGATGGTCGGATCTCAGGTCTGGTGACGTCGGGCATCTCGGAGGCGGTGGTGATCAACGGCGTCGATCAATGCGGGCACGCGACAGCGCGGACGGTGAAACCGTTCGAGGGTCGCTTCTCGTTTGTCGGACTCCTGCCGGGGACGTATCGCGTCACGGTCGACGGCCGAGCGCCGGTGGACGTGGTGTTGGAACCAGGCGCAATGGCGGTCGGTGGCCTGACGTTCTGATACAGCTCCACAGTGATAGCAACACCTGAAACAGTTCAGAACCAGTTGGAAACAGTCAATGGAGGATCCAGTGCGTGAAAGCCTGGGCGTGGTATTCGAAAACAATTCCATTTCAACAGCTCTCGTAGATGCGGACACACCCCTTCTGGGGTCGATCGACGAGTTCCGTCATCCGTGGGGCGCGAACGGGACTGTTCCCTCTGCGCAAGCGTCGGCACGCGCGCTCGCCTCCGCTGCCGAGGTCGCCACCGGTCGGGCCCTGCGCTCGAACCTGTGCCCCACCGTCCTCGGAGTGCTGTGCGAGCGCGCGGACGTGCGCGAATTTGTCCCGGGTTCATTGTCCTCCAGCACTTTCGAGAACATCGAGTTGGTCAACGGTCTGGACGCTCGCATTGCCTACTTGCGGACGGTCGACGCCCTGAATGGTATTTCGCCGATTCTCGCATTCTGGCCGGACGGCGGTGAGACTGTGATCGCTGCCATCGATCCGAGCGCCGGCGTCGTGGACTCGGCGCACCGTTACGCAACCGCCGAGTTGCTTACAGACAGCTCGACATTTGCTGCGACATTGGACCTGCTCGTCGCTGAACGAGACCCCGTGCCCAAGATGCTCGTCGCGATGCTCGGCAAGGAAGAGTCACGGCAGTTGTCCGCCGAAGCCGCCGAATCGGCGGGGCTCGGCTTCCTGTATCTCGGCGAGCGCGCCCAACTGGCGATAGGCGCTGCGCTGGTAGCGGCCGGTCGGGGGAGTGAGGTCAGGTCCGCTGGCGGCGCGGCTGTTCAGCCCGTCAACAGAATCCGGTGGGCGGCGGCAATAGTGCTGCCGCTCCTGCTCATGCTGACGGGATTGCTGATCGCTCTGTCGCCGGACGGGTCGCGAGCGGTGTCCACTGATCGCCCGAACGTCGGCGCCGAGCCGGCGAACCCGACGAGCGGGCCACCGTCCGGAGCGGCCCTACCGATCCTGACGCTCCCGCCTTGCGACCCGGTGGTACCCGTCGTTCCCGCTGCGTTTCGGCGTTCGGATCCTGAAGTTGCACCACCCCAGACCGTCGAACCAGCAGAAGCATGCGACCCGATGCGAGTGGGCTAGGGCGTACCTTCTCCAGCCAGTGCAAACAGGCCGTCATCGGTCTGCTCGACCAATCCGTCGACCAGCAGGGAATGTAGTGCGCGGTCACGCTGACCAGGATCGGTCGGCCAGACGATGTCGAGTTGCGCGCGTTCGACCGGACGGTGGCTCTCGCGCAGAACGGCCATCAATTTTCCACGAACTTGGCGATCGGTGCCCGCGAACTTCTGCACCTTCTTGGGCGGTCCGGTGTGTGCCGGTTTGCCCGAAGCGACCCACGCGCAGTTCGGCAAAGGGCAGTTCTCGCAGTTCGGCGTCCGCGCAGTGCAGATCAGTGCACCGAGTTCCATGAGAGCGGCGCTGTAGGTGGCGGCGCGCGCTCGTGTCCGTGGCAGCAGCGCCGCGACGTCGGCGAGGTCTCGCGTGTTGGACGGATTGCCTGGTTCCGCATTGCCGTGGACGGCTCGCGCAACTACGCGTCGTACGTTGGTGTCCACCACCGGCACTCGCTGTCCGTAGGCGAAGCACGCCACGGCGCGGGCGGTGTACGAACCGATTCCCGGTAGGGAGAGCAGGGTGTCGACGTCTTCCGGCACCACGTCGCCGTGCTCGGCGGCGAGGACACCCGCGCATTCGTGTAACCGCAGCGCGCGTCGCGGGTAACCGAGTTTGCCCCACGCGCGAAGCACCTCTGCCTGACTCGACGCTGCCATCGCGGACGGTACCGGCCAGCGCTCCACCCACTCTTCCCAGATGGGCGCAACGCGCACCACCGGCGTCTGCTGGAGCATGATCTCGCTCATCAGGATCTGCCAGGCACTGACGCCCTCGCGTCGCCACGGCAGGTCACGAGCCGTCTCGGAGTACCACTTCAGTAGCACCGAAGATTCCACTGCCACTGCCACTGCTACCGACACACTCCTCGAACCTGTGCTCCTGGTCGACGAAGGACACGTCGACTTGTGGGGGCTACTTTATCGGCAGTCGCCGACACGGCTGCCTGTGACGCCAGACCTTCGAGTCACAACAACTGCACGTTACTCAGTTTCCACTCGCCGTCCTCGCGGACCAGAGAAAGTTGCATGCGGTTACGGTCGATCCTCGGATCGGGGGAGTTGGTATTGGTGATCGTCTGATCGAGGAACACGAGCACCTCGGCGTTGTCGCGATCACTGCTCGCCAGCCCGGCTGAAATGATCTGAGCGGACGAGGTCGCCTGATACTGCACGATCATGTTCTGCAGGTTGGCTGCCACCTGGGCGTACTGACCGGCGAACTCACCGACAGAGTTGTCACGCACCACGGAAAGATTCTGATCGAGGTTCTGGAAGTTGTACGTCGCAAGATCAGTGGCGAATTGCCGTCCGCTGTCCAGTGCGCTGGTACGCGCGTCTTCGTCGGCCGATTTCTGCCAGGTCGCGAATGCGCCCCATCCGAGCGCCGCGACCACGACCAGGACGCCGGCAACGATCAACAAGGTCTGCTTGCGAAGCCTCTTGGGCTTTTCGGCGATTGTGGGTGTCGGACTCTCGGGGGTCTGGGGTTGGGGTGTCTCGGACTGGGGTGTCTCGGTCATTGCGTTCCTTGTACTAGTAGTGCGGCAAACGAGTTGTCACCGAGAACGGTGTTCTGACCACCGTTGAGGCCCAGACGAATCGACGTTCCGTCACCGGCCGCAACGGTGCCGAGGGCAGGATCGTATTCGGCAACCCCGTCGATCGTTCCAGTTCCGGTGGGGACGTTCTGCGAACCGCGATTCTGGATCCGGCCCGACTGGTCCGCGCAGTGTTGGTTCTTGTCGAGCGTGGTCGGTGAGGTGTCCTGTACCGCTCGCCGGGGCGTGTCGTAGATACAGACCGGGCCGAGTGCTGTGATCAGATCAAGCTGTGCGCGTCCGTCTTTGACGATACTTCCGAACTTCTCGAATCCTTTGGGCACCACCACCAACAAGGCATCGACGGCGGGCATCCGTGCGGTGACGATCTGAGTGGAGACGAGAGAATTGGCCAACAGCAGACTGAACGGCTCACGACTCTGTTCGATGAGAGGCAGTATCTGATTGTCGAGAACACTCGGGCTTCGATCGAGGAGTGTGCGCAGTTGCGGATCGGAGTTTCGTACCTGATCTGTCAATTGGCGAAGTGTGAGTGCAACTTCGGGAAGAGCGTCAACATTTTCCTCGTTCGCAGTGAACAGTGAGCGCGAGTTCTCGACGAGTGTGTTGACACGCGGTTGATCGGCTTGGACAGTGCGCGCGAGCACGTCGAAGTTGTCGACGAGCGCCTGCAGATCCGGACCCAATCCGTTCAATCCCTCACCGAGTTCGTGCGAGAGGGTACGCAGATCTGCCGGATCGACGGTGTCGGCAGCAGCGTTGAAATTCGCAATCACGGTTCCCAACGCGACCGGGATCGAAGTGCGCTCAGTCGGAACAACCGAACCTTCAACCAGATACGGGCCGCCGTCGGTCTGCGAGGACAACTGAACTTTCAATACCGGAACGGCGGTGTCCTGGCTGATGGCCACATGCGAATCGTTGGGTATCTGTTGGTCGGCGGCGATGCTCAACGTCATCACGACGAGGTCCTGGGCAGAGTCCACCTCCACCGACTCGACGTCGCCGACGGTGACTCCGCGATAGGCCACTTCCGAACCCGGAGCGATTCCGGCCGCGTTCTCCAATTCGACGGTGACCGAGAATGTTCCGGTGAAGGGATCTCCGGCACCTACTTGTCGGAGCACATACGTCGTGCTGACCACCGCGATGAGGAGAAAGGCGACGATCTCGAAATAGACGGTTCGGTTCTTCATCGCGTTCCTCCTTGCAGGGGTGTCGTGATCGGCAGTTCCCGATCGGAGGCGGGCAGAGGTGGCAGTGGCGGTGCGGCGCCCGGAATTATCTCGTTGAGCACCCCGGTCACGGTGCCCTCGACATCGACGTCGAGGTCGATGTTCACGTAATCACCTGGGCTGGCGCGCTCGAGGAGCGCTCTTGCGTTGTCCAGGTTGGACATGGTCTCACTCAGTGTCGGGCCCATTGCCGAGAACTGGTCGAGGATGGGTGACAGTCGTCCGGTGATCTCGGAGATCTGGTCGGCCGACTGGTCGAGCACGGAATTGGTTGCGGTACTGAGCCGATCGGTTTCGTCGAGTAGATCGAGGAGCGGTTGTCGTTGGTCGGCGATCACGCCCAATGCGGGTGTGAGTGTTCGCAAGCCTTCGTCGATGGTGGCGCTCTCGTCACCGATCAGAGCGCTGAGCCGGTTCAGTGAATTCAGTGCCGAATTGATCGATTCCTTTCGGTCGTCAAGTGTTCCGAGAAAAGTGTCAAGGCGCGCAAGCAGATCGCGGATCGTCTCTTCCCTGCCGTCGAGAATCTGATCAGCCTCACTGACGATGTTCTTGACCTGCGCCAACCCACTGCCGTTCAACAGAGTTCCGACGGCGCCGAGCAGTTGTGCGACATCGGGTCCGCGCACGGTCTCCGATCGCGCGATGGTGGAACCTGGTTCGAGCCTGGGGCCCGTGGGATCGACCGGAACTTCGAGGTTGACAAATGCGTCGCCGATCGGGGTGGACAGCTCGATCCGAGCGCGGGTCCCGGCGGGCAGTTCGATGTCCGATTCAATTTCTGTATGTACTACGGCTGCAAATGTTTCCGCGCTCATCGACGTGACTCTGCCGACCACTGCCTGGCCGATCCGCACCTCGCCGCCGACGGGGAGTAATGACGCATCGACGAATTCCATGTTCAGCGGGTACGACTCTCCTGGCAGACCGCGCCCGAGGGGGAGGTGCTGGAAGTTGAGACTGCAGCCGGTCAACGGCGCCGCGATGACAAGTGCCACGACAACGCTCACCACGGACTTGTTCGACGCCATCAGTTGCCCCCACCGAGGATGCGTGCCAGGTCGGAGCTGCCTGCCGAAGGAAATTCGATGGGATTGACGATCCCAGGCCCGGTGCACAGCGGAATCGGCATCTTCTCGCACAGTTCTCGCGTCGTGTCGAACTGTGAGAGATCGGTGGCGACGTTCAATCGCGCTCTGGCTCGGCCTTCTTCGGTGACGAGGTTGGCGACGTTCTCGAATCCCGTTGGTGCCGTTTCGATGATCTCGCGCAGTTGGTCCTGTTTGGTCGCGACTGCACCGGCCAACTGTGCGAGCGCACCCAGATCGGCGGTGACCGCCTCGCCGTGTTCGGCGAGTAACGCTGAGACCTGTCCGAGCAACGTGGTCAGGGAATCGAGCGCCCCGCTGATGTCATCTCGCTGGGTACTGAACGCGCGGGCGGTGACTGTCACCGAATTCGACAGCGAGTCGACCTTGGTCTGGTTGTCCGCGATCAACTGCACGAGGGTGTTCAGGTTCTTCACGAGTTCGGAGATGTCGGGACTTGCACCCGCCAGTACCGAACTAGCCTGTGAGATGGACCGAACGGCATCGTTGAATGCTTGCCCGTTGCCGTCCAACGCGTGGGCGCCTTCTCCGATGAGGTCACCGATCCCACCGCCGTCCGCGCCAGGGCCGAGCGCCACCGTCAGTTCGTTCACCGATGCGGTGAGCTGGTCCCATGTCAGAGGGGAGTGAGTTCGTTCGAGTGGGATCACTGCGCCGTCCGCGAGGAACTCACCGTCCTCGTAGCCGGGGCCGAGTTCGATCGTGCGGTCGCTGATGACCGAAGGAGACAGGACCCAGGCCTGAGCGTCGGCCGGTATGCGTGTTCCGGATGGCAGGCTCATCGCCACTCGTACCCGGGACCCTTCCGGCGTGACGCTCTCGACCCTCCCGCTGGGAACTCCCAGAATAGTCACCGTGTTGCCGGTGAAGATGGCGTCGGTCGAGGTGAATTCGGCAGTGAGAGTGAGTTGGTGTTCGTCACGCGTGACGAACAGGACCGCACCGATCGCGCAGATCATTATCGCTGCCAGCACGGCGAGCTTCTTGACGGTCGTGGTCATCGACACCCCTGAACGAGCCCGACGACGCACAACCAGTTGTCCGGGATGAGGGTGGAGGGTGAGTTGAGGTCGAGCCAGTTGCCGTTACCGGTCGCATTGGTGACGTACCGAACGCTGGGGGCGAAGTTGTCGAGCAACGTGGTCAGTGATTGTTCGTTCTCGGAAAGAACTCCCGTCACCTCGTGGATGTCTCCCATGACCGAGTCGACCAATGCCTGGTTGTCACCCAGGAACTGGGCAAGTGTGGTGCTCAACTGATTGAGGTCTTGTACAAGCGCATTCAGCACATCTCGCCGGTCGGCGATCGTGGCCATCACCAGGTCCGCATTTCCCAGAAGGGTTTCCAGAGTGTCCTTCTGCTCGATCAGTGTTGCGGTCGTCTGCTGCGCTCCGGTGAGAAGGGAACGGAGCGCAACGTCGTTGTCGTTGACTACTCCGGAGAGTGCGTCGATTCCCTCGAGCGAGCGGCGAATGAGCTCGGGATCGTCCGGTGAGTTGTCGGACACCACGGTCAGCATGTTTCGCAGTTGTTGCAGATCAAGGTTTTCCGAAGTGGATTGTGCTCCTCGTCCGAGATCGTCGAGGGTGAACGGAACACTCGTGTTCTCGATGGGAATGGTCGAACCTCCGGGTAACGAGCGCGATCCGTTCGGAGTGATGTCGAGCGAGCGTCGGCCGAGCAGAGTCGAGATCTTGATGTCCGCGCGCGAGTTTTCGCCGAGAGTGACGCCGTCGTCGAGTCGGAAGGTGACTTCAACAGAGTTGCCGCTGACCGCCAACGAGGTGACCACCCCGCTCGGGACTCCCGCGACGTTGACCGGATCGTCCTGCGTCAATCCGGTGGCGTTGGCAAACACGGCGTTGTACTCGTTGGTCTTGACCTTCAAGATCAATTGAGGGACAACGAGTGCGGCCAGAACGACACAGACTCCGACGAGAATGCAGATCATTCCGTTGCGGACCGGGTTCTTGACGGTGAGCCAGTTCATCGGCACACCGCCGAACGCTCGGGGCCGCCGAGAGTCACCGATTGGTCCAGCGCGCTGAGCCGGAAATTACAGATGTAGATGTTCGCCCAACTGCCGTAGCTCATTGCGATTCCCAATTGGGTGAACAGTTGATCGAAAGCGGTGATACCGGTCGCCAGCGACTCACGATTGTCGACGACGACGCTGGCCGACTGATCGATCGAAGTCAGCGCGCCAGCCAAGTCCGGTTCCACGCGCGTCACCAAGTCCTGAAGGGAAGAAGTCAGGGCACCTGCGGAATCAACTGCGGCCGAGATCTGTTGGCGATCCTGTGCCAAACCGCCTACCAGCGTGTCGAGCGTGTTGATCATCTCGACGAAGTTGGGTCGATTCGTCGTCGTGACGGTGAGTACCCGGTCGAGGTTGGTCAGTAGTTGGTCCAAGATCGCGTCTCGGGACGTCAAGTTCTCGGTGACGGCAACTGTGCGCTCCAGCAGGCTTTCGATGGTGGAACCTTGTCCTTGGAATACCTGGACGACTTGTGCGGCAAGCTCGTTGACTTCTGCGGGGTCAAGTGCGTCGAACAGGGGACGGAAACCGCCGAGGATGTCGGTGAGGTCGATCGCCGGCTGAGTCTGTTCCACGGGAATTGTGGCTCCGGGGGAGAGGTAGTTGCCGGCTACGAGTTCGCCCTGTCCGGGTTCGATCGAGATCGTCCGTGCCCCCAGCAGATCTGCATACCTCACCACAGCCCGACCGTCGGTCGGAATACGTTGTGTAGATTCGAGTTCGAAGCCGACGACGGCTTGGTTGTTCACCAACTCGACGCTGTCGACGCGCCCTACTCGCACCCCGGCGATCTGAACATCGCTGCCGGTGACCAGGCCGGAGGCATTGACGAAGACGGCCCGGTACTGCGAACTAGACCCGGAGACTGGGTTGATCAGAGTGCTCACCACGACCACGGTGGCGAGAATCGACAGCGCGGCAAACAGTCCGAACCTGATCAGAGATTTCTTCACGCTCATCCGCCCACCACCGTCGTGCCGCGAAAGACCGGCCCCGCCACGAGAGTGTCCAAAGCTGTACTGCCCTGGGTGATAGCTGAGATCAGGGATTGTTCGGCAGGGCTGCCGACCGGGCCGACGGTTCCGCCGAACGCGGTCGCGGCGGCAGGGCAGTTGGGGCCGCGGGTCCCGTCGTATTGTGGGCAGTCGGTCTTTCCGTACGGATACAGATCTGTGACAGACAGGCGCAAGTCAGTGCTGAGCCAGGGACCGTGCGCCAATGCGGGCGGGAGTTTGATCGTGAGATTGCGCAGGCCGTTGTAGAAGGTGGTGATGTGGTCTGGCCGCGAAGTGATTGCACCGGTGAGGGAATCGGCGTCGTCGACCAAGGTGATCAGGCGGTCGCGATTGTCGCCGATCAGACTCGTGGCAGCAGATCCAGTGCTGGTGCCTGCTCGCAGAAGCCCCGCCAATCCGTCGGATTTCTCGACGACGGTCTTGGATGTGGTGATGGAGTTCTCGAATGCGGCGAGCATGTCGGGCGCACTCGTCGAGAGACTGTCGGCGAGCGTGGCTATGTCGTCGAGGTCGTCACCGAGTCCGTCGATGACGGGCTGCGCACCGACCAACGCTTGGTGGACTGAATCGAGAGACTCACCGATCTGGTTTCCCTTGCCGCTCATCGCATCCGAGACTGCCGTGAGCGCCACGTTGATGTCGGCGGGGTCGAGGGAAGAAACGAGCGAGTAGATCCGTGAGATCGATTGGTAGAGCTGGACCGCGACTTCGGACTGATCTGATGCCAACTCGGTACCCGGCGCTAGAGCAGGACCGCGCGAGAGACCGTCAGGTTGAATCAGGTCCACGAAGAAGTCGCCGAAGATGTTGCGGGGCATCAGCCGCACCTGACTTGTCGACGGTATGTCCTCGAATGCACCCTCGTCGATTGCGAGTGAGATGGTGGAAGCGGTGGTGCCAGGCTCGATGTCGGCGACCGAACCGACGACGACGCCGCGGTACTGAACCGAGGATCCGACTCGCAGCGCACCGGCGCTGGCAGGGACGACAGCACTGACCTGCGGTGTGGAACTGAACGTGTCCGTGCCCCTGCTGAACAAGAAGACGTAGGCGACGATCAGCAGGACTATCGCAAGTAAACCACGCAGTGCCAGTGCAATTCGACTGGCACCCGTGACGATCATCCGGTCAACCCGGGCACCTGAGGTTTGAGTCCCCAGAGCGCGATGGTCATGGCGACGTCGGTGAAGGCCAGGAAGACGATGCTGGTGCGCAGCGCTCGCCCGGCCGCTCGCCCGACGCCTTCAGGTCCGCCAGTCGCGGTATAACCGTAGTAGCAGTGCACGAGGGTCACGACGACCGCGAACACCATGACTTTGATCAACGACAACCAGATGTCGTTGGGAGAGAGGAAAAGACTGAAGTAGTAGCCGTATGTTCCCTCCGACTGGCCTTTGACCCGGATCACCGCGAGCGCCGTTGCCATGTACGAAGCAAACAGGCCGACCAGGTACAGCGGGACCACCGCGATGAGCGCCGCGATCATTCGGGTGGTGACCAGGTATCGCAGCGAGGGAATCGCCATGACTTCGAGTGCGTCGATTTCCTCGGAGATCCGCATGGCTCCGAGCTGCGCGGTGAATCCAGTTCCGACCTTGGCAGCCAAGGTGATTGCGGCAACGAGTGGTGCGACCTCACGAGTATTCGCGATGGCGGACATCACGCCGGACAGCGGTGCGAGGCCGACGAGGTTGAGTCCGCGGTAGCCCTCGAGTCCGATCTGGGAACCTGCGAAGAACGAGATCGCGAAGATCACGACGACGCTGCCGCCGCCGGCGAGCAGGGTGCCCGAACCGAATGCCACCTGGGCGACGAGACGGGCGACTTCACGCCAATATCGCTTGAGGGTTGCCGGAATCGAGGTGATGACACGCGCGTGGAACGTGAACTGATCGCCGAGTCGACTCAGACCGTCGACGGTGCGCGAACTGGCCCGCTTGGCACGAATTGCGATGGGCAGGTGCATCAGTAGGCACCCTTCACCGAGACGAACAGCGGGTAGAACTGGGTAATTGCGAGGTTGGCGACGAACACGAGGACAAACGAGAGCACGACGGTCTCGTTGACTGCGTCGCCGACGCCTTGAGCTCCGCGCTTGACGGTCAGGCCCTTGTAGCAGGCCACGATTCCCGAGATGAGAGCAAAGGCAACGGCTTTGATACCGGAGACGACGAAGTCGCTCGGTTGACTGAATTGAACGAGATTGCGCAGGAAGCTCTGTGCGTTGCCGTCGAGTATCAGGACGTGAACGAAGAGGCTTGCGCCCAAACCGATCACGAGAACTATCGAATTCAGCAGGAGGCAGACGACGGCAATTGCGATCATCCGCGGCACGACCAGGCGTTCCAACACCGGCAGGCCCAGTACTTCGAGCGCATCGATCTCTTCGCGGATCGTGCGCGCTCCCAAATCTGCGCAGATTGCGGAACCGCCGACGCCGGCGATGATCAGGGCGCAGACCAGCGGTCCGGCCTGTCCGATGATGAGGAACGCGACGACTGCACCGCTGTATGAACCCGCGCCGATTTGGTCTGCGAGCGAACCGATCTGGAGAGCTACGCCCACGCCGAGGGGAATCATCACCAGTGCCGATGCGACCGAGGTGACGTGGGCGAGAAACCACATCTGGTCGAGCGCTTCACGCCAGGCGAGGCGCTTGTGTCGCAGAGTTGTGAAAGCGGCGACGCATACGCGAACGGTGAAGGTGAACAGCAGTCCGATCTCGGACAGCAGGTTCGAGAACATGTTCGTCTTGGCGGGGGAGGCAGGCGTTGCGTCCCCGGTTGTTCCAACTTCAGTGCTCACGCCATCCCCCTTTCCGGCCGAATCGTTCTGGTCGGGTTTCTTCGATCACACTCGGAAGGTCGAAGTGCTCCAGGTCACGTTCGGAGACGGTATCAGGAAACTGACTCTGAAGTAAGTTCCAATTCGGGCACGCCATCACAAGGCGTGAATGTGGACGCGGAGCTTCCGTTTGCGTCTACGCAACCTTCCCGGCGAGAGTCCGAAATGCGACGGGTGCACAATGAGTGAATGCCACGATCAAGCCCCATTTCCGCTTGGAAGTCCCTTCGCGAAGGCAACGAGCGATTTGTCAACGACGCGTCCATTCACCCCAGCCAGGGAATCGCCGATCGCGCGAAGCTCGTCGATGGGCAGCACCCCACCGCGGTGCTGTTCGGTTGCGGTGATTCGCGCGTAGCCGCCGAGATCATCTTCGATCAGGGCCTCGGCGACATGTTCGTCGTGCGTACGGCAGGTCACGTGCTCGACGATTCGGTGCTCGGTTCGATCGAGTACGCGGTTCACGTGCTCAACGTGCCGCTCATCGTCGTCCTCGGTCACGACGGTTGCGGTGCCGTGAAGGCAACGCTCGACGCCCTGGACAAGGGTGCGGTTCCCGACGGCTTCATTCGCAGCGTGGTCGAGCGCGTTGCTCCGTCCATCCTGATGGGTCGCAACGAAGGCTTGTCCACCGTCGACGAACTCGAAGGTCGACACGTCGTGGAGACCGGCTCGTTGATCATGCAGAGGTCGCGGATCATCGCAGACAAGGTGGACAACGGTGCGTGCGCGATCGTCGGCGTCACGTACACATTGTCCGACGGTCACATGCGAGTTCAGGGCGCGGTCGGCGACATCGGCGAGAGCGTCGAGACCGTCGAGGGTTAGATCTTCCGGGGCAGTGATACCCGGTAGCAGACAATGGGTACCGACACGCCGCCTCAGCTGACGGTTAGTGGACCCTGCGCCAACTACCGTTGAGTCCGTGTTGGAACCGAATGGACCACTGCCCCCCGAGATCTACTGGCGTCGCCGGGCGCTGGCCATTGGTGCCGCCGTCATTGCACTGGCGTTGATCATCTGGGCGGCGTCCGCCCTCTTCGGCGGTGGAAGCGATACTCCTGAGGCCAATTCGGCCGCTGCGAGTTCCTCGCTGACGACGGACGTCTCCTTCACCCCCAACCCTTCCGGCTCCAACGCGCCGGACGGTAACGGTGGTTCGGGTGGCGGTGCTGCGGGTGGATCAGGTGGCTCGGGCACGCAGGCTTCGGGATCGTCGACGTCGGCATCGTCCTCGTCGACCACCGGCGCTCCGGTCCCGGCTGGTCAGTGCGCGGACTCGTCGTTGGCAGTCAAGGCGACCGCAGACAAGGCGACCTTCGCTCCCGGTGAAGAGCCGTCCTTCACGATCGTCATCACCAACATCGGTTCGGCACCCTGTGATCGAGATCTGGCGGGCGGCCTGCAGCAGGTGCTCGTCTACAGCATCGACGGCAAGACCCGTTTGTGGTCCAACGTCGACTGCTATCCCCAGCCCGCAGCCGACGTACGCAATCTCGCTCCCGGCGAGCAAGCTGCGTTCAAGGTCGCCTGGTCGGCCACGACGTCGACCCCCGAGTGCGCGACCGCGCAGAACCCCGAGCGCAATCCGGTGGGCGCAGGCGCGTACACGGTTGTCGGTCAGCTCGGCGCACTGCGAAGCTCCCCGGAGCCGTTCAACATCGCGTGAGAGCGGGCAAGCCCGAACAGGCCCGCTAGTTGAACGATCCGGTGATCGACGTCTCCGCGAGCCGGGAAAGTCCCTCACGGATGTGACGGGCCCACAGCCCGCCGATGCCCTCGACCGACTGCAGATCGGCAGCCGTAGCGGCCAGCAGCGACTGGAGAGTGCCGAAGGATCCGACCAACCGGTGGATCTGATGGAACTGCAATCGAGGCACACGCATCAGTACGCGATATCCGCGAGGAGTCATCGGAGTGTCGAGGGCTTCGATCGTGCCCGGATAACCGAGAACACGCGCAAGAGTCGTGAGATCGAGTAGGTCGGCGTCGGTGACACGATCGAGTGCGACGAGTACGTTGTCCATCGCCGCGGTGCCGATGGGTTCGGGGCCGGCAAGATAATCCCGAACGATCAGTTGACGTGCAATGTCGTTGTCGCCGACCAGTTCTTCGAGCTGCAGTGCCAGCTGGCGACCGTCGGTGCCGAGCTCGAGGACATCCTGCTCGATTTCGATCGACACACGGCGAACCATTTCGAGTCGCTGTACGACGGTCAACGCGTCGCGCAGAGTCACGAAATCCTCGATCTCGACCACCGACAGTTGCCGTGTCACTTCGTCGAGTCGCGCTTTGTATCGTTCGAGCGTCGCGACGGCCTGGTTGGCGCGCGAAAGTATGGTGGCCGAGCCGTCGATGACGTGCCGGATACCACCGACGTACACACTGACGATCGACATCGACTGACTGACCGAGACCACGGGATAGCCGGTTTGAATTGCCGTGCGCTCGGCGGCACGGTGCCTGGTGCCGGATTCGACGGTGGGAATCTTGTGATCGGGAACCAGTTGGACATTGGCGCGCACGATGCGTGTGCCGTCCGTCGAGAGGACTACCGCGCCGTCCATCTTCGAGAGCTCGCGCAATCGGGTCGGTGCGAACTCCACGTCGAGGTTGAATCCGCCGTCACACAGCGCTTCCATCTCCTCGTCGTATCCGAGGACGATCAGCGCGCCGGTACGTCCGCGCAGAATTCGTTCGAGCCCGTCTCGCAAAGCGGTACCCGGCGCCAACCTGGCGATGGTCTCTCGCAATGCCGACGACGACTGTGTGTCCGCCATCGCACTGATCATTGAGAAACTCCCTGCTGAGGTCGATGTCACTTCGGTCGGGTCCGATGCCTGCGCCGGACTGATCCCCGTTTAGATTACCTATCCATGAGTAGTACCTGGACCCTGCCTGATGACCTGACTGTCCCGGAGCCGGTCGAATTCTTTCCGGCCGCCGGCGAGAAGTTGCCTCAGCACTGGTCGAAATGCTTCGGCTGCGGCGACGACCAGCCTGCGGGAATGGCGATGAGTTTCAGGGCTGGTGACGGGTTGGAAGTGACGGGCCGTCTGGAGGTCGCCAAGAAGTATCAGGGCGGTCCGGGGGTCATTCACGGCGGTATTTTGTCGACGGCTTTCGACGAGGCGCAAGGCATGGCATGCATGGCTCTCGGCTCGCCGGTGGTGACCGGGCACCTCGAGATCGATTTCGCCCGGCCCATCCCGTTGGGATCGGTGCTCGAATTTCGGGCTCGCATCGACGGCGTTGTGCGCCGCAAGGTCTACACCAGCGCGGAAGCGGTGATCGTCGAAGGTCCGACAGCGGATCCGGACACGGTGGTGGGAACGTCCCGCGGACTGTTCCTGACCATCACGTCGGAACACTTCGCCAAGACCAAGGAGTTCGTGGACGGCGAACCGACTTCCCCGTTCGGCACCTCGTCGGTCTGATGCGGTAGTCGGCCGCAGGCCGGTCACTTCACCGGAGTGAGCTTTGGGCGAGACGGGGCTTGTTTGCCGCCCATCAATCCGGCATAGGCGAGTGCCTCGGCCAGGTTCGCTACTTCGTTGACGCGCATGCCGGGAATGTTCGGGCCGGAATCGACCGGCACGATGGCGCTGGTGAATCCCAATCTGGCAGCTTCGATCAGCCGTCGGTTCACACCGGCAACTCGTCGAACCTCTCCGGCGAGTCCGACCTCGCCGAGGATGACGAGCCCCTTGGGGACAGGTTTGGCTTTCACAGCGGAAGCGACCGCTATCGCGAGAGCCAGATCGGCACCCGGCTCGGTCATCCGCATACCGCCGACGGTCGCCACGTAGACGTCGGCCTTCGAGATCGACACCCCGACGCGGCGCTCCAACACGGCCAGAACCATGGCCACGCGGGCGGTGTCGAGCCCACTGACGGCTCGACGAGGTGTCGGTAGAGGCGTGGCGGCGACGAGGGCCTGAACTTCACCGAGTAGCGGTCGCTTACCGTCCATCATTACGGTGACGGCCGTGCCTTCCACAGCTTCTTCGCGGTGATGCAGGAACAGGCCGGACGGATCGCTGATCTCGTTGATGCCCTGCTCGCTCAGCTCGAAGCATCCCACCTCGTCGGCCGCACCGAATCTGTTCTTGACGCCGCGGACCATGCGCAGCGTGGAGTGCTTGTCACCCTCGAAGTGCAGAACCACGTCTACGAGATGCTCGAGCGAGCGCGGTCCGGCGACGGCGCCGTCCTTGGTGACGTGGCCGATCAGAAGCACCGGGATTCCACTGGCCTTGGCCAGGGAGGTCAAGGCGCTGGTGACGGCCTTGACCTGAGTCACGCCGCCGACGACTCCGTCGACGTCGGCAGCAAGCATGGTCTGCACCGAGTCGACGATGACCAGGGTCGGCTTGACCTGCTCGATGTGGCCGAGGATGGTCGCGAGATCGGATTCGGCCGCCAGATACATCCGTTCGTGGACAGAGTTGGTGCGATCTGCCCGAAGTCGAACCTGACCGGCGGACTCCTCGCCGGTGACGTACAACGCTCGATCATCCGCGCTGCGCATCGCCCAGCGGTAGACGACCTCGAGAAGTAGCGTCGATTTTCCGACTCCGGGCTCGCCCGCGAGCAGCACCACCGAACCAGGTACGACGCCACCGCCGAGGACGCGGTCCAACTCGCCGATCCCGGTGGGCTTGGCCTGCGTCGAGGTGCTGTCGATCTGTGTCAGCGGCGTGGCCGGCGTCGTAGGGAGTACGGCGCTCGATCCTGCTTTGGCGAGTGAGGCGCCGGCGCGACTGGCGACGGGTGCCACTACCGCGACCTCGGTCATCGAGCCCCACGAATCGCAGTCCGGACATCTACCGACCCACTTGGGCACTACCGACTGGCATTCGGAGCAGCGGTAGTTCGATTTCACTTTGGCCACCGGGACAGACTAGAGGCGGGGTCCGACATGGACCCCGCCTCTAGTGTGATTCTGAAGTTGTTCTGCGAAGCGCAGTGTGCGCCTTGGTGATTCGGCGCTCAGTGCCCGGCTTCTGCGACGTCGGGAGACTTGTCCGACTCGTTGCGCTCGAGCTGCGGGCCTGCGTCGACCGGTACGTCGACGGTGACCGAGCCGGCCTTCTCGAACTTGAAGGTGATCGGGACGGTCAAGCCGGGGCGAACGCCTGCCTTGATGTCCTGCAGAACGACGAGAGTGAGCGCAGCGGGTGCGTCGTCGTTCTCTTCGTTGTTCTTGATCTGGGTCTCCGCCTCGGTCGCGGCACCTTCGCCTGCGGGCAGCTGGCCGGCCTGCAGCGACGTCTGCGGCTTGATCGTCAAGCCGCCTACCTCTTCACCTGCGATGACGCGTGCTGCGTAATCGGTGGTGATGCTGACGAGCTTGTCCGTGGTCTCGGCGCTGTCGTTCACGACGGTGAACGCGAGCACGGCGCTGCCGCCCGGCTCGATGCTGTATTCCTCGGACGAGGGGTAGGCGATGTGCACGTTGCGCAGTGCGATCTCACCGAGGTCGGCGCTGTTGCCGTTCACGGCGGCCTGCTGGACGGCGGTCTGGCTCACCTGACCGGAACCGCAAGCGGACAGCGCGATGGCTGCGCCTGCAGCCAGTGCAATGGCGGTAGCGACTCGACGAGTCGGCTTACGGATAGCAGTCACGATTTGTCCTCCACGGCGTCAGGTTCGCACTCCACTAGGCAGAGTAGTAGATAAGGTCCCGCGGGCTGGCCGTCGGGTCGCCACAACGGTTGTCTGCGTGGGCTTTCAGTCGGTTATGCAGGGGTGCTCCAGACCAGTTGAATGCACGTACAACAAGCCCTGTCAACCCCTACGCTCGAGCAAGGATGCCCCTGACCTGCACAGTTGATGAGTGGTCGGTTCTTTCACGTGTTAAACTAGTGGAATCGAAAGGGGCACGGGACACATGATTTTCAAGGTCGGAGACACCGTCGTATACCCCCATCACGGTGCGGCGCTGATCGAAGCTATCGAAACCCGCACCATCAAGGGTGAGCAGAAGGAGTACCTGGTTCTGAAGGTCGCTCAAGGCGATCTCACAGTACGGGTTCCTGCAGACAACGCAGAGTACGTCGGAGTTCGTGACGTGGTCGGCCAAGAAGGCCTCGACAAGGTTTTCCAGGTTCTGCGAGCACCGCACACCGAGGAGCCCACCAACTGGTCTCGTCGATACAAGGCAAATCTCGAGAAGCTTGCCTCAGGTGACGTGAACAAGGTAGCGGAAGTTGTTCGTGACCTGTGGCGTCGTGAGCAGGACCGCGGGCTTTCCGCCGGTGAGAAGCGCATGCTCGCCAAGGCTCGTCAGATTCTCGTCGGAGAGCTCGCGCTCGCCGAGGGCACTGACACCGAGAAGGCAGAGACCATTCTCGACGAGGTCCTCGCGGCCGCGTCCTGACTGCAACACAACAAAGCTGACAGTGGCAGTAGTAGCCCTGGTACCTGCCGCAGGTCGGGGAGTGCGATTGGGCGAGAAATTGCCCAAGGCATTTGTCGAACTCGGTGGGTGCACCATGCTTGCACGCGCGGTCGATGGACTCCGGAAATCCGGAGCGATCGACCGCGTTGTTGTCATTGTGCCGCCTGAACTGGTCGAATCCGTCGTAGCCGACCTCGGTCGTGCATCGGACGTCGACGTCGTCGGTGGTGGTGCCGAAAGAACCGATTCGGTTCGAGCCGGTCTCAGTGCTGCCGGCGACGCAGATTTTGTACTCGTGCACGACGCCGCGCGGGCATTGACGCCGCCGGCGTTGATCGCGCGCGTCGTCGACGCTCTCCGAGCCGGCAGCTCCGCTGTCATCCCGGTACTCCCGGTTACCGACACGATCAAGTCGGTCGACGTACTCGGCGCAGTCACCGGAACGCCTCTGCGTTCGGAGTTGCGTGCGGTTCAAACTCCTCAAGGCTTCTCCACCGACGTCCTGCGCAGTGCGTACGACGCCGGTGATGTCGCCGCGACCGACGACGCCGCTCTGGTGGAGCGTCTCGGTGTTTCGGTGCAGACGATTCCCGGCGACGCTCTCGCCTTCAAGATCACCACTCCGCTCGACCTCGTCCTTGCACGGGCGCTCCTGATCTCGGAGACAGAGTTGAGCGCGGACTCACAGGACGGAAAATAGATGCGCGTCGGTCTCGGCACGGATGTTCATCCCATCGAGGTCGGCCGACCTTGCTGGATGGCCGGGTTGCTGTTCGAGGAAGCAGACGGGTGCTCGGGGCATTCGGACGGCGACGTCGCCGTCCACGCGCTCTGTGACGCGTTGCTCTCCGCCGCAGGTCTTGGCGACCTCGGTTCGGTTTTCGGCACCGGCAGGCCCGAATGGGACGGCGTGAGCGGCGCTCGAATGCTTGCCGAGGTTCGTCGACTGCTCGAAGAGAACCAGTTCACCGTCGGCAACGCCGCGGTGCAGGTCATCGGCAACCGACCGAAGATCGGGCCGCGACGCGACGAGGCACAGAAGGTGCTCTCGGACATTCTCGGCGCGCCAGTTTCGGTGTCCGCGACCACCACGGACGGCCTCGGCTTGACCGGCCGCGGCGAGGGGATCGCCGCCATGGCCACCGCGTTGGTCATGACAACCGAACACGACAGGTAAGATCGCTGGTCGTGACCCTGCGCCTATACGACACCGGTACGCGGGCCCTTCGGGATTTTGTTCCGTTGGCCCCCGGACATGCATCGGTGTACCTGTGTGGGGCGACAGTTCAGGGCGATCCTCACATCGGACACGTTCGTAGCGGCGTCGCTTTCGACGTGCTGCGACGCTGGCTGTTGGCGCACGGCAACGACGTTGCCTTCGTGCGCAACGTGACGGACATCGACGACAAGATTCTCAACAAGGCCGCCGGCGCCGGTCGACCTTGGTGGGAGTGGGCGGCGACGTTCGAGCGGTCGTTCACGTGGGCCTACGACCAACTGGGTGTGCTGCCGCCGTCCATCGAGCCGCGGGCCACCGGTCACGTGACGCAGATGGTCGAGATGATGGAACGCCTGATCGAGAACGGCCACGCGTACGCGGCGGGCGGCGACGTCTACTTCGACGTGCAGAGCTACCCCGAGTACGGCGCACTGTCCGGCCACAAACTCGACGACGTTCATCAGGGCGAGAGTGCGGCCGAGGGCAAGCGCGATCCTCGCGACTTCACCCTCTGGAAGGCCGTCAAGCCCGGTGAGCCCTCGTGGCCGACACCGTGGGGACCTGGCCGTCCGGGCTGGCACCTCGAGTGCTCGGCCATGGCGGAGTTCTACCTCGGGGCCGCATTCGACATCCATTGTGGTGGACGCGATCTCGTCTTCCCACACCACGAGAACGAAATTGCGCAGGCCAAGTGCGCCGGCGACGATTTCGCTCAGTACTGGTTGCACAACGGCTGGGTCACGATGAGTGGCGAGAAGATGTCCAAGTCGTTGGGCAACGTTCTCTCTGTGCCGAACGTGCTCAAGAAGGTTCGTCCGCAAGAACTTCGGTACTACCTCGGTAGTGCGCACTACCGTTCCAATCTCGAGTACTCGGACGAGGCGTTGGACGAAAGCGCGAAGTCCTACCAGGGGCTCGAGTCGTTCGTCCTGCGCACACACAAGCGTGCGGGTGGCGTCGAACTCGGTACTTGGACCGAAGGTTTCGCGGCGGCTCTCGACAACGACTTGTCGGTGCCGATCGCGTTGGCCGAGATTCACGGCAAGGCGAGCGAGGGTAATTCCGCGCTCGCTGCCGGTGATCTCGACGCGGCTCGGGTGGCTGCCGGTCAGGTGCGGGCCATGCTCGCGATCCTGGGCGTCGACCCACTCGACGAGCATTGGACGCAGTCCGGTGGCGACACCGAGACGGCAATGGAAGCTTTGGACGTGTTGGTGCGGGCCGATCTCGATCGTCGGCAGCAGGCACGTACGGAAAAGAACTGGGCGGTGGCGGACGAGGTCCGCGATCGCCTCATCAAGGCGGGTATCGAAGTAACCGATACTCCCGACGGACCCGAATGGTCCCTTAAGGCAGGGCAGTAACAATGGCTGGAAACTCGAGCAGGCGCGGCGCAGTCCGTAAGGGCGGCACCAAGAAGGGCCAGGTTGCCGGTTCCGGTGGCCAGCACAAGCGTGGTCTCGCCGGCCGCGGTGCTACGCCTCCCGCCGAGGCACGCACCAAGCACCCAGCGGCAAAGCGTGCAGCGCGCGCCGCCCGGGCCGACGAGAAGCAGAACCAGGGCCGCGGTGGCCGTCCGGGTCCGGGCCGCAAGGTTCTCGACGGTCCCGAGACCGTGCTCGGTCGCAACCCGGTGGTGGAGTGCCTGCGCGCGGGTGTTCCGGCGACGGCGCTGTGGGTGGCTGTCGGTACCGAGAGCGACGACCGGTTGAAGGAATCCGTTCAGCGGGCTGCCGACGCCGGTATCTCCATCCTCGAGGTGCCGCGCTCGGATCTGGATCGCCTCAGCGCCAACGGTCTTCACCAGGGCATCGCTCTGCAGGTTCCGCCGTACCGCTACGCGCACCCGGACGATCTTCTGTCCGAGGCACGTAAGCACGCCGAGCCCCCTCTGCTCGTCGCGCTGGACAACATCACCGATCCCCGCAACCTGGGTGCCGTTGTGCGCTCGGTCGCAGCTTTCGGTGGACACGGCGTCGTGATTCCGGAGCGTCGTAGCGCGAGCGTGAGTGCTGTCGCTTGGCGTACCAGCGCCGGTGCTGCCGCTCGTCTGCCGATTGCTCGGGCAACCAACCTCACTCGCACGCTCAAGGACTGGGCGTCGAAGGGTGTTCAGGTCGTCGGTCTCGACGCCGAAGGTGACACCACTCTCGACGATTTCGACGGCAGCGGTCCCGTGGTGATCGTGGTCGGTTCCGAGGGCAAGGGCCTTTCGCGCCTCGTCCGCGAGAACTGCGATGCGATCCTGTCGATTCCGATGGCCGGTCCGGTCGAGTCGCTCAACGCCTCGGTTGCCGCCGGAGTCGTCCTGGCGGACATCGCCCGCAGGCGTCGTAGCAGCTGAGTTGTAACGGCTTTCAGGTGAGCCTGGCGGGGTTCTAGCTCCGTACCGACCAGGCTTCCCACAGTGCAGCGTAGGAACCGTCCGCGCCGATCAGTTCGTCATGTGTCCCGCTCTCGACCACGCGGCCACCGCTCATGACGAGTATGCGATCGGCGCGGACTGCTTGGCTCAGGCGGTGTGCGATCACCACGGCAGTCCTGCCGGTGACTGCGAGCTCGGCTGCCTGATCGAGTAGACCGGCTGCAGTGGTTCCGGCTTCGGCAGTCGCCTCGTCGAGGATGACGACGGGCGGGTCGAGCAGAGCCAGCCGGACGAGGGCTATGTGCTGTGCCTGTGCCGCCGTCAACTGGTACCCGCCGGCCCCGACCCTGGTCTCGAGCCCGTCCGGAAGCTCATGGATCCATTGAGCTTTCATCGTTTCGACGGCTTCGGCGATCTTCGCATCGTCCGAATCTGGTGCGCACAACCGGAGATCGTCGGCGATCGTCCCGACGAACACGTGAACTTCCTGGCTGACCAGGACGACTTTGTGCCGAAGTTCGGCATCACTCAGGTCGTCAATCGGTGTGCCGTCGACGGTGATTCGCCCGTCCCCGACGGGAATGATGCCGGCAATCAGTTTGGCGAGTGTGGTCTTTCCGGCACCACTGCTGCCGACGACGGCGATTCGTTCCCCCGGTGCGATCGAGATCGAGATCGAATCGATCACCGGGGTGGAGTTGTCGTACGAGTAAGAAACCCGCTCCACGTCGACTCCGATGGGTGCGGACCGAGCCGAGGCAGGAATGCTCGCGGGACGCCCGGGCATCGCGGTGACACCGATCAGGCGAGCCAGGCTGGCACCCGCATCCTGCAATTCGTCGATGTTCGAGAGAAATACCGCGATGGGGCTGAACAGACTGTGGAAGTAGAGCGCAGCGGCGGTAGCGGCCCCGATGGACACCGACCCCGTGGTCACGAGCCAGTAGCCGACGCTCAGGACCGCGGCCAGTCCGAGCAGTTCGGCGCCGTTGAGTTGAGCGAAGAAGTTGGTGCGCAGTCGAACTGCCTGCATGTCGAAGCTGATGGCATGCTCGGAGGTCTCGGCGATTCGGCCGATGTGCTCGTCGGTTCGACGCAGGGCAGTGACAGTACCTGCACCACCCAGGGTTTCGATGAGCTGCTGTCCCCGCCTGGCCTGCGCAGCGCGAGAGCGTCGGTAGACGGGTCCGGAGCGTCGGAGGAAATGACGAAGAGCGAAATAGTGAATCGGCGCAACGGCAACGATCGCCACGGTGAATCGCCAATCGATCACTCCCACACCGACAAGCGTCAGTGAAATCATGAACAGGGCGGACACCGTTGCGGGTAGCACCCGCGCGATGACGGTGTTTACCGCTTCGACGTCACCCGAGACCCGGGAAATCAGATCACCGGTTCCGGCATCCTCGACCAGTGACGACGGCTGCGCGAGCGTGGCGGCGAACACGTCCTCACGAAGATCGGCCAGCACGTTCTGCGCGACATTCGCGAGAAGCTGTGTGCTCCACCAAGTCAGCGCAACTCCTGCTGCCGCTGCGCCGAGCATGAATGCGGTGATACGCAGAAGTGAGACAAACGGTTTGCCCTCCGTGACTGCATCGACCATGAGCCCGAGCAGCGCCGGGGTGGACAGGCCGCAGGCCGTAGCGGAGAGAAGTACGACGGTCGTGAGTGCGAGCGCTCGCCCCCGTGGCCGAAGCAGTGCGATCAATGCGCGGACCGTCTGTGTGGTCGACGCGATCGGCAAGGCAGATGTAGCCGGAACAGCAGATGCATCCGGAAGGGTTTCGGTCACAGTGAGTCTCCGTCCCGAGCGGCGTGGTCGATCGTGACGACACGGTCACACGAATGGAGCAAGGTCGGACTCGAGGTGATCACCACAATGGCCTTGTCGGGAAAGTTTCTCAGTGAGTGTGCAATTCGATGTTCGGTGACAGAGTCCACGGAAGTGGTGGGTTCGTGGAGGACCAGGATCGGCTGGGGTTGATGCAAAGCGCGGGCGAGGAGAAGGCGTTGGCGCTGACCTCCGGAGAGTTTCTTTCCTTGCTCACCTACCTCGGAGAGGTGGCCGTCGGGCAGATGCGTCAACACGTCGTCGAGCGCAGATGACGTCATTGCCGACGAGTCGACGTTCGGTGCAGCCAGATTGTCGAAGACGGTGCCGGTGAACACGGTTCCTTCATGAGCGGACACGAACACCTGATCGCGAACTCCGTCCGGACCGAGTTCGGTTGCATCGGTGCCGAATACGAAGTAGCAGTCAGGGTCCAGCGGAGTCTGAAAGGCGAGTTGGCGTGCCAGTCGGTGAGCGGAATCGTCCGCGCGCACGCCCACCACCTCGCCGCGGCGAGCTGAGACGACGGTTCCGTTGTCCGTCGAAATCAGCAGGGCGTCTTCACTTCTGACAGCGCTGATCGGGGCGGTGGAGGGCGGCGATTCGATCAGGTGCGGCTCGGCCAGGAGTTCGGACAGCCTGCGTGCGGAGCCTCGCTTGGCAGCGAGTTCTGCACCGAAGAACCCCAGAGTTTCCATCGGACCGGCAATGACCCTGCTCAAGCCGACAACGGTGACGAAGTTGCCCACGGTGATCGTGCCTTGATGCGCCATCCACGCGGCTCCAAGTGCGACCGACGCCAGCACCAACGCGGAGACCCCGGAATTGAGCGCGGTCAGACTGGACATTGCTCTGACCGTCCGGATCGCTGCTTTCATCGACGCCCGGCTCGCCTTGACGTATCGCGACAGGGCAGTGGGCTCGGCCCCGAAACCCTTCAGTACTCGTAACCCAAGCGTGAAATCAGTTGCAAGCATGCCTGCCTCGGCTGCCTTCTTCTGCTCTGCATACACACGCTCGTCCAGTGGACCGCTGATCTTGTGAATGAATACGAGCTGCGCAGCAGTGATGAGTACGACGATCAGTGCGAGCGGCCACGAGACGAAGGCAAGCGAAATCACTGCCGCGGCGAGCCCCGCAAAAGCTGAGCCCTGTTCGGCGACAACCCAGGAGAAGCCCGAGACGTGTGAGGCGTCCGAGGTGGAGATGGTGAGAACTTCACCCGTCGAGCGCTGAGCTTGCATGCCTCTGGCATCGAGGACCCGTCTGGCAGCGTTCAATCGTAGGTCGTGTTCGCCGTAGACGAAGACCTGCGTGTTCAGGCGAACCGCGATGCGCCACGACAGAGCAAGTCCCACGAACAGAGCACACAACACAGCAAGCCATACGAGAAGTGCTGTGCTGTCGGACTTTCCGATTGCACGGTCGACGACGGTACCGATCAGCACCGGAATGAGGGCTTGAGCTACCTGATACGACGCCTGGCCGGTGACGGCTGCAACCAGTCGCGGGCCGCGTCCGGAGGAGAACGATCCGACTCTGATCATCTCCATCGGACCGGAACGAGTTTCGGGCAGCGCTGACACTCGTGAAACTCCTCGCCCAGATCTGAACACTCGTTGTGCAGTTCTACGGTAGAGCCGGAGCGAGTGCGGAAAGTGCTCGCAGATGCCAAGGGCTACGCGGCAGCGGACAGATGGAGTATCGACACCCCATTACCGGGATCAGGTCTCGATATACCTGCCTGGTCGAAACAAGTACGTTTGCGAAGAGAGCTGACAGAAGATGAAAAGCACTACCCGAATAGTGGCTGCGTTGGCCGCGATTGCCCTGCTCGCAGGCTGCCAGAGCAGCACCGAGTCAACAGCGTCGGAGGACACGACGCAGTTGGCCGAGACCGGTGCGCTGCCGGTCACCGTAGATCACGCGTACGGCTCGACCACCATCGAGACCGAACCTCAGCGGATCGTGACCATCGGCTGGAACAGCCAGGATTCGGTCCTGGCACTGGGCAAGACGCCCGTCGCCATGGAGTCGTTCAGCGGGGCAGGCTTGGAGAACGGAATCCTGCCGTGGGACGAAGAATTGTTGGGCGACGTCGAACCCACGTTGCTCGACAGCACTTCCGGTGTGCCTTTCGAGCAGATCCTGGCGTTGGAGCCGGACGTGATCATCGCGGTGGTCTCGGGAATCACCGAAGACGACTATGCACGTCTTTCTCAGATCGCACCCACGATTCCGTTCAAAGAGACCGCATGGGCGACTACGTGGCAGGAGCAGATGTCGACCATCGGTTCAGTACTCGGACAACCGAAGCGGGCGGCTGAGCTGATCGAGGAAACTGACGATTCCATAGCCGACCTGGCTGCGGGGTCCCCGAATCTGAACGGGAAAACCTTGACCTTCCTCTCGGGAAACATCGACGGCCTCACCAATTACTGCGCCGACGACGGCAGAGTCATCCTGATGTCCCAGCTCGGACTGAAGCAGTCGGCCGGAAGCGCAGAGCTGTGCGGGGACACCCAGGGGTCGGTGACTGCATCGCGCGAACAGTACAACGAACTGGACGCGGACGTGATCGTGCTCAACGACGCGAGTGGTCAGGGGCTCCCCGGATTGATGGGGGACAAGTTGTTTGCCGACCTGCCTGCAGTCAAGGACGGCAGGCTGATTCAGCAGCTCGGTCTGGCCCGAGTCATGGCACTGGCTTCGCCCACGTCGCTGAGCGTCAAATATGCCTTCGCCGAACTGGTCTCGAAGATGAACGGCTTCTGACCAGCTAGGCTGACAATTCGCACGCGTCCGAGTAATAGTTCTTCGGTGTTCGTCCGGTGACCTTGCGGAACACGCTGGTGAAGGCGCTGGGGGTTTCGTATCCGACGCGACGGCTAACCGTCGAAACAGGAACGCCCGCAGCGAGATAGGACATCGCGGCGCGGACGCGGACTTGAATCCTCCACTCGGTGAAGGACATCCCCGTTCCCTGAGAGAACACGCGGCTCAGGGTACGGGGGCTTCCACCGACCACATAGGCCCAATCGGCAAGCCCGCGTTGATCGGCGGGGTCGGCGATCAAGCGGCGTGCAACGGCGAGGGCCCGGGGATCGGCGGGCATCGGCACTGCGACATCAGCCGCCTCGATGGGCGCGAGCGTGTCGAAGACTACGGATTCCGCCCGCAAGCGAGCCTCGGTAGGCATGTTTCGCTGGTGCAGATGGATGAGCATCGTCTTGACCACGTCGTCGATGCCGATGATCGCGGGTTTTGTCCACGGGTGGGGGAACGACTCGGGCCGGAAATAGGTGAAGCGAGCCTCGGTGGATGCGCCGAGCGTGATGCGCCGTGGAGTTCCAGCCGGAATCCACATGCCGACCGTCGGTGGGATCTGCCAACGAACGTCGTCGATGTACGCGCTCATCTCGCCGGAAGCGCCCCACAGGAGTTCGTGCTCGGGATGGCGGATCTCACGCCACGCGCGCTTCTGATCGCGCCCGATGGTGGACGTCGTCATGGCGAAGGGGAGCGGAACGTACCGGCCTGCCGGCACAGCCCAGTACGGAAATCCTGTGGAACTCATCGGTGGATCATACCGCGAATGACTTAGGTAATGCTTTCCTATTTGGTTCTTCGACGCAGGGCACGAGGGAGTGCGGTCGCGACAAAAGACCGAGGGTGGCACCGAGTCCGAAGACTCGATGCCACCCTCGATCACATTCCCCGACGGAGTGTTTACAGGTGGAGCAGGTGAATCAGCTGCCGTTGGCCAGGACACCGCTGATGATGTCGGAGATGAAGCCGGCCGGGTTGTCGAGGATGGAGGAGCCGGCCGAACCGGTTCCGCCCTCGCCGTCAGAAGAGCCGAAGCCCAGATCTGCCGAGCCCGATGCGGCAGCCTCACCGGGGTTCTTGGCGCGGATCTTGGCGTAGACATCGCCGATGTTCTGATCACTGCCCCACAGCGAGATGCCGATGGAACTGGGGAGCTCGACGTAAGTTCCCGGCTGTGCGTTGGTCGGAACCAGGTAGCTCACTTCGAAAGTGACTGTCTTGCTGCCGGTGATCGAGACATTCCAACCCGCATCGGGAATTGTGACGGTGCGCGCCGCATTGTCGACGGTGGGGGAGACCTTCTCGGTTTTCTGAGTCAGTCCGAGAAAGTGCCATGAATCGATCGAGGCGCTGTCCTTGATGTAGGTGTATCCGGCCGGGAAACGGTCGACGAACTTGTTGACGAAGAAGTCCGGATGGCCGTTGGCCGAAACCGTGGTGCGGACGGTCAATTTTCCGCCGGGCGCCACTTCTCCGTCGCCTACGACGCTCTTGGTGATCGTGACTTGGTTCGAAGTCACGGTGTTGGTCTTCGGGTGCGCGGCATCTGCGTGCGCAGCTCCGGTGCCGATGAGAAGTCCGCTGGTTGCAAGCGCAGCGATTGCTACTCCGGTGAGTGTTTTGCGCATTGAGAAACGTGACATGAAATTCTCCGTTCGAGGGGTTCACGCTGACGGCGATGGGGATGACTCTTCAAAGGTTGCGCCGTGGTAACCATTGAAACCTATCGGACGCTTGCCTATGTGTCAGTTCGGCAGAATTTACGGAAAAGTCCGAATTGAGAGGACTTTTTCGACCTCGATTGCCTGTTGTTAACTGATTGGCGACCAATTCGGCGAAAAGCTGGGCGAATGTCCAGGTCGACTGTATCGTACTTCGAGAGTCGGGTTGCAACAAGTTCCAGTAATCAATGAATTCGGTTGTCCTGGAACCACACAGAGTGGAGATTGTTCGTGGCAAAGTTTGGATCCAGGAATCGTAGTCTGTCCACCGTTGGAGCTGGTTTGGGGGTGATTGCTCTTGCTGTGGGCGCAAGCGCGCTGGGTGCGGGAGTCGCGACTGCCGAGACAGCAACTTCTGGTGCCTACACATTTACTCGCACCGTGGACAATGCGTCCCCGAAGATCGGTGACACGATCACCTACACGACAGTGTCGAAGAAGAGCGGAATCGACGGATATATCAGCAGGTTCACCGAGACGCATGCCGCATGCTTGACCTTTGTCCCGGGCTCGGCGAAGGTCACGAAGTTTCACGTTGGCGGGACGATGACCGAAACCACTGAAACGCCGGAACTGACAGCCACGACGCTCGAGGTGACCAGTGCCGGCTGGATCAACAACGGCAGCAAGCCGGTGACCATGAAGACCAGCTACACGGTCACTGCTTCGTGTGCGCCGGGAACCGTGTACGGAAGTGGATTGGCGGTAGGTGCCACGGTGATGGGCAACGGATTCCAGTCGAGTGCGAATTTCGCCAACTTGGGCCCGTCCATCACTGTCCGCGCCGCGGATGTGGTTGATCCCGTTGACCCGGTTGATCCCGTTGATCCCGTTGATCCCACTGGCCCCGGAACCGGTGGCGGAACCGGATCGCTCGGCTCGTTGAGTGGTGGCCTCGGTTCCCTCAGCGGACTGTTCGGCTCGAGTTAGCCGAGAATTGTGAAACGGCGGGCCGAGACTGTCGTAGTCTCGGCCCGCCGCGGTTATTCGGTGATCAAGCGCTCAAATCATGAGGTGCTCAGCCGAATTCGATCGAGGTGTTGATCTCTTCCACCTGGTTGGAGGTCTGCATGTTCGTCGTGTCGGTGAACTGATTCGCAAAGCTGACCAGGTAGACCGGCGAGTTGTCGTCGGCTTGGTAAGCGACGACTGTCATGACGGCGTAGAGCGGAACGTCCAGGTTTGGGGCGGTCCAGGTTCCGGAGAGGCGGAACCCCTGCTGTCCGTCGACGTCGATCTCGGTGTACTTCACCTCGGTCCATCCGTCGAGGGTGGCGATCGTTTCACGCGCAGCGGCAAGAACCTCGTCTTTTGTTGCGGTGCCTTGGTTTTCGACCGTCACGGTGGTGTTCGGCATGAAACCGCTGGGTTCCTGGCTGTTGCTGGACAACGCATCAGTAACGCCGGCAGGGATGTTCTCACCGTGAGTCCAGCTTGGCGGGAGGCTGACGCTGATGTTCGGCGCTTCGGGGTCGTCGCCGGTTTCGATCGTCGTCCGCTCACCGATGAACGGTGTCCCGTCCCGCAAAGTCGGCGTCGCGGGAGCGGCAGACGACGAGGATGCAGAACTTTCGGAAGCGGTGGTCTCACTGGTGTTGGTATCACTGGAGACAGCGTCGCCGCTTTCCGAACTGCTGCATCCGGACAGGACGAGTGCAGCAGTGATCAGTGACGCTATTCCGAGAGCAAGTGTGCTGCTCTTAGGGCTCATAGTGTGACAGTCCTTCAGGTTCTGGCGACGGCCGAGCGCCGCCGGCAGCATTGCTGGCGCGGCTGAGACTATCAGCGCTAGGGCGGCCTGGTAGTGGCCTTCAAGGTAATGGTGCTGCCGGGCCGCAGCTGTGCCAGCGACGCAATCCCAGCGTCGGAAACGACGGCGATGACCGGGTATCCGCCAGTCACGGGATGGTCGGCCAGAAATACGACGGGCTGGCCGCCTGGCGGCACCTGGATGGATCCCATCACGACGCCTTCGCTCGGCAATTCCTCGGTGCGTGAGCGATGTAAAGGCCCTTGGCCCTGTAACCGGACCCCGACTCGGTTGGTGTGTTCGGTGACTTTCCACGTGGTGTGAAGGAGCGCGTGGACGGATGCGGCGGTGAACCAGGAATTTCGGGGGCCGAGCGTGATCTCGATCGGAACTGCGCCGAGTGCAGATGCCGGCGGTGGAATCAACTCTTCGGTGGGCCACGTCCCTTCCTCTGCCCCGAGGAGGAGTAGATCACCGGCGGCGAGCGGCGGCGGCCCGAGCCCGGAGAGCGTGTCGGTGGATCTACTGCCGAGTACCTGCGGGACGTCGACGCCACCGCGCGCAGAGATGTACGTTCTCAACCCGGTTGTGCTGTAACCCAATTCGATAGTGCTGCCACCGCCCAGGTGGATGCTCGCGTAGTCAGGTGCCGGCCGTCCGTCGACGGCCAGCGGCACCCGCGCGCCTGTCACTGCCACCGTCATCGAACCGACGGCCCGCATCGCAAAACCCCCAGTGGTGACTTCGATGGTTGCTGCTCGAAAAGTGTTGCCTACGAGTCTGTTCGCGCTGTCGTGCGAGATCATGTCGACGGCGCCGGATCTGCCGACCCCGAGAGCGCCGTAGCCTCTCCGCCCGCGGTCCTGAACTGTGGCGAGCGGGCCGGTACGCACTACCTCGAGCCAGGCCATGAATCCATTGTCCCGCAACAACGCGGTGAAGACACCAAAATCATGCTTGCACCGAAATCATGCACGGACAAAGGTGACTGTGGTGCCGGGTAGAAGCAGCGCCGGCGGGCGGCGCTCGGCATCCCACACCGACAGTTCCGTCGTTCCGATCAACTGCCAGCCGCCCGGGGAGCTACGCGGGTAGACGCCCGAGAACGGTCCGGCCAACCCGACTGCACCGGCCGGGACCTGCCTGCGCGGGTCCGATCGACGTGGAACTTCGAGCTTTCTCTCGTTGCTGGTCAGATACGCGAAGCCGGGGGCGAAACCGATGAACGCGACGGTCCACGACGCAGACGTGTGAGCCTCGATGACACCGTCGACCCCGAGTCCGGTCAGCTTGCCCACTTCGACGAGATCGCCGCCGTCGTAGCGGACCGGAATCGCGACAGCAGGCCAGCTCTCGTCTGCTGTGAGTTCGATCGGTACGGCCCCACGTACCCATTTCTCCACGAGTTTGTGCCCGGTGATCGTGTTGTCGTACTCGATCAGGATGGTTCGCGCCGCGGGAATCAGATCGATCACTCCGGGGATTCGACTGGCGTCGAGAGCCCTGAAGTTGCCCAGCACGCTCGGCAGTTCGTCGTACTCGACGAGGACTGCGGATTCACCGGCGGGCAGGATCGTGATCATGTGAACGGTGTGATCTCGACGTCGGAGGATTCGAGGAGATCGCGGATCGCTGCGGCCATGTCGACGGCTGCCGGACTGTCACCGTGTACGCACACCGACTCCGCGGTGATTTTGAGGGTGCTCCCGTCGACCGCATCCAACTCGCCGTCGACGACCATTCGCCGAACCCGTTCTGCAACAAGCGCCGGGTCGTTCAGAACGGCGCCCGACTCGGTGCGGGGGACCAAAGTGCCTTCTGCCGTGTACGCGCGATCGGCAAAAGCCTCGGCGACCACGTCGAGGCCGGCTTCGCGCGCCTCTTCCAGAAACACCGAACCAGGTAGTCCGAGAACAGGTAGCGAACTGTCGTAGGCAACGACGGCGGCGACCACAGCCCGCGCCTGCCGTCGGTGATGGACTATTGCGTTGTAAAGCGCGCCGTGGGGTTTGACGTACGTGACCCGCGATCCGGCGACACGAGCCAAACCGTCGAGTGCCCCTATTTGATAAATGACGTCGGCGGTGAGGTCTTTCGGGGACATGTCGATGAAGCGTCGGCCGAAACCGGCGAGGTCTCGGTAACCCACCTGCGCGCCGATCCGCACGCCGCGGGTGGCTGCGGATTCGCAAGTAGCCAACAGCGTCGTCGGGTCGCCGGCATGGAATCCGCAGGCGATGTTCGCGCTGGTGACAAGTTCGAGCATGGCGCCGTCGTCGCCCAGGGTCCAGGCTCCGAAGCCCTCGCCGAGGTCGCTGTTCAGATCAACGCTGTAGCCCATACCTCGATTCTAGGTAGGTATGGGCTCTCGGTGTTCAGGCGTGCGCCGGAATCCGTCCCGCATTCTTGCGACGTGCGGATCCGAAGAGTCGGCATATCAGGTAGATCACGAACGAGACCGAGGTGACGAAACTCGAGACGGGAACGCCGGGTGCCAGCGAGAGAAGGATGCCGCCGACGGCTGCCAGTTCGGCGAACACGACGGAGAGGATCGTGGCCTTGAGTGGGCTTGCCGTGACGTACGCGGCGGCCGCTGCGGGGGTGATCAGCAGCGACATCACCAGCAGCGCACCGACGATCTGTACGCCGAGTGCTGCGGTGATGCCGACCAACACTGCGAACACGATCGACAGTGCCCGAACCGGAACACCGCGAGCTGCAGCAACTTCGGGGTCGGTGCTCGCGAACAGCAAAGGGCGATAGATGAATCCGAGTGTGCCGATCACGATGACCGCGCACAGCAGAAGAAGTTCGAGACCGCTGTTTCCCGGCGCCACGATCTGTCCGACCAACAGTGAGAAGCTGGTTCCCGTGCGACCGTCGTACGCCCAGAGGAACAACACCGACAAGCCGAGACCGAAAGCCATGATCACGCCGATCACCGAATCTCGGTCGCGCGCTTTGGCTCCGAGCAGCCCGAACAGCACTGCCGCGACCACGGATCCGACGATGGCACCGAAGCCGACGCCCACACCGACGAGAAGTGCGGCGGATGCACCCGTCAGTGACAGCTCACTCGTTCCGTGCACCGAGAACGACATCTGACGACTCACGATCAGCGGCCCGATGATGCCTGCCAACAATCCGAGGATGGCACCGGCAATCAACGCCTGTTGGACGAAGTCGTACTGCAGTAGGTCGACGGTGGCGGACACGTCGAACATCCGCGACATCGCGTCGGTGAACTTGTTACTCACTGGTGGTGATCCTCATCCGAATGGTGAACGCCTTCTCCCGGACGTAGTCCGCCTGCGCTGCCGAGCGCGTCGATGGCGTCTCCGGTGCCGATCACGACGAGGCGGCCACGAACCTGCAACACTTCGACGTCGGTGTTGTACAGATCCGAGAGAACCTCGGACGTCATCACTTCGGCCGGCGTCCCGATCCGGAATTTGCCGTCCACCAGATAGAGCACTCGATCGACCAACGGCAGGATCGGATTGATCTCGTGCGTCACGAACAGCACTGCGGTGTCATGGCTGCGCCGACGCTTGTCGATCAGCGTCGAGACCAGGTGCTGGTTGGCGAGGTCGAGGCTGAGCAGCGGCTCGTCGCACAGCAGGATCCGCGGGTCGCCGACCAAAGCCTGCGCGATCCGCAGTCGCTGCTGCTCACCGCCGGACATGGAACCGATGGGAGCGTCGGCAAACGACTGGGCGCTGACCTGTGCGATGGCGTCGTCGACGATCTTGCGGCGACGACCCCGACGCAGTAGGCCCGTACCCCACTGGTGACCGTCGACGCCGAGGCCGACCAGGTCGCGGCCGCGGAGCGGGAGGCCGTCGTCGATGGATTTCTGCTGCGGGATGTACCCGACGTGTGAGTTCCCGGCCCGTGCCGGCGTGCCGACGATCTGTGCACTACCGCCGCTGAGTTGTAGTTGGCCCAGCAGAATCTTCAAGAGCGAGGTCTTGCCCGACCCGTTCGGCCCGAGTACGGCGATGAACTCACCTGGCTGTACCTCGAGATCGAGCCCGTCCCACAATGTGCGGGCGCCGAAAGACAATCGAGCGTCCTTCAGCGTCACAGCGGGCACGGAGGCCTTCGAAGGCACGGTGTTACCAGGAGGCACGGTGTTACCAGGGGGCACAGGAGTATTCGCGGAAGTTTCTGTCACAAGCCGATCGGTTCTTCTCGGAAATCGTGGGGCAAATAATTACTGGGCAGAGAGGGCGTTTGCGAGCGACTCCGCGGTCTGCGTCTGCCACTGAATGTAGTCCAGGCCCTCGGGGAGAGTCTCCGTAACCTCGACGACGGGCACTCCGGCGGTTTCGGCTGTGGTGCGCATGTCCTGGGTCACTTTGTCCTGCGTCTGGATGTTGTAGACCAGTGCGCGGGCCTGCTTCTCCGAGAGGAGCTGGCGCGTTGCGGCGATTGCGGCCGGTGAAGGATCGTTGCCGTCTTCGATGGCACTGGTGAACTCTTCGGGAGTTGCGTCCTTCAGTTCAGCTGCGACCAGGAGGTAGTGCGCGATCGGCTCGGTCTGCGCCACCGGTGCGCCCGCGTGGGCAGCGGCGATGGAATCGGTGATCGCTGTGACGCCGGCGAGCTTCTGGCTGTATGCCTTCGCGTTGTCCTCGTAGGTCGCCGCGTTGTCCGGATCGAGAGCGCTCAGCTGATCGGCAACCGAATGTGCGACGGCGTCGACGGTCGGAATGTCGAACCAGACGTGTTCGTTGACTGCGCCGTGGGTGTGACCGTCATGCGATTCGCCCGCGGTTTCGCCGGCGTGGATGCCACCGTCGAGCAGGTTGTAGGCGTTGACCGTCTTCTGCTCACCCTTGCCCGCGTCGAGGACGTCGGTGATGAACTGGTCGTAGCCGCCGCCGTTGTAGACAACGAGCGATGCGTCGGTGATCTTGGCGGCATCGGCTGGAGTCGCCTCGAACGAGTGCGGGTCCGCGGATGGCTCGTTGATGATCGACGTCACGGTCAGCTTGTCGCCGGCGACGGCTTGCGTGACGTCGCCCCACACGTTCGTCGATGCGACGACGGTGATGCCTTCGTCTTTCGACGAGCTGGAGCTGCACGCGGTGAGCGCGAATGCTGCGGCGACCGAGACGGCCGCGAGGGCGGTGGCGGTGCGGAATTTCGACGACGAACGCACGTGCTTTTCTCCTGAACAAAGGCTGGGCTAAATGCTATTGGAAACCGTTACCGTTACACATTAGCGCATAGTCGCTGGTAGTTCACCTTCGGTTCAGCCCCAACGCGCCGTCTGCGGGCACTACGGCTAACGTCCGTTTATGCCCCGGTCCCGTCAGCCACGCCGTCAAGCCACTTTGGCGTCGCTTGCCGCCGAGCTCAATGTGTCGAGAACTACAGTCTCGAACGCGTACAACCGACCCGATCAGCTCTCCGTCGAGCTGCGGGATCGAGTGCTCCAAGCGGCCAAGCGACGCGGATATCCCGGACCCGATCCGGTCGCCCGCTCCTTGCGAACTCGCAAAGCCGGTGCCGTCGGTCTTCTGCTCACCGAAGCACTCAGTTATTCGTTCCGTGACCCGGCCGCCATGAGCTTCCTTGCCGGTCTCTCGGAATCGTGTGAGGACGCGGGCCAGGGCTTGCTGCTCATCCCGGCCGGGCCCGGCCGCGACGAGGTGGATGCTGCAGCCGTGGTCCAGCAGGCGGGCGTCGACGGCTTCGTCGTCTACTCGGTGGCCGACGACGATCCGTATCTCGCTGCCGTGCTCGAGCGTCACATTCCGATCGTGGTGTGTGACCAGCCGCGCGAGATTCCCGGTGCATCCCTCGTGGGCATCGACGACCGCGCTGCCATGCGCAAGGTCGCCGATTACCTCATCGGGCTCGGCCACCGTGACATCGGCGTGCTCTGCATGAGGCTGGGGCGCGACCGGATGGACGGCGTGGTCAGCCAGGAACGACTCAAGTCCCCGCACTTCCACGTCCAGCGTGAGCGCATCGAAGGAGTGCGCGACGCGATGGTGGCGTCCGACATGGACCCACTCTCACTCACGGTGATCGAGCGGTACGTCCACACATCGCAGTCCGGGCACTCGGCGGCGGCGGAAGCTCTCGCGACCAACCCCGAGATCACCGCACTGGTCTGCACCACCGACGTGCTGGCTCTCGGCGCCTTGGACTGGGCGCGCTGGCAGGGCATCGATGTACCTGGCCAACTGTCGATCACCGGATTCGACGGCGTCGACGAGGCGCTGCGCGAATCACTGACAACGGTGCGCCAGCCCCAGGAAGAGAAGGGCCGGCGCGCCGGTGCGCTCCTGATGTCGCCGTCTGGATCCGGCGTTCCGATAGTCGAGATGCTCGACACCGAACTACTGGCCGGGCGAACATCAGGTCGGATCAAGGGGTAGCGCTCACGCCAGGAGTTGGGCGCAGCGCAACAATCCCAGATGGCTGTACGCCTGGGGATGGTTGCCCAGCGAGCGTTCCGCGATGGGGTCGTACTCCTCCGCGAGTAGTCCGGTAGGACCCGCTGCCGCGACCAACTGATCGAACAGTGCCTCTGCTTGCAGGCGTTGTCCGATCAGTAGGTAGGCCTCGACGAGCCAGGCGGCGCAGAGGTGGAACCCACCTTCGATGCCGGGCAGACCGTCGTCGTGATGGTATCGGTATACCGTTGAGCCGCTGCGTAGTTCAGCCTCGGTGGCTACGACGGTCGCTGCAAAGCGTGGATCCGTCGGATCGATCAGTCCCGACAGCCCGATGTGCAGAGTAGCGGCGTCGAGATCGGTACCGTCGTAGGCTGCGGTGTACGACTGGACGTCGTCCTTCCAGCCTTTGTGTCGCACTTCGTCGGCGATCTGGTCACGCAGTTCCGCCCACTCGGGCAGAGCCTCGCGAGAAAAGCGAGTAGCAAGATCGACGGCGCGGTCGACGGTGACCCAACCCATCACCTTGGAATAGACGTGGTGGCGCGGGTTGTCGCGAATTTCCCAGATGCCGTGATCCGGTTCGAACCAGCGCCGCTGCACTGCTTCGACCATGGCGCACACCAGTTCCCAGTCGCGGTCACTCAAAGGATCGGGGGCACCGGCCTTTTCGCGTGCATTCGCCAGTTCGACGATCAGCTCGACGATCGGGCCGAACACGTCCAGTTGAACCTGCTGATTCGCGGCGTTTCCGACGCGGACCGGCCTGGAGCCGGCGTATCCGGGAAGTGAATCGATGACGGCCTCTGGCGGTAGCGAAGTCCCGTAGAGCGTGTAGAGGGGGTGCAGGCGCTCGGGTCCCGGCAGCGTTTCGAGTACGCGGTGGACCCAGTCGAGGTAGTTCTCGGCTTCGTCGGTGGATCCGACGCTCACGAGAGCTGTTGCGGTGAGGGCGGCATCGCGCAACCAGCAGTAGCGGTAGTCCCAGTTGCGGACTCCGCCGATCTCTTCCGGCAGGGATGTTGTGGCGGCGGCCATGATGGAACCGGAATCGGCATGAACCAGCCCGCGCAAGGTCAGCGCCGAGCGTTTCATCAAGTCCGGCTTCAGCTTCGGCAGTTCGAGCGTCTTGGCCCAATCGGACCAGTATGCCTCCGAGGTCGCTCGACGCTCGAGTTCCGGAACTTCGGAAGGGCCGATTTCTTCTGTTCCGCAGCGCAATTCGAGTACGACGTCACCCTTGGACGGCTCGACGATGGCGTGGGCAGTCTGCTGGTTTCCGTCGGTGGCGATGTTCCACAGCACACCAGGGGAGCGGAGCACGTAGGGCTCGTTGGTGCCGAGGACCCGAATGCCCTCGTCGACGACCTCGAGCGTGACCTGACCCTGGCCGAACTCGGGACGGGGTGCAAACGAGACGATCGCGTCGGCCTGACCGGAAATGATGCGGGTCAGGTCGGTTCGTCCCTGCGGGACGTCGTGCGGGAGGTAGTCGGTGACGGACAGGCTCGCCCAGCGGGTCTGAACGGTCATCGTGCTGTCGATGTACTTCTGGCTCAGTGGCAACGCTGTGCGGCGAGGCCCGACCGAGAAGTGGCCGGCCCCGGTTCCGCCGAGAAGGTGGGCGAAGACCGCCGCGGAATCCGGTTCCGGGTGACACAACCAGGTCAGCGTCGCATCCGGGGTCACCAAAGCGACGGTCCGCGGACTGGCGAGCATCGAGAGTCGCTCGATGGGCGGAGCGTCGGCACCGGAAAGCCACGTACGGCGCTCGTCGAGCAGGAACGCCAGAGCAGCAGCGACATCCTCGGTGCTGTCGACGCGATAGTCGGCGACGGTGTCCCCGCTGCCGACCTTGATTCCGATGTCCGGCCCCTGCAGCCTGCTGAACGCCTTTTCGTCGGTGACGTCGTCCCCGATGAAGACGGCAGCGGTAGCGCCGTCCTGATGGCGGATCAAGTCGAGTGCGTGGCCCTTGTCGGTGGCGATGACCGCCAACTCGACCACCGACTTACCCTCGGTGACCTGAACACCCGGCCAGAGGGCCGATTCGGTGCGAACGGCGATGAGCGCCTTCTCGGCGTCGTCGGCGCTGGTGTTGCGTACGTGCAAGGCGACGCTGGCGGGCTTCTTCTCCACAGTTGCGCCGGGGGTGTCGGCGGCGATTCGGCCCAACTCGGTGACGATCTCGTCGAGCAGTTTCCTGGCGTCGGCGTCGATCGCGTGAACGAATCCGATGTCGAACTCGGAGCCGTGGCTGCCGACCAATTGCACTTCGGCGGGAAGCCGGGACAGCGCCGCCAGATCCTTGAGGGCGCGGCCCGAGATCACGGCAGCAGTCGTCGACGCCAGGCTGGCGAGGGAGCGGAGCGCACGCACCGTTTCCGCGCGGGGATACGCCTTGTCCGGGTTGGCGACTATGGGTGCCATCGTCCCGTCGTAGTCGGAGGCTACGAGCAGACGCGGCGTGCGTGCCACGCCCGACAGCGCTCGGCGGAGTTCGATGGACAGATCTTGTGCGCTCACCTCTTCAAATCTAGGTGATGCAGCGACTCCTGGCTCGATACGTTTCTGCCAGATCAGTGCAAAAATGACAGATGCGACAAAGGATGTCTATTCGGGTTTCCGAGTTCCATCACCGAGCAGCAGTTCAACCGTCAATTCCAGTCGATTGGCGACATCGGTAGCCGAAGAACGTCGCGTGAGCCAGGCCACCAAATTGGACAGCCACACATCGGAGATCACGCGCGCGATTGCCAACTGCTCTTCGGTCGGCTCCTCTTCGGTCATCGCTCGTGCGAAGAGGCGGTCCATCAACTGGCCCACCTGATCGACCTCTGCCGCTGCGGAGGCGTCGGCGAACATGAACGCGCGAGTCATGGCTTCGGTGAGGAGCGGATCGCGCTGCATCGCTCGGGTGATGAGGCTGAGGATCAGCTGCATCCGCTCGAGCGGGCTGGTTCCAGGTGGGATCTTGCCCTTGGAATCGATCTTCTCGAATTCGCGTGCCAGAGCGGACACCAACAGGTGAACCTTGGAGGGGAAGTAGCGATAGAGCGTTCCGACTGCGACATCGGCGCGCTCGGCCACGGCGCGCATTTGAACAGCCTCGTAGCCACCCTTGGACGCCAGGGCGAGGGTTGCGTCGAGAATCCGCTTGCGGCGTTCACGTTGCGCGTTGGAGCTGAGATCGTCGTCCCCGAGCGTTGCAGAAGCAACCGCGTTGGAGCGGGATCGGGATGTTGTGGTCATCGACAAATTCCTTCGCGCCTTGACTCTTGGCCAGGTGTCATATTAGAACACGTTCTAAACAATTGTGTCACTTATCGAGAGGCGGGAACCAGTTGTGACAATCGCCACGACCGATGAACAGCGGGCGGTCCAGGAATCGATAGAGGCCTGGGCTCGCTCGGCCACGCCGATGGACATGGTACGCCGTGGACCAGCAGTTTCGTGGCGGGAGAAATGGTCCGAGTTCGCGTCTCTCGGGATATTTTCCGTCGCCGTTCCTGAATCGGTAGGCGGAGCCGGAGCCGAAATCGTCGATCTCGCAGCAATGCTCGAGCAGGCGGCAATCGAACTCGTGCCGGGTCCTGTTCTCACGACTGCACTTGCAGCTCTGGTGGTTGGGCGTAGTTCGTCGCCCGCTGCCAAGCGCTGGTCCGAAATGCTCGCCGACGGTGCGTTGCCGTGTGCCGTCGTATTGGACGAAAGTCCAGTTGCGGCAACGGCGAATGCGTCCGGCGGCATCGAGCTTCATGGCGAAGGAGGTTACGCCTGGGGTGGAGACTCGGGCGTATCGGTCCTCGTGTCGGCGGGCGTGGTGTCGGAAGGTGAAGGCTCGCGTGTCGTCTGGGCTCTCGTCGACGGAGACAGCGAAGGTGTGACCTACGAAGCGGTCGACACGATCGACAAGTCGCGACCACTGGCGCGAGTCTCCTTCGACCGAGTGACGGTCGACGCCGACCGAATCCTCGATGACATTGCGCCAGGATCGGTTTCCGATCTAGCGGCGGTACTTGGGGCTGCCGAAGCTGCCGGAATTGCGGCGTGGAGTCTGCGTACTGCGGTGGAGTACGCGAAGATTCGCGAACAATTCGGAAAACCCATCGGTTCGTTCCAGGCGATCAAACATATCTGTGCCGAAATGCTGTGCCGAGTGGAAAATGCCGGAGCTGTCGCCTGGGATGGTGCGGTCGCTGCAGAGTCGGGCGACGAACTTCCGATCGCGGCGGCGGTGGCGGCCGCGGTGTCTCTGGACGCCGCTGTCGACACGGCAAAAGACTGCATTCAAGTGCTCGGCGGCATCGGATTCACCTGGGAGCACGAGGCGCACTTCTACCTTCGTCGAGCACTGTCGCTCCGGCAGATTCTGGGTGGATCGTCCCGCTGGCGCGCACGCGTCGTTGAATTGACGATCGGCGGTGCACGGCGTCACCTTCAGATCGACTTGAGTGAGCTGGAATCCGACCGGTCCGACATTCGCGAAGAGGTAGCGCAATTGGTGGCGCTGCCCGAATCCGAACAGCGCAACGCGTTGGCCGAATCGGGCTACCTTGCGCCGCACTGGCCTAAGCCGTACGGCCGGGGCGCCAAGGCCGCGCAACAGATTTTGATCGAAGAAGAGTTGGCGGCCGTCGGTATCGGCCGACCCGATCTCGTGATCGGGTGGTGGGCAGTTCCCACCATCCTCGAGCACGGCAGTGCGGAGCAGATCGAAAGATTTGCGACACCGACGCTCAAGGGTGAGATCACTTGGTGTCAGCTCTTCAGTGAACCTGGTGCAGGTTCCGATCTTGCCGCGCTGCGTACGACCGCGGAGAAGGTCGACGGCGGTTGGAAGCTGAACGGCCAGAAAGTCTGGACTTCGCTTGCGCGTGAAGCTGACTGGGCCATCTGCCTCGCCAGAACCGATCGCGAGGTTCCCAAGCACAAGGGCATCACGTACTTCCTTCTCGACATGAAGACGGCCGGGATTCGGATCTCGCCGCTGCGTGAGATCACCGGCGATGCTCTGTTCAACGAAGTCTTCCTCGACGACGTCTTCGTGCCGGACGACTGCGTCGTCGGCCAGCTCGGCGGAGGCTGGAAACTGGCCCGAACGACCCTCGCCAACGAGCGAGTCGCGATGAGCGGGGGCTCTTCGCTCGGCGGTGCGATGGAGGAATTGCTCGAGCTGGCGGGCGATCCCGATCCTGTGGTTGCAGACAAGCTCGGTGGGCTGATCGGAACCGCCATGGTGGGCTCGTTGCTGGAATTGCGCACGACACTGCGGCAATTGGATGGTCAGGATCCGGGCCCGGCGTCGAGCGTCCGCAAGCTGGTGGGCGTGCGCCAGCGTCAGAATGTCGCAGAGTTCGCCATGGAATTGGGTGGCCCAGCCGGATGGGTGGAGGGTCCGCTCTCGCGTGAGTTCCTCAACACGCGATGCCTGTCGATTGCCGGCGGAACCACGCAGATTCTGTTGACCGTCGCCGCGGAGAGAATTCTGGGTCTGCCCCGTGATTAGACGGCGTGAGTAGAGGCCTTTAGAAATGTCCACGTTGGTGATACAACTAGAACACGTTCTACATCAGAGACAGGATTGCCAGCGTGGACTTCACTCCCGATGAAACCCAGGAAGCGGTAGCCGAGGTGGCTACCGCGCTCCTTGCCCGCGAACTGGAGCCGGACGCGCTCTGGGCGGCATTCGCCGAAGCCGACCTGCTCACGTTGGCACTGCCCGAGCGTCTGGGCGGCGAGGGACTCTCCGTCACCGACGTCGGCTCTCTTCTCGTCGAGGTCGGCCGGGCAGCCGCTCCCATTCCGGCTCTCGCAACCCTCGGCTTCGGCGTCCTCCCCATCGTTGCTCTGGGGACCGACGCTCAGCAGGACGAATTGCTCACCGGAGTCAGCGCCGGACGGGTGTTCACCGCGGCGCTCGGTGAGCCGGGTCAGCAGTTCCCGGCGCAGTCGTCGACCACCGCCCATCAGTCGGGCGACTGGTATCGCGTCAGCGGGACGGTGCTTGCCGTGCCTTTCGCGGCGAGCGCACACAGAATTCTTGTGCCAACCGACGCCGGAGTCGTGCTCGTCGATCCGACCGCCGCCGGCGTCGCATTGACGCCGACACCCAGTGCGTCCGGCAGTCCGGAGTTCGCAGTCACGATGGACGAGGCAGTCGGTGAACTTCTCGGTGCCGGCGAGGAAGCCGTCCAGACGCTGTACCGGATCGCTACGGCGAGTATCGGAGCCGTTGCAGACGGTTTGGTGTCCGGTGCCGTCGATCTCACTGCGGCACATGTCGGCTCACGCGAGCAATTCGGCAAGCCGCTCGCCACGTTCCAGGCGGTCTCACAGCAGATCGCCGACGCCTATGTCACCTCGCGGACTCTTCACGTCGCGGCGTTGTCGGCGTCCTGGCGTGTGTCGGAGGGCCTGGATGCTCAGTCGGACCTCGACGTCATGGCGTACTGGATCGCCCAGGAAGTGCCCGCCACGATGCAGGTGCTTCACCACCTGCACGGCGGTCTGGGCGTCGACGTCACGTATCCGCTTCATCGTTACTACTCGACTGCAAAAGACTTGGCGCGCCTGCTCGGCGGCGCTTCGCAGCGACTCGACCTCGTGGGGGCCCGGTGTTCATCGATCTGACCGACAGTCAGCGCGCATTGCAAGCTGAACTTCGACGCTACTTCTCGACGCTGATCTCGCCCGAGGAGGCCAAGATCATGCGTGTGGAGCGTCATGGCCCTACCTATCGTGAGGTCATCCGTCGTATGGGCAAGGACGGTTGGCTCGGCGTCGGCTGGCCGGTGGAGTACGGCGGACGTGGGTTCGGTGAAGTCGAGCAGCAGATTTTTGTCAACGAGGCTGTGCGGGCGGATGTCCCACTGCCTTCGGTGACGTTGCAGACCGTCGGTCCGACTCTGCAGAAGTACGGCAGCGAGGAGCAGAAGCAGAAATTCCTGCCCGCGATCCTCGCCGGTGAAGTGCACTTCGCGATCGGCTACACCGAACCGGAAGCCGGCACCGACCTTGCAGCCCTGCGTACTTCGGCGGCACGAAATGGTGACGAGTACGTCGTCAACGGCCAGAAGATTTTCACCACCGGCGGGCATGACGCCGATTACGTGTGGCTCGCCGTGCGGACGGGATCTGCCGATTCACGGCACCGCGGCATCTCAATCCTGATCATGGATACCAAAGATCCCGGCTACACCTGGACCCCGATCATCACTTGCGACGGTGCGCATCACGTCAATGCCACCTACTACGAGGACGTTCGCGTTCCGGCGAACATGCTTGTGGGTGAAGAGAATCAGGGTTGGCGCCTGATCACGACGCAGCTCAACCACGAACGCGTCATGCTCGGTCCGGCAGGTCGCGTCGCAGGGATTTACGACCACGTCTTCGATTGGGCCAAGCGTGAAAACCTGCTTGATCACGTTGACGTACGACGCGCGCTCGGCGAGATTCACGCGACGTATCGCCTCAACGAACTGCTCAACTGGCAAGTGGCATCGAGTGATTCGGAGTCGGTGGACATTGCCGACGCTTCGGCAACCAAAGTATTTGCGACCGAACGCATCCAGCGAGTCGGTCGACTGGCGGAAGAGATCGTCGGGCGGTACGGAAATCCGATCGATCCCGAAACGGCTGATCTCATGGAGTGGCTGGACATGCAGATCAAGCGCAACCTGGTGATCACCTTCGGCGGTGGAGTCAACGAGGTGATGCGCGAATTGATCGCTACCGCCGGCCTGAAGCTTCCCCGCGTTCCGAGATAGGAAACAAATCGTGTCAGATCCCATTCTCACTGCTGCCGAGCGGGTTCGAGAGGACGGGCCAAGCGCTCCTCGCGCCGGCCGGGACCCCGTGAACTTGCCGATGATCCGCAACTGGGTCGAGGCGATCGGTGACGAGAACCCGATCTACGTCGACGAATCGGCCGCCCGCGCCGCTGGACACGACGGAATAGTCGCGCCGCCGGCGATGGCGCAGGTATGGACGATGCGCGGTCTGGGGGCAATTCGAGAAGCCGATGATCCGTTGGGCCGGATGACGGACATTCTCGACGAGGCCGGATTCACGTCTGTCGTCGCGACCAACTGCGATCAGATCTACCACCGCTATTTGAAGCCGGGTGAAGAAGTCACCATCTCCTCGGTGTTGGAAGACGTAGTGGGACCGAAGAAGACAGGTCTTGGTGAAGGGTGGTTCTTCACCACCCGTAGCTTCTGGCGGGTCGGTGAAGAACTGGTCTCGGAGATGATGTTCCGGATCTTGAAGTTCGCGCCGCCGGTAAGTGAGCGCCCCTCCACTGACGTGCCTGCGGACCTGGACGCATCTCGGATGCTGCGCCCGACGGCGTCTCTAGACACACAGTTCTTCTGGGACGGTGTCGCCGCACACGAGTTGCGTATTCAACTGCGTGCGGATGGTTCGGTGCAGCACCCACCCGTGCCCGCGATCTGGAAGGACAAGTCGGAGCAGACCGACTACGTGGTCGCGTCAGGGCGGGGAACGGTCTTCAGTTTTGTCGTTCACCACGCGCCCAAGGTTCCTGGTCGGTCGTTGCCGTTCGTCGTTGCCCTGGTCGAACTGCCTGAGGGTGTGCGGATGCTCGGCGAATTGCGCGGCGTCGATCCCTCGAGTGTGTCGATCGGAACGGAGGTGGAGGCGATCTACCTCGACTTCCCCGGAGACGACGAGACCGGGGGAACTCCCTGGACTTTGTACGCCTGGCAGCCGGTTGGGGCTTCTGCGGTTTCGGCGGTTCCTGCGGTTTCTGCGGGGAAGGAGTGACGGTGACTTTGACGACGGATATCACTGTGGGAGAAATTCTTCCGCAGCTCTCGATTTACGGCGACCCGACGTTTGTGGTCTCGGCAGCGCTCGCTACCCGCGACTTTCAAGATGTTCACCACGACCGTGATCTCGCACAGAAACGCGGCTCGAAAGACATTTTTGTCAACATCCTCACCGACACCGGCCTGGTGCAGCGATTCGTGACCGACTGGGCAGGACCGCGGGCAGTACTCACGTCGATCAAGCTCCGCCTCGGGGTCCCCTGGTACGCCTACGACACTTTGACGCTCTCCGGCACGGTGACCTCCTACGACGAGGATCTCGTTTCGCTCGCGGTGGTCGGGAAGAACAGTCTGGGAGATCACATCACTGCGCAGGTCACACTGGCATTTCCGGCGTCGGGCTCGAATGGAGACATTGAAAACGGAGACATTGAATGAGCGCATTGTCCGGCAAGGCCGCGATCGTCGGAATCGGAGCCACGGATTTCTCGAAGGACTCCGGTCGCAGTGAACTGCGACTGGCCGCCGAGGCTGTTCAAGCCGCGTTGGACGACGCCGGTCTGACACCCGCCGACGTCGACGGTCTTACCTCGTTCACCATGGACACCAACACCGAAGTGGCAGTAGCTCGTTCGGTGGGTATCCCGAACCTCAAGTTCTTCAGTCGTATTCACTACGGTGGCGGTGCCGCTGCGGCGACGATTCAGCAAGCGGCCATGGCGGTTGCCACTGGCGTCGCAGACGTCGTCGTTGCTTACCGCGCGTTCAACGAGCGATCGGGTGCGCGTTTCGGGCAGGTGAACTCCGGCCTTGTGGCGCAGGTCAATTCGTCGGGAACGGACAACGCCTTTTCCTATCCTCACGGATTGGGTACTCCCGCATCGTTTGTCGCGATGGTCGCGCAGCGATACATGCACGTATACGGAGCGTCCAGCGAGGACTTCGGTCGAATCGCCGTCGCGGACCGTAAGCATGCAGCCACCAATCCGAAGGCGTTCTTCTACGGAAAACCGATCACCCTCGAGGACCATCAGAACTCGCGATTCATCGCTGAACCTTTGCATCTCCTCGATTGCTGCCAGGAATCCGACGGCGGCATCGCCATCGTCGTCACCTCGGCAGAACGAGCCAAAGATCTGAAGAACACCCCTGCCGTCATCGCTGCCGCAGCACAGGGCAGCGGGGCAGATCAATACATCATGACCAGCTATTACCGCGACGGTTTGACCGGCCTACCGGAGATGGGCCTTGTCGGCGATCAACTCTGGTCACAAAGTGGGCTGCGCCCGTCGGACATGCAGACGGCGATCTTCTACGACCACTTCACGCCCTATGTTCTGATGCAGCTCGAGGAACTCGGTTTCTGCGGTAGGGGAGAGGCCAAAGACTTCATCGCCGGTGGCGCAATCGAACTCGGAGGCAAGCTTCCGATCAACACCCATGGTGGACAGCTCGGCGAGGCATACATCCACGGGATGAACGGTATCGCCGAGGGAGTTCGGCAGATCCGTGGTACTTCGGTCAACCAGGTCGACTCCGTCGAGAATGTGCTGGTGACTGCGGGAACGGGCGTTCCGACATCAGGGCTTGTGCTGACTCGCTGATCGTTGTGAGCACAGCTTCATCAAGCGTCACGGCCTGTTGGCACCGCATCGAGGTCTCCTTCGATGCGGTGCTGGCCCGTGTTCTGTTGTGCCCGAGGAGTACTACCTCAGGTTTTGAAGGTGGTGTTCGCCGGCCGCGGGTGCTGCTGCGGGTCGATCGAGGGTGGTGGGATGAACCAGGGTTTGTTGTCGACGCCGATGCGGATTACCCACTTCCCGACGAAACCGGCTTTTCGGTGCATCAGCCGATGATGCGAACGGCACAGCAGGACAAGGTTGTTCATCACCGTCGGGCCGCCGTTCGCCCAGTGCCGGATGTGGTGCGCGTCGGTCCAGGCCGGTACACACGTGCAGCCGGGGAACGCGCAGCCTTTGTCGCGGGCGATCAACGCCACTCGCTGCTCCGCGGTGACCAACCGTTTCCCGGGTTTCGCATCGAGCGGCGCCTCGTGGTCGTCGAGCAGTACGGTGGACAGGAAGCAGTCGCAGCCGAGGAGTCTGGTCTGCGACACGGACAGTGGCCCCAGCCAGGGCATGTGCCCGACATCAAGATCCGACACAGCCACAGCAACACCATCGGGCGAGGGTGCGGCGGCGCAGTCCCGGTGCTCCGCGAGATCGCGGGCGTTGATGTGCACGTTCACGTGCGGACGCTGCCCACCATCGAAACCGGTCTTGGCGCAGTCCAAGTACCGGCGGATCAGTTCGGTGAACCCATCCGCCGTCCGCTTCGCCGCCGACCGAGAATCCGGAGTTCCATCCGGTGCCGGGGTCGGCATCGTCAGATTCGACAACGCCGACAACAACATTTCCCCGGTGAGAGCATCGAAATCACCGCGCACCACCACCCGACCATTCAACGTCGACGCGATCCGCAACTCATTCCGATCCACATCCTCGGCGGGCGGAATCTCATCGGACTCGAACACTCGCTCCAAGGTCGCGATAACACTCCGCACCTTCGTCGTCGTCGCCTCCACGCCCGAAGCAGCAGCCAACAACAAATCGACACAGCGAGGCAACGCCTCCTCCGGCATCCCCTTCGGAGGTGACTCGCAGAACGCCACGATCAACACGGCATGATCGAAGGAGCAGTCCCCGACATCGAACCGGGCAGCCACCGCCGGAAAAGGCCGAAGCGCCGCACCCAACGCGGCGATCTTCTTCCCATCCCGAACCTGCAGCATCGTGTTCGCCGCCAACCACACACCCACCCCGCGGCTCGCAATCACCTGATCATCCGGCCGCAACGACAACTCGTCGACCACCGCCACACGAACAGCCTCGAGACGAAGAATCTCCGCACTCGCCCCGATAGCAACGGCCCGCAACTCCGCGGCAGTCAACTGCCACAGGCGTCCGCGCAACCCCACCGCAGAACCCGACACCACATCCGACAACAGAACACTCATTGAATCCCCCGATCCCCTCCCCAAACAATACTCGAACACCCGTTCGAGTCAAGAGGTGCTTTCGGGCTCGCTCTAGGATCGCTGGATGTTCACGTTGACTACGGAACGCCTTGTTCTTCGAGATTTCACTGTCGCGGATGAAGATGCCGTCCATCAGTACGCGTCCGACCCTGCCGTCTGTAGATATGTTGATTGGGGGCCGAACACCCCAGCGGTGACCAGGGCATTCCTGGCTGACGCGGCACTCGAAGCTGAGCTCGTCGAACGTCGCACGTTCACCCTGGCCATCACGTCGAAGGCTGATGGAACGGTCATCGGTTCGGTAGCTGTGTGGGAAGTGTCCGCCGCGCACCGGCGGGCGGAACTCGGTTTTGTCGTGAACCCGAAGTCCCAAGGACGAGGTTATGCATCCGAGGCAGGGAGTGCGGTCCTGGGACTCGCCTTCGCTCGCCTTGGAGCACAGCGCGTGCAGGCAACGTGTCGTCCGGATAACTCGGCGTCGGCGTCGGTGCTCACCAAAATCGGAATGGTGGAGGAGGGGCGGATGAGGGCGCACATGGTGATCCGGGGGACCGCGGTGGATTCGCTGCTTTTTGCTGCAACACGACCTGCCGCCGTACAGCCATAGACCGCGTCGGCTCACTTTCGTGACCTTCCCGGGCCCTGGTGCGATACTCGAACCATGTTCGAGGATGCCTTGCTCATCGACGCGGCCGGCCGGCCCACCATGCAGCATCACCAGGCCTTTTCTCGGGACTGGGACCGCATCAAGGAATGGTCCGACAACATCTACATGCCGTATACGGTCACGCCGATAGGAAGTCGGTTGAAGCCGGCTTCGGACATGTACTCGGCAGCGGTGGGCAAGATCGACGTCACCCGATTCTGCTACGGCATTCCGGTCTCTGTCGGTGAATGTTCTCCTGAGGCCGGAAACATTCTGGTTCTGACGACGATCAGAGGCAACGGCCGACATGCCCTTGGCCGGGGAGCTGCGGCAAATACTGCCGTGGGGGAGACTTTTGTCGCCGACTGTAGTCGGACCGACTATTTCGTCGAATTCGACGAGGATCATCTGCAGCTGAATCTCACTGTGCCGCATCAGCTTGTCGCCGACCACGCCCAGCAGTGGTACGGGGCGGTTCCCGACGATCGTCTGTGGCGGCACAAGTGCACCATCGGCGGGCGTGGCTCGAGTTGGCTCGCATTGATGGACTACGTCGTTTGCGCGATTGCAGAGTCGCCTGACGCGATGTCGAGTGAAAGGCTGGGCGCCAGGGTTCAAGAACTCATCACGGCTCAGCTTCTCGACGAGTGGGCGACGCAGGCCGGGTTGCAACTCGGCGCCGACGTCGCCTCCGCCGAACCGGCATACGTGCGATCGGCGGAGGAGTACATCGATACCTTCGCGCGCTCGGTACCGACGGCGTCCGAGATCGCGGCTGCGGTGGGTGTCAGTGTCCGGGCGCTCACTGCGGGATTTCGACGGTACCGAGACACCACGCCGGGGCAACGATTGCGCGCGCGTCGGCTGGAGGGGGTACGCAGCGAATTGTTGCGTTCCGATGGGAGAACCGTCTCCGAAATCGCAAACGCCTGGGGCTACGTCAATCTGGGCATGTTTGCGGCCGCCTACCGGAAACGGTTCGGAGAGTTGCCTTCCGAGACTCGGAACCCACTCTGAGGATAGTTGTTTGAACGGTCATGACGATCGGTTTACGCACTCGATGAACTGCGATGATCCGTTGTTTCGTGTCGGAGCGTTCTGCAAGGATTGAAATCGAACGTGACAGCAATCCCACGAGCTAGGAGTACGTCATGGCAACTCGACTCAATCCGTACATCAGTTTCAACGGTAACGCGCGTGAAGCGTTGGAGTTCTACAAGGGCATTTTCGGTGGCACGCTGGCGCTGAGCACGTTCGGTGAATTCGGCAATCCCGGCGAAGGCGGGGACAAGATCATGCACGGAATGCTCGAGACCGATCAGGGATACACCCTGATGGGTGCTGACACTCCGCCAGGCATGCCGTACAACCCCGGCGACAACATCACGGTCAGCCTCAGCGGCGACGACGGCGATGTGCTGCGCGGGTACTGGGAGCAACTGTCGGGAACAGGTACGGTCAGCGTTCCGCTCGAGAAGCAGATGTGGGGCGACGAATTCGGCGCCTGTACAGACAAATTCGGCATTTCCTGGCTGGTGAATATCGGAGCGCCCCAGAGCTGACTACAGAGTCTGCCCGGTTCTGCCGAAACGAGACAGTTTTCCTGCCGTTTCGAGGCAGAGCCGGGTGTGTGATCGCCGTTACATTCTGTTCGACAAGACAAGTTGCAAGTCGGATGGAGAAATGCAGTGACGATCGAAGATATTGCGCGGAAGCCCCTTTCGAAGCAGCGCCTCGACGACGTGCTGGCGCGAGCAACTCAGGGGGCTGATCGCGTCCCGGGTGTGGTCGCGATGATCACGGATCGAGAAGGCAACATCTACGAGGGTGCTGCGGGCGAGCGGACTCTCGGTTCCGGCGTTCCGATGACCCTCGATACAACTTTTGCGCTCTTCTCCACCACCAAGGCGATCACCGGTACCGCTGTCCTGCAATGTGTGGAGGAGGGATTGCTCGATCTCGATGCACCTGCAGCGACCTATGTTCCCGACATCGGTGAGCTGCAGGTTCTGGACGGTTTCGACGCCGGCGGAAACCCCGTTCTTCGAGAGCCCAAGCGTGACATCACCACTCGCATGCTGCTCCTTCACACTGCAGGGTTCGGCTACGACTTCTTCAACGAGTCGTACAACCGGCTCTCACAGGAACATGGGCAGCCCAGCGTGATCACGTGTAGCAAAGCGGCGCTCACGACACCGCTGCTCTTCGACCCGGGTGAGAAGTGGGAGTACGGCACCAATATCGACTGGGCCGGCCAGGTCGTCGAGTCGATTCGAGGTCAGCGACTCGGCGATGTCATGCGTGAGCGCATCTTCGAACCTCTCGAGATGGCCGATACGGCATTCACGATGAGCCCGTCGATGAAGGCTCGACTTGCGCCGATCCATCAGCGCGAGAGCGACGGAAGCCTCACTCCGCTAATCGGATTCGAGCTTCCGGCCGAACCCGAGGTGCACATGGGTGGTCACGGTTTGCACGGCACTGTCGCCGACTACATGAAGTTCATTCGTATGTGGCTCAACGACGGCGCGGGCACTTCGGGTCGCGTATTGTCGCCGGAGACGGTAGCTGCAGCCGTTCAGAACGGGCTCGAAGGCCAGCACGTGGGGTTGTTGCCCGGAGTTCTCCCGACTCTGTCCAACGATGCGGAATTCTTCCCCGGTGTACCCAAAGGATGGGCATACTCCTTCATGACAAATGAAGAGGTGGCACCCACCGGTAGGCCGGCCGGATCGCTGGCTTGGGCGGGTCTTGCCAACCTCTATTACTGGATCGACCGGCAGACCGGCGTCGGCGGGTTCTGGGCAACGCAGATTCTGCCGTTCGCGGACGCTGGATCCATCAACGGATACCTGGAATTCGAGACCGCCGTTTACCAGTGATCGGCTGGATTCCCGCTGTCCGGGATCGACTGTTTCTTTCGGGCGGGTTCGGAGTACGCATGCAGTACAGCGCACGCTTGCATACGACGAACTAGGAGACGGCATGAACAGCCTCGAAGGCAGCTTCGAAGGAAAAGTTGCACTGATCACCGGCGCCGCACGCGGTCAGGGGCGCGCCCACGCTGTCGCATTCGCGGAGCGTGGCGCGGACATCGTGATCTGCGACCGGTGCGAGAACAGTGATGTCGTCGCCTACCCCCTCGCAAACGAGGAGGATCTGAAGGAAACCGTTCGTTTGGTGGAAGCCACCGGTCGGCGGTGCATTGCCGTCAAGGCAGACACTGCTGATCGCGAAGCAATGGACGCGCTCGTTGCCCGCGCTGAAGCCGAGTTCGGCCGTGTCGACATCGCCGTCGCGAATGCCGGGGTGTCCGTGCCCGCTCCGATCACGTCGATGACGTCGGCACAGTGGAACGAAGTCATCTCGTCGAACCTGACCGGTGTGTTCAACACCGTTGCGGCCGTGTCAGGTGGAATGGCGGAACGTGGTTACGGTCGCATCATCACGATTTCCTCGATGATGGGTCGATCAGGTGGCACCCAGATGGCGGCGTACGGCGCCTCCAAATGGGGCGTCATCGGTTTGACGAAGAGTGTGTCGCTCGAACTGGCCAATTCGGGTGTGACCGTGAATGCTATTGCGCCGGGTAATATCTCGACGCCGATGATTCACAACGACATGATGTACGCAATGATGCGGCCTGACCTCGAATCGCCGACGGCAGACGACGTCGAACCCGTGTACGCGACTCTGCATGCGCAGCCGGTCGGTTGGCTGGATCCTTTCGAGATCACGCGAGTAGTCCTGTTCCTCGCCGCCGACGCGAGTGCCCACATGAGTGGCATCGTGGTTCCTGTCGACGCCGGAGTAGCCGCTCGCTCGAACGCTTGACGGACAAGACTGTTCGCGCGAAAGCGCGGACCGGGTGGGTCGTCGGCGTCCTGAGTCTGAGCGGTGTGGTGGTCGCGCTGCAACAGACCTTGGTGGTGCCGGTCCTGCCTGCGTTCGCGACGGCATCGGGAGTATCGTCGTCCACCGCTTCCTGGCTGGTGACCTCGACGTTGCTGACCGGTGCCGTCGCAACCCCTCTCATCGGCAGACTCGCCGACATGTTCGGCAAGCGCGCGATGATGCTCGTCTGTCTTGCCGTGATGATCGTCGGCTGCATGGTTGCTGCGCTCAGCCAGAGTTTCTGGTTACTGATCCTCGGGCGCTCGTTGCAGGGGTTCGCGACGGCACTTCTGCCCGTCGGAATCAGTATCATGCGCGATGTCCTTCCTCCGGAAAAGCTCAGTGGTGCAGTAGCTCTCATGAGTGCGACGTTGGGGATCGGTGGCATGTTCGGTATGCCGATGGCTGGGGTGATCTCGGCGCACTGGGGACTACCCGCGCTTTTCTGGGTCACCGGTGGATTTGGGGTAGTACTGATAGTCGTCTTGCCGCTGGTGGTGCCGGAATCGGCGGTGAAGAGTCGCGGACGCTTCGACTTTCTGGGGGCCACGGTCCTCACGCTCGCCATGACTGCACTGCTACTGGCCGTTTCGAAGGGAACCGAATGGGGCTGGGCAAGCCCCGAGGTTCTTGTTCTGGTCGCGTCCGGCGTGGTCTTGCTCTGTGGATGGATTCCGTGGGAACTGCACACGCCGGCACCGCTGGTCGATCTGCGGACTTCCCTTCGCGCTCCGATTCTGGTTTCGAACGTCTGCGCAGTATTACTCGGTTTTGCCATGTTCATCAGCGCGTTGGCGGCAACGCAGGAACTTCAGTTGCCCCTGGCGTCGGCGGACGGTCTCGGACTCTCGGCTGCCGAAGCCGGACTGGCGATGATGCCGGGTGGAGTCCTGATGATCGGATTGGCGCCGGTGTCGTCGAAAGTGACGAGGCGATGGGGAGCGAAGGCTACGTTGGCGTCGGGTGCGATCGTCATTGCAATCGGATATGTCTTGCGTGTGCTGTTGGCGCCGACGTTGGTCAATATCGTGATCGGCGCTGCCGTGGTATCGGCCGGTGTGGCATTTTCCCTGGCAGCCATGCCGACTCTGATCACCGAATCTGCGCCGATCCATCAGACTGCCTCGGCCAACGGATTCAACAGCCTGCTCCGTTCGGTCGGTACCTCCACCGGAAGCGCCGTTGCGGCAGCGGTATTGGCCAGTTCAACGGTGGTGATCGGTGCGAGCGCTGTGCCGACCCTGCATTCGTTCGCGGTTTTGTACTGGATCGGAGCGGGCGTATCAGCACTGGCCGCCGCGGTGACGTTGGCAGTGAAGGTGGAGCGGACGGGGGCGGTATCGCTGCCCGAGTTACCAATTGCAGCTCAAACCGATGGCGCAACGAAGATCGGGTGAGTCGACGGACTCACCCGATCTTCGTCGTCACCGTTATCTTCGACTGGAATCAACCAGGTACTCGAGATTCTGGTTGTACGGGGTGGCCGTTACCGCAGCGTGCGAACTCACCCGGGACACCTCGGTAGTGCCGCGAACGACAGAAGCCTTGATCGAACCTACTTTCAACGGGGCGATGCAGCTGCTCATCCCGGCCGGGGCATTGCAGGTAGTTGTCGTGGTTCCCACCGTTACTTTGACGACCGCCGGCGCCGTCAAGAAGGAAAGGACTTCGACGGTATCGCGAGCGGGGGATGACCATTGGCGCAGTGACATCGGGGGTGTCGAAGGGTTGGCAGGCACTGTGGATACTTTCTGCGTTCGATAACTCAAATAGGCAGTATCGCGGACGATCGTCGGCATTACCCCTGACCGGAACCAGTACAGACCGTAGGCGTTGATGTCCAGCAGGGAGCGTCCGTGCCCGGCGCTGGGAGCGAAGGAAGTCCCCTCGCTGTAATCGTTCCAGGTTGTCAGTTGGACCCATTCGCTGCCTGAATCGAGCGCGATCTGCCAGGTATTGCGAAGATTCTGTGTGTTTTCCGCTTCGTCGTAGATGGCCTGGTTCGGTCTGACGTCTTGGAAGGAGACCGATTGCATCCAGATCTTTCCCAATGCATGAGCCGCGGCAGCCAAATCAAGCGGAGTATTTGGGCTGTTGACCACTGGGTTTCCCGCCGGATTCCGGTTTCCCCAACTCGACATGCCATAGCTGATGGAGGCAAACGCATTGCGGTTTGCCGCTGCGTCTAAAAACACCGGAACTAATGCGACATTTATCCCATAGGACTGACTCATCAGGGTGATGAACTGCGACCACCATGTTGGACTTTTGGCTTCTGCAAGAAATGGGGAAATAACGAGGCGTCCGTCCGCAAGTTTGAATACGGACGGTTTTGTCGCATATGGTGCCATTTCTGCGGCGAGCTCTGCAGGCGTCATATTATTGAAAGAAGCGCTCATATCGGGCATGAGCATTACTTTGAAGTTCGGATCTACTGTGGCTGCGGCTTGCATGAGCGCGCCGGGAATGATTGAACCCCACCAACTGGTGTCCGTTGCCTTGGCCATGATGTCGACAGAGAACCCGTCGAGCCCAGCAGCGACCGCCTGACGAACTTCAGTTTCGAGATCTCTCTGACGCCACTGGGGATCTGTGATCGGAGGGCGTGGAGCAGGCCGATCGCGGATGAATCCAGCTGAGTTGACGTGTGCATTGTTCTCTCCATGCACTGTCATGTACTGAGTTGTGTAGAAGTCGCTGTTCGGGGTCGCGTTGTCGATAGATACCGGGTACGGCGGAAAATAATGTCCGAATACCTTCCGTCCGTTCAGCGTTGCCCGGTCCGGAATGTCGAAGGGGAGAGCAGCAGATTCCGGATTGGCAGAAAGAGCAGTGGGAGCAAACGTAGGTGATTCTGTGTGCCCTTGCCCCTGATAGGAATAGGCAAATGTGAGCGATAGTGCGACTGCCGTCGAGAGGCACATGAGACGGATTGTTTTCGGTAGGATTGCGTACCGTCGCATAGGGATGAAACGCATGGGAGTTATCCTCCAGGTCAGATTCTTCGGCTGTAGAGAAATTTGTTTGGAGTGCATTCTGAGGCACGAACTTTGCGACGCTAACATGAATTGAAATCCGGGGCACTCTCGTCCACTTGAATACGCGAGCGAGCCGAATCGTGAGGAGTCACGACGGTTGGGTCCTGTCGGGGGCCCGTTTGCAGGACTGCTGCGTGAAATCCTGGAATGTGTCGGCCTCCTGGGTCACACTGGGGAACGGACTACCGACGGATTACCGATGCGGGAGGGCTCATGACCGAAGCGATTGTGGCCGAGGGGCTGGTCAAGAAGTACGGCGACGTCACGGCATTGGACGGCATCGACCTGGAAGTGCGCGAGGGTTCGGTGATGGCTCTATTGGGTCCCAACGGCGCCGGAAAAACCACTGCGGTAAGGATATTCACGACGCTGCTCATTCCGGACGGTGGACGCGCCAAGGTTGCCGGGCTGGACGTGGTCGAGGATGCGCGGGCGTTGCGGTCCAAGATCGGTGCTTCGGGTCAGTATGCCGCGGTCGACGAGTACCTGACGGGCTATGAGAACTTGGACATGGTCGGGAGGCTGTATCACCTCGGCGCCCGAAGCAGTAAGGCACGAGCGCGTGAATTGCTCGAGCAGTTCGATCTCGTCGAGGCTGGAGATCGGCCGGTCAAGGGCTATTCCGGCGGAATGCGGCGACGTCTCGATCTGGCCGGCGCATTGGTTGCTCGGCCGCAGGTGTTGTTTCTGGACGAGCCGACCACCGGCCTCGATCCTCGTGCGCGACTCGGTCTCTGGGATGTCATCGAAGGGTTGGTGGCGCAGGGGACAACACTGTTGCTCACGACGCAATACATGGAGGAAGCCGAGAGGTTGGCCGACCAGATCGCCGTCATCGACCGCGGCTCGGTCATCGCGCGCGGTACTGCAGATCAGCTGAAGGCGCGGGTCGGGGGTGAGCGCATCGAACTGAGTGTGCACGAGGTCGAACATCTCGACATCGTCCGAGAAGAATTGCGCTCGCTTGCCGTGGGGGACATTCAGGTTCAAGAGAATGTCCGTCGCGTCACCGTTCCTGTCGACGACGGTACCGATGCGTTGGTCGCAGCGCTGAATCTCCTGTCGGCACGAGGCATTCGGGTGTTCGACGTCGGTCTGCGCCGGCCCACTCTCGACGATGTCTTTCTCACACTGACCGGGCACCAGGCTGAACTGGAGGATCAGAAATGACCGTGCAGATGGCGCTCGAAGACGGTTTGACCATCGCCAGGCGAAACTTGATCAAGATCAAGCGCGTTCCGGATCTACTGGTGTTCACCACTTTGTCGCCGATCATGTTCGTGCTCTTGTTCGCATACGTGTTCGGCAGCGCGATCTCCGTCCCGGGCACGTCGTATCGAGAGTTCCTGATCGCCGGAATCTTCACGCAGACGGTCATATTCGGTGCTACCTGGACTGGTTTGGGGATGGTCGAAGACATTCAGAAAGGAATCATCGACAGATTTCGATCGCTGCCTATGGCTCCGTCTGCCGTGCTGACCGGCCGAACATCGAGTGACGTGTTGATCAACGTCATCAGCTTGGTGGTCATGTCGTTGACCGGTCTTCTGGTGGGGTGGCGCATCCATTCCAGCTTCCTCGAGGCGGTGGCCGGTTATGCGCTGCTTCTGTTCTTCGCGTACGCATTGTCATGGGTCATGGCTGTTGTCGGGCTTTGGATCCGCACGCCGGAGGTGTTCAACAACGCGAGTTTCATCGTCATCTTTCCGCTGTCGTTCATCGCGAACACTTTTGTCGAGACCACCAATCTTCCCGGCCCGCTCAAAGTGATCGCCGAATGGAATCCGGTGTCGGCGGTGACTCAGGCGGTGCGTGAACTGTTCGGCAATACCAATCCTGCGATGACGGTTCCGGATGCGTGGCCACTGCAGAATCCGGTCATCGCGTCGCTGTTGTGGACTTTCGGTTTGCTGATCGTCTTCGTGCCGTTCGCTATTCGTCGGTATCAGAAGGCAGTCAGCCGCTGACCTGGTGATTCCGGCCGGTAGGGTGGGTATGTGCCGGAGCCCGAACGCATCGACAAACGCAGCCTGAGATACGCGGGGCGACGTGAGGAGTTGCTCGACGCGCTGACCCGCTACGTCATCGACAACGGTGTCGGGGAACTGACGGTGAGGCAGCTCGCCAAGGCCGTAGGTGTGTCGCATGCGTCGTTGCTCAACCATTTCGAGAGCAAGGAGAACCTGCTCTCCGAGGTCATCGAGAACATGCGTGGTGAGTCCATTCCGATTGCGGTTCCGATGAAATCGGGGGTCGATCCGGCGACAGTGCTGACCGCGTGGTGGACCGAACGTACGACGCCGGAGGTACTGCCGCGGTTCCGAGTGATGGTCGAGATTTACGCCCTCGCGCTCGGCGACCGCGAACGCTACGGACGGTTCCTGGACCGTTTTGTAGGCGATTGGATCGAGGCGCTGGAAGCCGGTCTACGACAAGCGGGTTGCCCCGAGGACGATGTTGCCTCTGTCGCTACTCTGTTGCTCTCGCAAATGCGGGGTCTGTCGATGGATCTTCTGGCCACTGGGGACCGGGCCCGCGTCGATCGTGCGTTCGGGCTTTTTGTCGACGGCTTTGCCGCCCGCGCTCGGGACTGGTCCACGCCAAGATCCGATCGCCTTCAACACTGACCGATCACCACGGTCGAGGCGGTCTCACCGTAGGTTGCTACCCGAGTGAGAAACCCTCCCCGAGTGAATGTTTCAACAGTCATTTCGACCTGCTCCGTACTCGTCTCGACGAGAAGACAGCCACCCGGTCGTAGCCACGGCGCAGCGTCCGCGATGATGCGTCGCTGCAGGTCCAGTCCGTCGGTGCCGCCGTCCAACGAGACCAGCGGTTCGTGAAGACGGGCTTCGGGCGGCATCAGCCTGATCGAATCGGTGGGGACGTAAGGTGCATTGGCAACGACCACATCCACGCGACCGAGTAATTCCGTTGGCAGTGGTTCGAAGAGATCGCCTTCGAGTACGCGCTCGGGCGGTGTGATGTTTCGGCGAGCGCACCGCACCGCGGCCGGTTCCACATCTACCGCGTACAAATCGACGGCATCGAGCGTCGACTGCAGGACGGTACCGACAGCTCCTGAGCCACAACACATGTCGACGACGACGCTTCCCGAGACGACGAGTGAGCAGGCCTGCCGGGCGAGGAACTCGGTGCGCCGGCGTGGGACGAAGACTCCAGAGTCGATGTGAATACGCAAGCCGCAGAACTCGACCCATCCGAGGACAGGTTCGAGTGGTTCGCCGGCAACTCGTCGGTCGACCATCGCGTCGAGTTCATCGAGAGAGCGTGCGGTGTGAAGAAGTAGGCGAGCCTCGTCTTCGGCGAATACGCAACCTGCTGCTCGGAGAATCGCGGCCACCGACTTCTGCTGCGAAGCAGGGAAGGTCGGGAGATCAGGTGCTGACATGAGAGAGCCTTTCGGCCTCCTGATCTCGCTGGGACCTGCACGTATCGAACACCGCCACCCTACCCGAGCAGGCGTGTCACGACGGTAGATGCGGAATGGGAATCTAGGTTGACCAATTGGTAAGGCTGTTCTATGGTCTGAACTCGATCGGCTGATGTGGGGCCGATCACCACAGATGCACCGTCACCGCAATCGTAGGAGAAGTACGTGAGTAAGCGACTGGGTAGGACGCTCGTCGGGCTGAGTGCGAGTGCTTTGGTGGCGTTGACAGTTGCGGCGCCGGCCGGAGCGGAACCGAATGATGCTCCGGGTGCTGTCGTGAGTCGGGAGTTACTCGGTCCCGATCGGGTGATCCCGGGTGCCGTGAGCGCAACAAAGGTGACGTACTGGTCGACGGGCCCGAAGGACGCGCCGATGACGAGCACCGGTGTGGTGTATCGCCCAGAGGGAGCTCCGCCCGAGGGTGGTTGGCCGGTCATCTCCTATGCGCACGGAACGGTGGGTGTGGCGGATCAGTGTGCGCCGAGCAGCAGTGTTCCGCTCGAACGGACCGCGACGCATCTGGGTCACTGGCTGGAGCAGGGATACGCGGTGGTGACGACCGACTACGTGGGGCTCGGAACACCTGGTGTTCACCCGTATCTCGACGGTCGTTCCGCTGCACACAGCGTTGTGGACATGGTGCGCGCCGCTCGTGCGGTCGACGACGACCTGTCGAGCGAATGGGTTGCGATGGGACAGTCGCAGGGCGGGCAGGCGACTATGTTCACCGCTTCGCTTGCCACTGATTACGCGCCGGAGCTGGACTACCGCGGCGCTGTCGCCACTGGTGTCCCCTCGAACATCGAAAATCTTCTACCGCTCGGTGGTCCGGCTTTCCCGGCGCTTCCGCTCAAGGGTACGACGGTCTACATCGCGAACGTTCTTGACGGACTGCGTGCTTCGCGGCCAGACATCGACATCGACTCGTATCTGACCCCGCTCGGCAAGACCATCCTCGACGACGTCGAGAACAACATGTGCTACACCGAGGCGCGCACGAAGTACGGAACCGTCACACTCGGGCAGGTGCTGACGAAGTCGCTGGACAATCCAGTATTCATGGAGGCTGCGCGTGAACTGCTCACTGTGCCGACCGCAGGATACGACCGCCCGTTCTTCATCGGTCAGGGGTTGTCGGACATCGATGTTCCGGCACCGCTGACACTGAAGTTCGCGGCTGACCTCGCTGCCAACGGTGTGGATTTTGCATTCCATACCTATCCCACTGATCATCTGGGAACCGTCCCGGCTTCGGTTCCAGACAGCACTCCCTTTGTTGCGGCGCTGTTCTCTGGTCGACAACCCTGTACCGGAAGCCTCTGCTGACCGAGGTCTTTCAGATGACCCCCACTCCGCGAAGGTAGATGTCGATCGGGATCCGAAGTTGCCGAACGGTTTCGCTGGAGTGAGGGTCCCGGCTACGTGATCCCAGGCAATAGTCGAAGATCAAGCCCTCCAGCAGGCTCAGGAAATTTGCGGCAGAGACATCAGGGTCGCCAACACCAGCGGTTTCGAAGACGGGTCTTGCCTTCTCCAGCGAAAACAGACTGCCTTCGAGGAGTTGGTGCAATGCCGAATCTCGGGGAGATTCCACGAGTAGTGCATAGCGCGCGATCAATTCGTGTCTGCGGTGCGAGAGAAGATCGTCGAGATACTCGGCCGTCAGGGTAGCAGGATCGCTGGGCCTCTCGCGGAGTTCGCCGAAAGTCGAACGTGACCGGTGCACGATGTGCAATGCGGTTGCTTCGAGAAGTGCCTCGCGAGTGCGGAAATAGTACGACGTCGAACCGGCAGGAAGTTCCAGGGACTGATCAATCGCCCGATGGGTGAGTGCACGCGGGCCCTGCTCGGCGATGATCGTGACGGCGGATGCCGCAATGAGGGCTCTGCGATCGGGCTTCATGTCGTTCCTTGCTGTCGATGTTGCATGCTGCCGGAGTTGCATGCTGCAGATGGTGCGTCGTGAGGGTCACATTGACTCGATTTGCCTTCGGTCACTAGCCTCGACTCTACAGATGTAGAGGAGCCTCATGTTACTGGACGAAGAGCAGTTGGCGGCGCGTGAAGCTCTCGATGCCCTGCGAGCCCGGATATCCGGCGGTGAGGTCGGCGGAGGGATCTACCTCTGGGGTAGCGTCGGCCGCGGTAAGACGATGCTCATGGACGAGTTCTACGAGAGCATCCGAGTCGGCAAGCGGCGCATTCACTTTCATCGGTTCTTTGCAGATCTGCACTCTCGGGCGCACGAACTCGGGTCGATGGGCGCGGCACTGGACCACGTCGTCGACGGAATCCGCGTGCTCTGTTTCGACGAGTTCCACATCGACGACGTCGCCGACGCCATGTTCATGGCAAGGGTTCTCGACACAATCGTCGCGAAAGGCGTGACTGTTGTTGTCACGTCGAATGTCCCGCCGACCGATCTTCTTCCGAATCCGCTTTTTCACGAGCAGTTCGTTCCGTCGATCGAGTTGATCGAGCGGACTCTCGAGGTGATCGAATTGGGTGGCTCCGTCGACTATCGGACGGCGGGTCAGCCAGGTGCCGGGGACTACCGTTTTGCGACAGGGGCATTCCTCGTCGGCTCGGGAATTACGTGGCCTTCGGGCGAAAGTGTCGAATTGACGATAGGCACGCGCACATTGGAGTGCTCGGCGATTCGAGACGGTGTTGTCTGGTTCGACTTCGAGGTGCTGTGCGCTGGTTCGACCTCGGCTGCCGACTATCTCGAGCTTGCCTCCCGCTTCGACGACTGGGTGATCTTCGGAGTACCGGTGCTCGCCGAAGCTTCGGAATTTGCCCTTCGCCGTTTCGGAAATGTCGTCGATGTTCTCTACGACGTCGATGCGCGACTGACGGTGTATGCCGCTGCCGGTGTGGAGGACGTTGCGGGCAGTCTTCGGGACGTTCCCGGATTGGCGCGCCTCTACAGTCGTCTGTCGTTGCTCGCGAGGACGGAGATGGACAGCGTCAGCTGAGGGGCAGCGTCAATTCCAGGTGAGGCCGCCGGTCGCGGCGCTGGGCGTGAGCCCGAACATGCTGTGGCAGATACGGTTGAGATGGGCGCTGTCGGTGAAACCGGCCTCGTGTGCACTGGTTGTCAGGGTTGCGCCACTGCTCATCACTTCCATGGCACGTCGTAACCGTAACCAGCGGATGTAGGTCGAAAAGCTCATCTGCAGTTGATCGTTGAAGATTCTTCCCAGCCGTCCGGGCGAGATGGAGACCAGGGCGGCGATGTCCGTCAGTGTGACCTGCCCCGAGATTCTCTCGGGAAGTAGCGTCAGGGCATGCTCGAGGGCCGGGTGAAGAACGCCTAAGTTCGACGCCTTTTCGTGTTCGGATAGTGAATCGATCAGCCTCGCTGCGTATTCCAGATCCGAATCAGCGCCGCGGTCCGTCATCGCTACTGCGGTCTGCCCACGGTCCGACCAGTCGGTCACACCACCGCGGCCCGGCTCCGGTGGCCTGATGCGCAGACCCATCCCAGTGGTGGAGTCAATGTAGATCGCCCGTCCCCGCGCACCCTCGGAGGCGGACAACGCGTGGACCGCCCCGGATGGAATGACCACGGACCGCACGACTGCACTGTGGCCGTCCCCGTCCGTGACCGTGACGTCCCCGTCGTCGATGATCATGATCTGAACAGCGGCGTGCGAATGCATGTGCGCGGATCCCACTGCGCCGGTGAACATGAGAATTCCGGGCTGCATGTGGACGGCGCCGGACCAGGTCATGTCGGAAATCATAGTGACGACCCTGACAGAGCTCGGGGTCCGGTCATCCTCCGGTAGGACCGAGCTCAGTCCGAAGATCGTGCGCTGGGCCGATGTGCTGGCGAGGGGTTCACGAGAAGGTGGAATCATGAACAACGCACAAGCACCCGCAGTCCTGTCGGTCCACGCGCTGGGCAAGTCGTACGGCGACGTTCCGGTGCTCCGAGGTGTATCGCTGGAAGTGCGCGCCGGTACTGCCACGGCCATCATGGGTCCTTCAGGATCGGGGAAGTCGACACTGCTGCATTGCATGTCAGGAATCGTCAAGCCCGACTCGGGAGCAATCTTGCTGAGCGGCCGGCATATCGAGAACCTCGGTGAGAACGACCGCAGCCGGCTCCGACGGGAGTCGTACGGGTTCGTTTTTCAATCGGGCCAACTGTTGCCGGAGCTTCCGGCGATCGAGAACGTCGCTTTGCCCTTGGTGCTCAACGGGTTGTCCATCGCAGAAGCCAAGCGGACGGCACACGGCTTCTTCGCGCCGTTGGGGCTGGATGGGTTGCAGGATCGTCGCCCGGGTCAGATGTCGGGTGGGCAGTCGCAACGTGTGGCGATTGCGCGAGCGTTGGTGACCAAACCCGCAGTTCTCTTCGCAGACGAGCCGACCGGTGCCCTCGACGCGCAGACGAGTTGGGAAGTGATGAGGGTGTTGCGTGATTCGGCTCAACAGATCGGTTCTGCGTTGGTCGTCGTCACTCACGATGCCGAAGTCGCTCGGTGGTGTGATCGCACGATGATGATGCAGGCCGGTTCGCTCGTCGGGACACAGGTGGCGGCATGAAGGCCACAGCGCGCGTTGCATTGATGACGGTGCGCGGTGAAGGGCGAAAGGCCTTGAGTACCTTCGCGCTCCCAGTGTCCGCATTTGCCGCCTCGACGACGTTGTTGCTGACGGTGCTCGGCGGCTACGGTGCATTCGCGGGCAGATCGAGCGAACCCGAAGCCGAGGCGTACCTAGCGCTCGCAGGGGTAGCTTCGGTGTTGATGATCGTTCCAGCCGTCACTCTCGGTCTGGCGGCGGCCCGCTTGGGCGCGCGCCGTCGCGACGAACGACTCGCCTCGCTGCGACTCATCGGATCCACCCCTCGCCAGATCGTTGCGCTGTGCGCTGCGGAATCGGGTATCCAGGGCTTGGCCGGTGCGTTGATCGGTGTGGTGGGATACCTCCTCGCGTTGCCGCTCGTAGCTCTCTTGAGATTTCAAGGTCGGACATTCGAGTGGAGTGAGCTTTGGGTTGGCACACTCCCTCTGGTGGGCATCGTATTCGGAATGACCATCCTGGCTGCTTTGACGTCGATGCTCGGGATGCGCCAGGTGTTCGTGAGCCCGTTGGGCGTCACGGCGGGCAATCCCAGCGCCGCACCGAAGATGATCTTCGCTGTGGCTGGGGTGGGGGTTCTTGTGGGATGGAGTGCATTCGGGGGCTCCGCGGCAAGCATCGCGGCAATCCTGGTGGGCCTTGGTCTCTGCTTCGGCGTTGTTGCGTTGGTCGGTCCGTTCGTCATTTCGCTGCTTGGACGGATCATGCTCAAATGCGCCAAAGACGGTGCTTCGCTGATTGCGGCGCGTCGGGTCCTGGATAATCCGAAGGCTGTGTGGCGCACGGTCAGCGGTGTGACGATGGCCAGCTTCGTTGCCGCAGGCACATCTCTCCTCGCCGCGATAGGCAACGGGGAAGGGCAGGATTTGCAGCCAGGGCAGGAGTTCCTGTTCGCGGACATGAGAACCGGGGTGTTGTTCACTCTCGGAGCAACATTCACGTTGGCGGCCATCTCGTCTGCGCTCACCCAGGTATCCGGGATCCTCGACAACCGTGAGCTGTATCGGAGTCTGACTTTGGCCGGCACACCTGTCGAGGTGATGGACAGCGCCCGCATGAGGCACGTTCGCACTCCCGTGGTGGTGATGGCACTGGCCGGCGCCGGCGCTGCACTGCTGTTCCTCTTCCCGCTGGCAGGGGCAGCCGTATTGACCACTCCGATGGCGCTGGTTCAGTTGGGCGTCACCCTGGCTGTGGGGATCGCGTTGGTGTTGGCCAGTGCGTTTGCAGCCAAGCCCGTCATGCGGCGGGTACTCGCGGGCTGAATCTCCACCGATCGTCCGTCAGTTCTGTTTCCGGAACGGTTCGGCCAACTGGCCGAGGTAGTCGTCCGGGTAGTCGGGTTTGGCCGCCATTCCGAGATCGTCACTGCTGAAGCGCTTTTCCGGATCGAAAGAATAAGTGCGGAACAGGTGATCCCAGATCAGAGTGAACAAACCGAAATTGACGTCACCGATTCCCGCCCACTTCAGGTGATGGAATCGGTGGCCGGCGTTGAGGGCGAGTATCGGACGCAGGGGGCCGATGCGGTAATCGGCATTCGAATGCTGAAGCAGGAGTTGGACAGCGACACAAACCGCGAGCGCCGAGGCAACTGGAACGGGCATCCCGAGGAGGATCAGTGGCAGGACGCCACCGGCGGTTTCGAAAGTCTGATGCACGGGGTGCTTCATCAGTCCGTTCATACCGTAGAACCGTTCGAGGCTGTGATGAACCGCGTGGAAACGCCACAACCATCCAACCTTGTGGCTGATCAAATGCACCACGGTGATGCCGAAATCGGCAACCAACACTGCGAAGACGACCTGAAGGACAAACGGAAGACCGCTCGGCCACAGCCCGTCGAACGGAATCACCGCGGCCATCAACGGGATTACCGCGACGCTGACCAAGATGAGGGATTCGTTGACAAACGCATGGACAGCGTCGCGAAACCTGTCCGGTCCCGGTTCATTCCACGAGGATTCGTAGGGAAGCGTCCGTTCGGCCGCGAAAGAGCAGACCACTGCGAAGAGAATCAATGCCACCAGTGACCATTTCGGCGCGCCGGATGCCGCCAGCGCGATTGCGGCTCCGTTGATTCCCAAGAGCATGAACGGGACGTACCCGTATCTGACGATGAAGGTGAGCATGTGATCGATGGTGCTCGATGCCGGTGGCTCTCGACTTGTACGAATCGGTCGACTTTCAGTCAACCGAACAGGCGGTATCGCGTTACTTCGTCAGTACGGTGGCGAGTGCAGCGCTCAGATACGGAGTGATGTTCTCGACGACCCGCGTCACGATCGCAGTGGCAACGTCAGCGGGTTGCAGTGGCACCGACGGCGTCTGCGGCAATGCCGGGGGAGCAGGCGGAGCGGGCTCGGACATCATCGGCGTATAGGTGTTGTGCTTCGTGAAGTAGCCGAAGACCGAATCCACGAACACCTCGGGCGCATCACGCGGCTTGGGCATGTTGCAGATGCCGTCACCCTCGATGCAGACTTCCTGCACTGCGATGTCTCCGAATCCGCCCCGTGCTCCGGACATCGTCGCTCCCGGAACGACATTGGGCACTACGGTTTCGATGCCCCCGGCCGAGTTGCGAGGGTCGGCGTAGAGGACGCCTTCGACTTGCGACTGCGGAATGGATCCGTCGCGTGCGATGTCACCGAGAACGTCGCCGGCAATACGCGCTCCCTGTGAGTATCCGGTGACGACGATCTCGCTGCCCGGGCACTGAGCGTGGAAAGCGTTGACTTCAGTGCGAAGCGTCTGGGCGCCGGCGGCAACGCTCTGGTCGTACGTCTGATCGCCGAGCGGCCAGAAGCTGGCGGGGTAGGTCACCGGCTTGGAGGCGTAACCCTGGGCCACGTAGCGGTCGGTGACGGGTTGCGTCGTTTGTCCCGTCGGATCCCACGTTCCGCCGACCGCGAATACCGCACCGGCAGGGCACGACCCACTGTCATTCGGGTCCGCTCCGGCAGGCACCGACATCACAAGAGTCACCCCCGCTGTGACTGCAACCGTGCATGCCACTGACATCGCGTATTTCCTCATCGGGCCTGTCCCCATCTATCTACGTTCTCGTTCACTGGCGAGACAACCCGCGGTCCGACGCGTTTCGTTCGGTACTGAAGAGAATGGTGATGGGGCGATAAGTCCTGGAGGTAATCCGTGCGTAAACAGGAAGTTGCCGACCGACGCTGTTTGCTACCAGCGTGTGTGGCGCGTCACGGCGTCGGGACCTGCGGTGGGTGATCCGGTTCGAGGAGGGTTCCGATCGCCTTGCCCATCGGCACGGCGTTGTTGAGGTCCGCGTTGGTTGTCGGCCCGAGCGTGGCGTAGACGACGATCGTCGTCTTCGAGTCGGGGTAATAGAGCGCAAGCCCGTTGTAGCCGCCGTACGACGGGTTCATCACAAGCCAACCGTCGAGGTGCCCGGTCCCGAAGGAAAAGAACTTGTCCGCCGTCATACTTCCCAAGCCCGCAGTCGTCGGTGCCATCTGCTGCTCGAAAGCTTTGTCGGAGAGCAACTCTCCCGTTCCGAGTGCGCGCACCCACTTTCCGACGTCGGCGACAGGCGCGTTCATGTTTCCGCTGTGCAGGAAAGCCGTCGGATTCCAGAAAGTGGAGTCTTCGAATACTCCGCGTTCATTGGTGTAGCCGTGCAGGATCGGCTCGTCCATCTGCGACGTGAGCACAACGCTGCTGTGATCCATCCCGAGTGGATCGAAGACGCGCTGCTGAAGTAGGTCGCCCAGCGGTTTTCCAGTCGCTTTCTCCATGACGTCGCCGAGCAGCGTCAGGTCGCTGTGCGCGTACGCCCAACTGGTGCCGGGTTCGAACAGCGGTGGGCGGGAGTTGGCAAGATTCAGGATCTCCTGAGAAGTCCAGCCTTTCATCGGGTTGTCCGTGAAGAGTTTGAGGAACTGTGGATCGGTCACGTAGTCGGAGATGCCCGACGTGCTGTTGGCCAGCATTCGTGGAGTGATGGTGTCTGCGCGTGGAAAGTTCGGTTCCCACTTCGCGATCGGTTGATCGAGAGGAAGCGTTCCCTCTTCGTCGAGTTGCAGCAGAACTGTCGAGAGCATCGGTTCCATCGGCTGACCGACGCGCAACTGCATGTCGGTTGTCGCCGGAACTCCGATAGGGGACTCTCCGACGGCACCGAGAGCAATCTCGTCGTCGCCCCGCCACACTCCGAACACGGCGGCACTGAGGCCCAAGTCGGCCACCTGACGGCGGACGAGGTCCGCGATCTCGGTGGATTCCTGACTGCTCGCGGTGCTGGGAGATGCGCTGCTCGTGTTTGTTGCCGAGTCCTCGTCGGAACTGCACGCAGCGGTTGCAATGGCAACGGTCAAGGCGATCGACAGAGCAGCTAGCCGCACCCGAGTGCGGTGGTGGGAGGAATTCATGCCTGCGATCCCTTCGATGTGGAAATCGAGCAACCGACGCCTAGCAATGTCCCAATTGACTGAATTTAGCGCAGTTCGAAGGGGGAGGGAACAGATTGACGGTTAGGGGTGACTGCTACTCCCAGTGCCTGATCACGTCAGTCCTCAGTCCGGCGTTGCGTCCGATTCCGCTCGTCGGTCCTGTGCTTGCTGGAGCTCGGCGTTGATGCGACGAGCCTCGGTGAGTTGGTCTTCGAGGATGATGATGCGGCAAGCCGCGTCGAGCGCCGTGCCGTTGGCTACGAGTTCGTGCGCGCGGGCCGCGATGCGCAGCTGGTACCGGGAGTAGCGGCGATGTCCGCCCTCAGAGCGTTGTGGGGTAAGCAGTTTCGCGGCATCGAGGCTACGAAGGAAAGCTTGCCTGACACCGAGGATCTCGGCCGCATGTCCCATGCTGTACGCAGGATAGTTCTCGTCGTCGAATCTGCCGGAGGGGTCCCCCGGTGGTGTATCTGCCGGAATGGCTCGCTTCTTTCGCTGAACGGACGGGGCCCCCGGCGCGAGGTGCGCCGGGGGCCGGATGGGGTTGAACTTACTTACATAACTGCATTCTTTCGAACTTCCGGACTCGCACAAAACATCCGGTAGCCGCTTTGAAGGGGGGTGCCGGGTCCGACTACACACTCACACACGAATTCGGCCCCGGCACGTCCCTGCCCTGCGGTACTGCTTGCGGGTAGTTCATCTCTCCCGCATCTCTTGACTCGTTCCTTGCTACGAGAAAAAAGATACAACACCCTCGTGAGAATGTCTACCCTGACCGCTGTAGATATTTTGTTGCGAACTTTCTAGGTATCGGAGTTCAGGAACGGCCTGGTCACCGGGGGTGAGAGCGCTCCATGTGAGTCATGGGAGATGAATCTGGGACAATGCTCCGATGCGAAATACCCCGAAGTCCGAGTCGTTGTTGCGCGCCCGCGCGGAGAGGGAAGAGCGCTCCGGCTCCTCCGAGCATCCCGCTGGTGGCGCGTCGAACCCCGGAGAGGACTCGTCGTCGTCCGAGCCGGGGGCACGCAGCGACAGCGCCACGATTCGGTCGGCTCGGTCCGAGCTCTCAACTCATGCCAGGGCAGTGGAAAGTATGCACGAGGCGATCCATCCTGATCGCGATTGAGGCAGTTGCCTGGTCGGGATGCGGGGGACTCCTTCATCCCGCTCACTGCAACGCACGACGGCCGCCGCACTCCCGAAAGTAGGGGAGTGGCGACGACCGTCGAGTTGGCAGAGTGCGTGCCTGGTGCTTGGACCTCAGGGCAGCAACTGGTCCAGGAAGGTGTTGCTGAAGACCTTGTGCGGATCCAACGCGTTGTATGCGGCGTTGGCGGTGTCCCAGTTGTCGCTCGATGGGACGCCGTCGCGGTAGGTCTGGGGGAGGCCCTGGGTGATGATCGGGGCGTCGGTGTACGGCTTGTCGGGGCCGAACGCCCAGCCTTTGGACCACTCGGGGCGGAAGGTGGCGTCGTTGTTGTTGTAGTGATTACGCATCCACTGTTCCATTTCGCGGTAGAACGCGAACATGCCGGGGGTTCCGGGGACGCCGAGGACGTTGAGCCAGATGGCGGTGTCCCATTCCGGATGGTCGGGGCGCGGGCGCATGGCCGAGATGGTGGGGGCGCCTGCCGAGTCGACCTCGACGTCCGAGGGTTGATCGAGGCCGCAGCAACGGATTTCGACGGGGCCGTTGAGGGGGAACTGTCCGATAGAGCGGTAGTACTCCATGCGGCCGTTGAACCACTGGGTGAAGTCGTGGATGACCTGGCCGATGTTGGCGCGGGAGGTGATGACGGCTCCGCCGCCCTCGGTCAGACGAAGGGTGGTGGCCCGGATGTAGAACTGGACGTCCTTGGACCATCCCCACAGGTCGTTGGAGAAGGTCGCGGCGAGTCCGGCAACGGTGGTGGCGTACATGATCTGCCCGAATGCCGGTGCGATGCCCGGGTTTCCGGCGTTGATCTGCCCGATCATGTCGGTGACCGGCTCCGGGAGGTTGTCGGAGAAGATGTAGTTGTAGGGCCCGGTCACCTCACGCGAGAACGGCGGCTTGGTGGGGGCAAGTGACCACACCTTCATCCACGGGCGTTCGGTGAAGGGGTACCAGATTGCTTCTGCGCGACCGTTTTCGCGGACGAACTTCTCGAAGGTGCGTCCGGACGCTCCGCGGGCACCGAAGAGTTCCTGCCAACCGATGTCGGTGTGGCTGACGCAGCGCATGCGGTAGTTGGGAGCGGCCTGCAAGGTCACGGAGGTGAGGAAGGTGCGTCCGAGGTGAGTCAGCAGCGGCTTGATCGCTGCATCGCTACGCGCGTACGTCTCGAGCGCGTACTCACTGCCGTTCCAGACCACTGCGGTCAGGGAGGTGACGAGGTTGGAGAGCGAGCCGAAAGTCTGTCCGGGAACGTGTGCTTCGCCTTCTGCGGGGAGCGCTGCACCGTGAGCGTCGACGGCGAGGCAGCCGGCGATGGTCAACACACCGGGCGCCGGCAGGTTCGCGAACCCGAGGCCCTGTGCCTGCAGTGCGGTGGTGATGGCGTCGAGGGTCGCGCCGGGTCCTGCGGTGACGGTAGCCGGGCTGCCACCGGCGTTGACGGAGACGCCGGTGAGGTGGACCGTGGTGTCGGCGAGGATGACCTTGTCGACCGGCGCACCGTTGACGATGGTCAGCGGCGTCCAGCCGTGCATGGCACCGCGGGGACGAATGGTGTAGCCGTTGGCATGACCCCAGTTCGCGAGGCGGACTACGTCTTCGGGCGTCTTGGGCGAACAGGTCCAGATCGCGTCGAGCATGATCTCTTTGGACCAGTTCTGATACGCCTGCTGGTACAGCGCGATGCCTTCGGGGAAGGCAGGCGGCGGTGTGAGGGTGGAGACAGGACCACCCGCGGAGCCGGAGGAGCCGGCGGGGACGGCATAGGCCGGCGTCCAGCCGGCGAATGCGGTCGCTGCCACGGCGCCGGCTCCAGCGGCCATGAAACCTCGTCGGGACAGTCGGAACTTTTCGTCTTGTGCCGTCATCTTCGGGCTACTCCATCGGGTTCGAGAACTACGGTGAGTTCTAACAGGTGGGTATCAGACAGGTTGGTATCAGACAAGAGTGAGAACTACGTCAGCCAGGGCAGGAGCTTCGCGCTCCAGTACGGAAGCTGAGATCAGGAGTCGCCCATTGTCTTTCCAGATCTGGATACTCAAGTTCTCGCCGGGAAATACGACCCCGGCAAAGCGGGCCCGAAATCCGGCTACCCGACTGCTGTCGCCGTCGAGCATGGTATCCACTGCGGTCTTGCAGACCATTCCGTAAGTACACAGTCCATGCAGGATAGGCGCTGGAAAGCCTGCCGCGGAGGCGAATTGCGGATCCGAGTGCAACGGATTCCGATCACCACACATCCGGTACAGCAAAGCCTGCTGTGGAAGCACAGGCGTCACCACTGTCTCATCTGCTTCGCGATCCGGAAGCGTAATCGACTCCGACGGACCACGTTCACCCCCGAAACCACCCTCGCCGCGGGCGAAAATGGACGAGCGAGCTGTCCACAGCGGGTTGCCCTCGGCGTCGACCGTGACGGATTCCTGCACGATCACCGCGGCCTTGCCCTTGTCCCAGACCTCGGCGATTCGAGTTGTGGTGCGGCCACTTCCACTTGCCGGGATCGGCTGATGGACAGTGACTTCCTGGCTCCCGTGGACTACCTTCGCCAGATCGATTTCGACGCCGGGGAACGAGACCTTCGGCGCTTCGGTGGCGTGGAAGTTGGCGGCGACGGTGGCAAAGGTGGGTAGTACCTGAGGCTTTTCGTCGTCGAGGTATCGAAGCTCGTTCGGATCGAGCGGCCGAGCACCTGCCCCTAGTGCCAGGTGGTAGTGCTGCACGTCCGACGGGGTCCATGAGAACTCTTGTGGCGCAAGCTCGGCGCCGAGTGCGATCTTCGGATCAATTGGCATGGTCGACCGCCGTCTTTTCAGCTGCCGGTGCCTCGGTGCTCTCAGCCTTCTTCGCACGCTCGACGATGTCGAGTACTGCCAGGTAACCGAAAGTCATTGCGGGGCCGATGGTCGCGCCTGGTCCGGCGTAGGTGTGGCCCATGACCGGAGCGCTCGCGTTGCCAGCGGCGTAGAGACCGTCGATGACGCTTCCGTCTTCGCGTAGTGCTCGGCCGTTGACGTCGGTGCAGATACCACCCTTGGTGCCGAGGTCACCCGGAACCATCTTGATGGCGTAGAACGGAGCCTTGCTGATTTCGGCGAGGCTGGGGTTCTTCAGTCGGGGATCGCCGTAGTACGCGTCGTAACCACTGTCACCGCGTCCGAAGTCCTCGTCCTTGCCGTTGCGTGCGAAGCCGTTGAACCGGTCGACGGTTTCGGTCAGCGATGCGACGGGAAGCCCTGTCTTCTCGGCCAATTCGGCGATGGTTCCCGCCTTGACCACGATGCCGGCCTTGAGCCAGCGGCCGGGGAAGGGGGAGCGGGGAGTGATACCGGCAAACGTGTAGCGGTTGCGGTAGCGCTGATCGAGAATCATCCACGTCGGGATGTTCTCGCCGGCGCCTTCGCCCTGACCGTACTCACCGCCGTACATCGCATGGGTTGCCTCGACGTACGGAGCAGCCTCGTTGCCGAAGCGCTTGCCCGACATGTTGACCATCATGCAGCCCGGGAGGGTGCGCTCGGAGAGAGCGAACCACGGTCCGCCGGTCAGCGGAATGGACGGGCCCCACCAGGCGTCGTCCATGAAATCGACTGCAGCGCCCACTTCTTGGCCTGCGCGGATACCGTCGCCGGTGTTTGCCTTCGCGCCGACGGTCCATTCGGTGCCGATGGGTGCGCGCTGGTACTTCTCACGCATTTCCTTGTTGTGCTCGAATCCGCCGGATCCCAACACAACTCCGTGGCGAGCGCGGATGACCTGCTCTTCGCCGTCGACGATGACGTTGACGCCGCGAACTGCGCCGTCTTCGGTGTACAGGGATGTCAGGGGGGTGTTCAGCAGGATGGGTACTCCGGCGGACTGAAGTCCGAGTCGAATACCGGCGACCAGTGCCTGGCCGCGAACCAGCAGATCCTTCTTTGTGGCCTTGGCTGCGAGGAATCGCATGCCGACCTTCATGGCGCGCAGGGGTCCGCGAGGATTGCGCATCAGCAGGTTGAGCCACTTGTAGTCGGCCTGGGTGATGACGAAGTTCTTGGGGGCCTTGACGTAGTCGGGCTCGAGGTTCTTGCGGTCGGCGCCCAACTTGTTGCCGTCGAACGGGGTGGGCTCGACACTGCGGCCACCGAGGCGTCCGCCGGGAGCTTCCGGGTAGTAGTCGGAGTAGCCGGGCACCCACTGCAGTTCGAGAGGGCTGTTCTTCAACACGAACGAGAGCATCTCGGGACCGCGCTCGAGATAGGTGTCGATGCGTTCGGGAGCGACGACGTCGCCGATGATGCTGTGCAGGTAGGAACGTGCGGCCTCCGGGGTATCGGTGACACCGTCCGCCTGAAGTGCCTCGTTGTTGGGGATCCAGACCCCACCACCGGAACGGGCGGTCGATCCGCCGTAGTGGGCGGCTTTCTCCACGATGACCACACTCAAGCCCTGGTGGGCTGCGGTCAAGGCCGCTGTCATACCTGCGGCACCACTGCCGACGACGACGATGTCGTATTCCTGCTTGCTCATGTAGAACACGTTATAGAATGATGGGGGTGTCAGTCCATGCTTTCTGCCAGGAAGTATTTCCGGACGTTGTCATTGATAACGAAACACGTTGCAGTGGGATTGAGGATGGTGCGGTGTGACCTGGGATACTTCGGTTGACGTCCTTGTGGTCGGGTTCGGTGTGGCGGGCGCCAGTGCGGCGCTCGAAGCGGTAGCGGCCGGTTCGTCGGTTTTGGCGATCGACCGAGCACTCGGTGGTGGTGCCAGCACGATTTCCGGAGGAATCTACTACGCCGGCGGCGGCACCGTGATTCAAAAGGAAGCCGGTGTCGAGGACAGTCCCGAAGCCATGCTCGCCTACCTGAACCGCGAGGTCGGTGACGCGGTGACGCCGCAGACTCTGCGCCGGTTCGTCGACGAGAGCCCGGCGTCGATCGACTGGCTGCGGAGTCACGGCGTGCCGTTCGAGGCCTCACTCTGTCCGTACAAGACGTCGTACCCGAGCAACAAGCACTACCTCTACTTCTCGGGTAGCGAATCGGCCGGCGGGTTCCGTGACATCGCAAAACCTGCTCCGCGTGGTCATCGCGCCAAGGGGCGTGGCACGTCGGGAAAGATGCTGTACGGCCCGCTCGCGAAGTCCGCGGAGGCGAAGGGCGTCCAGTTGCTCGGCCAGACGCGAGCGGACCGGCTGATCATCGAGGACGGCCGGGTGATCGGCGTCGAAGCACTGACGCTGCGTGACGCACCCGCCGGAGTTCGTCGCCGTCACGCGACGCTCGGGTCCTTGTCCTCCAAGCCCGGCGTCTACGCACCGCAGTTGCGCACGATTCTCGACGCACTGATCGCGAAGATCGAGAAGAAGCACGCCAAGCGGATTCGTATCCAGGCACGCGGCGGCGTGATCCTCAGCGCCGGCGGCTTCGTGTCCAATCGCGAGATGATGCGTACCCATGCTCCCGCCTACAAGGGCGGTATCCCGCTCGGCACCTCCGGGGACGACGGCAAAGGCATCAACCTCGGTATCGAAGCCGGGGGAGCCACCGACAAGCTCGGCAATGTTTCCGCCTGGCGATTCATCGTCCCGCCGAGTGCTTTTCTCGGTTCCATTTTGGTGGGTGAATCCGGTGCGCGAATCGTCGACGAGTCACGTTACGGTGCCGCTCTCGGTCAGGCGATGGCAGAGAAGAGCAACGGAATCGGTTGGCTGCTGGCAGATTCCGAACTCGTTCGCGAAGCGAAATCGCAGATCAGTGACCAGTCGATGTGGTTCCAGCGGGTACAGACCACTGGCATGATGCGTACCGCAGTGCGTGGCAACACCATTGCCGAGGTCGCCCGTAAAGCGGGGATAGACGTCGCCGGCCTTCAAGCCACCGTCGACGCGCACAACTCCGCTGCCGCTGCCGGACAACCTGATCCGATGGGCAAACCGTCGGACTTCGTCAGGCCGATACTGTCTGCGCCGTTCACGATGTACGACGTCTCGATCAAGCCCAACATGATGAATCCGTGCCCGATGCTCACGCTCGGTGGATTGGTGGTCGACGAATCGTCCGGCATGGTGAAAAACGAGGCCGGGGAGGGTATCCCTGGCCTGTATGCCGCCGGCCGTACCGCCGTCGGTATCTGTTCCAACTCGTATGTGAGCGGCTTGTCGCTCGCCGACTGCGTGTTCTCCGGACGACGAGCCGGTCAGCATGCAGCCGCATTCTCCACAGTCGGAAAGGCCTGAACGATGCTCTCGACGCAGATCCGCGGCGAACTTGCCGACCATCTTGATTCGGCGGAACGGGATCGCGCTCCGATCAGCCCGCTGATCGCCACGTATCCGGACATCGACGTCGTCGACGCCTACGAGATCCAGCTCATCAACATCAGGCGTCGTGTTGCCGGTGGCGCAAAGGTGGTCGGACACAAGGTCGGACTCTCGTCACTGGCGATGCAGCAGATGATGGGCGTCGACGAGCCAGATTACGGTCACCTGCTCGCCGAGATGGAAGAGTTCGAGGACCGTCCGGTCGACACGTCGCGCTTCTGCTTCCCACGCGTCGAGGTGGAGGTCGCCTTCATTCTGGGAGCAGATCTGCCGGGCGCCGGGTGCACCGAACAAGACGTCATCGACGCCACTGTCGCCTATGCGCCGTCCATCGAGTTGATCGACAGCCGGATCAAGGACTGGAAGATCGGCCTCTCGGACACCATCGCGGACAACGCGTCCTCCGCCGGGTTCATTCTCGGCAAGGAACGAGTTCGCCCGTCGGACATCGACATCAAGGCGATCGATGCGGTGCTGACCTGCAACGGCGAGCGGATTGCGGAGGGGCGCAGCGATGCGGTTCTCGGTAACCCGGTCACCGCTGTCGCATGGTTGGCGCAGAAGGTCGACACGTTCGGAGTTCGGCTCAAGGCCGGCGACATCGTTCTGCCGGGTTCGTGCACGCGAGCGATCGACGCTCATCCAGGCGACAACTTCCGAGCCGAGTTCAGCGGCCTCGGTTCCGTCTCTCTTCAGTTCACGTAGGAGTAGTCATGACCAAGGCAAGTGTGGCGATCGTCGGATCGGGAAACATCAGTACCGATCTGTTGTACAAACTGCAGCGTTCCGAGTGGCTCGAACCGCGATGGATGATCGGAATCGATCCCGAGAGTGAAGGATTGGCGCGCGCCCGCAAGATGGGACTCGAGACCTCCGCCGAGGGCGTCGACTGGTTGCTGAACCAGGCGGAGAAACCGGACCTGGTCTTCGAGGCGACGTCGGCATACGTGCACCGCGAGGCAGCACCACGCTACGAGGCCGCCGGTATCCGTGCCGTCGACCTGACTCCGGCCGCGGTCGGCCCGGCTGTGGTTCCGCCCGCGAACCTGCGTGAGCACCTGGACGCACCCAACGTCAACATGATCACTTGCGGTGGGCAGGCAACCATTCCGATCGTCTACGCGGTGTCGCGTGTCGTCGACGTGGCGTACGCCGAGATCGTCGCCTCCGTTGCATCATTGTCCGCCGGCCCGGGAACTCGCGCGAACATCGATGAGTTCACCAAGACCACCAGCCGCGGTATCGAGACCATCGGCGGCGCACAGCGCGGCAAGGCGATCATCATCCTCAACCCCGCGGACCCGCCGATGATCATGCGCGACACAATCTTCTGCGCTATCCCCGAAGACGCCGACCAGGCCGCGATCACCGACTCCATTCACCGCGTCGTCAAGGACATCCAGCAGTACGTGCCCGGCTACCGGTTGCTCAACGAACCGCAGTTCGACAAACCGAGCGTCGTTTCCGGTGGCTATGCAACGGTCACCACGTTCGTCGAGGTCGAAGGCGCAGGCGATTTCCTACCGCCGTACGCGGGCAACCTCGACATCATGACGGCAGCAGCCACCAAGGTGGGCGAGGAAATCGCCCAGAAGCTTCTGAGTGTGAAGGCATGAGCGACATGATTCATTTCGATTCGAGCTGGGACATCCGCGTCACCGACACGTCGCTGCGCGACGGCTCCCACCACAAGCGTCATCAGTTCACCGTCGACGAAGTACGAGCCATCGTCGGTGCCCTCGACGGAGCCGGAGTGCCGGTCATCGAGGTCACTCACGGCGACGGTCTCGGCGGATCCTCCTTCAACTACGGCTTCTCGAAGACTCCCGAGCAGGAACTGATCAAAGCTGCAGTCGAGACGGCGACCAACGCGAAGATCGCCTTCCTGATGCTGCCCGGGTTGGGCATCAAGGACGACATCGTCATCGCACAGGACAACGGTGCGTCCATCTGCCGCATTGCAACTCACTGCACCGAGGCAGACGTATCCATCCAGCACTTCGGCCTCGCGCGTGAGCGTGGACTCGAAACAGTCGGATTCCTCATGATGGCTCACTCGATTCCGCCGGAGAAGCTGGCCAAGCAGGCTCGTATCATGGCCGACGCGGGTTGCCAGTGTGTGTACGTGGTCGACTCGGCCGGCGCGCTGGTACTCGAGCAGGTATCCGATCGCGTCGAGGCGCTGGTTCAGGAACTCGGCAACGACGCTCAGGTCGGCTTCCACGGCCACGAGAACCTGGGCCTGGGCGTCGCCAATTCCATTGCGGCAGTTCGTGCGGGAGCCAAGCAGATCGACGGTAGTACCCGTCGGTTCGGTGCCGGCGCCGGCAACGCCCCGGTCGAGGCCTTCGTCGGTGTTTGCGACAAGATCGGCGTCAAGACCGGTATCGACTTCTTCGCCATCGCCGATGCAGCCGAAGATGTTGTGCGCCCGGCAATGCCGCAGGAATGCCTGCTCGATCGTCAAGCACTGATGATGGGCTACGCCGGCGTGTACTCGAGCTTCCTCAAGCATGCCGAGCGTCAGGCCGAGCGGTACGGAGTGTCGTCCGCGGAGCTGTTGGTGCGCGCAGGTAAGCGCAAGTTGGTCGGCGGACAGGAAGATCAGTTGATCGACATCGCGCTGGAACTCCAGCGCGAAGCAGCGGCTTCCTAGGTCATGGCAGACGTACTGGCCGGAAAAGTGGCCTTGGTGACCGGCGCGTCCTCAGGGTTGGGGCGCGCGGTGGCCGAGATACTCCACCGCAGGGGCGCACAGGTTTTCGGTATCGCCCGCGACAAGGAAAAGCTGCGACAGTCGATGGTCGAGGTGGTCGGCGCGGATGGAGAGCGTCGTTTCGCGGCGACGGACGTCTCGGATTCCGCTCAGTGTGATGCGGCCGTGCAGGCGTGCGTCGACGAACTCGGTGGTATCGACATCCTCGTCAACGTGGCGGGATCGCACTCGCTTCGTCATACGGCGGATATTGCGGATTCCGAATGGGCACATGACCTTGCGGTCAATCTGAACGGACCGTTCTTCCTTTCCCGAGCAGCACTGCCGCACTTGCTGGAACGGGGCGGCAACATCGTCAACGTCTCCTCGATCGCGGGACTGGAAGGGCAGGCGTACTCGGCTGGATACTGTGCTGCCAAGCACGGACTCATCGGACTGACCCGAGCGATGGCGATGGAGTTCACCGGAAAGTCTCTGCGTGTCAACGCAATCTGCCCCGGCGGCATGATGACTCCTCAAGTCACCGGATTCACCTTCCCCGACGGAGTCGACTTCGACCTCGTCATGAAGGTTGCCTCGCCGCGTGGCTTGATGGAAGCCGAGGACGTTGCGAAGATGGTGGCTTTCGTCGCCTCCGACGACGCCTCGGCGATACACGGGGCCGTCTACTCGGTGGACAACGGAAAAATGGCATGACCCCGTTGGTCTCGGGACCGATCTTCCAGATCTGCTGGGTGGTCGAGGAGATCGAGGCCGCCGAACAGGAGTTCACTCGGCAGTGGGGAGTGGAGCGATGGCTACGTATGCCAGACATCGCCTTTGGTCCCGAGACCACAACGTATCGAGGTGAGCCCGCGGACTATGTCGTTCACGTGTCGATCGGATATGCGGGCAGCCAACAGCTCGAGTTGATCCAACCAGTGTCCGGACGCAACCTGTACACGGAGTTCCTGGAGACTCACGGCGTCGGAGTTCATCACATGGCTTGGGTTCCTGACGATTACGAGGCGACGTTGCTCGAGGCCGAGCGTCGCGGAATGTCGGTGGTGCAACAAGGTCGGGTAGAGGGCGCCGGCATGGAGTTCTCCTACCTCGATGCCGGGCCGTTGGGTGGATACGTCGAGTTGATGAAGCTCTCGCCCGAGATTCGGTTGATGTTCGCTTCGCTCATTCCTGATTGACGGCAAACACTTTCGTGAAGTAATCGGAAACGTTCTCCGGGTGACCACGGAATCCGAGGTAGCCGTCGGGGCGAATGACCAGCGCCGCCGTACCTTCGACCCCATACGCGGCGCACAGTTGCGAGGCGTTGTCCTCGATGATCGGCACCAGCGAGTCGACGGTCACGGTTCCCGGTGGCACTATCGCGTAGACGTCCAGCAAGCCGTGCGCTGATCGAATTGCGGCGTCGGCGACCTTCTCCAAGCTGTTGATGCTCTCCGCGGATCCGTCCGAAGTCAGCAGTAACGTGTGGTCGACTCCTGACAGCAAGTCGAACAACCGAATTGGATACTGCACACCGTCTCGGCGCATTCCGCGTGCATCGGGTGCACGCTCGCCCGGTTGAACGTGTGGACTCGAAGAATTACGCCCGGTGTTCAGCGGACTCTCCGAGTAGTCGATCAACAATTGAGCCTGGCGCCGCATTGCCGTGTCGATGGAAGACTCTCCCGAACCGATTCCTTCTCGAGCATTTCGGACGGTCATCCCGACGACTTCTTCACCGACCGGCCGTCTTTCGGCATCGTAGGTCTCGAGAAGATCTGCTGTTGCAACGCCTTTGACGGCGAGCGCTATCTTCCACGCAAGATTGTGGGCGTCCTGGATCCCGGTGTTCATGCCCTGCGCGCCAGTCGGGGGATGGATGTGCGCGGCGTCGCCGGCGACAAAAACCCGTCCGCGACCGTAAGCGTCGACGATGCGGTGGCTGATGCGGAAGACCGAGGACCATCGCAGCATCGAGGCGGTTGTCGGTTCTGGGGACAGTCTGTCGAGCACGGCCTGGATGTGATGGAGTTCCGGTGTCTTGCCGGTTGAAAAACCGTGTTGTACAGCGGCTTTGTTCGACGATTCGTCCGGCATCAACTCGTCCGGAACGAGCATCGACATGCGGTACCGCTTGTGTCCGGGAAGTGGGATGCAGACGAGTAGATCGTCGGTGGTTCCGTCGTCGCTGGTGTGGTTGGCGCGGACGGAGTAGCCGCTGGGTATGGACCAGTCGACTTCGACGTCACCGAGCATGTAGCTCTCGGCAAATGCGCCGCCCTCGAAGCTCAGGCCCAGCCCTTTGCGGACCACGCTGTGCGCGCCGTCGGAACCCACCAGGTACTGAGCCGTCACGGTACTGCCGTCGCTGAGGGTGCAGGTGACGGCGTCGTCGGACTGTTCGAATGCAGTGAGGCCGACTCCGCGTTCGACGGTTGTTCCCAACTCGGTGAGGCGCTCGGTGAGGATGCGCTCCGTCGAGTACTGAGGCAGACAGAGAAACCAGTAAGGAACGTCCTCGGGGAGGGTGAGGTCGACGCGGCCGACCTCGACGCCGTTCGTGTACATGATCTGACCGCGCATCAATGTCGAGGCGTCGAGTGCCTGGCGGAGCACCCCCATGTTCTCGAAGAGTTCGAGAGTGCGTGGCTGAATCCCGACGGCTTTCGCGTATTGCCGCGGTTCGTCGAGCGGGTCGACTATTCGACAGGAGATACCGCGTCTGCGCAGCTCGATCGCGGTGGTCAAGCCGATCGGGCCGGCGCCCGCTACCAATACGTCGGTATCCATGAGGACCCACTCACGTCGGGGACAGTCGGTCATTTCAGTATGGGTAAGCGAACTTTCGTTTTGGGGAAATTCGCGCAAATCGGACATTTAGGGACATTCTGCACGGGTTGATGACGTTGAGCTCGTGGGAAGATCGCGACGTGAAGGCAGACGAGTTGCATCATGAGCCGCCGGGGTATCGCTGCCCGTTCTGTCGCTACGCGCTCGGCGAGTTCGACGAGCACAACGCGTCGACAGACCTGGTTGCTCGAACCGACCATGCAATCGCTCGGATTTCCCCGAAGTGGTGGCCGGGCAACCGCGGCCACGTACTTGTGTCACCGATCGAACACTTCGAGAATCTCTACACTTTGCCGACGAGCGTCGGGCACTCGGTGTTCGACCTCGTTCAGGCTGTGGCTGTTTGCAATTCGTGAAGCCTACGGCTGCGACGGTATCTCGACCAGGCAGCACAACGAACCGGCGGGCAACCAAGACGTCTGGCACCACCACGTCCACGTATTTCCGAGATACGAATCCGATCGCCTGTATGCCCGACATGGCGAGGCGGCATACGTTCCGCCCGAGGCTCGCGCGCCTTTCGCTGCACTTTTGCGCCCTCGATTTCCTGAACGCTGATCTGCAGCCGCATCCTGCCATGTACAAATTGGCGTGTTTGTAAAACTTTTACCTCAAAATCGTTGACAAAAGACCGTAATTTGTCCACTCTCTATACATAGATGTTGTTCGTGTCGCGGATTGCCGCGCAGGACGCACTCACTGATTCGAACGAGAACTGGAGAATTCGATGGCGGCGTTGGTGTACACCGAGCCAGATGGTCGGCTCGCAACTTGGAGAGACCGGAAACGCTACTTATGGCTGTTGGCGCTGATTCCGTCATCGGCAACTTTCATCGCCGTGGGGCTTGTTACCGCCACCGGATGGAATGTCTTCTGGTGGACCGGCCCACTGATCGCGTTTGCCCTCATTCCTGTCATCGACATTCTGGCGGGCGAGGACGGGAAAAATCCGCCCGACGAGGTGATCGACGAACTCGAGAACGACCGCTTCTACCGGTGGTGCACCTACGCCTATCTGCCGCTGCAGTACACGGCCTTCTTCCTGTCCTGCTACATCTGGGCGCGTTGGGATTTGAGCGTTCTCTCCAATATCGGACTCGCAGTGACGATCGGTGTGACGGCCGGAATCGGCATCAATACCGCCCACGAACTCGGGCACAAGAAGGAGAGCGTCGAGCGCTGGTTGTCCAAAATCGTTCTCGCGCAGAGTGCTTACGGTCACTTCTACCTCGAGCACAACCGTGGCCACCATGTGCGAGTGTCGACTCCGGAAGATCCGGCGACCTCGCGCTTCGGTGAGACCCTCTACGGTTTCTGGCCGCGCAGCGTCGCCGGGGGATTGAAGTCGGCGTGGCATCTCGAGAAGACCCGCTTCGAGCGTTTGGGCACCACGCACTGGAGCATCAAGAACGACGTGCTCAACGCCTGGCTCATGTCGGTTGTTCTGTTCGGTGTCGCGCTTGCAGTGTTCGGGATCGGCATTGCGCCGTACCTCGTGATTCAGGCCTTCATCGGATTCTCGCTGCTCGAAGCGATCAACTACCTCGAGCACTACGGACTCCTGCGGCAGAAGACCGCAAGCGGACGGTACGAGAGGTGCACGCCGGCGCACAGTTGGAACAGTGATCGCATCTGCACCAATGTCTTTCTCTATCACCTGCAGCGGCACAGCGATCATCATGCGAACCCGACGCGTCGCTACCAGGCGCTTCGCAGCATGGAAGAGGCACCTCAGCTCCCGAGCGGGTACGCCAGCATGATCATGCTCGCCACAGTTCCGCCCTTGTGGCGCAAGGTGATGGATCACCGCGTCCTCGCGCACTACCGAGGTGACATCACCCAGGTCAACATCGCGCCGAAGAAGCGGGCCAAGATCCTCGCGGCCTACGGGGTGAACGCATGAACGCCTACATCTGCCCGATCTGTGATTACACGTACACCGAATCGGCAGGTGCTGCGCGAGAGGGCTTTCCGCCCGGCACGCCATGGTCGAGTATCCCGGACGACTGGTGCTGCCCCGACTGCGGCGTCCGCGAGAAGGTCGACTTCACGCTCGTCGCGCAATCCTGATCGAACTACCCACCGACGAAAGGAAAACCGATGTCCGAGACTGCCACTGCTTACAAATTGTTCCGCTGCCTCCAGTGCGGGTTCGAATACGACGAAGCGATCGGCTGGCCCGACGACGGTATCGAGCCGGGCACTCGCTGGGACGAGATTCCCGAAGACTGGTCCTGCCCTGATTGTGGTGCTGCCAAAGTCGATTTCGAAATGGTGGAGGTGGACCGCTGATGACAGCGGTCAGCGAGTCCGACACACGCACCGTGGTGATCGTGGGCACGGGCATCGCCGGTGCCGGTGCGGCGCAGGCCCTGCGCAAGGAAGGGTTCGGCGGCAGCATCATCCTGATCGGCAGCGAACCCGAGGAGCCGTACCGACGCCCGGCGTTGTCGAAAGAACTTCTGTCCGGGAAGGCGTCGATCGATCGGGTTCGGTTGCGGCCGTCGACTTTCTGGACCGAGCAGGGTATCGATCTTCGGATCGGCGCAACTGTCACGAGTATCGACACCGATACCCGCACAGTACTTTTAGCCGATGGTGACAGCATCGACTACGACGTTCTGATTCTTGCCACGGGTGGACGGTCCCGACGGTTGGCCGCGGAAGATTCTGAGCGCGTTCACTATCTTCGGGATATCGCAGACATGCGACGCTTGCAATCCCAGCTGATCGAAGGATCCTCGCTACTGGTGGTCGGCGGTGGCTTGATCGGATCGGAGGTGGCATCAACGGCACGTGACTTGGGTTGCAGTGTGCAGGTTCTCGAAGCGCAACCGCTGCCCCTGTCCAGGCTGCTTCCACCGTCGATAGCGGAGAAGATCGCCGCGCTGCACGCCTCGGCGGGCGTCGCCTTGCAGACGGGAGTCGACCTCGAGACGCTCACGACGGGTGCCGACGGCGTCACCGCACGTGCGCGTGACGGACGCGAGTGGACAGCGGACTTGGCCGTCGTCGCAATCGGATCCTTGCCCGATACCGATGTGGCTGCTGCTGCGGGTATTGCGGTGGACAACGGGATTTCGGTCGACCGATACCTCCGGACCTCCGTCATTGATGTGTACGCGATCGGCGATGTGGCCAACGTGCCCAACGGTTTTCTCGGCGGCATGCACCGTGGTGAGCACTGGAACACTGCGCAGGACCACGCAGTTGCAGTTGCCAAGACCATTGTCGGGAAGGAAGAACCCTTCGAATCCGTCCCATGGAGTTGGTCGAACCAATTCGGCCGCAACATTCAAGTAGCTGGTTGGCCAGGCGCGGACGACACCGTGATTGTTCGAGGAGACTTGGAATCCTATGACTTCACTGCGATCTGCATGCGCGACGGAAATATCGTCGGTGCTGTGAGCGTGGGCCGGCCGAAGGACATTCGCGCCGTCCGAACCCTTATCGAACGCTCCCCGGACATCAGCGTCGACGTACTCGCCGATTCGAACAGGGATCTGACCGAACTTGCGGCGGGTCTTGTCGCCTTACCGGTGCTCTGAGTTCGTGACTTCTGTTGCTTGCGTGTCCACCGTTTTGACACCGAGTACGGGCGATGGAAATCTTCCCGATATGTCCACCGCTCGTGCCCGTGTCCCGTACCACGAGGCAGCTCGTCAACTCCTCCGTGCGTCAGCGCTCGACGCCACACGCGAACTCTTGACCGAGAAATCGTGGAACGACATCACGATGGCGCATATCGCGGAAGCTGCGGGTATGAGCCGGCAGACGTTGTACAAGGAGTTCACGTCCCGGCAGGGATTGGCGTCCGGATACCTCATCCGTTTCGTCGACGAGTTCCTCGAAGAGGTGGAACGCGAAGTAGCGCTGCACCATTCGGACCCCCGGGGTGCGGTCTCGGCGGCCTTCCGTGCCTTCTTCGACGCCGGTGCCCGGGATCCGATGGTGGTCAGTATTGTCGGTCCTCGTCCGCAACATGACCTGCTGAGCCTGGTCACCACCGACGGGACTCCGCTGCTCGAACATGCGAGCGCGAGGTTGGCCGAGATCTTCATGACCAGTTGGGCGAACGTCGACCGCGTCCATGCCGAGATGTTCGGCAGCACGATAGTGCGTCTGGCGATCAGTCACGTGACGTTGTCCTTCGGTACTCCCGATCAGATCGCCGAGAACCTGGGGGAGATGTTCGGGCCGTTCCTCGATCAAGTCATCGGTTCGGGCACAGTCGAACCGAACTGAGCCGACAGGATCGATACGGTTTCCGAGCTAGGACGGAAGTTCGATCGAGACTGATCGCCGTAGTTCTTTGGTGGGAAGTTTCGCCGATATGTGTGAATCCAAGTCCCGCTTCTCGGTAGCGTGCCGGACGTGCGTCGAGGTGCAGCCCGTGGGCGGCTCTCGTCAGATTCCGTCAACGGTGGAGGGTTTCGAAGATGAAGAGCTGCAATAAGTTTCGAGTGATGTCGACAGTTGCGCTAGTTGCAACATTTGTCATGGCCGGTGCAGGTGTGGCAATCGCCGACGAATCATCGTCAGGGTCTTCCGGCAGCGGATCGCTCGGTTCCTCCGGTGCGGCAGAGGTTGATCCGTTGACCTTCGACGGTTGGGGCACGTGCCCGATCGAGGATCTCGAGGTGACGACGTGCGCCAGCGTCGTAGTTCGCGGAGGGACCATGAAATTGGGCGCACTTTCGGTGCCGATCCCGGACGGAAGTCTCAAGGTGGCGGGCGGCGTGAAATACGCGACCCAGCCGGACAACAGTTTCATCGAGACGTTCGTCGCCAAGCAGGACGGGTCCAACGGGGTCTATTCCAATCCGATTTCGGTACCCGGAGGTGCTCTCGGGATCGATACTCCGCTGGGACTGACTCAGATCAGCGCGACGGTGGAATCGGTGGGAGTCCCGGATCTGAAGGTTCTCGAGCAGGAACTCACCATGCCTGTTCGATTGAAACTGTCTAATCCGTTGCTCGGTGACGATTGCTACATCGGTTCGGTTTCGAATCCGATCAACCTTCACCTGACCACAACCGGAAACCCTCCGTCGGAACCTATCGGTGAGTTCCCCGGTGCAGTGTTCCCGGCAGTCCCACATTCGGATGCTGTGTTTGCGGCGCCGGGAGCCAGCGGATGTGGACCGCTCGGTGCGCTCAACTGGGCGGTGAATCTACGTGGGGGACTGCCGGCGGCCAGCGGAAAGAACTCTCTCACCACGTCGAGCGACGTCTATGCAGTGGCTGCACGAAAGGTGCGACCGCCTGCCTGACGGACGCGCAGTCGCTGGAAAGTAAAACGAGGGCCGACCCGTGGTGGGTCGGCCCTCGTTCTACACAATCAGGTCAGCTGACCTCGGGATCACGCACCGTGATGGTGCCGTCCCTTACTGCGTCGGCGATGCTGTCGTGCAGTTTCGGGCAACCGTCCTTCAACGCCGTCGACTGCCCGGAAGCAATTGCCTCTTTGAAGGCGTGGCAACGCAGCGCCGGGTCGGAAGTCCACTGAACACTGGTGTGCTTGTACGTGTTCTTGCGAACAAGCACGCAGGCACCGCATGCCTTGCAGTCGACTTCCTGCAGACCCGAGTCGAGGTATTCGTGCTTGTCCTCGATCGTCTGGGCCGCGATCGCCTCGAGCCGTTCAGTCTGCCCGGCAAAGTCCGGTGCCTTGGCCCAGCGAGCCCACCGTGCGTCGGTTCCGATCGAGGCGCTCACGATTAGACCTCTGCTTCTTTCTTTGCCGCTTCTGCTGCAGCTTCCTTCTCGGCCTTCTGGCGTGCGAGGTTTTCCTCGACCTCGGCGTGCCAGGCCTCGTTTGCCTTGGTGGTGTCCACCTCGAACTCGAAGCGCTGCGTCATCTTCTCGGTGACGTCGGCCTTGTCCACGTAGAACTGCTCGTACCAGCGTCGTAGCTGGTAGACGGGGCCGTCTTCTTCGCAGAGAAGGGGATTCTCGATCTTGGTCTTGTTCTTCCAGATCGCGACGTCTTGCAGGAAGCCCTCGCTGATGCCCTCGGTGAACTTGCCGGCCAACTTGTCGGCCATCTCGTCGGAGACACCCGTCGGCTTCTTGACCGTCACGCCCCACTGCAGCACGAACGAGTCCGGGCTGATCGGGTAGTGGCAGTTGATCAGAACACTCTCGACCTCGTATCCGCTGTAGCTGTTCCACAGGGGATTGACCATGTACGACGGTCCGTAATACGCAGCTTCGGAGCGAAGAAGCGTGTCGCCGCCGTACTGGGAGGCCATTCCGATGTCGGGACGGCCGGTGGTGTTGAGGTACTGAGTGGCGATCTCACCTTCGAAGACGTTCTTGAAGTACGTCGGGAAGGCGTAGTGGATGTAGTAGAAGTGCGCCATGTCGACCACGTTGTCGATGATCTCGCGGCAGTTGGATCCCTCGATGACCATGGAGTTCCAGGTCCAGTCGGTCCATTCGTCGCTGTACGCACCCTCGATACGAGGAATCACGATCTCTTCGGGCGGCGGATTGCCCTCGGGGTCGTTCCAGACGAAGAGCTGACCGTTCTGCTCGAGGGTCGTCCACGCGCGGGTACGTGCGAGTGGGGGCACGCGGCGGGCATAAGGAATGCCGGTGCACTTTCCGTTGCCGCCCCAGCGCCAGTCGTGGAAGGGGCAGGCGATGGAATCACCCTTGACCTCGCCTTGTGTGAGGTCACCACCCATGTGACGGCAGTATCCGTCGAGAACTTTGATGTCGCCCTTGCTGTCGGCGAACACCACGAGCTTCGTACCGAAAGCCTCGATCGCGTGCGGTTTGCCGTCCTTGAAGGTCTTCAGTAGACCCAGGCAGTGCCAACCGCGGGCGAAACGCGTTTGCACCGTTCCGACGTCGATCTCGCGAATCTGCGCCATTGTGACCTCACATCCCTTCTAGCTGTTAGTAGAACACGTTATAGAACTCGATCCGGTTCCGCCAGATTTTGGGGGCACTTGTTACAGCATTGCGGCCACAAACGGGACCTTTGTCAGCGTCTCGACAGAAAAGAGAACGTGTTCTAGTCTCAAGTGTAAGTGAACCAACCGATCGAGGAAGACGGGAGCGTCGAAGTGGGTAACCATGACAGCCACGAGGTGATGCAGAGGCTCGACGCACTACTGCCGGCACTGCGCGAGCGCGCACAGGAGACCGAGGATCTGCGTCGTATCCCCGACGAGTCCATCAAGGGACTCCAGGAAACAGGCTTCTTCCGCTTGCTGCAGCCGAAGCAGTGGGGCGGGTACGAAGCCGATCCGGTGCTGTTCTACTCCGCAGTCAAGAAGATCGCCAGCGCGTGCGGTTCCACAGGGTGGGTCTCCTCGATCATCGGGGTACACAACTGGCACCTCGCCCTCTTCTCTCAGCAGGCGCAGGAAGACGTGTGGGGCAACGACACTGACGTGCGCATCTCGTCCTCTTACGCTCCGATGGGTATGGGTGAAGTAGTCGAGGGCGGATACAAGGTCAACGGTGCGTGGGCGTGGTCCTCGGGTTGCGACCATGCCAGCTGGGCCGTTCTCGGTGGTCCGGTGTTCAAGGACGGCCGCGCAGTCGATTTCGTGAGCTACCTGATTCCTCGCGAGGACTACCAGATCGACGACGTGTGGAATGTGGTCGGCCTGCGTGGAACCGGCTCCAATACCGTTGTGGTCAAGGATGTTTTTGTTCCCAAGCATCGCGTTCTGAGCTTCCGGGCGATGAGCGAATTGACCGCCCCGGGCCTCGAGAAGAACACCGCGCCGGTCTACAAGATGCCGTGGGGAACCATTCACCCCACCACGATCTCGGCGCCGATCGTCGGAATGGCTTACGGCGCCTACGAAGCGCACGTCGAGCACCAGGGCAAGCGTGTTCGTGCTGCGTTCGCCGGCGAGAAGTCGAAGGACGATCCGTTCGCCAAGGTGCGTATCGCCGAGGCGTCCAGTGACATCGACGCCGCGTGGCGTCAGCTCTCCGGCAACGTCGCCGACGAGTACGCGTTGATCCTTGCAGGCGAAGAGGTTCCGATGGAACTGCGGCTGCGCGCTCGACGCGACCAGGTGCGCGCCACTGGCCGTGCGATCGCCTCGATCGACAAGCTTTTCGAGAACTCCGGTGCCACGGCGCTGCAGAACGGCACTCCGATTCAGCGTTTCTGGCGTGACGCTCACGCTGGTCGCGTCCACGCCGCGAACGATCCCGAACGCGCATACGTCATGTTCGGAACCGGCGAATTCGGTCTGCCGATCACCGACACGATGGTCTAGAGGAGGCTCAGTGACAACTACCGAAGAAGCTCTCACCTACGAGTCCACTTCGCGGTTCGCGCAAGTGCGCCCCGATCTGAAACTGCACTTCCACGAGGCAGGCGTCGGAAACGACAAGACCATCGTGCTGCTGCACGGCGGTGGCCCAGGCGCGTCGTCGTGGTCGAACTTCGCCCGCAACATTCCGGTGTTGGCGAAGAACTTTCACGTCATCGCCGTCGATCAGCCCGGTTACGGGCAGTCCGACAAGCCGACGGAGCATCCGCAGTACTTCGTGCACAGTGCGTCGGCGCTCAATGATCTTCTGGATACGCTCGAGATCACCGGTCGCGTTGATCTGCTGGGTAATTCGCTCGGTGGTGGCGCTGCTGTTCGTTTTGCACTCGCCTACCCGGACCGTGCGGGTCGCCTCGTTCTGATGGGCCCCGGCGGTCTGAGTGTCAACCTGTTTGCGCCGGACCCCACCGAGGGCGTCAAGAACCTCGGGAAGTTCAGCTACCAGCCCACACGGGAGAACCTCGAAGCATTCTTGCGGATCATGGTCTTCGATCAGAAGCTGATCACGCCGGAACTCGTCGACGAACGCTTTGCTGCCGCCAGCACTCCCGAGTCGCTGGCTGCGGCCAAGGCGATGGGTAAGTCCTTCTCCAGCGGTGACTTCGAGCTCGGCATGCTCTGGCGCGAGGCGTACAAGCTCCGTCAGCGTGTGTTGCTGATCTGGGGCCGTGAGGATCGGGTCAACCCCCTCGACGGCGCACTGGTTGCGCTCAAGATGATCCCGCGCGCGCAACTCCACGTCTTCGGCGGTTGCGGTCACTGGGCGCAGCTCGAGAAGTTCGACGAATTCAACCGGCTCGCAACCGACTTCCTGCTCGACGGAGGTAAATGATGGGTATTCGATCTCTGGCGTACATGCGCATCGGGGCCACCGACATGGCCGCGTGGCGCGAATACGGACTCAAGATCCTCGGAATGATCGAGGGCAAGGGCGTCGACGCGGAATCGCTGTATCTGCGTATGGACGACTTCCCGGCGCGTCTTGTCATCGTTCCGAACGACACGGACCGTCTGCTCGTCTCGGGTTGGGAAACCGCGAATGCCGCTGAGCTGCAAGATATCCGTGACAGGTTGTCGGCAGCCGGTGTTCCGTTCAAGGAAGGCACGGCGGAGCAGCTCAAGGACCGTCGCGTCGTCGAGATGATCGCGTTCGAGGACACCTCGGGCAACTCCCTCGAGGTGTTCCACGGAGCTGCTCTCGAACACCGCCGGATCGTGAGCCCGTACGGGCACAGGTTCGTGACGGGCGAGCAGGGCCTCGGCCACGTCGTGCTCACCACCGATGACGACGATGCTTCGCTGCGGTTCTACCGCGACGTACTCGGATTCAAGCTTCGCGACTCGATGCGTCTGCCTCCGCAGATGGTCGGCCGGCCCGCGGACGGCGACCCGGCGTGGCTGAGGTTCCTCGGCTGCAACCCGCGTCACCACAGCTTGGCGTTCCTGCCGTTGCCCAACCCGACGGGCATCGTGCATTTGATGCTCGAGGTGGAGAACTCCGACGACGTCGGACTGTGCCTCGACCGGGCACTGCGCAAGAAGGTCAAGATGTCGGCGACTCTCGGTCGCCACGTCAACGACGAGATGCTCTCGTTCTACATGAAGACTCCAGGCGGGTTCGACATCGAATTCGGTTGTGAGGGGCTAGAGGTCGAGGACGAAAACTGGATCGCGAGGGAAAGCACGGCCGTGAGCCTGTGGGGTCACGACTTCACGGTGGGAATGAAGCCGTGAGTTCGCCCGACGCGTCGGTGAGTGCGGAACAGGCCATCGATCCACGCCAGTTCCGCACGGTTCTCGGGCAATTCTGCACGGGTATCACCATCATCACGACAGTCGACGACGGTGAGCCGGTCGGGTTCGCGTGTCAGTCTTTCGCTGCCCTGTCACTCGACCCACCTTTGGTGTTGTTCTGCCCCACCAAGGGTTCTCGGTCGTGGGCGGCAATCGAGCGGACCGGGAAGTTCGCCGTCAACGTGTTGGCGGAGGAACAGCAGGCGGTGTGTGCTCGTTTCGGGTCGCGTGAGCCGGACAAGTTCGCGGGTATCGATTGGACGCCATCACCGTTGGGGTCACCGATCATCGACAAGTCGCTTGCCCACATCGACTGCACGGTGGAAACCGTCCACGACGGCGGTGATCACTACGTCGTCTTCGGACGTGTGTCGTCGATGAGTGAGATCAAGACCGAACGCCCGCTGCTGTTCTATCGCGGGCAGTACACGGGCATCGAGCCGGACAAGACTGTTCCGGCTACCTGGCGTGACGATCTGGAAGCGTTCCTGACGACCACGACAGAAGATACCTGGCTGTAGGGGCACCCCGTGAGTGGTTAAGGAGTCCAGGGGCTCCTTAACCACTCACGGGGCCGGAGGCACTACAGAGAAAAACAGGTATGACAGAAGTCGTCACCGAACGGCGTCAGCAGGATGCTACGACGCACTATCTTGTTCGATCGTCCGGCTCGCTTGACCGCCTCGATCACCGACGGCTGTACCTCGACCACCTGGTACCGGTCGGCCTCGACGGGTTCGCGTGAGAACGCCACCAAACCGAGCCGATGCAGGTTGTTCAGGTACGCGCTGATGCGGTCCAGATGGCGACATCCCGCCAGTTCTCCGATCATCGACAGACCCTCGTCGATCATCTCCGAGCCGACGCCGAACGGCCGCGCCGTACGTACGTCCACGCTCGGTTGCGCACCTGAAGTGGCCAGCAACCGAAGAATTCGAGCTTCGTCCGGCGCGATTTCGTCGAGGATCCGGTCGTAGGCCGGGTGCAGATCGTCGCGATCGGTCACGTCCGCGGAACGGTCCAGCAACCTGTCGCCGCGTGCCCGCAGCGCCGCGAGAGTGGCTTCGACGCTCTGTTTGCGATTGGTACGAGTTGCCATTGCCGCCCGTAGGTTTTCGGTCCGCGAGCCGTCTCCGTTGGAGTTCTCGGCCCGACGTTCGGATTGAACATTGGCCGATTCAGCGGCCTCTGCCGCGGCTTCGGCGGCAGCCTGAACGATCTGCCGCGTCGCCTCCTTCGCCGTCCCGAAAGCCCAACCCGTCAGCTTGATCGACGTGAGCGTCGTCGTGGCAGTCAGCCCGACAAGGCTGCGGATCAGACGCTTTTCCACGGATTCGACCGGCGCGATGTCCGCAGCCCAGTCGTACGATTCCGCTTCGACGATCAGGCGATGGTCGTGCTCACTCATACTCATACTCCGACTCATACTCCGAATATTGCGAGGTGCAGGAAACCGGCAAACGAGCCCAGCACGGCCCCGTGTACGAACAACAGCCACTCGTCCTGTTTGACGGCTGAGCGTAGTAGTTCACTGAAATCTTCCGGTGAAAGGATGCTCATGCGTTCGGTGACGAAGACACGAATCTTCTCCGACTGGCTCTCGGCGAACTCCGCGTCCTCGAAGACCCTTGGGTACAGATCGAGCACTTCGGTGGTGGCCAGGCCGGGCAGACGCTTGTAGCTCTGCGAACCGACGGTCATCTTGACCACCGACTTTGCCCAGCCGGCGGCGTCGTCGACGGATTCGCGCAGTACCTGATCGAGCATCCGCCGCGTTCGGTCCGAGCGGGGACCTTCGAGGAGTTCGGTGCCGATGTTCTCGAGCGTCACGACGTGATCGGCCAGGGTTTTTGCGTACCCGGCGATGATCTCGGTGCGACGTTTCAGGAAAAGTCCCTGCCGCCACGGCACCCAACGGCTGGGGGTGATCGGTTCGAAGATCATCGTGATTCCGAGGTAGTTCACGATGTACCCGATGATCACGCCACCGATGGGAAGCACCCACCACTGCGGAACCAGATGGAGGATTCCGACGAGCACGAAGCCCATCGGGAACCCGAAGTAGAAGCCGAAGTTCTGCATGAACCTGAGCTCTTTGTTGCCCATCGTGCGGAAGATGTCGTTGAGCAGTTTGGGATGCGAGGAGAGGTAGCGGATCACCATCAGCTTCGCGTCGATGAACTCGTCGATGTCCTCTTCGATGCGGTCGGTGATCATGCGCACGCTGGCCGGCAGATCGTCCTCCACCTTGCGGAAGACGGCTTCCTTCACCGACGTCGGAAGGTTGTGCCACAGCTGAGGATTCTCGGCCGTCATGATTCTGGTGACCACGCCGCGCACTTCACTGCGGGAGATGTTCACCAAGTGCTCGGCGATGCTGTCCGGGTCCAGGACGCGATAGAAATCGGCGATGCTGCCGACTTTCGCGAGGGATTTGTCGACGGCGATCGACGCCATCTTCTCCGCCCGCGAGGGGACGATGCCTTGCCAACCGAATCTGCCGTCGCTGGTGATCGCGGGGATCACCTGGACGCGTCGGGGGAGGAACGGGAAGAGCAGTTTGAGGCCGGGCACTTTGATCCCGTGGAAGTTGATCGGCGCAAACAGCATCAGGACGCCCGACCAATTGGTGATGTACCCGATGATTCCGGTGAACAAAGGAATGGTGATCAACTGTTCGAGCAAGTGGTCCGGCACCGTCGCACATCCTCCTCATATCCGAGAACCTCACGTTCGGACATGATTGCCGAAACTTCGCTCTTCGTGGGTGTTTCGTTGGCTACTGCTGCGCCTTCCCAGTTGCGTCAGCATAGAGGCCCGACAATTCGGGCTGTAGGTGGGTAGGAAGTTGATGTAACCTCACGTACATGGTCAGTATTGCGCACAACACGACGACGCCGGTTCTCTTCCGGCGCATCGTTTAGCAACTGCTGACCGAACCCTTTCAGCCCCGGGAGTTATCGCCCCGGGGCTTTCCTGTTTCGTCGCTCCGTGTGCGTCTCCCCTTGAACGATTTGGAGAGCTCTCATGAGCGTTGACCACCGCGAACTCGGGCGCGACCTGGAGTTTTTCGCCACCACCCCCATAGTCGGAGCCGGCCTTCCGCTCTGGTTACCGGACGGCGCCGTCATCAGGAACGAACTCGAAAAGTTCGCCGCCGAACAAGCAGCGCGCTCCGGTTGTCAGGGTGTCTACACCCCGGTTATGGCGAAGAAAGAGTTGTACGAGAGATCTGGTCATTGGTCCAAGTTCTCGGAAGACATGTTCCCCGAAATGAAGATAGGGGGAGAGTCTTTTCTCCTTCGTCCGGCTAACTGTCCTCATCACGCTCAGGTATTCGCCGCTCGCGGTCGTAGTTATCGCGAGCTACCTTTCCGTGTTCGTGAACTCGGCTCGATGTTCCGTAGTGAACTCTCCGGAGTTCTCAGCGGATTGAGTCGAGTCCGACAGATCAATCTCGACGACGCACATGTCTTCTGTAGTCGTGAACAAGTGCAAGCGGAAGTGATCGTCGCGCTCGTCGCGATCGAGCGCTGCTACTCGACTCTGGGGATTGCCGAACGGGGGTACCGACTCTCGATCAGAGGGGGAGAGGGGCAGTACCTCGGCACCGACGAGCAGTGGGTGGACGCCGAGGATCACCTTCGCGGGGCGCTGAATGCACGCTCGATCGAGTACGTGGAAGCGAAGGGGGAGGCAGCGTTCTACGGTCCCAAGATCGACGTCCAGGTGCGAGACGCGCACGGCCGCGAGGAAACACTCTCGACCGTGCAACTCGACTTCAATCAACCGGAGCGGTTCGACCTCGAGTACACCGCTGAGGACGGATCCAAGGCTCGCCCCGTCATGATCCATCGGGGCTTGCTCGGGTCGATGGAACGCATGACTGCGCTATTGATCGAAAGGTTCGAAGGGCGGATGCCGCCGTGGCTGGCACCCAACCAAGTCTCGATCCTGCCTGTCGGCGACCGGCACCAGGTTGAGGCCGAGCGCTTGCGGGCCGATCTCGAGGCTCGCGATGTTCGAGTGGCGATCGCGCCTGACGGATCATTGGGACGTCGCATCCGCGAGGCACGCACTCACCGTGACCCGTACATTGCGGTGATCGGGGACAACGAGGTGCACGGCGGCACCGTCGACGTTCTGGTCCCCGCGCGTGGTGGGCGGGCGGTCGTCGATGCGAGTGTGTTTGTCGCTCAGGTGGTCTCGGGCATCGAAGAGCGTGCCCTGCTTCCGGCAGACTTCTAGCCGACGGGTAGTTCGTGGAGCGCGCGCACCAGTGGCGCGAGTTCGGGTGTCTTGCATGCCTCGTCGAGTGCGGCCTCGAGGGTGGCGTCGTGCGTCGGCCGTGCGCTTTCGAGAAGTTCGCGGCCGGCCGGCGTCAGTTCGGTGTAGATGCCTCGACGGTCGTCGGCGCACAGGATGCGCGTCAGTAGTCCTCGATCTTCGAGCCGATTGACCAAGCGCGTCGTGGCGCTGCTGCTCAGTGCGGCAGCGCGAGCCAGCTGGGCCATACGCATGTGCCAGCCATCCTGGCGGCTCAGTGCGTCGAGCACGGTGTATTCGACGACGGACAGTTTGTGCTCACGCTGGAGCGCGCGTTCCAGTTCGGTGTCGAGGGCGCCGTGCAGTGCTGCGAGCGTGCGCCACCCTTGCGAACGGATTTCGACGGCGTCGTCGGCGATCCCCATGTGATTCTCCTTGTCCGTTTCCTGCGACTCCAGGTTACCAGCTTGCGCATGTAGCGCGCGCGTGCAACTATTTATAGCGCGCCTGCAACTACTGCACACGCCCGCTAACGGCTTACGCGTAAATCTGTGAAAGGAACATCGAGATGCCATTGGGTCTCATTGCCCTCGCTATGGGCGGGTTCGGGATCGGCCTCACCGAATTTGTCATCATGGGCCTCCTGCCCGAGGTCTCGGCTGATTTCGAGGTCACCGAGTCCGTCGCGGGCTACCTGATCTCGGGCTACGCACTGTCGGTGGCGATCGGCGCGATCCTCCTGACCGCTGCCGTCACCCGCTTCGAGCGCAAGAAGGTCCTTCTCTCGCTCATGGTGCTGTTCATCATCGGCAACCTGATGTCTGCGCTCGCGCCCTCCTACGAGGTCATGATGGGCGGACGCATCGTCGCGGCACTGTGCCACGGTGCGTTCTTCGGGATCGGTTCGGTGGTTGCCGCCGACATGGTGGCGCCCAACAAGCGCGCCGGCGCCATCGCGATGATGTTCGCGGGCCTGACCATCGCCAACGTTCTCGGCGTTCCGTTCGGCACTCTGCTGGGCCAGCAACTCGGATGGCGCTCGACCTTCTGGGCCATCACCGTCATCGGCGTCATCGCCCTGATCGGAATTGCAGCACTCGTCCCGACGACGCCCGCCAGCACGACCGGTGGCGGATTGCGCGGAGAGTTGGGGGCATTCCGCAACAAGCAGGTATGGCTCTCGATCGCCATCACCATCCTCGGCTACGGCGGAATGTTCGGAGCCTTCACCTACATCGCCTTCACCCTCACCGAGGTCACCGGCTTCGCGACGTCCAGCGTTCCGTGGCTGCTCATCCTCTTCGGCTCGGGCCTGTTCGTCGGTAACTTCCTGGGCGCCAAGGCGGCCGACCGCTCGCTGACGAAGGCACTGGTCTGGATTCTCGCGATTCTGACCGTCGTTCTGATCGTGTTCGCCGCCACCGCGGAGAGCAAGGTCATGACCGTGATCTCACTGTTCTTCATGGGCGCCTTCGGTTTTGCGACGGTCCCCGGCCTGCAGATGCGGATCATGAACTACGCGTCGGCCGCACCGACCATGGCGTCGGGTGCCAACATCGCCGCCTTCAACGTCGGCAACGCACTCGGGGCATGGCTGGGCGGAATCACCATCGCCGCGGGACTCGGCTTCACCTCCCCGATCTGGATGGGGGCGGCGGTCACCGTCGCAGGTCTGCTGGTCCTGATCGTCGCGGCGAAGATCGACCGCCCGGCAGCGTCAGAGCAGTCGACGTCGAGCACCTCGCTGCACCCGACCGCCGCCTGAACCTGACCACTGCGCTCTGATCCCATCGCGTGAACGTATCGCTCCCCTTGTCCAACAAGGGGAGCGATACGTTCACGCGGGTCAGGTGAGGCGGAATTCGGCGGTCACCCCGGAGAACGGCGAAATCGCGCCGCTACCCCGAGCCTTCGACGCACCGAAGTGTTGGACTCGATACGTACCCGCCGGAGTATCGGCCGGAACATCCCACGTGATGCGAACGACGGAACCGTTGCTCCCGACCCGGCGCCAGTGCAGTTTGGTGGACCAGTCGTTGTCGTCGGCGACCCGTGTCCAGGATCCGCCGGTATTTCGCTGGATCTCGTAGAAGGTCTCGTTTCGGTGAGTGTCGTTCTTGGGGTGGCCGGTGACGAACTCGACGGCAACCTGTGCACCCGGTGAGCCGTCGCCGGGCTGGACGGTCGCATCGCCGAATTGTGTTCCCGGCAAGGGCTCGTCGAAGTCGACGCCAGGTCCGAAGCTGGGTTGGAACCCGGACAGGTCGGCCGGCGCGGGGCCGCGAGGAGGTTCGGTGCCGTCGCGCATCGCGGCTGCGAGGGCGGCGTACCCCTGTTGATAGGCCGGCAGTGTGTAACGGCCGAACATCGTCGAGCCGCCCTCGTACTGCTGCGAATCGTATTCCTGTGGCGTGGTGCAGTAGCTCGAGTACGAGTTCGCGTAGCCCTGGAAGATGACGTTCTCGAGGGGAACTCCAAGCTCCTCGGCGACGGTTCGACGCACGCGTAATCCGGAGACGATGGTGAATTCCGCAGGGCCACCGACGATGTAGAACTGGCCGATCCGCAGGATCTGGATCTTCAGTACGTTCGGCACCCATCCGCCCGGTGGCAACAGGCCGACCGGAACGACTACGAGCTTGGGTGCCTGTGCATCTTGAAGCCATTGAGGCACAGGAGCATCCATGCCGCCCAAGGCGTCGATCATGGGGTTTCGGGTGCCTTCGGGGAAGATCGGAATTGCCGGCCCGTCCTCGACGCTTCCGGCGCTCATTGCCGCACCGATCGCTGCCGGAGCAGTGCGGTGCTCGCGCCCGTCCGGGGTGAATCTTCCGCTCACCACCTGATTTGCCATGTCCAGGTACATGATCCGACTGTCGACACCACCAGTGACGGTTTCGGAGGCCGAATCGAAGGCAGTTTGAGCCGCCGCAACCTGGCGCAGCCCGATGATGCGTGCATTCTCGAATTCGTCCTCGGTCGGTCCGCGTCCGGGCTCGAGGAAGAGGTTCGGTGACATGTCGCCGCTGTTGGTCTGCGGAAAAGCGGCAATGAAGCTGGTGTCGCCGTCGAGGTAGCGCACACCCCGGTCGTCGTGCTCCCAGAAGTACGCCGCGGCGCCCTTGTTGTCCCCGGAGATGAGATGGTTCTCGTTCGTGAGCGAGGCGCAGTGGGTGGCGAACCAGTTGATCGCCCCGATGTCCTTGCTGCCCCGACTGATCCGCATGACACGCATGTGGTGATCGTTGCCACCGGGGTAGTAGGCCTTGTCCTCTTCGGGGTTGAGGTCGAACGCCACTCGTGATCGGTTGACGCTGGCATCGGTGAGATCGGACCGCCCGAAACGGACGGAGCCCGGCGCCAGGTTCTCGTGGGCAGCGCTGATCGCCTCGACCATGCCGTTGACCTCGGCTTCGAACACCTGCAGTTCGACGCCGAGAACTGCGAGGTTGTACGCGTAGTTGTGCGAGGCCCCGCCACATGCCGCGTGTGAATGGATGGCCGTCAACATGACGTTGCGTTCGGTGTAGATGTCGCCGAATTTCCCAGCCAGCCGGCGTAGGACCTCGTCGTGAACGGACTGGAAGATCATGCAGTTGTCGACGCACACGTAGGCGACCCGTGACCCGCCGGACTCGAAGATGAAGGCGCGTGCGCGCATTCGCTGGTGCAGTCCTTCGGCGCGTTGGTCGAAGCTCGAGTAGCCCATCATGCCGACCTCGGCGACCGGTCCGGTCACATCGGAGATCCCGACGCCCACCTGCAACGACGACGACTTGTCGGTACGTGCGGGTGAAACGGTGCGTGCCGGCGAAGCTGCGACGGCCTGGTTCGTCGACAGAGCGGCGAGCGCAGGTGCGGCGGCAGCGCCTGCCAGTACGGTGCGTCGGGTGATCTGCACGAGTGTCCTTTCGGGCGGTCTGACGCGAGTTGGTCAACCGTCCAGGAGTGTAGCCCGAGTCACACGTGACCGAAAGGGGTGCCGTCGGCTGACACTCAGATCGTTGTCGCCTCCCCGAACGTCATCGCCAGGTTTTTGATGGTCGTGGTCATCAGGGCCCGGCGGGGGAGTCCCAGTTTCCGAAGCTCCGCCGCCATCGGGTGACTACCCAGCTGAACCTCTGCTCCACCAGGGCGCGATTTGACGCCGGTCGGCGCCATGTCCCACGACGTGCACCTGGTTGCGCCGTCGAGATGCGAGTACGCGGCCAACGACATGTTGGCTCCGCCGCCAGGCACGCTGACGCCGGACTTCACACTCAACTGTGTGATGAGTTTGCCGTCGCGCGAGACGGATCCGCGCTTGACCGAGCCGACGTGCTCGGTGTCGAACTCGGCGAGCACCTTCGGGAATCCCCAGATTTCCCGGCCGGCGGCCTTGGTGAACTCTCCGTCCACCGGCAACTCGTGAATGAGTGCCCCTGCAGTTCCGGCAGCGAGCGAACGTAGATCTCCCAGCACCGAGGTTTCGGGAGGCGCAGTGTGGCTACGCACCATGTACGTCACCCCGAATTCGTTGTACGGCCCCAGATCCCCATCGATGTAGTCGACAAAAACCAGGCCGCACAGCGCCCGGCCGGGACGGTACTGGAGCACGGTCAAGCCGGTGTAATCGATGATCGACTGCGCCGTTGCGCTGGGTACCGAGTACAACGCCATGAAGGCCGACGCGGTGCGAACTTCGACGGGCATCTCGACCTTCTTGCCCAGAATCGTGTAGCTCATGGCGCGACCACCCCGCGGAGTCCGTCGGATCCGTAGACGGGTTCGAGCATCGAACGGAAATCCGGTCCGCGGCGCAGCATTTGGCCTCCGTCGACGTTGATGATCTGCCCGGTGATCCAGGTGGATTGCGGTCCGAGTAGGAAGGAAGCGAGTCCGGCGACGTCCTCGACCTCGCCGACGCGTTCGAGCGGCGTGTTGGCCAGGTAGTCGTCCAGGATCGGGCCACCGTCGGTGATGAGCGCGACCAGATCCGTTCGGGTCAGCCCTGGGCGGATCGCGTTGACACGAATGTTGCTGGCGCCCAGTTCGTCTGCCGCCAATTGCACCAGGTGGTCGACGCCGGATTTCGAGACGCCGTACGCGCCGAACCAGCGATGTGTGTTGCTGCTGGCGATCGACGAGATCGCGACGATGGATCCACCGCCGCCTGCCACCAGTGCCCGAGCGCCGTGCTTGATCGTCAGCATGGTCCCCGTGACGTTGAGGTCGACGGTGCGGCGCCACGCGTCGACGTCGAGTTGCGTGACCGGGGCGATGGTTTCGTTCCCGCCGGCGCAGGCCACCACTCCGTCGAGCTTTCCGGTGACGGAGACCGCCGCGGCGACAGCGGCGACGACGTCTGCCTCGATCGTGACGTCGGTAGGGGAGACGCTGACCGATCCTTCCGGACTCGACTGACGGATCGATTCGGCGGCAGCTTCGAGTTTCTCCTTGTTGCGTCCGCAGATCGTGACGTGAGCGCCAGACGCAACCAGCGAACGAGCGATGCCCAGGCCGATGCCACTACCGCCGCCGGTCACCAGTATCGATGTGCCGGCGAAAGTGGGTATGCCCGCTGAGGCGGTGTCGTCGTCCATGCGTGTCTCCTGGTCGTTGCTCCGGCGGGCTCGCGTGCTGATTCTGGAGGTTTTCCGGTTCGGCTTCGGTGAAAACGCCCCACGCTATATAGGAACAGGTTCTACTTATTGAGGCAAGGGTTGTGCGAGAGGTGGAGTGATGGCTACCAGACCGACCTTCGATTTGATCGACGGACGCTTCTACAGCGGAGACCTCGGGAATGTGCGCGACGCGTACGCCTGGATGCGTGATCACGAGCCCGTGTACCGAGACGACGCCAACGGAATCACCGCGGCCGCGAGCTACGACGCCGTCGTCGCAGCCGAGCGGGATCCCGAACTGTTCTCCAACGCCGGCGGCATCCGTCCCGAAACGGGTCCGTTGCCGCAGATGGTCGACATGGACGACCCGCAGCACCTCACGCGTCGACGCTTGGTCAACGCGGGTTTCACACGTAAGAAGGTCGAAGCCAAGGCCGGCCGTATCCGGGAGATCTGCGATCAACTGATCGACGCCGTCTGTGAGAAAGGAGAAGCCGACTTCGTCGCAGACCTGGCCGCACCACTTCCCATGGCCGTCATCGGCGACATGTTGGGTGTCCGTCCCGAGGAACGCGCGTTGTTTCTGCGGTGGTCGGATGATCTGGTGAAGGCATTGGGAAGCAACGCTTCCCAGGAGCAACTGCAGGCCATGATGGCTGCGTATGTCGACTTCACCGCGTACATGATGCGAACCATTGCCGAGCGGAGGAGCGAGCCGGCCGACGATTTGGTGAGCACATTGATTCACAGCGCGGTTGACGGCGAGGCCCTCTCCGATCAGGAAATCGTCAACGAGTCCCTACTGATACTCATCGGCGGTGACGAGACCACACGGCACGTCCTGAGCGGCGGCATGGAGCAGCTGCTGCGCCATCCGGACCAGCATCGAGCGCTGGCCGACGATCCCGATGCCATTCCCTTGGCAATGGAGGAGATGTTGCGGTGGTCCTCGCCGATCAAGAACATGGCTCGAACCCTGACCCGTGATACCGATTTCTTCGGTGCGCAGTTGAAGGCAGGTGAGAAGATGCTGCTGCTCTTCGAATCGGCGAATTTCGACGAGTCCGTGTTCCTGAACGCCGAACGGTTCGATATCGGCCGCACACCGAATCCACACGTGGCCTTCGGCTTCGGAACGCATTTCTGTCTGGGTAATCAGCTGGCCAGGCTCGAGGGACGGATCATGTTCGAGCAACTCTTCGCCAGGCTGCCGGGAATGGCACTTGCCACCGACGCGCCGTTGCAGCGGCGTGCCGCCAACTTCGTGTCCGGTCTCGAATCGATGCCGGTGCGGTTTACCGCTTCGGCGCCGTCAGCCGGGTAGTTGGCAGTTGGGAGGCGCAGCATCTTCGGAGAGGGGGCTGCCCGCCGGATTGACGTAGACGACCGCGAGTACCAATGGTGTTGTCTGCGAGTTGTTTCCGATGTGCACATGATCTGAACCGCTCGGTTCGATCAAAGTATTTCCGGCGCTGTAGATCCCGTCGACGGAGCAATCGGATCGGTAGTGGCTCAACGTGCCCTGCGCGATCAGTGCGTAGAGCGTCCCGTCGTGGAAGTGCCAACCGGTGGAACCGCCGGGGTCGATGGTGATCTGACGCAGGATGTAGTCCTTGCCGTCGAAAGTCACCTGCCCGAGAATTTCACCGTGTACTCCCGTGCTCGGTGTCGCCGACGCATTGATCGGCGTCAGAGACAGCCCGATCGCTGCGGACACTGCAAGCAGAACCTGATGGCGTTTACGCATGAGCGGCCCTCCCAGACGGATGTGCTCCTGAGTGTCCTCCGTCGATGCCCGGTTTATCCCAGTTTTCGAGGATCCAGCACTGCGAAGGCAGAGGTATGCCCTTGAGAGGCGGTTACGCTCGTGCCATGCAGCAAGTCGCGACGAGGCGCCGGAGCCAGCCGCCGCCTGCGCGCTTCATGTTCGAGGCATTGATCGATCCGTACCGCCAGCCCGCCCGGCACTGGTTGGAACTGCTCGAGAGCGAGATCGCACCGGAGATCGTCAGGGCTGAAGAACCGGAGCTGGTGATCTGGTCGTCGATCTGGCCGGACCGCCCCGACGCCGTCATCCGATTCGACATCGAGGCGGTCGGAAACGGCACGATGCTGCGTTGGACGCTCTTCCTCGAAGATCCGATACCGTCCGAGTCGGACGTTGTCAGGATGCGAAAGCGGCTCAATACATTGATCAATGCGAATCTCAGGTTCAACTTCGGCCAATAAGTTGGATCACTGCCGCATTACTTGGTGTCGACTCGGCCGATCGGGTCGGCGTTGTCGCTGAATGCGGCCTGGGCCGCTGGCCAGCTGGTCTCATCGATGCGCAACGCGGTCCGAAGGTAGGCAGTACTCATCCGTTGGATGGCGGCGACCCGCTCTGGGTTTTCGTCAGTGGTCTCGGCGACTTCGTATCCGACGATTCCGCCGAGTGCGTGCTCGGCACCGTAGAAGGTCAGGAGGTCGGTGGCTCCTGGGCTGTGCGTGTAGGCGTCGGTGAACCAGTCAGGTCCGCGGCTGGACATCTTGGACTGGTCGTGGTCGCCCGCGACGACGAGTGTCGGCGTCGTCAGTTCCTGGAACGAGGGGCGCATGAACGGGAAGTTCGCCTGCGCGAACGGATGCAGGTTCTCGCCGCCGAGACCGGTTGCTGCGAACAGGATTCCCGCGGTGACGCGGCTGTCGGACATGTCCTGGCCGACCTGGCCGGCCTCGTCGAAGACCCTTGCTCCGAGGAGCGACTGAGCGGTTTGCCCGCCCCAGGAGTGACCAGTGGCGGCAACTCGACTGCGGTCGATGCGGCCGGCAAGTCCGGGCACGGCAAATTCGATGGTGTCGAGCTGATCAAGGATGCGTGTGAGATCCGCGATCCTCTCGGTCCAGATCGTCGGGAAAACCGGGTGGTCGAACCCGAAACCGTTCCGGCGCGAGTCCAGATGTGTCGGCTGGATCACCACGAATCCGTGGGATGCCCAGAATGCCGTGAGTGGCGAGTATCCATCGAGGTTCCAGCCGTTGCCGTGGGAGAACACCACAACGGGGAGGTTCGTGCCTGCTGCCGGAGCAGACACACGTACTTCCAGCGGGACAGGTCGATCGGGGGCGAACAACTCGACGGGGGCAACGGAGACGACCGGGGTGCCGGCGCCGATGATGCCGTTCAGAGTGTCGATCATTGATGAGGTCATGGCAAGTTCCTTGCTGAGGCTGCACCCTGCGATACTGTTTATCGGAGCGTCGTTCCGCAACATTACGGAGCGGTGTTCCGTAATGCAAACATATGTTGTGAGTCAGCGAGGAGTGCACATGGCTGATGCCCAGGACGAGCAGTCGCGCGTCGCCTCTCCCAAGCAAGTCGGTCGCCCACGTCGAAGCGAGCAGGCGCTGCTCGACGCGGCGGCAGCAGTGTTCGTAGAGTCCGGAGTCGATGCTCCGGTGCGGGAGATTGCGGCGAAGGCCGGCGTCGGCATGGGGACGATCTACCGCCACTTCCCGACGCGTCCCGAGTTGGTGGTCGCCGTATACCGACACCAAGTCGAGGCGTGTGCGGACGCGGGCCCACAGATGCTCGCGGAGAGTGCAACGCCCGAGGCGGCTTTGCGGGCATGGGTGGCTTTGTTCGTGGAGTTCCTGGTAACCAAGCATGGGCTCGCCGGTGCGCTGCAAGGAGACAGCGCCGGGTCCGACGCTCTGCATACCTACTTCGTCGACCGCCTCGTCCCGGTATGTGACTCCCTCCTCGCGGCAGCGCTCGAGTCCGTTGGCACTGCTTCGCGGGTCGATGCGTACAACGTGCTCAAAGGCATCGGGAACCTTTGTATCGGTGCTGGGTCCGATGACCGGTACAAGGCCGAGGTCCTTGTACAACTATTCATCTCGGGCGTACTCGCGCGAGAGGTTCGCTGACGCTCGGCTCAGTCAGATCAACTCCGGATTCTCGGCGTACACCTCTTCGAGGATCGACATGTCGAACAGTTGCTCCGCCGTAATCTCCAGCCCCGCTTTCGACAGTGCCGCGATGTTCTGTTCGATCAGTTGGGGTGTCATCGTGAACAACCCGTTGGCTTTGGTATCTGCCGACACCACCAGATCGTTCTGTGCGGTGGCTTCCTTGATCTGCTCTTCGAGTTCGAGGTTCTGGTCCTTGCCGTAGACCTCGACGGCAAGCCGTGCCGACTCTGCCGGATCGGCGACCGCGTCCTTCCAACCCTGGATCTCGGCCTTCAGGAATGCCTTGAGCTTGTCCCTCTCGTTGTCGATGGTGGACTGGAGAACCGTGAACGATTCGGCGACCAACGGCAGGTTGTAGTCCGCGAAGAGGAAGTGGGCGTTGGGGAAACCTTTGGCGGCCAGTGTGATCGGCTCGTTGGTCACGTAGGAGACCCAGCCGTCCACCTCGCCGTTCGCCAAGGGGCTCGGATCGAACTGCGCGGGCACGATCGTCATCTGGCTTTCGGTCAGGCCGTTTGCTGCCAGGAGAGCTCCGAAGACGAGCTGATTGGAATCCTGGACGCCGATCTTCTTGCCGATCATGTCCTGTGGTGAGTTGATCGGTGCCGCAGCGGAACTGACAATCGCAAACGGATTCTTCTGGAACGTCGCCCCGACGATCTTTGCCTCCAGTCCGTCGAGCACAGCGGGGGCTGTGAGCTGCGGTGCGGACATTCCGATCCACACCTTGCCGGTGTCCAAGCCGGCTTCGACGCCGGTACCGGCTGCGCCACCTGCCACCAGGTCTACATTCCCGAACCCGGCATCCTTGTAGTACCCCTTGTCGAGAGCGAAGTACTCACCGGCGAACTCGATGTTCTTGATCCAGGACAACTGCACTGCAACTGTTCCGAATTCGGAACCGTCGTCCGTGGTTCCGCCACTCGAACTGCTGGAGTCACTGCTACACGCGAGCAATGACGCACTACCGGCGACTGCGATGCCGGTCAGCGCGGAGTAGCGGAAGAAGGCCCTGCGGTCCAGCTGGCGGACGGGCTTGAATGGCGTCATGAATCGGAACACTAGGGCCAGTCGGTTTCGTTCAGTTTGCTTGGGAGAGAGAGTTTGTTGAGGTCGTGTTAACAGATGTCACGACTTGCCCGCCGAAGGACCGAAGCGAGACAGAGCGATGCTTTCGAAGATCCCGACCACGGCGTAGAGGACGATCGACACCACGGTGATCACCACGATAGATGCCCACAATTCGTTGTACTGGTAGCGCGGAATGGCTTTGATCATGCTCGAACCCAAGCCTTGACCGCTACCGAGCCATTCGCCGATCAGTGCTCCGATCAAAGCGCCGGGCACTGACACCCTAGCGGCGGCGAACACCGCCGGAAGTGCGGACGGTACGGACACCATTCGCAATGCGGTCCAACGACTCCCACCGTACGCAGCTATGAGGTCTTGTGCCTGAGCCGGAGCGGCACGTAGACCGACCATGATCATGACGAGGGCTGGGAAGAACACCACTATCGCAACCATGACCGTCACACCCACGATTCCGCGGCCGAATATCAGGACGATGATCGGGGTCATCGCAACGAGAGGAACAGATCGTAGAAGCATTGCAACGGGCATGAAAGTCTGTTCGACAGTGCGGGAAACGACGAAGATCGATGCCACCACGAGCGCGGCAGTCATTCCGACGGCAAAGCCGACACCGGCGTCGCGCAGAGTGATGAACAGGTTGTCGATGATGCCCGAACGAGCGTCGGCGGACTTAGGACCGGAGAACAGGTACTCCCAGACGTCGGCCGGCGTCTTTCCCACACGCGGGCCGACCTGGGGGAAGGTGTTGAGGAAGACCACCCAGATGACAAGCAACAGCGCCGAGGCGATGGCAATCGGAGCGAGGAATCTCAATGTTCCTCGTGCCGCGGTCATTTCTGTGCTCCCGGAGCGCTCGTCCACGGGGTGACGAGCCGGGCGATCGCTGCGACGACGGCGTATCCCAGGCCGGCGAGCAAGGCGGCGGCGATGGCCATTCCCCACGTTCGCGGGACGTTGTACGACGTCTGAGCGGCCGTGAGTGCGACGCCGATCCCGCTGTCCACCCCGCCGAGATACTCTCCGAGGATGGCACCGAGTACAGCCGAGGGTGCAGCAATCTTGAGGGCGGCAAAGGTACTCGGAAGTGCGCTCACCAGTTGAACTTTGGTGAACTTCTGCCAACGCCCACCGCCGTAGGCGGCAACGAGATCGAGGCTCGTCTTGTCTGCCGATCTCAGGCCAGCGAGGGTGCCGACCATCGTGGTGAAGAAGCAGTACATCGCGGCGAGAAAGATTGTGGGGGTCCGGCCGCCGAAGACGACCAGGATGATTGGGCCAAGCGCCAACAGCGGTGTGCAGTAGCTCAGGATCGCCAATTGTGTGGCCAATCCCTCGATGGGCGGAATGAGGACGACAAGCACGGCAAGCGTGATCGCCAGCAGATTTCCCCAGAGAAAGCCCTGCAGCGCACCGGAAGCCGTGACGGTGAAATTGGGTCCGTACAGCGACCAACCGTCGTCGAACATCGTCGAGACAACCACCCACGGCGTCGGAATCGTGCCTCCCGCAACACCGGCCGCCGCCAGAATCCACCAGAGAGCGATCAGTCCGCAGATGCCGACTGCACCGCCGAACCACGTTGGACGCTTCAATCGGATCCGGCGCGGTACAGATTGCTGCGCCGCCGCGGTCGCGACGTTCTCGATATCGGTAATTGTCATGCGACGCCTGCTTTTCCGAAGAGCAGTCCGGAGAGGTAGTCGTGGATCTCGTGGAACTCGGGTGTACGCATCATCTCGGGAGTACGCGGGCGCGGCAGGTCGATCGGCACGACTTCGAGGACGCGTCCGGGCCTCGGCGTCATGACGGCAACGACGTCGGAGAGGAACACGGCTTCGGCGATTCCGTGAGTCACCATCAACGTGGTCGCCGGTTTCTCGGTCCAGATCCTGAGCAATTCGATGTTGAGCCGTTGGCGGGTCATGTCGTCCAGTGCGCCGAAGGGTTCGTCGAGTAGCAGGACACTCGGCTTGACCACGAGCGATCGTGCGATCGACACGCGCTGACGCATACCGCCGGACAATTGAGCGGGCTTGGCCTTCTCGAATCCTTCGAGGCCGACGAGAGCGATCAGGTCGGCGATCTGGTCGGGGTCGGGATCGATGCCGGCAACCTGCAGCGGCAGTTTGATGTTGGAGGTCACCGTCCGCCACGGCAGCAAAGCCGAATCCTGGAAGGCGATTCCGAGTTCGCGGCGCTTGCGTAACTCGGCCGGAGACTGTCCGTTGACAAGTGCTGTTCCCGACGTCGGAGTATCGAGGCCCGCAAGGATGCGGAGAACGGTGGACTTCCCGCATCCGGACGGCCCGAGCAGAGACAGAAAGGAGCCTTCGCTGGTTTGAAGGGACACGTCGGTCAGCGCGGTCACCGACCGACGACCCATCTCGAAGGTCTTGCCGAGGCCGGAGATGTCGAGACCGGTTCCAGCGGGGCGAGGTGTGGTGACGGGACTGGTCATTCCCGCACAGTACGAACGTGCGGTTGCGGTCATGTTGCCTGCGCGTCACCGCTGCGTGAGGCTGGTTCGGCGTCTCCTGTCACAGCGCCGTGGTGAGATGGAGGTCTGGACGGAGTGAGGGGAGCGAAGATTGCTGAAGTTGTACCGGGCCGAGCGTTCGGACACCTTGGTCTCGGCGTTGGCCACGCTCCTCCGTACACCGCTGTCGGATCCATTCGCCCGGGAAACTGTTGCGGTGCCGGCCAAGGGCGTCGAGCGTTGGCTCAATCAGCGGCTGTCCTCCCAGCTAGGCACGTCCGGACCGTCAGCAGTGGACGGAATTTCTGCGAACATCGCGTTTCCTTCACCCGCGCGCCTGGTCGCGGAGTCCGTGGCCGCGGTCAGTGGAATCACGGCTGACGACGACCCATGGTCGCCGACTCGATTGGTGTGGACGGTTCTCGACGTGATCGACGAGTCCCTCGGCGAGCCCTGGTGCGGAGTCCTGGCGAAACATCTCGAAGGCCATCGTGAAGGTCGACGGTTTGCCTCCGCCACACATGTCACCGAACTCTTCCGCAGTTATGCCGCGCAACGCCCACAGATGCTGATCGACTGGGCCGCCGGGCGGTTGACCGACGGACACGGATTGGCGCTGTCGGAGGATTTCGAATGGCAGGCACGTCTGTGGTGCATCGTCGCGGACAAGATCGACGTTCCGGGGCCCGCAGAGCGGCTGGGGCAAGTGAGCCGCGCGCTGGTCGAGGACCCGGCCTTGGTCGACCTACCGGAACGTCTGTCGGTCTTCGGGCCGACCCGGCTGCCGGTCGATCAGCGAATGATCTTGAGCGCACTCAGTGCGAATCGGGACGTGCACATCTGGCTCCCGCATCCCAGCCCCGCGCTGTGGACCAAGATGAGCTCGCGCATACCGCCTCGAAGTGAGAGCACGATCCGACGTTCGGAAGACGGGTCAGCGCTGATATCCGCCAATCCGTTGCTGTCGAGTCTTGCTCGCGACGTTCGTGAACTTCAGATCAGCCTCGGTGCCGCCGAGTTCGAGTCGGTGCATCTTCCCGAACCAGCCGGCCCGAAATCCCTCCTGGCGACGGTCAAGGCCGATGTCATCGCAGATCGTGCTCCCAGCGTTGCAGCGGAACCGGATGGGACAGTTCAGGTCCACGCTTGCCACGGGCCGGCACGGCAGGTCGAGGTGCTCCGCGAATGCTTGCTCCGATTGTTCGAGGACGACCCGACATTGCAGCCACGCGACGTACTCGTGATGTGCCCGGACGTCGAAACGTACGCACCCTTGGTTCGTGCTGCATTCGGGCAAGGTGTCCATGGCCACCCGGGGCATCTTCTTCGAGTAAGGCTGGCAGACCGCGGATTACGTCAGACCAATCCTGTCCTGGCCGTTCTCGGCTCTCTCCTCGAATTGGCCGACGGCCGGGCCACAGCCAGTGAGGTTCTCGACCTGGCCGCGACCGAGCCTGTCCGCACACGTTTTTCGTGGGGCGACGACGAATTGGAAAGACTGCGGGAATGGACGACGGAAGCGGGTGCTCGCTGGGGAATCGGTAGTCGGCAGCGTGCCACGTTCGGTCTCGACGCATTTCCGCAGAACACCTTCAACACCGCCATGGACCGAGTCTTGTTGGGGGTCAGCGCGGACGAATCGGAAAATGCCTGGCTGGATCTCGCGCTGCCACTCGATGACGTGGACGGCACAGACATCGACCTGACTGGACGTTTCGCAGAGTTCGTCGATCGCCTGGCAGTCTCGCTTCGCGATCTTGCCGGTCCACATTCGCCGGCCGAATGGCTTCGTGTGCTGATGCGGGCCCTGGATCTGCTGACCGACACTGCGCCCGCAGATTCCTGGCAGAGTGCGGGGGCCCACCGCGAACTGGTAGCTGCTGTCGAATTCGGCGGAGAGACGGTGTTACGTCTGGCCGATGTTCGCGCGATGCTCTCGCGCAGCCTCGCGGGCAGACCTACGCGTGCCAACTTCCGAACCGGCGAACTGACGGTGTGCACGATGGTTCCGATGCGTTCGGTGCCGCATCGCGTGGTCGTTCTGATCGGGCTCGACGACGAGGTGTTCCCTCGAACCGGTGGAGTCGACGGCGACGACATCTTGTCCCGTGATCCCGTTGTGGGGGAGCGTGATCTGCGCAGTGAAGACCGGCAACTGCTTCTCGATGCCGTGATGTCTGCGGGTGAGCATCTGATTCTGTTGTATACCGGTGCCGATCCGGTCACCGGTGTCGTCAGACCGCCGGCGATCCCCCTCAGTGGCCTCCTCGACGTACTCAGTGCGACTGTGGGCCCGGAAGCGATCAACGGGGTGCTGACTCGACACCCGTTGCAGTCGTTCGACAATCGAAACTTCTCGCCGGATCAGCCGTTCAGCTTCGACACGGCAGCGCTGGCCGGTGCCAGGGCTGCTGCCGGAACGCCGATCGAATTGCCGACAGTCTTGTCGGCCAAGCTACTCGAGGTGCATCCGAAGGAAGTGAACCTTGCCGACCTGGTGAACTTCCTCGTACACCCCGCCCGTGGTTTTCTGCGCCAACGCCTCGGCGTCCGGGTACCGGAACTCGACGACGACATCGCGGATTCGCTGGCGACCGAGCTCGATCCACTGTCCACCTGGGCTCTGGGTGACCGGATGCTTCTCTCGCGCTTGGCTGGACGCAGCTCGGCGGATTTCCGTGCAGCCGAGTGGCGCCGCGGTACTTTGCCGCCCTACAACCTGGGCGCCTCGGTTCTGGGCAACGTCGAGTGGGTGGTAGACCAACTTGCCGGTCTTGCATTGCCACACCTCGAGGGCGACTCCGAGGCTGTCGACGTCGACATCGACCTCGGTGACGGGCGTCGTCTCACCGGAACGGTAACCGGTGTGCACGGCAATTCAGTGGTGCGAGCGTCGTATTCCTCACTGGCGCCTAAACATCGAATGACGGCCTGGATAAACCTGCTCGCCTTGAAAGCACACGGACGGCCCGGTGCGCTCGATGCAGTCTCCATCGGACGGGGCCGGGGAAAGATAGCAGCGGCACGGTCGGTGCTCGATGCGCCAGGCAATGCGGCCGAGATCCTGCAGCAACTGGTGGACCTACGCGAGCGGGGGCTGCAGCGTCCGTTGCCGATGTGGGCCGCTACTTCAGCCGAATACGCGCGTCGACGCTTTGGTGGCGAGTCGGTCGACGATGCGACAAACGGTGCGGACACCCAGTGGACCGGGCAGTACGGCGAGATGATCGATCCGAGCAACGCTTACGTTTTCGGAGAAGCTCGAACACTGGCGGAGTTGGCTGCGGATCCGCCGTCGGACGACGAATTCGTCTGGGCCGAGGAACCGACTCGATTCGGAGTTCTCGCCCGACGACTGTGGGATCCGTTGCTGACCAACGAAAGAGCGGAGTAACCCGTGGACTTCGACCTTTTGGGGCCGCTACCGACCGGCACCACGGTGTTGGAAGCGAGCGCCGGAACTGGCAAGACCTACGCGATCGTCGGACTCGCAACCCGTTGTGTTGCCGAAGGTCTCGCTGACATTTCGCAAGTTCTGCTGGTGACATTCAGCCGGGCCGCCACTCAGGAACTTCGTGAGCGTGCCAGGGAGAGGTTCGCCGGAGTGTCCGCCGCTCTGGTCGACCCGGAGGCGGCGAGGCGGTCGGATGATGATCTGGTGTCGTACCTCGCCACAGCTGACGACGAGGAGATCGGCGTGCGGCGTCGTCGACTCCTGCGCGCTCTCGCGGAGTTCGACGCCGGCACCATCACGACCACCCACAGTTTCTGTCAGAGGATGCTCGACGGACTCGGCATCGCCGGGGAACGCGAACCCGACACAACTTTTGTGGAGTCGGTCGACGACCTGATCAGTGAGGTCGTCTCGGATTTGTACCTCAGCCGCTACAGCCGGACGGACTCGTCTCCACCGTTTTCCACGAAGGACGCGCTGGCCATTGCCCGAAGCGCAGTCGGCGATGGCCAGGCAATTCTCGAACCCGACGGCGAGGAGGAGACCGCTCCCGGTCAGCGAGTCCTGTTCGCGGCGGCTGCTCGTCTCGAGGTTGAACGACGTAAGCGGACCAAAGGAATTCGCGACTTCAACGATCTCCTGACGCTGCTGCACGGCGTGTTGACGGATCCGGAATACGGCCCCGTCGCGTGCCGTCGGGTGCGCGAGAAGTTCAAGGTCGTGCTGATCGACGAGTTCCAGGACACCGATCCGTTGCAGTGGGACATTCTGCGGTTGGCCTTCCACGGTCACACCACCCTGGTCCTGGTCGGTGATCCCAAACAAGCCATCTATGCGTTCCGCGGGGCAGAAGTCCTGAGTTATCTCGATGCGGTCAATCAGGCGGATGCGCACCAGGAGTTGACCACCAATTGGCGCAGCGATCCAGGGTTGTTGGCGGCACTCGAACACCTCTACGGCGGCGCCGCACTCGGTAACGAGGGTATCGTCGCGCATCCAGTGGAGGCTTCGCACAAGAAGTCCCGGTTGTCCGGCCCGGTGCCGATGCGTGTACGCCATCTGCCGCGTACCGGAGCCGGACCGCTCAATCGTTCGGGATTTCCGGCCGTAGGCAGACTTCGCAGTCGCGTCGCGGACGACGTCGCAGCAGACGTGGTCGGACTGCTGGGCAGCGATGCCCGCTTGGCAGTCGACGGTGATCCGCGCCCGGTCGAGCCGGGAGACGTCGCGGTATTGGTGCGCACCCACAAGCAGGTGGCGATGATTCGCGATGCCCTCGACGCCGTAGGTGTACCGTCCGTATTGACCGGCGGTTCCAGTGTTTTCGCGACACCCAGCGCAACACAGTGGCTATGGCTGCTGCAGGCGATCGAGCAGCCGCACCGGTCTGATCGCGTCCGGTTGACCGCCCTCTCTCCGATTTTCGGGCGCACCGCCGAAGAATTGGACGTCGACGGCGACAACGTCGTCGCGGAACTCGCGGGTCAACTGCGCTCATACTCCGGGTTGTTCGCACGCGTCGGGTTCGCGGCCGTGTTCGAAAGGATCTCCGCCGAAACGAATCTGGAGAAGCGTGTACTCGCGGCCCCGTCCGGCGAACGAGATTTCACCGATCTGCGGCACGTCGCACAACTTCTCGGCCGCGTCGCCACCGAGGAAGCGTTCGGGTTGAGCGCATTGGTTCGCTGGCTCTCCGATCGGATCAAGGACCCGACGTCCGGGAGTGCCACCGACAGAAGCCGTCGCCTCGACAGCGATGCTGCCGCTGTACAAATCGCAACCGTGCACGCCACCAAAGGGCTCGAATTCCCGATCGTCTACGTCCCGTTCAGTTGGGAGAGCGTAGGCGGCTTCAACTCTCCGACGCAGTTGTTGCACGATCCGGATGGGCGCCGCATCCTCGACGTCGGTGGGCAGGAAGGCCCGGGGCACAACGCCAGAAAGACTGTTGCGGAGGCTGAAGAAGCGGGCGAAGAACTGCGGCTGCTGTACGTGGCGCTGACCCGGGCGCAGTGCCAACTAGTGCTCTGGTGGGCGCCAAGCTACGGGACCTCCCGCTCGCCACTGCACCGCTTGATGCTCGGACGTACACCCGGCATCGCCGAACCTGCTCGGGTAGTGAAGGTGCTCGACGACGGTACAACCGCAGCACGACTCGCGACGTGGCCGGCAGCAGCTTCCGATGTGATCTCGGTGGAACCTGTTGGTCCACATCCACCCTCGCCCGTCCAGTGGTCCGGTGCAGCCGCGAACGTGACCGAACTGGCCGCGGCGCGTTTCGATCGAGACCTGGACACTCTCTGGCGTCGTACGTCGTACTCGGCACTGACCGCCGGAGCGCACCACGCGGTCACGAGCACCGACAGTGAGGTAGAGGATCCCGAAAAGGACGACGAGCCGGAGGATTCCGTAGACGTCGGGACCGTCACCCCCTCGCCGCTGGAGGCGTTGCCTTCACCGATGAACGGTCTTCCGGCGGGCGCCGCATTCGGCACGCTGGTGCATGAAGTGCTCGAGGTGGTGGACACGGCTGCTTCAGACCTGAGAGCGGAACTCCGTATACGCTGCGCCGAGGCGGTCTCGGTTCGGGCGGCCGAGGTCGACTCCGAAGCACTCGCGGATGCGTTGTTGCTGGTGATGCAGACTCCACTGGGATTCGGAACCTTGGCCACGATCGCGCCGAAAGATCGTCTTCCCGAACTCGATTTCGAACTCCCACTGGCCGGTGGCGACGATCCGGTGTCGATGAGTGTCACACTTCGCGGAGTGTCGGAACTGTTGAGGCGCCACCTTCCCCCGGACGACATTCTGGCGTCGTACGCCGACCATCTTGACCGTGTCGAGACGTCACCGATGCGCGGGTTCCTGACGGGCAGTATCGACGCCGTCTTGCGGATCCCGGGCCCGTCGTTCGTGATCGTCGACTACAAGACAAATCGGCTGGGCCGCGGCGATCTGACGGCTGCCAACTACACGCGCGAACTCATGGCGACGGAGATGATGCGCTCGCACTATCCCTTGCAGGCACTGCTGTATTCGGTTGCGCTGCATCGATATCTGCGGTGGCGACTGCCCGACTACGATCCGCATCGCCATCTCGGGGGTGCGCAGTATCAATTCGTGCGGGGGATGCTCGGCCCGGACAGTCCGCCGGAATGTGGTGTATTCGAATGGAAACCGTCTGCTCAGCTGACGGTTGAACTATCGGATCTGCTGGCCGGTCTTGATGCGTCCCACACAGTAGGGGAGAAGATTCGATGACCGAGGCGCAATTGGCGCAGCGCGCCAAAGGGATCGTGCGAATCTTCAATGAAGCCGGGGTTCTGGTTGCCGCCGATGTTCATGTCGCGACGAGAGTGTGCAGCCTGGGCGGTGAAACTTCCGAAGAAGTGATGCTGGCCGCGGCGTTGGCAGTTCGGGCCGTGCGATCAGGTTCGGTGTGCCTCGATCTACGACGGATGCGCGACGTGAGCGTCGACAATGCGACGGAAGACGAACTCACGTCGTTGCCGTGGCCCGAACCGTCGGAGATCGTTGCCGCCCTTCGCCTGAGCCCTCTGGTGATCGGCGGCAACGCCGGACCGCTCAGGCCCCTCCGGTTGGTCGACACGGACGACGGTGAGCTTCTCTACCTCGATCGGTACTTTCTGCAGGAGCAGACGATTCGGCGAGTGCTCGACGAGCGTGCGTCCACGTGGCCGCCCGCCGACCTGAAAGCGGTCCGAACGCGCCTGGATTCGCTGTTCGTCGACGAGAACGGGCCGACCACCAGCCCTGATCGTCAACGGATAGCCGCTGCTCTCGCCGCGACACAGTGGACGACGGTCATCGCCGGTGGGCCCGGAACCGGCAAAACCCATACGGTCGCACGTATTCTCGCTCTCGTGTCGGAGGAACTGGGTTCGAATGCTCGTATCGGGCTGGCCGCACCGACGGGCAAAGCCGCAGCACGTCTGCAAGAGTCCGTACGTGAGCAGACCGCGAGCCTTGGCCTTCCCGAAGAACTCGCGGCCATGACCCTGCACCGGCTACTCGGTTGGCAGCGGGGGAGTTCGAGCCGTTTCAAATACAATGCGACCAACAGACTTCCCTACGATGTGGTCGTCGTCGACGAGACGTCGATGGTCTCCCTCACCTTGATGGCGCGCCTGCTCGAGGCCGTTCGCCCCGATGCCCGGCTACTGCTCGTCGGCGATCCCGATCAGTTGACCTCCGTCGACGCCGGCGCTGTTCTTGCTGACCTTGTCGCCCGCCCGGTAGAAGTCAGTGGAAATCCGGCGCTGACACAGTTGGTGGGTGACGATCTCACGGCCACCGGTTCCGAAGAGTCCCTGAGTGTGGACGAGCAGGATCGTCTGCGGGGCGGGATCATTCAACTCTCACGCGGGCGCCGCTTCGACGGAACCATCGCGTCGTTGGCCATGGCAGTGCGAGCGGGAGATTCCGCTGAGGTTCTGCGTATCCTGCGCAGCGGTGATCCCGCCGTCTCCTTCCATTCTCCCGAGGACGTCGACGCATTGCGCGCCGACATCGTTGCGAGTTCAGAGGTGGTGACGGCGTCGGCGGAAGTGGGTGATGCGATCGGCGCGCTGAAAGGCTTGGAATCGCACCGCCTTCTGTGCGCCCACCGTGACGGACCGTACGGTGTCGGGAGGTGGGCGCAGCAGGCGATGGAGTGGGTCGGCACGGCATCAGGGCAATTCCTGGACCCGACGAGGTGGTATCCGGGCCAACCCCTGTTGGTGACGGCCAACGACTACGAGGCAAAGATCTACAACGGGGATGCCGGTGTGATCGTGCAGCGTGAGGATGGCGTTCCCATTGCCGCGTTCCAGCGGGGGAGTGATGCGTTTCTGATTCACCCGAGCCAACTCTCGTCGGTGCAGACCGTTTACGCGATGACGATTCACCGGAGCCAGGGCAGCCAGTACGACACGGTATCGGTGATGCTGCCGGCCGAGGCGTCGTCACTGCTGACTCGGGAGTTGTTGTACACGGCGATCACTCGCGCCAGAAACCATGTGAGAGTAATCGGCACCGAGGATTCCGTGAGGGCGGGAGTGCAGCGTCAAGTACTCAGGGCAAGTGGGCTGCGTCGTGAGATCCGTCCGTACGACGGGCCGTAAAAGTCGGATGTTGCGGATTCTCTTGGTCATTCGTTGTATACGACGAACACCTTGCGTACGGTCTCGGTGACCGTCCACGTACCCTTCCATCCGATTGGGAAGATTGCACTCGTACCGGCAACGAGATGTACGGGATCGCCGTCGTCCTCCTCGACGGTCATGGCGCCGGAGACGATGGTGATGATCTCGCCGCGGGTGAGGAACTCCCACCGCGACTTTCCCGGTTCGCTCTCCCAGACTCCGGATTGAATGCGGCCGTCGTCACTGGTGAACTCGACATCTGCACGAGTGATGATGTCTCCGCCGAGTGGCTCTGCACTGGGTTGGCCGAGCAGTGCTTGCTGGAAGATCCCACTTGCGCTGTTCAACTCTGCGGCGCGGAAGGTAACGGTCACAATTCGATCCTGACTTTCGAAACTCATGTGAATCATCGGACTTGTCGATGATGTCGTGTGTCTGCTGAGCCGGGATACATTCACTTGTCGCATCTTTCGGCGTTTCGCTCGTACAGATGTCGAAAGGGTGATCGACCATCATTCAACCGGGGCTCAGGGAACCGTCTCACGCCGAAACGTGACCGAGCCCAGGGAAAACGCCCCCGCGCCGGTGATCTCGAACGGGGGTGATCGGTTGTGTATGAGGGGTTTACGTGGTGGACGCTGTCAACGAGGTGATGAAGCGCTCGGCTGCCGCGTCGACCTCGGCGTCGGGGGTGAGCAACCTCTGTAGCAACAGTCCTCGCAGACATGCGGTTGCGATGATGCTCTGCTGCTTTGCGTCCACCATTGTGAACCCTTCGCGGAGGGCCGCCGCTTCGAGGAGGTGCGCCAAATCGTCGAGGTCGGCGGCGAAATCTTGAAATGCTTTGTGCTCGTAAACCGCAAGTCCGGCCAGGTGAAAAAAGGTGCGGCTTCGATCTTCGTGCTCGGCGTTCGAGTAGAAGGTCCAGATCGCCCTGCACAGGGCCGCGAACCCGAGATCCTTGCCCATCGCGGCGATGACGAGGTTGTCACGGCGGCGAGCTTCCGACAGCACGGCGCTGAGGAGTCCCGGTCGTGATCCGAAGTGATAGGTCAGCAGCGTGTGGTGCACTCCGAGTCGCTCCGCTACTTGGCGCATCGACAGCTTCGGGCTTGGGCCGGTTTCACCGAACTCGTCGAACAGTGCCTGCAACAGTCGCTCTCGACCCTCCCCAACCGGCGATCTCACGCTACCTCCATTGACGGGTTCACCACTGTTGAGTACGGTACCGCATATCGAATTCACCAGTGTTTAGGAGAGTGGTTTCCAATGCTCGGGAGGTCCCTTTGACTGACGTATGGTTTGCCGGCGGCATGGTCGCGGATGGATCGGGCACCGACCCGGTCGAAGTCGACGTGTGCGTGAGTGGCGGCATTGTCACCGCGATCGGACAGGCGCCGTCGGGTTCGACGACAGTTGACTTGGACGGCATGCTTCTGACTCCGGGGCTGATCGATGCTCATGTGCACCTGGGTATTTCGAGTCCGATCCGAAGGCAATTCGGGTTTGAGCTCTCGGCAGCCGAACTGGCTGCGGGCATCTTCGCCACCGCGGGCGATGCCCTCGACGCGGGCTTCACCACGGTGCGAGACGTCGGTGGCATCGACGGCGGAGTCGTCGACGTTATTGCGAGCGGCAAGGTGCGTGGTCCGCGTGTCCTCTCGTGCGGTCCTGTGCAGTGCCAGACCGGTGGACACGGCTACTACGGGGCCGCATGGGAGCCGACCGAGCTGTGGAACATGCACCACATTCCCGGGCTCTGCGCCTTGTCCTTGATGTCGGGCAATGCCGACGAGCTACGACGCAACGTGCGCGAATCGTTCCGCCGAGGCGCAACATTTCTGAAACTGTGCGTCACCGGCGGTGTCGTCGGAGGCCATGACAGCCTCACCGACACACAGTTCACCGTCGAGGAAATCTCCGTGGCAGTGGAAGAAGCAGCGTCGCGCGGCACCTACGTCACGGTCCACGCGCACAACAATGCGGGCATTCGCAACGCGGTGCGGGCCGGCGTCCGGTGCGTGGAACACGGCACCGACATCGATGCGGAGACGGCCCAGCTGATGCGGGAACATGACGTGGCACTTGTCCCCACCTTCGCCGTGGTCGAGCAGTTGGCGGACACCGAAAGCATGGACCTGGACCCGGCAATACGAGAGCGTGCAGCCGGAGTGCGTCAACGCATGGCCAGAGCGCTCGAGGCCTCTCGCGCAGCAGGCCTGAGGATCGGCCTGGGCTCGGACCTCATCGGGCCGCACCAAAAGCGCCGAGGTGAGGAGTTGCACTTGCGCGCGGAGTTGGAGTCGCCGATGCATGCACTCGTTTCGGCCACCAGCGTCAATGCCGACATTCTCGGTATCGGGGAAAGCGTCGGGACGATCCGCGTCGGTATGCAGGCGGACATGGTTGCCTGGCAGCAAGACCCACTCCGAGACGCAAAGGTGTTCGCCGATCCGGACATGGCTGTTCTCGTCGTGAAGTCCGGAAATATCGTCAAGGGAGACGTTCGATGAGCGCAATGCTGCACGGATGCTTTGCAGACACGGAGTACTTCGAAATCACGGCGAAGTCGGGACACAGCTACGGCGTCTGGGTGACCACACCCCCCGGCTACGCGGACTCCATGGATCCCTTACCGCTGATCTACGTGATGGACGGCAACTGGGCTGTAGGTCTTACCGCCCCGCTCATCGTCACGCAGGCAGACCCGTACCTGACGGTCGCCCCGTACATTCAGGTCAGTGTCGGATATGCCGGTGAGGAGGCCGCCAACTGGGCACGGCTCCGCAACCGCGATCTCGTGCCGCCTGGGGAACCGGTAGGCGAAGAAATGATGGCTACTCTTGCCGCTGCTCGCGACTCGGGTGCAATGACCCAGGAGTACGTGGACGCCTACCTCGAGGAGCTGGCAGACACCCACGGGGACGTCTTCCTCGACTTCCTGACCAACGAACTCCACCCTCGCCTGTACTCGTCGGAGCTACGTGTCAGCGAGTCCGGGCACGGACTCTTCGGGTACTCGTACGGAGGCCTTTTCGCCCTCTACGCATGGCTGCGCGACGCGCCCCCATTCGCGACCTTCGGTGCGGGTAGTCCCGGAGTTGTGAACGCCGACAGCCAGATCCACACACTGGTCGAGGCACTGCCCGAGCGTGGCGTGGGCTCAGTTGTTCCGCAGCTGCACGTCACGCTGAACGAAGCCGAACTGACTGGACCCATTCCGATCTATCGCGGACTGTCACGCAATGTTCTCGCCGTCGTGGAGCAGTTGCATGGCAAGGGACGGTCGCAGGATGTTTCGACCGCGTTGTTGCACGAGACGCACGTCACCGGGCTGCAGGCATCGTTCCTGAGCTACTTGAAGACCTGCCATGCACGTTAGCTCTCCGTCCCGGAGACGATGTGCCGCTGACACGTTCTAGGGCGATTTTCCGCAGACGCCGTTGAAGGAGAAGTCGGCTGTGGGTGTCCACCACGTGGTGGGACACCCACAGCCGTGTCTATTCAGTTGTCGAGGCTATCGATTCTCCAAGCCGGACAAGACTTCTAACCCATGACGGTCCCGGTCGACTCGGCATTGGGTGCCCGAAGGCGGGAGAATGCGCCGAGGTCGATTTCGAGCCCGGTGTGCATCCCGACATAGGTCAGGGGATCAGCGTCGTGATCGTGTCCAGCTTCCACTTCGTCGATGATCCTGGACATGAGGCGCCCAGCGATGGGCGCATTTTTGAATTGGTTCCCGCTGGTGCCCATGGCGACGTAGAAACCTTGCCTGTCTGTCTTGTCGTAGATCGGGGTCCAGTCAGATGCTGCGTCGTACACGCCGGCAATACCTTTCGGTTGTGAAGGGACCTCCAGGGTGGGGAAACGCCTGGCGGCGCGGAAAACCTGCGCTTCGAATCGGGCAACAGTGCGATTCGGGTTTGCGGTATCAGGATCGTCGATCCACTCGAGCGGATCGCAATCCGGTTCGGTTCCGCCGACGAGGAAACCGTTTCCAGGTTCGGCTCGCATGTAGGTTCCGAGATCCAAATCGGCGATCATCGGGCCGAGGATCTCGTCGTCGTTGTACTCAGTGGGTGCGGTGATGTGATGGACTTCCTGACGCAAGGGCCGAACCGAAACCTTGAAGTCGGACCCGACATTCGACAGCTTGTTGAACGCTCCTGACCAGGGGCCGGCGGCGTTGACGACAATCTTGGATTTCACACTTTCCCCGTCGTCGAGCCCTAGCTGCCAGGTGCCGTCAGGCAACTGCTCGACTGCCACCACACGCGTGTTGTATGCGAAAACCGCACCGTGCGAACGTGCTGCCGCAGCAAGATTCGCGGCTGCCAGTTGCGGGTCGTCGACGAACCCCGCCTGCGGTGTGTACAGCGCGCCGAGCGTGGTTTCCGCATCTGCGAAGAAGGACTCCGAGTCGACTGGCTTCGGTGGATAGTATTTACCTGCGTCGATACCGGGAATCTTTTCGACGAGTGTCGTTGCGTCCCAAAGTTGGTAGTCGATTCCGATCTTCTCGAACAGTCCAATCGTGCGCGCGTGGGGTGCGACGTCGACATCGAGCAGTGCCATCCCGCATTGCCGAAACTTCGCAAGCGCGCCGTCGACTGTCGCGTTGAGATGCTCGTTCCAGTTTTGCCAGCAATGCAGCGACTCCCAAGCCGCAGCCATACCGTCGAATGTGGAGTAGTTGAACCGGATGACCGCACTGGATGCACTGGTCGAGCCGTAGCCCGGACCACCAGACTTGTCGATGACCAGGACTTCGTAGCCTCGAGCGGCCAGTTCGTAGGCGATGGAGCTGCCGATCACTCCAGCTCCGACCACAACTGCATCGGTCTTGTCGGTAGGCACTTTCGGCCCCTCTTTCTACTGATGGCTTCGCCGGATCGAAAGCGCAGCTATTCGATCCGGCGAGCTTGGGTTCTGGTAATTCCGACGCCGTCGACTTCCTCTGGAGACCCGCATCCCGAATTCTCGGATTCGGCTCTGCCTTAATGGATTTGGTACCTGAAAGTCCAGAGGTGTCCGTCGTCCTCAACTCTCTCGTGGCGGCCATCGGAACGCTATCGACAGCTGCTCAAAAAATCACAGCCGTGGCGCGTCCGTTGTCAGAAATGTTTCGTCGAGCTGCCCCGCGTGGCAGACCAGTCTTTCGATTCCGGAATCCCTCGCCACAGAATGGGAAGTGCGATCAAAGCGATGGCGGTCGCGTAGAAGGCAGGCGACAGATCGCTTCCAGTGGCGTTGACCAGTGCTGCGCACACCAGCGGCGCAGTTCCTGCGAAGAGCGCATATGCGATGTTGTAGGGGATTGCCGTGCCGGTGAATCGAGCATGCGTCGGCATCATTTCGAGGATTACGAGCAAAGCGGACGCGAGTAGGGAAAGCGCGATGACCAGAGCAGCCAGTGCAATGGCAATCGCGAAAATGTTTCCGGTGCCGATGAGCATGTAGCTGGGCACCGAAACGAAAACTGACATCACCATGCCGATTCTGACGAGAGGTCTCCGGCCGATTCGGTCGACCGTGGCGCCGAAGAAGATGAACAGCGGGACTGCGAGAACCAAAGCGCCGGTTGTCATCAGCAGTGCCACCGTGCTCGAAACGTCGGCTGAAAGAATCAGAAATGTCGGCATGTAGCCGAGCAGCATATGAGTAACGACACCGAGCGAGGCGAAATACACGAATGACGTGAGCAGAGTCCGCCAGTGATTGCGGAACAGATCTGTGAGAGGGCGGGTTGGAAGGGAATCGTTTTCTTTCATTTCCTTGAAAGCCGGAGTTTCCTCGACCGCAAGCCTCATGAACAGTCCCACCATGGCGACAACGCCTCCGATGATGAACGGCCAACGCCATCCCCCGTCGGCAAAGGACTCAGTGCCGACCAAGCTGAATGACAAGACTGTGACCGTGGCCAAGATACTGCCGACGAACGACGAAGAGCTGATAATCCCCGCGTACAAGCCTCGGCGGTGAGACGGCGCATGCTCGACGACGAAGGTTGCCGCTCCGGTGTATTCGCCGCCGGCCGAGAATCCTTGAACCAAGCGACAGAGCAGCAGCAACAGCGGTGCTGCAACACCGATCGAAGCGTAGGTCGGTAGGAGGCCGATAGCCGCTGTCGAGCAGCCCATGAGCGTAATTGCCAGGGACAGTGACCTCCGTCGGCCGAGGCGGTCACCCAGTCTTCCGAAGAATATGCCGCCGGCAGGTCTGGCCAAGAATGCGACTCCGTAAAGAGCGAAGGTGGCAAGCAGTGCGCCACTGCCGAACTCCGGAGGGAAGAACACTGTCGCGAGAACTGCGGCAGTGAAACCGTAGATCGTGAAATCGAACCATTCGACGATGTTGCCTGTCGCGCCGGCAATCAGGGCCCTACGGCGCGCCGATCGACGTCCGGGTGACGTCTCGGTTTGATGCTCTACAGGAGCATTTGCTGTGCCGGTCATGATGATTCCTCTCGGGATATGCTGAATAGCAACGGTTTTGCGACGTCACGGTGGCCGATGTCGTTCGGAGGCATGCGAAATTGAAAGAGGCTGACCGGACCCACGTTGATCTGGCGAACGGAGGTTGCGATCGATTCCGGATCAGGGACGACGCTTTCTCACGCGAGAGCGTGTCGGCTGGCTTCGGCCCACAATGCAAATCTCACGGCTGCAACGAATCTCGTCGCTGTCGTGCAACCTGTCGTTGCTGGGTATGCCTGGTCGCGGGCCGAGCGAACACGTTCCGGGTCTCATGTGCTTCGGCATGTAGCGAGCTTATGGCGCGAAAGTTAGTTGCATCACTGTCATTCGTTCAAATTGTCGCGGACGAATTTAGTCATATGTTGCAAAACGGCGAGCGCTGCTCGTACAGTTCGACGATGGCCGGAGAACTACAGCATTTGGTGGATACTACCGGGCGCCGACTGGACCGTTCCGTTGCGATCGATGATGCACAGATCCGTCTACTCGCGTACAACTCGCATGACAGTGCCGTCGATTCAGTCAGAATGAATTCTGTTCTACAGCGGAATGTTTCACGCGAGATTGTGGACTTCATCTACGCGAGTGGAGGCCGTGAAGCCCTCGATCTCTTCACTGTTCCCGTCAACGAAGAACTAGGGCTGACCCTTGGCCGGGTCGGGATGCCGATCCGGTACCGCAATGCGCTGCTGGGCTTCGTCTGGCTGTTGACTTCAGAGGGCGAAGTTGACGAGGATCAAGCCGAGGTCTTGAGGCGCACGGCTGATGCGGCGGCGATGATCCTCCACCGCGAACAGTTGCTGGACGAGTTGTCCCGAAGTCGGGAGCGGGAACTTACTCGAGACGTACTGTCTGGCGAGCGGTCGCTGCGCGAGGACGCGGCAAGCAGATTGGCTGATGAGGGCTTGATGGCTGCGGGTCCAGCAGTCGCGGTCACTATGTTGCTCCGTCCCGTGGACCGGTCGACATTGACCGAAAGAGATCGTCTGAGTGTTGCCGTCGGCGTCGATCAGCTTCGGCGGAGGCTCCCGCGGAACAGTGCAATCCAACTCGACCGCCCCGACCACAGTCTGTTGATCGTATCGGTGGCCGAACGCTCGACTCAAACCCATCTGGACTCGTTGATCGTGGCAGCCCGGGAGCGAGTCTTGTCTGAAAGTGGGCGCCAGAACATCGAATGTTGGGTTGGTATCGGTGAACCGCGAACCTCGGTTGCAGACGTGCGCGAATCCTACGAAGAGTCCAGACGCTCCGCAGATGTAGCCCAGGTCGTCAAGGTGCTCGGAAATGTTGTGCATTATCGGGATCTCGGCGTCTACGGACTTCTGGCCGAACTGTCGGAGGATCGACTCGAGAACAGTATTCACTCAGGTTTGCAGTCCTTGCTCAGCCATGAGGACTCAAAAAGTGAGGCTCTTCTCGCGACGCTGGAGAGCTTTTTGGACAATGCCGGTGACGTAAAGCGAACGTCCGAGGCGCTCTGTGTGCATCGAGGGAGCTTGTACTATCGTTTGCGGCGAATTCAGGAGATAACACGCGCAGACTTGGCAAACGGCGACGACCGGTTGGCATTGCATTTGAGTCTGAAAGTCGCGCGGTTGTTAGATCTCCGATGATCCCAACCGAGAAGAGGGGACTGCGGAAGAATCCAGCGGCTCAACGTAGTTCGGGGCTGGATCGTCAAGCGGGATGGTTCTGGGGTGGGAAAGGAAGCGCGTCGTACATCGGCCGGCGTGGGTTGGCTTGACCTGCTGAGACGTTCATACGTTTGATCGGGCATCTTCTATCCTCCTGTCGGCAGATGCGGCGGAGTGCAACTTTTTCGGGCATTGAAAGTGCAGAATCGTCCAGATGAGTGTCGAGCTGCGTGAAGAACGCGCGTTTTTGCAAACCGAAATGACGACGAATTTGGTCTGAGTTCGGTCCCCCGGTGCGCAGATGTTTGCGCGCAAACTGGACTATTTGTTGCCGACTGCACACAGGGGATTTCGCGTCCATCCCGTTGGCTCCCTTTATGGTTGGAGTGGATCAGATACCTGAGTCGGTGCGATTTTTACGCACCCCTTCACTGCAGGTCTGGTCTGATCTTTCCGAAATTGGAGTCGCGGAGATATATGCAGTTGTTCGAGATCGTTCCCCCGAAATTGAACAAACGCGCCAGACTGGATTGTGGCCATTGATGCTGCAACGTCTAGCCATTTGCTTGCTGCTGAACTGGCTGGTCAGTACGACACGGTATCGGTGATGTTGCCGGCCTAACGCCAAACGGTGAAATGGTTCTGCCAGGAGAACGACACGTTTTTGCCGGCATTCGAGACGACGACTCCGCGTGGATCAACTTCTGGGGGAAGGGGAACCGACCACATCATCTTTCCGTCGCGAGCCCGGATCGCGTGCATGCCGGTGTAGTCGCTGAAGACGAAGTGGTCGCCATCGGTTACCCCGCTGCGAACCCAGTACGCGTCTTGCCAGGGCGTTTGCCACAACTGTCGGCCACTCTCGATGTCGAGACCCGAGATTGTGCGAGTCTCGGGAGACGTGACCAGGATTGTTTTTCCTACCACTGCGGCGATGGCGCTTCCCGTCCCGGCCATCGCGGTGTTGACGATTTGTGAACTGCGCCAAAGTTCGTCACCGGAATTCGGGTCGTAGGCGCCGTCGCCGAGAAACATCGGCAGGCCCGTCGAGGACTTACTGGGGTAGGACGACGATGAGTACGAGGGAATCGGTATCGCACGAATCGTGGATCCATTTGAAGCCAAGAGGTTTTGGGTTCCTACATAGCCTGATCTGCCTCCGACACTGGTGAGGAACAATCCGTTCCCGGCCGGGGCAAGCGAATCACCCTCGAATCTGAATCGTTCTGCGCCGGAATCCAGATCGTAGATTCGATAGCGGTACTGTGGGTGCCCGCCATCGCCCTGTTCCATCGCAATGACAGTGTCGGTGTGAGGGACCGTGTAGACGGCCCCGAACTTCTCACTTGGTTCGAAGGTGCGAACGAAGTTGGCCGTTAAGTTGGTTGTGTTGCCGCTGGCGAGAATTCGTGTTCGAATCGTTCCGTCCATCCTTTCGCCGGACGTGTACACGGTGTCTCCGGTGATGACGGCGCCATTGAGATCGAAGTCGGTTCCGAGGTCGGACAACAGAGTTCCGGTCGCGGTATCGACAAAGATCATCCGTCGATCGCCCCAGCACGCGATGATCGTGGATTCGTTCTGTTGGCTGCACTGGCCGATGACTCCGCCGATTCGCGTTTTCCACAGCGGACTTCCGTCGTCGGGATTCACACCGACCAGTGTGACGGCACCGACTCCCTGACTCGACGAAGACTCGTCGGTCTTGGGAAGGGGATAAGCAGTCGCAGCCACCAGCACGTCACCGACTTGGTACGTGTTGCCGTAGCCGTAGTAGCGATCGAGGCCGGAAGGCATCGACAGCAGTACGTCGCCGGAGTTGTCCGTGAGCGTTCGAACATCGAGTTCCCAAGCTTGTTGCGGAGGATCGGAGAGGTCCACGTCGACAACCCCCTGCTCGACGATCGGACCGCCTGTCTTCTGCTTCGGCGAGGCTGCCTCACTGGAGTCGGAGAGTGCCGATACGACGATGAACGCGATCGCCACGATCAACGCCAGTCCGAGGGCGACCAGTTTCCAGTGTTCCTTCAACCGAAGCTGCATCGAAAGACCGTAACCGATCGAGCAAACTGATCGGTTCGTTTCGTGGACGGCCGGCTCGATGCCGACCTCGAAATCGATCGCACGGCCTACCGCGTCAGGGCCGGGTAGCGTTTGTCTCCGACCAAGAGACTGAGAACCGTCGCTGCGTAGTGAAAAACTCGGGGGGAAATTGCGGATCGTCCCTCGTTATCGCCGCCCGCTCAGGCACTCCGGGGACGCTATGGGCCGCACCGACCAAGTATCACCGTGACATCTTCGAGCCCACCCGGTGATCGCGGCACACCGGACCCGGACCTGCACAGCCCGCGTGTGGCGGAGGTCTTCGCTCAACTCTTCGACGCCCATGCCGCCGATCTTCGTCGCTACGTGTGTGCCCGAGCCGGCGAACATCATGCCGACGACCTCGTCGCCGAGGCTTTTGCCGTCGCGATCGATCGTCGATCCACCTACGACCCTAGCCGGGCTCCCGTTCGCGCTTGGTTGTTCGGCATCACCCACACCCTGCTCAGGGCACACTTTCGCTCCCAGGATCGCGCCGAACGCGCACTCGCGCGGGTACATGGCGAACGTGCCGTGTCCGAGACTGCGCCGGAAGACCTCGTCACGGCTCGGGTGGACGCGTCCCGCCGCCTCGAGGTGATCGCGTCGGCACTCGCCGAGCTGACGGAGGACGAACGCGACGTGCTGCTCCTCTCGTCCTGGGCCCATCTCGAGCCGGCGGAGATCGCGGAGATCCTGTCCGTGCCGGCCAGCACCGTCCGGTCCAGGCTGCACCGCACACGCACTCGCCTGCGGACTTTGCTGCTCGACTCCGAAAACCTCCAACAAGCCTCGGGAGAGAACTGATGCCGAATCGTCGGACCGATCCCCTGGACGACACGTTGCTCGAACTCCGCGATGCGCTCGACAAGCCGGACGTCGACGCCTTGGCAGCGATCCGGAATCGGGTCCTCGCCGACGCGGAAGCGGCCGAAAGTTCTCCGCCGGTACCCAGTCGCAGGTTCGCTCTGCGGCGCGTGCCCGCTTCGGTCTACGCCGGTGCCGCGGTGCTCATGGCCGTCTGCTTGGCTGCGGTGCTGGTGCAGTTCGCACCTTCAGAGCAGACAGGCACTACGGGTGGTGTGTCGCTGCCGGTGCCTTCCATCGAACTCGCCTCCGCCGAACACGTCCTACAGCAAGCCGCGCGCTCTCTCGAATCGATCGAGATGATCTCCGCTCGACAGGGACCGTTTCGACTCGTCGAGGAGCACGCGTGGGTCCAACAGGGGATGGAGTACGGATCTCCCTACGAAGCAGGGCCCGACGCTCCACGCAACGGCTACACCTACCTGCTCGAAACCCGTTCGCAGCTATGGATTCCGGCAGACGAAACACAAGAATGGCTCGAGCGGCGGTCAACTGGCCAGTCGCGGTGGCTCGGCGGCACGACGCCGGAGAGTGAATCAGCTCTGTACATCGACGAAACCCGAAACGGGGAATGGCGTGCCCGCTGCGGCAGATTCTTCGACGACAATCGCGACAACATCAACTGCGTTCCGGACGACTGGGACGATCCCAACTTCTATCGGTCGCTGCCCGCTGACCCCGAGGGTTTGCTTCGATGGCTCCGCGACTACACGGCGCCGCGCGGTTCGACGCCGGAAGCGATGTTCCACATCGCGATTGAAATACTGAGAGCCGGCATGATGCCGCCTGACGTCAAAGCGCAGTGGTATCGCGCGATCGCCGGAATCGATGGTGTGGAGACCGTGGAACAGACCACGCTCGACGGTCGATCCGGAATCGCACTCGGGCTCAGTGGTGTTCACGAGCGTCGCGACTTGATCATCGATCCGGGAACCGGTGAGTTCATCGGTGAACGACGGGTCGCGGGCGCAACTCCGGAAGATCCTTGGATAGCCCCCGGCACCGTGTTGGGGACAAGTTCGATCACTGTCCGGCCCGTCGACGAATTGGGATCCGAATAGGGAACGTGCTCGGTGTGACGAAGTGTGGTGGCCTCGTACACACGAGACCACCACACCGACGGCGTCAGACGTAAGGCGAGTACGCCGGGAGATCCAACTGACCGTTGCCCGACAGTCCGATCACAATCACCTCGGGTTCGGTGACGGCGCGCGCGTGAGCGATGGCGCCGGCAACCGCGTGGGTTGATTCCGGAGCCGGGATGATCCCTTCGGCGCGGGCGAAAATCAGACCGGCCTGGAGCGCGTCGTCCTGATCGACGGCAATCGCATCCATGAGTCCGAGGTTGACCGCATGCGAGACCATCGGCGACATGCCGTGGTAGCGAAGGCCACCGGCATGGATCGCCGGGGGAACGAAGTCCTTACCCAGAGTGTGCATCTTGAGCAGCGGGGTGAGGCCGGCGACGTCACCGAAGTCGTAGCGGTACTCGCCCTGGGTGAGGGACGGGCATGCCGAAGGCTCGCAGGCGACCAGACGAGTCTTGGTGCCTTCGCGAAGGTTTCGTCCCAGGAACGGGAAGGTGAGTCCGGCGAGGTTGGAACCGCCACCGGCGCAACCGAACACGGTGTCGGGGACGGCGTCGCCGGCTTCTTCGAGCTGGACCATTGCTTCCTGACCGATCACGGTCTGGTGAAGCATGACGTGGTTCAGCACGCTACCGAGTGAGTAGTGCGTGTTCGGATCCTGCGCAGCGACCTCGACGGCCTCACTGATCGCCATACCGAGCGAGCCGGTGGTGTCGGGATGCGACTTCAACAGTGCGCGTCCGGCTTCCGTCAGGTCGGAAGGCGACGGGTGACAGATTCCGCCGTATGCCTCCATCTGGATGCGTCGGTACGGCTTCGAATCGAAGGAGGAGCGAACCTGCCACACCTCGACGTCGAGTCCGAGCAGTGCGCCCGCGAACGACAGCGACGCACCCCACTGGCCTGCACCGGTTTCGGTGGTGAGCTTGGTGGTTCCTTCGATCGCGTTGTAGTACGCCTGCGCGACAGCAGTATTCGGCTTGTGTGAACCGACCGGGCTCACGCCTTCGTACTTGTAGTAGATGCGAGCAGGTGTGCCCAGAGCGCGCTCGAGTCGGTGCGCACGGAACAGGGGAGAGGGCCTCCACATGCCGTAGATCTCGCGAACCGTCTCCGGGATCTCGATGTAGCGCTCGGTTGCGACTTCCTGCGCGATGAGGTTCACCGGGAACAGCGGCGCCAAGTCCTCGGGGCCGAGCGGCTCACGAGTGCCCGGATGCAGGTGCGGGGGAACGGGCTCGGGGAGGTCAGCCGCCAGGTTGTACCAGTGCGTCGGCACTTTCGACGGGATGGAGACGCCCAAAGGCTCGAGCGAACGGTTGAGTGGGGTGGTGGTCAACTAACTCTCCTTCGTGGATTCGGTACCTGATCTTGGCGGTCGTAGCGACGACGCGTACGGCATTTGCCGGATCGGGGATCCTGGAGAGGAGCCTGCTGGACCACCCGATATCGGTCCGGGCAGCACGCAGTTGCGGCTGACCGTCAGCGGTCGGGCCACCAGAGGTGCGCAGTGAGCAGGGTCACGAGCCGATCGTACATCGGTACTCGCACCCTGCTCACGTCGGGCGCGGCTACATTTTCGCCATCCTCCGTCGGCTCAGCGACATTTTCGCCATCCTCCGTCGGCTCAGCGACATTTTCGCCATCCTCCGTCGGCTCAGCGGAAAATCATGCACGTCGTAGTTCCGTGCGCCACCAACTTGCCGTTCTTGTCCAAGACCTTGCCCTCTGCGGTCGCGGTACGCCCGCCCACGTGAATGACACTGCCGTGGGCTGTCAGTTCGTCACCGTCGAGAGGCACCGTGCGGATGTAGTTGAGCTTGAGTTCGAGGGTCGTGTAGCCGACGCCGGCCGGAAGCATCGTGTGCACCGCGCAGCCCATGACCGAGTCGAGCAGCGTTGCGCAGATGCCGCCGTGCACAGTGCCGAGGGGGTTGCTGAAATCGGCACGCGGGGTCAGGGCGAAGCTCACCGATCCCTCGTTGACCTCGCGCATCTCCATGCCGAGGAGGCGTCCAATGCTGGGTCGGTCGTTGACCTGCGTTCCCATCCAGCGGAGAAGTTCGAGGCCTGTCATCTGCGCCGGATCGACGGTTGCGGTTGTCTCGTCACTCATTGTTTCATCCCATCACTATGTAGGTCGTCATACATAACGTAGCGTATGAGTCGACAGGTGTACCGACGGCCGAAGGATCTGTGACATGGCAGAGCTGAGCTCACGTGATCGCATGATTCGTAGTGCGGTCGAACTGATCAGCCGCAACGGTGTCGATGCGACATCCTTCAGCGACGTCATCAAGCACAGCGGCGCGCCCCGTGGGTCGATTTACCATCACTTCCCCGGCGGCAAGACCGAGCTGATGGTCGAAGCCGTGCGCGCGGCTGGTGCGATCATCACCAGACGAATCAGCTCGGCTGCGGCCACCGGTTCCACTGCCGACGTGATCGAAGCGGTCGGAGACATCTGGCGACTCAATCTCACGCGCTCGGACTTCGCGATCGGCTGCCCGGTGATTGCCGGCGGGTTGGCACGCGCCAGTGAGCCAGAAGTCGCGGAAGTATCGGCTGAGGTCATGCTGGGATGGCAGAAGTTGATCGAATCGCAACTCGAAACTGCGGGTTATCCTGCAGTGCAAGCAAAGTCGATGGCAAACCTGACGATCACGTCGGTCGAAGGTGCAGTGGCGGTGTGCCAGACGACTCGAAGTATCGAGCCGCTCGAACAGGTCATCGCTTCACTGCAGGGGCTCTCTCGTTCTGAGGCTTGGTCCCGCTGAGCCTTCGGGGGTTGACTTCGGCCATCAAGTATCTGTAACTTCATGTAACGGCTAATTAGGCAGGAGTAGGCGATGACACATTGGTTCGACCTCGAACCGGTCGGTGTCGATTTCTTCGACACGGCACCGCATATCTTCACGTACTCGATCGACCTCGCCGCCGAACCTGATGCCGTCTGGGCCGGTCTGACCGCCGACGAGCCTTTGTCGTGGTGCCGACTGCTCACAAAAGTGCACTACACCTCGCCGCGCCCCTACGGCGTCGGCACGCGCCGAATCGCGGAGGTGGGCGGTGGCGCGATGCAGATGCGCGAAAAGTTCATCACCTGGGACGACGAAACGCGTCGGCACTCGTTTTACGTCGAACAGTCCAATGTTCCGCTGTTCCAATCCTTCGCGGAGGACTACCGCGTCGACGAGCTCGCAGTGGGTTCGAGATTGCAGTGGGATTTTGCATTCTCGCCGCGTCCGAAGCTGTCGCTCGCGGTGCGCGGCGGGCTACCGGTCAACTCACTGATCTTCTCGAGCTTCGTGCGCGATACCAAGCGGCACTTCGGTTCTGCGCCACGCCATTGACTTTCTTCCCTTCATGCGAGAGGCATCCATGACCACGCTCGGAGAATCGTTGACTTTGCCCTGTGGGCAGATACTGCGGAATCGCACGATGAAAGCTGCGCTCAGCGAGGCTCTGGGTGACCGGACTCATGGACCGTCCACTCGCTTGGAAACGCTGTACGGTCGTTGGGGCAGTGGCGGGTTCGGATTGCTCGTCACCGGCAATGTCATGGTCGATCGATCGCAGATCGCCGAACCGGGCAACGTCGTCGTCGACGACGATCGTGATGCCGAAGCGCTGACTGCCTGGGCCAAGACTGCCAAGAACGGCGGCGCCGAGATCTGGATGCAGCTGAACCACCCAGGGCGGCAATCCAACCCGATCGCCAGCAGAGGTCGACCGGTCGCACCGAGCGCGATTGCGCTGAAGATTCCGGGAATGGCGACGCCGCGAGAACTCTCGACTGCTGAGATCGAAGGGATCGTCGACAAGTTCGCGGAAACCGCTCGCGTCGCCGAGTCCTCCGGATTCGGAGGCGTGCAGATACATGCCGCGCACGGTTATCTTGTTGCGCAGTTCCTTTCGCCGTTGTCCAATCAGCGGACGGACGAGTGGGGTGGAGATCCCGAGCGTCGACGACGCTTTCTGATCGAAATCGTTCGGCGCATACGCTCGACCGTTGCTCCGGGATTCGCGGTGTCGGTCAAACTCAACTCGGCTGATTTCCAGCGCGGCGGATTCTCGGAAGACGAGTCGCGAGAAGTAGTACGCGCGTTGACCGAAGAGTCGGTCGACCTCATCGAGATCAGCGGTGGCAGTTATGAATCGCCGGCCATGATGGGCAAAGCACAGAAGCAGAGCACTCGCGATCGAGAGGCATATTTCCTCGAGTATGCCGAGACGGTTCGAGCGATTGCCGGCGACATTCCGTTGGCGGTCACCGGCGGCTTCCGCTCGCGATCGGCGATGGTCGAGGCGCTCGCTTCCGGCGCGTGCGACGTGATCGGTCTCGGCCGGCCGACGATCACGATTCCCGACGCGGCAACCGTTCTCCTGGAATCGAATCGGGAACGATTGATCGTCCCGACTGTGGAGTTCGGAGCGCGGAAGTTGTTGGGGAAGGTTGCCGACATCTCGATGCTCGACGGTGCACTCGACCTGCAGTGGCACACCGATCAGTTGCATCGAATGGGTGACGGCAGCGAGCCGGATCCGGCTCGGCCGTGGTGGAAAACCCTCGGGACCATGGTGAGGCGAAACGGAATCGATGCGCTTCGCCCCACCAAACGAGCGGCTTGATCAGTTCGGTGCACCGATGTTGAGTTCATCGGGATGCGCGCCGACGCGGGTACCGTCGTCGAGAGTGTCGATTTCGCTCAGATCGAGATCAGTGAGTTCGAAGTCGAATACGTCGATGTTCTGAGCGATCCGGGCGTCATGCACTGATTTCGGGATGACGATCAGGCCGTTCTGCAGGTGCCAACGGATCAGGACCTGCGCCGCAGTCTTGCTGTGGCGGTCACCGATTCGGGTGATGATCGGATCGGTGAGCAGCGTGTTGGGCTTCGATGCCTTACCCCAACCCGCGTTGCTGGTACCGCCGAGTGGGCTCCACGATTCGACCTTGATCCCGTGCTCGGCGGCCTTGTCGCGGATCGCGTGCTGCGTGAGGTGCGGATGCAGTTCCACTTGATCGACTGCCGGCAACAATCCGCCGCGATCGACGAGAAGCTGCAGATGATGCGGCTCGAAGTTGCACACCCCGATTGCCTTGGCGCGGCCCGATTCCGCGATCTTTTCGAGCGCGTCCCAAGTGCGGAGGAGTCGGTCGTTGTCCTGCAGTGGCCAGTGGATCAGATACAGATCGACGTAATCGACGCCCAGCTTGTCGATGCTGCTGTCGAAAGCCTTCAACGCCGGCTCGTAGCCCTGATCTGCATTCCACAGCTTCGTGGTGAGGAATATGTCCTCTCGCGCGACGGACGAGTTGGCGATACCTCGTCCGACGCCCTCTTCGTTCCCATAAGCGGCAGCGGTGTCGATGTGCCGGTAGCCGGCGTCGTCGAGAGCGAACCGCACTGCATGCTCGGTTTCGTCGTTGGTGGCCTGCCAGACTCCGAGGCCGAGTTGCGGGATCGTGGTTCCGGAATTCAGCGTGATGTCAGGATTGCTCATGGATCAAGGCTAGCGATCTCGAGCTTTCCTTGCCGGGGTCAGAGCTGCCTGGGTCAGAGAGTGGTAGCCGAGTACCCATGCGCCGCTGCAACACTGTCGGACAGGAGCAGGCCGTCGTGTGTGCTCAGTCCCGACCCCAGGCCGGGAACTGTCGCGACCGCGTCCTTCCACCCCTTGTCTGCCAATGCGACGACGTACGGAAGCGTCGCGTTGGTGAGCGCGTACGTCGACGTCCGGGGGACGGCTCCGGGCATGTTCGCAACGCAGTAGAAGACGGAACCGTGAACCTGGTACGTCGGGTCGGCGTGCGTGGTCGCGTGTGAATCCTCGAAGCAGCCGCCCTGGTCGATGGCGATGTCGACCAGGACAGAACCCGGCTTCATGCGCGCCACCAGGCTGTTGGAGACGAGAGTCGGCGCCTTCGCCCCGGGGACCAGCACTGCGCCGATGACGAGGTCGGCGTCGAGTACTGCCTGTTCCAGTTCGAGGCTGTTGGACGTGATGGTCTTGACCTGGCCGTGGTACAGCTCGTCGATTTCCCGCAGGCGCGCGATCGACAGATCGAGAACGGTGACGTCGGCCTGCATGCCGTAGGCCACGGCGATGGCGTTCTTGCCGGAGACGCCAGCACCGATCACCACGACCTTGGCGGGGCGCACTCCGGGGACGCCGCCCATCAGCACTCCGCGTCCGCCGCCGTGACGCATCAAGTGGTAGGCGCCGGCCTGCGGCGCAAGGCGTCCGGCTACTTCGCTCATCGGTGCGAGAAGGGGCAGTGAACCGTCGGAACCGACAACGGTTTCGTAGGCGATGGAAGTGGTCTTCGAAGCCAGGAGTGCGTCGGTGCATTCCTTCGACGCCGCCAGGTGCAGGTAGGTGAAGAGCACCTGATCCTTACGGAGTCGCGAATACTCTTCTGCAATAGGTTCTTTGACCTTCAGGAGCAGATCTGCGTCTGTCCAGACTTGATCGGCGGACCCGAGGATCTGCGCGCCCGCGGCCTTGAAATCCTCGTCACTGAACGAGGAGCCGACGCCTGCGCCCGTTTCGATGACGACCTCGTGCCCTCGGCCGACCAGTTCGTGGACGCCTGCTGGGCTGATAGCCACGCGGTACTCGTGGTTTTTGATTTCGCGGGGGATTCCGACCTTCATGACACGGCTCCGAACTGAGTCTGTTGTTTCTTCGAATGGCAGGTGCCAAGCATGAAGTTTCGTCGCCAGATAGTGAAGAGAAGTGAAGATAATTCTCTAGTCTGTATTCATGGTGCGCGAAAGTTCAAAAATCGGTATTCAGACGGCCGCCTCGCCGAAGCATGTTCGGGCTGCCGTGCAGTTGGACGAGGTCGACCGGGTTCTGCTCGAAGAGCTGGCGAAAGACGCGAGGATTCCGAACAATGCGCTGGCCGCGATCGCGGGAATTGCGCCGTCGACATGCCTCGGCCGTGTGCGCGCCTTGGTGGACAACGGCGTGATCAGGGGATTTCACGCGGACATCGACCCCGCCGCTCTCGGAATGGATCTGCAGGCGATGATCGCAGTTCGACTGCAGGCCAACGCACGGTCGCACCTCAACCGGCTCGGCGACGATTTCGCCAAGCTGGACTCGGTGCTCAACGTGTACTTCGTTGCCGGTGTCGACGACTACATGCTGCACGTCGCAACGACGGATTCGGCGCAGTTGCGTGACTTCGTCGTCAACAATCTCTCGGCACATCCAGCGGTTGCTGCGACCGAGACGATTCTGATCTTCGAACACGTCAGGCCTCGAGGCGGTACTGCCTGATTAGTTCTCACCTGATGGCGGGTCGACGCCCGGACCAGGCGTTCTCGAGGAGTTCGCTCAGGCCCGGCGGGGTGATCTCACGCGGGTTCGGATACGCGGCGGAGGTGGCGAGTTCGACTGCATTTTCGATTTGATCGTGACTCATTCCCAGTTCTCGCAGAGTGGTCGGTCCGCCGCACGCGGTGACGAGGTCGAAAACGCCGGTAGCGGCATCGGATGCGCCCAGAGCAGTCGCTATTCGCGACATCACATCCGGGACAGCAGGCGCGTTGAATGCCATCGCGTGGGGGAGGACAACGGTGTGGGTGGGAGCATGCGGCAAACCGAAGCTGCCACCGACGGTGTGGCACAACTTGTGATGAAGCCCCATACCGACTGTGCCCAAGCAAGTTCCGGCCAACCAGGCCGCTTGTAGTAGTTCGGCCCTACCTTCCAGATTTTTCGGATCATCGACAATGCTCGGCAGCGCACGGGCGATCCCGGAGATCGCCTCGATCGCCATCGAGTCCGTGATCGGGTTGGACTCGATGGAGTACAACGCTTCAACCGCATGCGCCATCGCGTTGACGGCGCTGGTGACGGTGGTATCCAGCGGCAGATCGAGAGTGAGGTCGACGTCGTAGATGACGGTTTCCGGTCTGATGTGGGGAGAGGAGCGAGTTGTCTTGCGTCCGTTCTCTGTTTCACCCAACACCGGAGTGACTTCTGATCCCGCGTACGTTGTCGGAACGACGATCTGATCGAACCCCGCTCGTAGTGCCAGTGCCTTGGACAACCCGGTTGCCGAACCGCCGCCGATCGCGACGACCGTGTCGACGTGATGGTTCTCGGCAAGTCTCAGCGCGGCTGTCGTGACTTCGATCGGAGTATGCATCACAGCGCCGTCGAAGCGGACCACCGCCATGTCGCCGAGAGATTCGGTCACGGCGGCGGCAACCGCGTCGAGTCGACGACTTGCCAGCACCATCACTCGGCTACGGCCGCGCCGCCGCACTTCTTCGGCGATCGTATCGATCGTCCCTTGGCCGAAGACAATTCGAGCCGGTGAAGCGTCGTACGAGAAGGGCTTCATGTCATCCCTGCGAAACGGTGGCGTGCATTTCCCAGACGATGACCTCTGCCCCGGTATCGGAGCTGAGCTGCTGACCTCCACCGCCGGATACTCGTACCGCGTCACCCTGTTCGAGCACTCCGACGCCTTCCATGGCGGCCTGACCGTCGGCGACAAAAACATGCAGGAACGGTGCGTCCGGCAGGGTCACAGGTTGTCCGGGTTGCAGACGCGCAACGTGCATCGCGGCGTACTTGTTCTTGATCCGGATTGCCGAGTGATCGGCGTACGCGTCCATACCCGAGGCGACCGGAACCAACCCACCGGCAAGCAATTCGGCGTCGATCTCCAACTGCTCGTAACCGGGTGTGATCCCGGCTTCGTCGGGGACGACCCACATCTGGATGAAGTGAACCGGATCGCTGTGCTTGTCGGAATGCGCGCCCGCCACGTCACCGAGTCGCCACGAATCGTTCTTCTCCGAATGCAGGATTCCCGTTCCAGCGCTCATCCGCTGGGCAAGACCGGGGTAGATGACGCCCGAATGCCCCATCGAATCCTGATGTACGAGAGAACCTCTCAGTACCCAGGTGACGATCTCCATGTCCTGGTGCGGGTGGGTGTCGAATCCCATTCCGGGCGTGACGATGTCGTCGTTGTTGACCAGGAGAAGACCGTGGTGAGTGTTCTTCGGGTCGTAGTGATTGCTGAACGAGAACGAGTGCTTCGAGTCCAGCCAGCCGGCATTGGACTTGAAGCGATCCTCGGATCGACGGATATCGAGGTTCGGCTGCGACAGAGTGGAGGTCATGGTGTGCCTTCCGAATGGTGTGGGGGAGAGCAAGTTTTCAGAGGACGTGATTGCCGTACATCTCGCCGAGGGGGTCGGCGATCAGCTCGAGTCGAGCGCCGTCGGGATCGCGGAAGTACAACGAGACCTCTCTGTGCTCGATCAGTTCGACGCCGGCCTCGGTCAGTTGGGTGCGCAGCTTCGCCCACTTGGCAGGTTCGACGCTGATCGCGATGTGGTGGAGGCCGCCGAGTACTTCTTGGTACGGGCCCACGTCGAGACCCGGGAAGTCGAAGAAGGCCAGAAGGTTGCCATTGCCGATGTCGAAGAAGAAGTGCGACGACCCGGGATAGTCACGGTTCTCGATCAACTCGGTGAGTGGGAATCCGAGGAGATCCTGGTAGAACTTCACGGTTCGTTCGACGTCACTGCTGATCAGGGCCGTATGGTGCAGGCCGCGTGCGGTCGATGCGGGTCGTTTGTCGGAGGGGAGCAGATGTCGATCCCTGATCTCGGCCCGGCGTTCCTCGAACTGCACTGCGTTGTCGAACTGCACTGCGTTGTTGTCGCTCATGGCGCCCGCCTCTCGGTTGAACCTTCTCTTCGAACAGGTAGTTGACTGATCAACTACATTGAGAATAGATCATTTGATTTCGTTGTCAACTACTTCGGATATGCTGCTGTCATGGAATCGACGCGGTGGTTGAGCGACTCGGAGCAAACGGCCTGGCGGGCTTACCTGGACTCGACCCGACTGCTCCAGCGTGTTCTCGATCAGCAGTTGGTGCGAGACTCCGACATTTCCTTCACCGATTTCGAACTGCTGGTCGCTCTCGCCGAAGCGCCCGGCCGGCAACTGCGCATGAGTGAGCTCGCCGACGCTGTGATGGCTACCCGAAGTGGTGTGACCAGGGCCGTAAATCGATTGGTCGGCGCAGGGTGGGTGCGCCGGGTTGAGTGTGTCGACGACAAGAGGGGCGCCAATGCGGAGCTGACCGACTCGGGTGCCGACAAACTGGCGTCGGCAAGCCCGGCGCACGTAGCCGCAGTGCGGGAGGGCATGTTCGATCTGCTGAGCCCGCGAGATGTCGAGCGGCTCGGTGTGGTCTTCGGCGAGATGCGTCGGCACCTTCTCGAGACCCAGTCAGGTAATTGACAGAGCAACGGTCCGTGTCACGTAGTTGGTGAGGGCTGCGAACGGACTGCCATCATTGTCTGGTGACCCGCATTCGTATCTTCGCAACCGACCTCGACGGCACCCTGCTGCGCTCCGACCGAACGATTTCGGCGCGCACCGCGCAGGCCATGGAGAACGCGCGGCTCGCCGGAATCGAAGTTGTGTGGGCGACGGCCCGCGCCCGGCATTCGGTACACACATTGGCGAACTCGTGCGGATTTCGCGGTAAAGCTGTGTGTGCCAACGGAGCTGTGATTCTCGACCTCGCCGACGGGACGCCGGAGATCGTCGACACCGTCTCGATCGAAATGTCCTTGGCTGCAACGGCTATGGAGCAAGTTCGGGCGCTGGTTCCGGGCGTCGTGTTCGCGAACGTCGGACCCACCCAATTCTTTGCTGAGCCGGAGTACGCCGCTATGTGCGAGTTCGCGGACCATCACCGGCACCTGCACGAGATGGTGCTGGCCGACACCTTGCCGCTCGATGTCGAGCCGATGGTCAAGATCGTGGCCCGGCATGCGGAGGTTTCCAGCGCCGACCTGTACCGAACAGCCGTCGCTGCGGGCATCGAGGGCGTGGAGTTGACCCACTCCGGCGCCCCGTACATGGAAATGGCTGCAGCGGGCGTCTCGAAGGCCAGCGCTCTCGCGCAGTTGTGCGCGATCGACGGCATCGACGCGTCGGAAGTGGCCGCAGCCGGTGACGCCTTCAACGACGTTGCCATGCTGACCTGGGCTGGAACGGCTCTGGCGCCGGCCAACGCGAGAACCGAGGTCATCGAGCTCGCCGACCGAATTTTGCCCACGAACGACGAGGACGGCGTGGCGAGCTACCTCGAAGAGTTGGTTGCGGGGCGCTAGTTCAGCTGCTGACGGCCTTGGGTCCGGTGCCGATACCGACTCCGCAGTCCGTCATGAATTCGGAGAAGACGCGGTCGAAGCGATCCGGGTAGTCAAGGTGCGGGAAATGTCCGGCTCGCTTGAAGATCTCCACCCGCCCCAGCGGTAGTTCGGCGCGAGCGTTCTCGGTGTGGGCGTTGGGGATGATGGTGTCTTCCTCACCCCACACCAGTAGTGCCTGCAGATTCTTGAAGTTGGCGAAATGCGGAGTGGCATTGACGGTTTGACCGTTGTAATTGATGACCGATCGTGCCGTCGCCAGAAATGCCTGACGTGTCGACGCGTCCGATACCGAAGCGAAGCTCTTACGGGCCTCGCTTGCGCTGGCACCGAGCTTGAACAGGCCGATCTTGTTGAAAAGTCCGAGCGCTTTGTCGGTCACGTCGGTCAGCGTCCTCGACGCGAGGACGGGAAGTACCAGTTCGCTGCCGGGCAGTGTCGCCGCGCGCAGGAGTGGGCTCACCTCGGGCCCGAGTCCACCGCTGGCCACCAGGCACAGCCGCTCCACCCGGTCGGGGAACAGATACAGCGTCTGCATCGCGATCCCACCACCGAGGGAGTGTCCGACCAGGGTGGCCGACGGAATGTCGAGGGCTTCGAGGAGGTCACGCACAGTGGCGGCGTGAGCACTGAGTGAATAGTCGCCGGCAGGCTTGTCCGACGCACCGTGTCCGAAGAGATCAGGGGCGATCACGCGGTAATGACGCGAGAGCGTCTCGATCTGCGGTTCCCAGTTGGAGTGCGCGCCCAGCAGGCCGTGAATGAGCACCACGACGGGGCCACTGCCTTGGTCGACGTATTTGAGCTGGTCGCCGTGCAATACAACCGTCTGTAATTGGTCGGTTGCCATGATTGAACCTTTCGGAGCCGCCAGTGTCTGTGGCTGCTCGCGTGTTGTCGGACCGCACCCGCCCCGACGCGGATCCACGGGTATTTGTGACCGGGAGTAACCCCAGTTCCCTCAGTATGCCCATCGAGGGGGTCGATGTCGTGGCCATCGGGCGTGTTGTGACGAACCGTGAGCCGTCGGCTGAGAGGAGACGTACAACTCACCGCCGCGTGTCGGCGCCGTTGATCAGGCGAAATCGACCAGTTTGCCGAACGTGAGGTTGATGTCCCACGGTGTGACGCCCCACGTCTCGATCGCTGAAACCGCGAAGATTCCGGCAGCCTCGATGGTGTCCTGTGAGGCTGGTGCCGACACCGATACGCCGGTTTGGTCGCTCGGAACCTCCGGCCAGACGCCTGTGCCCACCGGTGCGGGGGTTGCCTCCATGACTGCGTTGGCCAGGCCCGATTCGTCGACGGTCGTGAAGAGGCAGTTCGGCTCGTGCGGAGAATCCCACCCGCCGAGTTCCGCGAGCCAGAATTCGCCGCGTCCAGCAGCGGAGATCGCGATGGACGCGAGTACCGATTCGAGATCTTCCCAAGCGTCGCCGGTCGGGGCCGACGCCTCGGTGAGCGTGAACGGTGCGGCGAGGGCAGTGCTGTCCGGGGAAGCGAAGCGCGGCTGCACAGTGAGGGCCTGGGTCTGGGTATCCAGAAACGCAACTTCTCGGAACTTGTTGTCCGGCAGAGCAGTACGAGCTACGAGGCCGCGTCCAAGCAGTGCGCCGAGAGCGGCGGGATCGTCGACGCTCCACAAGCGGGTCTCGTCCTCGGACCAGGTGCGAATCATTCCGCCGACGACGGGACTGATCAGCACGGGCTCGAGGTTCGTAGTGCCTGTTGACTCGCTCACCGCTGGCTCCCCACCGCACGTCGTACCGCCGGACCGGTTCCGGGCGGCTAGACAAGTATGCCGCCTCGCTGCTGTGGGCCCTTATTAAACCCCCGGGGGTGTTAAACGCCCCCCCCCCGGGCGCACCAAAGCGTGGCCCCCGCGGTGCGGATTTGCCGTGCGCGGACAAAC
>NZ_JAWLSE010000004.1:339480-649984 GCF_033142365.1 Rhodococcus sp. IEGM 1241
CGCCCGCGGCGCCGGGGCGGGGGGGGCGGGGGGGGCTCGACTGGGGGGCGGGGTGGGGGGGGTGCGCCGACCCCCCGGGGGGGGTTAAAACCCCGCCCCACAGCAGGGGATCACATATGCGTGCCGCCGTCGATGCGGATTTCCGTTCCGGTGACAAACGAGCCGTCCTCGGAAGCGAGCATCGCGATCACACCGGCGACCGCGGACGGGGGCGCGAAACCCTCACCGATTGCCGGGGCCAGCTTGCCGAGCAGCGTGAAGTCGATGTCGGCCGGGAAACCGGGATCGGACGTCATGCCCGACGCGATGCTGCCGGGTGCGACGGCCACGGCGCGAAGACCCTGCTTGCTGTACTCGAGTGCAAGTGCGTGCGTAAAGGATTGGATTCCACCCTTCGACGCCGCATATGCCGTCATGTACGGGTGGGCGAAGGTCGCCGAAGTGGAACTGAAGTTGACCACGACACCTGCTCCGCTTTCGAGCAGTGCCGGCAGGGACTCCCTCGTCATGAGGAATGTTCCGGTGAGGTTGACCCCGATGACGGTGTTCCAGAAATCGAGTGTCATCTCGTGGGTGTGTGCGGAGCGCAGAATGCCCGCCGCATTGACCAGCACGTCGAGCCCGCCCAGAGCCTTGATCGCAGCGCCGACCTGTTCGCGAACAGACTCTTCGCTGGAGATGTCGACCTTCACCGTGGTGAGGCGATCGGAGTGGCCGGCGTCCTTCGCGGCGTTCAGCGTCTGTTCGAGGCCGGTCTCGGAAATGTCGGCGGCGACGACGGTGCCTCCTTCTGCCAGGATGCGGGCAACGGTGGCCTGGCCGATTCCGGACCCTGCGCCGCTGATGAGGACGCGCTTGTCGTCGAATCGATTCACGAGAAAACTCCGGTCTGTGAGATGGACAGCTGTCTGGTGACCGATTCTGCGTGATCCAGCCGCATAAATCTGCGGTTCATTCCACTGACTGGGCAGCATCGGTGCTTGTTCGCCCGGGATTGCGAGCGAACAAGCACCGATGTGTCTTAGAGACCCGCGGCCTGAGCGAGGCTCGGCAGGTAGGTGCTCGGCTGTCCGAAGAGCTGAGCGCTGCCGTGTGCACGCTTGAAGTACAGCTGAGCGTCGTGCTCCCAGGTGATTGCGATTCCGCCGTGCAACTGAACTGCTTCGGAGGTGATCTGCTGCAAAGCTTCCGAGCAGTAGACCTTCGCCACTGCCGCGTCGTCCGCCGACTGCGTCGCCACGGCGGTGTACGTCATCGACCGCGCCGTCTCGACCAACGTGTACATGTCGGCCATCCGGTGCTTGAGGGCTTGGAAAGAACCGATCGCGCGACCGAACTGCTTGCGCGACTTGGTGTATTCCACGGTCTGTTCGACGATCGCTGCGGCCGCTCCGACCTGTTCAGCGGACAACGCGATCAGAACGACGGTTCGGATGCGATCGACCAGATCTTCGGACCACTCCAGTGGCCGACCACGAACACCGGAGAACGTGACCTCCGCCAGCGTTCGCGTCGGATCCATGGTGGGGACGCGTCGGCGGGAGACGCCCTCGGCCGCGGGATCTACTTCGTAGAAGCCGTCGGCCGTGAGAACGAGCAGGGTGTCAGCGACGTGTCCGTCGAGGACGTACGACGCCGTGCCGGTCAACGCATCCTCGGTTGCCTCGACGCCGAAGGTGCTCCAACCCGCAGCCCCTGCCCAGCACAGGGCGAGCGTGCTCTCGCCGGACGCGACACCGGGCAGCAGTCGCGAGCATGCGTCGTTGTCACCGGCAAGCAGCAGTGCCTGTGCGGCAAGAATCGCCGAACCCAGCATCGGTGAGGGGGTCAGCGTGCGGCCCAGTTCCTCCTGGACCACATGTACCTCGCCCAAACCTGCTCCGACGCCGTCGAACTCCTCCGGAATCGCCAGCGCGGCGACGCCGATCTGCTCGCACAGCTTGCTCCACAACGCGGCGTCGTAGCCGATCTCTGTGGTGATGGCAGCGCGGACGGCCGCGGAGTCGGAATGCTTGCTCAGCAGATCGCGTACCGACGCACGTAGTGCTGCCTGGTCTTCGGTGTCGATGCTCATGATGCAACCAGCGCTTCGACGACGCGCGCGCGATGCTCGGACGGTGTGCCCCATGCGGTGAGCAATGCTCGTACCTTGGTGAGCCACAAGGAGAGATCGTGTTCCATCGTGTAGCCGATGGCGCCGTGAACCTGGAGTCCGACGCGGGCGGCCTTGTAAGCAGCATCCCCGCACGCGACCTTGGCGGCAGAAATGTCACGCGAGGCGTCGGCCGACTGATCGCGAACCGACAGAGCGGCACCGTGGAGCAGGGGGCGAGCCATTTCGAGCGAAACGGCAACTTCTGCCAGGTGGTGCTTCATTGCCTGGAACTGTCCGATGACCTTGCCGAACTGCTTGCGCTGCTTCGCGTATTCGGTGGTGACCTCGAGCAGTGTCTGGCCGAGACCTTGCAACTGCGCGGCAGTGGCAAGAGCGCCCATGTCGAAGGCTGCGGAGAAGTCGGCGGAGCCCAGCGATTCGCCGGCGGAAACCTCGTAGAGCTTGCGGGAGAGATCCACCGATGCCTTGGCTTCGCCAGGGATGCCGAGTGAGACGGTGCCGTCCTGCGCGAGTAGAACCAGATCGACCGCATTGGCGTCGAGCGCGAACGGTGTGCGCGGGGGAGCGGCGACGGTTGCCAGCGAACCCTCGGCGAGAGCAGAGAGACGTTCCGGTGCAACGGAAGCCAGGAGCGTCGGTGCTACTGCGATGGTCTCGACGACCGGTCCGGGTACTGCGTGCCGACCGAGCTGTTCGAGTGCAACGACCAGGTCCACGGCGTCGGCGCCGAGTCCGTCGTGTTCTTCGGATATGACGAGGCCGTTGACGCCGGTCTCGGCAAGGCGCTGCCAGAGCTTCTTGCCCGGCTCGGTGTCACCGTCGTTCCACGAACGGATGACGGAGGGCATGTCGGACTTGGTCAGCAGTGCATCGATGCTTGCAGCGAAGTCCTGGTGGGAGGAGTCGAGCGCGAATCTCATCGGTCCGCCTTCGGTAGGCCGAGCAGACGCTCAGCGATGACGTTTTTCTGAATCTCGTTGGTGCCTGCGTAGATCGGGCCGGACAGGGAGAACAGGTATCCGTCCATCCAGTTGTCGGCCAGCTCTGCTTCAGGGCCCTGCAGTTCGAGAGCAGTCTCGTGGGTGGCGATATCCCACTCGGACCAGAAGACCTTGTTGATCGAGGACTCGGCGCCGAGTTGCCCTCCGTCAGCGAGACGGGTGACGGTACCGAATGTGTTGAGCTGGTAGGCGCGAGCGCCGATCCAGGCGTCGGCAACCTGGTTACGCAGAGCGCTGTCGTCGGTTCGTCCGCTGGACTTGTACAGTTCGAGCAGTCGGTCGACGGTGGCGAGGAAGCGGCCGGGGCTGCGCAGCGAGAGGCCACGCTCGTTGCTCGCGGTGCTCATCGCGACGCGCCAACCTTCGTTGACGTTGCCGATCACACCCGACTCACCGGGGTTGGCCGGGTCGTCTGGCACGAAGACGTCTTCGAGGAAGATCTCGGCGAAGCCGGGCTCGCCGTCGAGTTGATCGATCGGGCGAACGGTGACGCCCTTCGAGCGCAGGTCGAACATGAAATACGTGATGCCCTTGTGTCGCTGCGCATCCGGATCGGAGCGGAACAAGCCGAAGCCCCAGTCGGCGTAGCTTGCGCGTGAGCTCCACGTCTTCTGACCGTTGAGCAGCCAGCCCCCGTCGACCTTCTTCGCACTCGAACGCAGGCTCGCGAGGTCGGAACCGGATTCGGGCTCGGACCAGGCCTGGGCCCAGATGTCGTCGGCACGAGCCATGCGCGGCATGATGCGAGCCAACTGCTCGGCATTTGCATGCTCGAACAGTGTGGGAGCCAACAAGAAGATGCCGTTCTGGCTTACGCGCCCGGGTGCGCCCGAGCGGTAGTACTCCTCCTCGAAGATGACCCATTCGAGCAGGGACGCATCGCGTCCGCCGAGTTCCTTGGGCCAGGAGACGACGGCGTAGCCGGCGTCGGCGAGAGTGTGCTCCCACTGACGGTGCTCTTCGAAGCCTTCGGCGGTATCCATCGACTTCAGGGGAGTGGCGGGCACATTCGCCTCCAGGAACGAGCGGACCTCGTCACGGAATGCGGTTGTGGCGTCGTCGAATACGAGATCCACTAGTTTGTTCCTTCCTGCGGTGCGCGAGCACTGGCAGCCATGGCTTTGGCGTCGAGACCACCAAGCGAGTCTTTGCCGACCTCGGCGTTGTGAGCGTGAGCGAAGTGATGCAGACCGAAGACGGAGTCGATGCCGTTGCGCATCCCCATCTGATCCTCGCACTGGTTGACGGCCTTTTTGGTCAAAGCCAGTCCGAAGCGCGGCATCTCGGCGATACGTCCGGCGAGCTCGAACGTCTCCTTCTCGAGATCCTTGCGGGCGACGACGCGATTGACCATGCCGATTTCGTAGGCGCGTTGCGCGGTGAACCGATCGCCGGTGAAGAGCATTTCCTTCGCGAAACGTGAACCGACCATCCACGGGTGCGCGAAGTATTCGACGCCGGGGATGCCCATGCGGACAACGGGATCGGAGAAGAAGGCGTCGTCGGCCGCGACGATCATGTCGCAGACCCATGCGAGCATGAGCCCACCGGCAATGCAGGCGCCTTGGACCATCGCGATGGTGGGCTTGGGGATCTCCCGCCAACGGCGGCACATGCCCAGGTAGACCTCCATTTCGCGGGCGAAACGCTGGTCACCGCCTGGCTTGTCGACGTGATCCCACCACATGGTGGCCTTGTTCTCGTACTCGACGTGATGGTCGCGTCCCGGAGTTCCCAGGTCGTGTCCGGCGCTGAAGTGAGGTCCGTTGCCTGCCAGGACGATCACCTTCACGTCGTCGTCCTCGACGGCGCGCTGGAATGCCGCGTCGAGGGCGTACGTCACGACCGAGTTCTGGGCGTTGCGGTAGTCGGGTCGATTCAAGGTCACGACGGCGACCGAGTCACGAACCTCGTAGGTCACGACGTCGGCTTCGAAGGGAACGGTCATGATTGTTCCTCGCGCAGAACCGTTTTGAGGACCTTGCCCGAAGGGTTACGGGGCAGGTGATCTACGAAGCGCACCTCGCGGGGCACCTTGAAGCCTGCGATCTTCTCCTTGAGGAAAGCGATCACCGACTCTTCGGTGAGGCCGGCACCGTCGAGTTGGGCGATGTAGACGCGGCCCACCTCTCCCATCCGGTGATCGGGGATGCCGATGGCAGCAGACTCGTGGACGCCGGGCAGGCGAGCCAACATGCCCTCGATCTCGGCGGGGTAGACGTTGAATCCGCCGCTGACGTACATGTCTTTCAGACGGTCGGTGATGTCGAGATAGCCACGCTCGTCGAGGGTTCCGACGTCTCCGGTGTGCAGCCAGCCGTCGGCGTCGATTGCCTTGGCGGTGGATTCGGGGTCGTCGAGGTATCCGAGCATGACGTTCGGTCCACGAAGTAGGATCTCACCCTGGTCACCGATCTTGACCTCGAAATCGGCTGTCGCGCGGCCGGAACTGGTGGAGACGGTGACCGGGTCGTCGTCGGTGCGGCACATGGTCGCGACCACTGCCTCGGTCAGACCGTATGCCGTGAGGACGGCGTCGAAAAGCTCTGCCTGCATGCGCTCGACGAGAGCAACCGGCACGGGTGCTGCGCCGGTGATCGCGATGCGGAGCGAGGACAGATCGTATTCGCTGCGGCGGGGGTGATCGAGGATGGTCTGGTAGATCGTCGGGGCGCCAGGCAGGATGCTGATCTTTTCGCTGTTGACCAGGGCAAGAGTGTCGTCGATGTTGAAGACGGACACCGGCACGATCGTCGCACCATTCAGCAGGCAGACCAGGATTCCGGCCTTGTACCCGAAGGTGTGGAAGAACGGGCTGATGATGAGGAAGTTGTCGTCGGCGGTGACCTCGGCGCATTCACCCCACGACTTGGCGACAGCGATGGACTGACGATGCGCGGTGATCGCACCCTTGCTGCGTCCCGTGGTGCCGGAGGTGAAGAGGATGTCGCTGACGTCGTCTGGCTGCACCTTCGCAGCACGCGCATCGGCTTCGGTGCGGGCGGCGTCGGTGGCGAGCGCGAGGAAGTCCTCGAACTCGATGACGCCGTCACGGTCGTCGTCCCCGTCGATCGGTACCTGGATGACGGTCGGGATCGACAGGTCCGGGTTGGCGTCGAGCAACTGCTGATACCGATCGGCCTTGAGGAACGTGCCGACGACCACCAAGGCCGCGGCGTCGACGCGCTCGATGATGTCGAGCGCTTCGGTGCCGGTGTATCGAGTGTTGATCGGGATGATGGCCGCGCCGGCGTATTGAGCGCCGAGCAGGGCGATCACCCAGTGATACGTGTTGGGTGACCAGATGACGACGCGATCGCCTACCTTCACCCCACGGTTGATCAGCGCGCCGGCGAAATCGCGGACACGTTGATGTAGCTGTGCGAAGGTCAGTCGGGTGTCGCCATCGGCGATAGCCGCGCGCTCACCGAACTCCTCGGCGGCCCGGATGAGGGCTGATGGGATGGTTCTCGGTTGTTCGGTCACTGGACTCCTACCTGACACGCTACCTAGCAAGTGCTTGGTAGGTTATCTTACATATGTGGACCAGAGCGAGAGCCCGGACGGGCAGATGACGGACGACGAGTTTGCGGCCACGGTCGCGCAGTGGTTGGCCGAGAACTTGACGGGCAAATTTGCCCAGCTCAAGGGTAAGGGCGGCCCCGGCAGTGAGCACGAGTTCTTCGAGCAACGCCTCGAGTGGGACAAGCACCTCGCAGCCGCAGGGTGGACGTGCCTCGGGTGGCCGAAGGAGTTCGGCGGGCGGGGAGCAAGCATCTCTCAGCAGGTCATCTTCCATCAGGAGTACGCGAAGGCCGGTGCGCCCGCTCGCGTCAGCCACATCGGTGAAGAGTTGCTCGGCCCGACGCTGATCGCGTACGGAACCGACGAGCAGAAACGCCGATTCCTTCCTGGCATCAACACGGTCAGCGAACTGTGGTCGCAGGGCTACTCCGAGCCTGGCGCCGGTTCAGACCTCGCGAACGTCTCCACCACCGCACGCCTCGAAGGCGGCAAGTGGATCATCAACGGCCAGAAGGTGTGGACCTCACTGGCTCACGTCGCGCAGTGGTGCTTCGTGGTCTGCCGCACCGAGGTGGGCTCCAAGCGTCATCAGGGCTTGAGCTTCCTGCTGGTCCCGTTGGATCAGCCTGGTGTGACAGTTCGGCCCATCCAGCAGCTCACCGGTACGTCGGAGTTCAACGAGGTCTTCTTTGACGACGCCGTCACCGACGCCGATCTGGTGGTCGGGGAACCTGGCGAGGGCTGGAAGATCGCGATGGGGCTGCTCACCTTCGAGCGCGGGGTATCGACGCTCGGACAGCAGATCGGATTCGCTCGCGAGCTCCAGGGCGTCGTCGACCTGGCGAAGGCCAATGGCAGTGACCAGGATCCGCACATTCGCGAGAAGATCGCTCGCGCCTGGGTCGGACTGCGCGTGATGCGCGCCCACGCGATGCGTACTCTCGACGCGGTCGACGCCGGAACCGGTGGCGGAGAAGCGTCCGTCGCAAAACTGTTGTGGGCCAACTGGCATCGTGACCTGGGACAGCTGGCGATGGACGTGCAGGGTGCGTCGTCGTTGGTTGCACCGTGGGCGGATTCCGAAGGCAATGCCTCGGACATCACCGACCCCGAGCATCTCGAACTCGACGAGTGGCAGCGCCTCTTCCTCTTCACCCGCGCCGACACGATTTATGGCGGCTCCAACGAAATTCAGCGCAACATCATTTCCGAGCGCGTGCTCGGTCTTCCCCGAGAGGCTCGTTAATGTCTGACACCAAAGCCGCGTCCCCGCTTTCCGTTGCGCCCGAGGAAACCCCGGGCCACGGACTGCTCGCGGGCAAGAAGGCGATCATCACCGCCGCAGCCGGAACCGGCATCGGCTTCTCTACCGCGCGCCGGGTGCTTCTCGAGGGCGGCGACGTTCTCGTCTCCGACTTCCACGAGCGTCGGCTCGGCGAGACGGTGGAGAAGCTGAAGGCCGAGTTTCCCGGCCAGCAGGTCGAGTCCATCATCTGCGACGTCTCCAGCACCGAGCAGGTCGACGCGTTGTTCGTCGGCGCGGCCGAGAAGTTGGGACGTATCGACATCGTCGTCAACAACGCGGGCCTGGGCGGCGAAACTCCCGTCGTCGACATGACGGACGATCAGTGGGATCGCGTTCTCGACATCACCCTCAACAGCACCTTCCGTTCGACGCGTGCCGCGCTGCGGTACTTCAAGAGCGTTCCCCACGGCGGTGTTCTGGTGAACAACGCGTCCGTTCTCGGTTGGCGGGCGCAGCATTCCCAGGCTCACTACGCCGCAGCCAAGGCGGGCGTCATGGCACTGACTCGGTGCAGTGCTATCGAAGCCGCGGAGTACGGAGTCCGTATCAATGCGGTCTCGCCCTCCATTGCGCGACATGCGTTTTTGGCGAAGGTCACCAGTGAGGAACTGCTCGACCAGTTGGCTTCCGGCGAGGCCTACGGCCGCGCCGCGGAGGTCTGGGAGATCGCAACGGTCATCGCGATGCTCGCCAGCGATTACTCCACCTACATGACCGGCGAGATCGTCTCCGTTTCTTCGCAGAGGGCCTAGCGTCCCCGTGCGCGGTTAAGGAGTCCCCGGACTCGCTGACCGCGCACAGGGGAAGGCCCTGGATAGGATTGAATACATGACGCCACCTCGAAATTCCGACGAATCAAACGGCAAGTCCGGGCGCCGCGACGAGCTGCTCGAGATCGCGGCGGGGCTGTTCGCCGATCGCGGAGTGCGCGCGACGACCGTCCGCGACATCGCCGACGCCGCCGGGATACTGTCCGGCAGCTTGTATCACCATTTCGATTCCAAAGAGTCGATGGTCGACGAGATCCTGCACCAGTTCCTCGACGAACTCTTCGGAAAATACCGCGAGATCGTCGCGGCGGGGTTGGACAGTCGCGCGACGCTCGAAGCGCTGGTGGTGACTTCCTACGAGGCCATCGACGCCTCACATTCGGCTGTGGCGATCTACCAGGACGAGGTCAAGCACCTCGTCGGGAACGAGCGCTTCGCTTACCTGGCCGAGCGCAACACCGAATTCCGGGACCTGTGGGTCGGCGTCCTCGAAGCCGGCGTCGCGGACGGGACCTTCCGTTCCGACATCGACGTCGAGTTGGTCTTCCGATTCATGCGAGACACCGTGTGGGTCGCGGTTCGCTGGTACCGCCCGGGTGGATCCCTGTCGGCTCACGCCGTCGCGGCTCAATATCTCGCGATCGTGCTCGACGGGCTCTCCGATCCGGCTACAACTTCAGACGCTATTGCTGAATCAACTTCAAGAACTATTGCTGCACAACGAAACTAGGAGCTAACGCTATGTCCGAGGTTTACATCGTCGACGCCATTCGCACACCGATCGGCAAGAGGGGTGGCGCGCTGTCCGGCGTGCACCCCATCGATCTCGGTGCGCACGTCGTCAAGGCACTGGTCGAGCGCACCGGTATCGACCCCAGTGACGTCGACGACGTGATCTTCGGTTGCGTCGACGCCATCGGCGGCCAGGCCGGCAACATCGCCCGTATGTCCTGGCTCGCAGCGGGATTCCCGGAGCACGTTCCCGGTGTGACGGTCGACCGTCAGTGTGGTTCGAGCCAGCAGGCAGTGCACTTCGGCGCTCAGGCCATCCTGTCGGGCACCGCGGATCTGATCGTTGCCGGCGGCGTTCAGAACATGAGCCAGATTCCGATCTCGGCAGCGATGATCGTCGGTCAGCAGTACGGATTCGACACGCCGACTTCGGGTTCGGTCGGTTGGACCGAGCGTTACGGTGACCAGGAAGTCTCGCAGTTCAAGGGCGCTGAAATGATCGCCGAGAAGTGGGACATCAGCCGCGAAGAGCTCGAGAAGTGGGCCCTGCAGAGCCATGAGCGCGCCAAGGCTGCAATCGCCGCGGGTCGCTTCGACAACGAGATCGTCGCCATGGGTGACGCGACCGTCGACGAAGGACCCCGCGAGACCAGCCTCGAAAAGATGGCGACGCTCAAGGTTCTCGTCGAAGACGGCCGCATGACCGCAGCGGTGGCCAGCCAGATCTCCGACGGTGCGAGTGCGCTGCTGCTGGCGTCGGCGGAAGCGGTGGAGAAGTACAACCTCAAGCCCCGCGCCCGGATTCATCACCTCAGCGCCCGCGGCGACGACCCGATCTTCATGCTCAGTGCGCCGATCCCGGCCACGAAGCATGCTCTCGCGAAGGCCGGTCTGAGCATCGAGGAAATCGACATCGTCGAGATCAACGAAGCTTTTGCCCCGGTCGTCCTGGCCTGGATCAAGGAGATCGGCGCAGATCCGGCCAAGGTCAACGTCAACGGCGGCGCGATCGCACTCGGTCACCCGCTCGGCGCGACCGGCACCAAGCTGATGGCAACCCTGCTCAACGAACTCGAGCGCACCGGCGGTCGTTATGGCCTGCTGACCATCTGTGAAGGTGGCGGCACCGCAAACGCGACGATTATCGAGCGGCTCTGACGCCTTGCTGTGCGCCTTTATTAACCGCCGGCGGTTAATACAGGCGCACAGCAGTTAGTTGTTCGGCGCATCCGCAACCTTGATGTCGAAGTTCGCACTTTCACCGTCAACGCTGGTCACGGTAGCTGTGACGTCGTATTCGGTGCCCTGCTCGGTCAGGATGCACGTGATCGATGCGCCGACTTCTGCGTCGAGGTTCTCCGGACACGTCACGTCGTCAGGTGGCTCGCCGATCTTCTCGGCGAGTTGAGTGGAGATCTGACTTGCGACTTCGGACTTGTCCACTTGCGGCGTCCCGACGCTTGCCGAGCAAGCTCCCGTGGCCAATGCCGCCGAGAGCAAGACGATTCCAACTGCAGGCCTCTTTGTCATGTGAACTCCCAGGGTGCGCCGGTGCTCGCTGCTGCCACCTCAGGGATTACCGCTTTTGGGACTGTTCAACCGACTTACTCGACGCCGTTTGCCGAGCTCAGCGTCGGCGGACCGTCAAGTTGAAGCCTTCGGGCATCAGGGTGAGCCGTTCGGCCACCTTCAACTCGTAGTCCGGATCGGCTTCGATCGTATATTTCTGCAAGATGGTGCCCAACACGAGGACGGCTTCGTGAATGGCGAATTGTCTTCCGATGCAGGCGCGTTCACCTGTTCCGAACGGCTTGTACACGTGCGCCGGCCTGGCCTTGATATTGGCAGGTAGGAAGCGATCCGGATCGAAAGCCTCGGGATCGTTGCCCCACACGGGATCGCGATGAAGTGACGGGATGAGCACGAGCATCCAATCACCCTTTTTCATAGGATATTTGCCGACGAGCGTGGTGTCTTCAAGCGCCGCACGGCCGTAGGCGGGAGCGGTCGGCCACAGACGCAATGATTCGTCGAGGATGCGTCGTACGTATCGAAGTTTCGCGATCTTCTCGAAGGCGGGCTCCTCGCCCTCCCAGACCTTGTCGACCTCGGCTTGCGCCTTGGCCAGCACGTCAGGGTTTCGTGACAGGTAGTACAGCGCGAACGATAATGCGCCGGAAGTGGTTTCGTGTCCCGCGACGAGGAAGGTCACGACCTGATGGCGGATGTTCAGTTCGTCGATACGGTTGGGATTGTTTTCGCGTGCCGCCCGCAGCATCAGTTCGAGAAGATCTTCCGGCCCCGGTTCGGTACTTGTCCGCCGGGCACGGATCACCTCGTCCACAACCTCGGCCATGTACGCCTTGCGGACCTCGTCACGTTGATCGGCGCGACGTGCGAGGACTCGCCCCAGGGCCGTCGACTTCAAGAACGTCGTGCGTTGTGAATGGGAGAGAGCGCCGACCATCGCCTTGACGAACGGGTGCTGCTCTTCACGCTCGAAAGAGTCGAACGAGTAGCTGAATCCAGTGCGTCCGATGGTCTCCAACGTCAGCTTGGTCATGTCTGCGGAGATGTCGACGGGGGAGTCGCTGTCACGACTGTCCCAATGGTCGACCAGCTCTCCGGCCACGTCGAGCATGGTGCGGTGGTACGAGCGCATCGCAGTCTGGCTGAACGCCGGGGCCAGGAGATTGTGCGCCTTGCCCCAGTTGGGTTCGTGGTTGTACGCAGTGAACAGTCCGTCGCCGCCGATTCCGCGGAGTGCTTTGACTCCAGGCGCAAGGTGCTTCGCGAACCGGGACTCGTCGGACAGTTCTGCCACCATGTCCGCGCCCGAGGCGAAGACGAAGCGATTTCCCAGGACATTTCTCTCGAAGATCGGGCCGAGTTCGCGCCCGATGCTCACGGAGTTCTGCAGCGGCGTCCGGATATTGATCCCGAGGACGTCCCCGAGGACTGGCAGGCGCCATGCCGGATGCGGGATCCGAGCATCGGTCGTCGCCTCTGGAGTGGTGTCGACGCTCATGGTGTGTCCCCCGGGTGAGATCGCTTACTGAATTGGTGTCTAGTACGCAAAGTACGCCTTACTGAATCGGTGTCAAGTAGTAATCTGACTTGTCTATGGTCGCACCACGAAAACGCCTGGACCGAGAGCAGCGGCGCACGCAGTTGCTCGACATCGGCGCGCAACTTTTTGCCGATCGTTCGTACGAGGACGTCTGGATCGAAGAGGTCGCCGAGATTGCGGGCGTCTCGCGCGGGTTGATGTACCACTACTTTCCAACCAAGCGAGACTTCTTCGCCGCAATCGTCGAGCGCGAATCGCAGCACCTGCTCGAGGTGACCGCACCGGACGCGACGCTACCGGTGCGCGAACAGGTGGCGGCCGGGTTGGACGCCTACTTCGCGTACGTGAAGTTGCACAGCAGGGGAGTACGCGCCATCAACGTGGGGACGCTCTCCGCCGAGGCCGGTATCCGAGCGATCGTCGAACGCGAACTCGAACAGCAGCAGATTCGAATCCTCGACGCACTGGAATTCGAGGGTGAAAGAAGACAGATCGCTGCCGTCGCAGTTCGGGGATGGATCGCATTCGTCCGAGCTGTCTGCCTCGACTGGTTCGATCAACCTTCCATACCGCAGGAAGAGTTGAGAGTGATTTGTCTGCGGACCCTCTCCGGAGCGTTGGGCATCGACCTCGAAACGTGAAATGCCGACCGCGTGGGAGCGGCCGGCATTTCCACGGACAAGTCTGATCAGTCGAGCGTCGAATAGAGATCGTCCCAGCCCTTGGCTACGTACATGTTGGTGTAGATGGATCCGTAGTACGTACTGCCGCGCAGAACGGTGACGTTCCCGGCCTGCACAGCCGGAAGTCGTTGCCACAACTTGTTGTCCGAGAGCTGATCGAAGGTGGTGTCGCTGCTGTCGGTGACGGAAACCATGAACGCGTCGCAATCGCGAAGGCGATCCATCTCCTCGATGCTCAGTCGCCCCTGATTGTCGAAACCGGTTGTGTTCAATGTTCTTCCACCGATGTCGGCGAGCGTCATGTCGGTGGGCTGGCGATTCTTCTTACCGGTTTCCTCCGACACGGGCAGGCTGTCGATGTAGATCGTGGCCTTGTCCGGACTGTAGGACAAACTCGCGACGGTCTTTCCCGCGATCGCCGAAGCGTGTCGAGAGCGGATGTCGGTGATCAGAGCGTCATAGTCGGTGATCAGGCGATCCATGGTGGGTGTTCGGCCCAACCAATCGGAGAGTCGCGTGAGATTTTCTCGCCACGTCTGCTTTGATTCGGTTGTCAGGACAGGAGCGATGGCTTGGAGTTTTGCAGCGGGCCAGTACTCGTTGTCGGCGTTGACGCAGATGATGAGATCGGGTGCGAGTCCGAGGATCTGCTCCAGATTGGGCTTGTCGCTGAGGTATTCGGCCGAGCCGTCGACGGGGACCCACTCGGTGGCGGGCGAGATGTTGTATCCGAAGACCGGTAGTTCCAGGGCAATGGCGAGCTCGAGGTCGGTGCGGGCGTCGACGGCCAAGACCCGCTTGGGGTTGGTCGGTATGTCGTAAGTTCCCAACGGTGTGGTGACGGTGCGCATTTGAGTGTCGTCAGTTGTACCCGAACCGTCACTGGAACTGCAGGACGACAGAATTGTTGCTACTGCTGCCATCCCGGCTCCGATGCCGAATTGGCGGCGGGTCAGTGCGTCGACTAGCTCTTGCCAGGCGCGTTCGTCCAGCACGGTAGGTGTGGTGGTCAGCATTTTTCGATACCCTTCGGTCTGAGTCCGTATCGATCGTAGGGTCGGCGATACCAGATCACCTATATCGAAAACCGCCTGATATTAGTCGATTTCGGCCATTGTCCGTGACTTGCGGGTGATCGTTGCGCCGAAGGCAGCGGCGAGCGGGAACATGAGAACGCCGTACACCGCAGCCGGCACTGCCAATTGCACGTTGTTCAGGAGACTGACGGCGATGGTGATCGCCAACGTGCTGTTGTGGATGCCGATTTCCATGGAACTGGCGATTGCCTGACGATCCTCGATGCCGAATATCCGGGGAACGACGTAACCGATCGATAGGCTCAGTAGGCAGAACAAGGCAGCGACGACGCCGATGTCGACGAGATAGTCCGCGATGTTCTCGCGCTCGGAAACAACCGTTCCGACGATCACCAGTGCCAGAACCACCGCGGATCCGATGCGGACGGGCTTGTCCATCCGCTCGGCAAAGGCGCTCGAGCGCAACCGAACCCACATTCCGAGGGCGACAGGAATCAATACGACGGCAAAGACCTGAAGCACCTTCGTGAACTGAAGCCCGAGAGTGCCGTCCGCGTCCTCAGGTTCGAAGTAACCCAACGCGAAGTTGGTGATCAGGGGGAGAGTGACCACCGCTATCACCGAATTGACCGCTGTCAGCGTCACATTGAGAGCAACGTCGCCGCGGAACAGATGGCTGAACAGGTTTGCCGTCGTGCCGCCCGGTGATGCGGCGAGGAGCATCATGCCGACCGCGAGCAGTGGGTCGAGGTCGAACAACGTGACCAATCCGAAGGCCGCGGCCGGGAGCAACAACAACTGACAGATCAGGGCGATCGAAACGGCCTTCGGCGCTTTTGCCACGCGGGCGAAATCTCCGACCGTCAGGGAAAGCCCGAGGCCGAACATGATGATGGCGAGTGCGGCGGGTAGGCCGACGGAGGTGAGTGCAGAGTCCATGAGTTAGTGGCTACTTCCAGTCACTGGGGGAATTTCACTGAAACTACCGTGATGCCCGGATCTGCGTGGCAGTTTGGATACATTGGTGTATCGAACCGTGACGGCGTCGGTGAGCAGGGTTATCGTCGAATTATGTGCCGAAACATCACTGAACTTCGTGGACTCGAGCCCGCTGCTACGCCCGAGGAGATCGAGGCCGCCTCTCGCCAATACGTACGTAAGGTGAGTGGAATAGCCAAGGTGTCCGACGCGAACCGAGACGCCTTCGAACAGGCGGTGCGTGAGGTGACCGAAACGACGACGCGCCTGCTCAGCGCATTGCCGCCTCGCAGACAGCCACCTCAGACCGTCCCGCCGTTGCGTCGTCCGGAAGTACAGGCGCGGATCGCTGCTCGTTCGTCCTGACCCGAGTGGATCTCACAGATATCGACGTATGGGACGTCGAACCGTTGGATCAGCTGTCAGCTGGGCTGGAGGGCGTTCTGGTCGCTCATCGTGTCCGCGACATCCGGCGACGGCTGGATACGCTGCGCAAAGAGGCCGTCGCCGACGACTTGCATATTCGTCAGGACGGAACGGTCTCTGCCGTTGCGCCCATCGCCGACGGCCACCCGCTCCACGTGCATGCCCAGTTGCTCGAGGTCGCGGTGCGAGAACTGATCGGTGAGGCACTGCTGGTCAGCGCGGATCTTCAACATGCGTTGTCTCTGCGGTCTCAGGTCGGCACCGACCTCCGTGACAAAGCTGTGCGTGTGGGGGAGGAGTGGCGAGCGTTCAGCCCTGATCGGCAGCGTCAGATGTTGCGTCATGCACCCGGCCTGATCGCCAACCTCGACGGAATTCCTTCTGCGGTTCGTAGTCCGGCCAATCTCGATCGAATTCAATCGGAACGAGCACGGCTGCAGGATGATTCAGTCCGAATCTCGCAAGAACTCCACCGTGAGTTCTTCGGCGGCAGGCTGAGTAACACAGGGGCGGGCCAGTGGTACGCCGAACGCAAACTCGAGGATCTGGACGCGCTCGACGAGTTGTTTCGCGCCGAACCTTGTCGACGGTTACTGCTCATGGACATGCGCTCGGGTGAACGCGGCTTCGCGGCAATCGCGATCGGTGATCCGGACACAGCGGATCACATCTCCGTGACGATTCCCGGACTGAACACCAACGTCAAGGACTCGATGCGCGGAATGGTCGGCGAGGCAACACGATTACGAGCCGAGGCGATGCGCCAACTCGAGCTGGCCGGCCGAAAGGAGAGCGTGGCCACCATCGCCTGGATCGGATACGACGCGCCACAGGTGATCGGGCCGGGAAAGTTCGACATCGGTCGGGCCAGCTTCGACGTAAGTCGATCGTCCAAGGCAGGCATAGCCGCCGACGCATTGGGTAGCTTCTTTCACGGTCTTCGTGCTGCGTCGGTCAACGACCGAGTCCATATCACCGCGTTGGGTCACTCCTACGGATCGCTTGCGACTTCTCTTGCGCTGCAACGCGGGGCAAGCGCAGCGGTCGACGACGTGGTGTTCTACGGTTCACCCGGCGTGCGGGCCAAGGTGGAGTCGGACCTCGGTATCGCCGACCGCCACGTCTACGTCATGAAAGCGGAAGGCGACAGTATCGCGGGGTTCGGCCGTTTCGGTGGCGATCCGACACGCACCGAGTTCCACCGATTGTCCACGGCCGAGGGGATCACCCTGGACGGTGTCAAGCACGAGCGGGCTTTCGGTCATGCGGAGTACGCGAGAACCGGGGACAACGGAGAACTGCGGATGTCGGGTTACAACCTCGCGGTTGTGGTTGCCGGACTGCCGGAGTTGGCCGTTGTGGCCTGACCTGCTGACTTACAGTGGCACTCATGCGTCTGAGGCATTCGGCCAGGGGGTTGGTCGTTGACGACCAGTCTCGTCTTCTGCTCTACCGATACATCGCACCCGGGGGCGGGCTGACGGTCTGGTGTCCTCCGGGCGGAGGCTTGGAAGGAGACGAAACCCCGCCCGAGGCGCTCGCGCGCGAATTGGACGAGGAGATCGGCTTGCGTGACTGCGGCGCCGCCACCCATGTGTGGCATGAGGAGATCCATGATCCGACGATATTGCCGGGTTGGGACGGTGCGATCAACGACTACTTCCTCGTGCCGGTGGCGGCCGCATTCGAGCCCTGTGGGTCGTTGGGGCGCGAAGCGCTGGCCGCCGAGCTGGTCGAGCACTTCGAGTGGTGGAGCGTTGACCGCCTTCTGTCACACAATGGTCGAGAAGTGTTCGGGCCACGCGATTTACCCGACCGGTTTGTACGCCTGGCCAAGGATGGGCCGTCGGGTGCGCCGGATCGATTTGTTCGGTCGCCGTGAGGGATGCGAGGTAGTGATTGAAATCGAACATTTCGGCATCGAAACACGGCTACGCTGGGGTTATGGAGCACTACGTGCGCAAGGAGCCCATCCCGTACGCGTCTACGGCTGCGCCGGTCAGTTCTCGCAACCGGTTCAGAAGGATGCTCCAAAGGTTGTCGATAATTCTTCGCGGGATGATGGGGGATCGGAAGGCGAGTCGATATACCTCGCTCGCACCGCGTCATCCCGACGGATCACGCACCGCTGTAACATCTTTCAACAGTAGTGGTGGTGGGAAATAGGTATCGGTGTACAACACTGCCCGGCGGCCGTCGAATTCTCGACGAACACCGGGCAGTGACGCACTACTTGGGCTGGGGTCAGCGGAGGTACTGTCCGCAAACCGGCCACGCGCCGGCACCTTGACCGGCAAGGACGTTTTCCGCGACGCGGACCTGTTCTGCCTGGCTGGCGTTGGCGGCACTGCCGGCTCCGCCGTAGGCTTCCCACGTGCTCTGGCTGAACTGGAGCCCGCCGTAGTAGCCGTTTCCGGTGTTCGCGGCCCAGTTGCCCGAAGATTCGCATTCTGCGACACCCGACCAGTCGTGGGTGGCTGCGGACGCGGTGCCGGCGCTCAGTCCGAGGGCTCCGGCTGCGAGGGCTCCGGCTGCGGCGACAGAGGCAAGGGCACGGGTAACGGTGGTCTTGGTCATTTTTGGTAAATCCTCTCGAGTCCCGCCGACGGAGGACGGTGACCGTCTCAGCTCCGCTCCCACCACTAGGAATGTTGTCGAGTCCGAACCGCGGGGTGGGACGGGCGGTGGCGATTCGGTAATGCCCGGTTGATCGGGCTGTCACCAACCATAAGAGATGATTACGGATTGGTCACGGGTCGGCGTGTCGACGCATGTTTGTGCAACAGAAATGCATCAAAGAGCGTTTTCCCAGGTCGCGTGGCGATATGCCACCTCGCTCGGCGTTACATAATCGAGATAAAGTGTGATGCAAGTCACTGGAAAAGCGTCTTGATGGCGTCGGTATGTGGCGCTCGATCGGCCGGTTTTGTCGATTTTCCGGCCCCAGTTCTGGTCACACAGGAGGCTGTGTCGAACCGCGATTTGTTGTCGACCGACCGCCCCGATTTACCTGTGGGGCAGCAGAATTGAAAACGAATTACGCGCTGCTGGCTCAGACGAGATTCTTGCTCGCCTTGATCCGACGACGGATGTCGCGCATCTGAATGGTGTTGCCGGCCTGACGAACGGAGCGTGGAATGAACCTGTTGACGAACGACACGAAAATGAAGAGGTGTTCGAACCGGCGGCGGTCGTCTTCGGTCCACTCGAGGTCGAGTTGGTCGCGGTAGATCGGTGGAAGGAATCCGACCGTCAGGAACCGCAACAAGTTTCGGAATACCAGGCGTATCGGCCAAGCGATCATCTGTAGATTGACCAGGTCGATCAGATACTGCTTGGTGCGTTCGTCGATGACGACGCGTTCGCAACCGAGGTTCCAGTAGCGCTCGAAATCTGCGCGTGTGGCCGGCCACATCTCTTCGGTGACCTGCAGTGTCGTTCCCAAAGTTGATGCGGACTGATAGAACGACTCCGCCTGTTCTTCCGACATCTTGCCGTGCAACAACTGATGACTGTCTTCGAAACCGATGAACAGGCAAGCAGCAACCCATAATTGGAGTTCGCGATTGAAGGCGTTGTACTTGACCGGGCTGTTCGCATCCGACTTCACATGTCGGTGTACCGAATTCACAGCCTCGCGGTAGGCCTTTCGCTCTTCCTCGTTGCCCAGGATCGCGACCGTCAGGTACTGCGTTGTGGTTCGTGCGCGCTTCCACGGATGCGCTGTCAGAGCACCAGATTCGACCTTGCTCTCCATGACGCCGTACGCCACCTCGGGCCAACCGAGTTGCAGGATGACGTTGGCAGCGGCTCCGGCGAACGACCAGAAATCGAGTGCGTCGGTGATGTGTGCGGGTTTACGTGCCCACCGCCTACGCTCCGCCGTGATGGTGATGCGTGTCTGATCGGTCCGAAGAGACGACTCGGACTTTTCCGAATCCAGGTAGTGAGTGGGCATGGATCTTCCTCCGCGCGTGGTGAGTTACTTGGTCTCGACGTTGCTCACGAGCCACCGGTCGTCCGAGCGGACCAGGGACACGACCATGCGGTACTTCTGTGTGTTTCCCTCTGGCGCTGCGACATTCTTCGCTTGTTGGTCGACGAACACGAGCACCTTGGCCGACGAATTGTCCAGCGATTCGATGCCGACGTCTGTCGCCGTTGCGCTCGCCTGGCCTTGCCCCCCGGCGACGACTTCGCGCAGTGAATCGACCATCGTTCGGTAGGTGCCGGCAAACTCGTCGGTCGACATCGAGGCGATGCTGTCTTTGTTGGCATCGAGGTTCTGATAGTCGAAGGAGGACATGATGGTCGAGTAATCCCGCGCGGTGTCCAAAGCCTCCTGCCGCAGCGTGTCTTCCTGATTCGCCGAGTACATCTGGAATCCGAGCACCACCAATGCTGCGACCAGCGCTACCGCTATGAGTGAGATCAGTGCGTTGCGTGGCTCCTTGAGGCGGCGAAGTAGCGACGGAGAAGTCGGATGTTCGGCCACCTCGGCTTCAGCCTCGTCGAGTAGTGCGTTGTCACCGTGTGCCATTTCCCAGTCCTTCCAACATCAATCTCCAGTAGTTCAGGGCTTCGACTCCGGTCGGGACGAGAATCGGATCTGCGACGACGGGCGGTCCGATCGGCGTACCGGGGACCGTCGAGTTCTGCAATCCGAGGTCGTTCGGGCGGGGAGCATTCTGTGCTCCGCGTTGGACGAGGTCGTCGGCGGGGGGACAGTACATCGCCAGACTTGGACTGGTGGGAGACAGATCGCCGACCTCACGCCGAGGGGTGTCGTAGTTACAGACCGGCCCCTGTGTGGCAACCAATGCAAAGTCGGCGCGATCGCCTTTGACGATGGATGCCAGTTTGGCGAGACCTTCAGGAATCGTGACAAGTCCGGTTTCGAGGGCGTCTGTGCGGTCGGAGATGATCGGTGCGACAGTGACGAGATTGGCCAGGACCGCTCCGAAAGTGTTGTGGTACTTGTCGAACAACTGTTGAGCGCTGTTCAGGGCGGCGGGCGAATGATCGGTGAGGTAGATCAGTACCGGAGCGTTGGATTCGAGTTGTTCGGTGAAGTTCTTGGCAGCTGCCATTCCTCGGACGAACGAATCCGATTGTGTCGCCATGGAGTCCACCAACGTGGAGGTTCGCGACAGCAGCGCGGCGAGTTCGGCCGACTGGTCGTTCAACTGCGCGGACATGGTCCCACCGTTGTCGATCATCGTCGCCAAGCTCGGGCCGAGCCCGTTGAACGAATTTCCCAGTTCGGTCCCGATGTCGCTGATCGCTTGCGGATCAATCCCTTCCAGGACACCGGACGCCTGAAGCATCAACTGGCTCATCTGGACCGGTTGCTGATCCGCGGGCATGGCGATTTCGTCGCCGTCCCGAAGATACGGGCCGTGGTCTGTGTTGGGATAGATGTCGACATTCTGAATTCCGGCTGCGGTCCCCATCGTCACCTTGGCGACGCTGTCGGTAGGTATCTCGGTGTTGTCGTTGAGTGAGAGTTCCACCCGAGCCGAGCGGGTGCCTGCGTCGAGTTCGACTTCACTCACTTTCCCCACCTGTACGCCGCGATACGTGACGACCGTGCCCTTGGTCAGCCCGAAGGCGTCGGACATGTTGGCGTGCAGCCGGATTTGGCCACCGAAACCCTGAGGGCCGACCACGTAGACGATTCCGAAAGGGATTACCACAGCAGCGATCAGAGCGAACAGGACAAGTTGAACAAGCGCAAGGCGACTCAACGCAGACCTCCCTGAAGTAGATCGGTGAGAGTTCCCGCCGGTGCGATCGATTGACCGGCCATCCCGCCGCTCCAGAGCTTGTCGATCGTTCCCGGAATATCCAGGGCGCCGTCGAAAACGAGGTAGTCACCTTGGACTGCACTGGTGAAGTTCTCGAGCAGTCCGTTCATATTCGCCAGTGTCTGACCGATCTCCGAGTTGAACGAATCCAGAGTCCCGACAACGGTCGACGCATCGTGCAGCATCGCGTCGAGGCCGTCGGGTGACGAGTCGAGGATGGTGTTTGCGTTGGTGGCGAGCTGAACGGTCGAGTTCAACAGGCTTGCAATCTGATCCTTCTGTCCCACGAGAATCGACACCACCTGTGGAACGGAATCGAGGTAGTTGTCGACAACTACGCGTTGGCCGGCCAGTTGGGAGGAGACCCGGGCAGCGAGGTCGACGGCCTCGTCGAACTCGCTGCGGTGACTGCTTGCCTCTGCCATGAGCGAGGTCAGGGTGTCGGTCAGAGAACGAACTTCACCGGAGCGCCCGGAAAACGCGGTGTTCAGCTCGCGCACCACGGTATCGAGTTGATCGATGCCGCTTCCGGTCAGAACCGTACCGAGCGTGGCAAGCGCACTTTCGACTTGCGGACCGATCTCGGTGCGAGACTCCGGAATTGTGTCGCCGTCGCTGAGCATCGAGCCGGACGGAACCTCCGGCACCAATAGTCTGATGAACGGGTTGCCCAGTGCGGACGGGAGTTCGACGGATGCTTCGACGTTGTTCGGCAACGGCGTCGCGGCGTCCAGACTCAGCGTCACATCGGCTCCGACGACGTCGGCGGACAGCGCGGATACTCGACCGATGACTTTCTGGCCGCTGCGGACGTCTGCCCCCAACACCAGGCCGTCGGCGCCGGCCAGCTGCAGCGCCACGTTGTACGCATCACCGTCGGCCGAACGACCCAGGGGTAGGTCTTGAATGCCTGCGCTACAGCCGCCGAAGGCGAACACGGCCACAGAACCCACGCCGATGATCACGAGACCGGCGACTATTCGAACCGATTGCCGCGTCAATTGCCACCTCCGGGGACGGCTCCGCCGGAAATCGCGGAGGCGATTCCGAGCGGATCAGAAGTGCTGAGGGGGAAGGAAATCGGATTCGTGAACCCGGCTCCGGTACAGATCGGCAACTTGTAGGTGTCGCACAGCGGTTTCGCAACCGCGAACTGAGTCAATGCAGTCGAGACGTTGAGCCGAATGCGCCCGCGCTGATCAGGACCGATTGTCTGGGAGAGGTTCTGCATCATCAACGGCACCAGGTCCATGAACTCGGCGAGGCGGGGTTCTTTGGCAGCCAGAGTGTCACCGAGAACTCGCACGTTGTCGGCTATGGCACCGACATCATCGCCGTGAGTTGTCATGAAACTGTTCAACTGGTCGAAGACCACCTGCAGATCCTGCAGAGGCTGTGAGATGTCCATGTTCTGGTTCGCCCACTGATCGCCCAATGTGCCGAGGTCACCGACAAGTTCGTCGAGGCTGACCTGCCGTGCGTCCAGAGCATTCATCAAGGTGTTGAGATTGTCGACAAGGGCACCGATGTCTTCCGACCGAGCGCCGACAACTCCGGTTGCCGTGCTGAGGTTGCGAATTGCGGTGTTGAATTGATCACCCTGGCCCTGCCATCCGGCAGCGCCGCGGCTCACGAGATCGCCGAGATTGCCCCCATCCCCGGCAAATGCGTCGGCCAAAGTGCTGACGCTTCCCATCAAGCCGTCGAAATCTATGGGGGAGTGGGCACGTTCGATCGGAATCTGGTCGCCGTCTTTCAGCGTCTCTCCGCCGGTGTAAGCCGGGCCGAGTTCGATGTGGCGATCGCTGATCACCGATGGATTGAGGACATAGGCCGAGGCGTCGGCGGGCAGGTCCACGGAGTTGGGCATCGACATCGCCACTCGAACAGAAGTTCCGCGAGGTTCCACCGACGTGACCGTCCCGACGCCGACTCCGAGGACGGTGACCTTGCTTCCCTCGTAGATTCCGCCGACGTAGCTGAAATCGGCGTAGACGGTCTTGGACTGATCCGTTCGTCCGAAGATGTACCAACCGGGGAGTGCAATCGCCAGGGTCACGACCAGCATGGCCGTGACGGCTTTTCGTGTATTCACTTGCAGCCCTCCATGATGCCGAGCGCGCAGAGCAGATTGTCCGGGATCACGGCGGCCGGCGCGTTGACGTCGGTCCAATTGCCGGTGCCGGTGGAATCGGTGACCGAACGCAGCGCGGAAGGAAGACGAGTCAACAGCAGGTCGATCTGATCTGCATTGTTCTTCAGCGTGGTGGTGACCTCGACGAGGTTGTCGGTCATGGCTCCGAACTCGTCCTGACGATCGACGAAAGTGGTGGAGAGCTTCGAGATGATGATTGTCAGGTTGTCGACCAGCTGAGTCAGTGCGTCCTTGCGCATCGCAAGAGTACGAACGATCGTCTGAGCATTGGCCGCAGTACCGACTATCGAATCGGTTTGTGCCGCAGCCATGTCCGACAGCTCGCGGGACATGATGAGAATCTGGTCGATCTGTTCACTGTTCTGCGCGAAAGCCGCCGAGGCGCCGCTGATTCCGGCCAGAGCCCGGCCCACCTGATCGGAATCAGTTGGAATCACCTGCGAAAGGGTGTTCATCATGGACTCCATCGCCTGTAGGTCGACGCCGGTGGCCGCAGTGGTGGCATCACTGCTGACGTCGTCGAGGCTGTACGGCACGGTTGTGCGGGAGAGCGGGATGACCCGTGCATCGGACTCGTCGACCACTCCGGCCGGCACGATCTCCAGGTAGCGCTTGCCAAGGACCGTCTTGAGCCTGACAGTCGCCGTGCTCTGGTTTCCCAAAGGCTGGTCCTTGTCCAAGCGGAAGTTGACGACGACGTGGTCGCCGGCAAGGTCGATCGAATCCACTCGGCCCGCGGGAACCCCGGCCACGTAAACCGGATCGGTGTCGGAAAGCCCGCTGGCATTGGCCAACTCCGCTGTGTATGCCGACGTGCGTACGTTGTACCAGAGCTTCGGAATGCCCAAGGCGGCGCCGAGTCCCACCACCAGAACGAAGATTCCGAGACTACCCAGGGCGAGAGCGGTGCCGCTACCGCTGCGACGGCGATCCCCTTTGAACAGGAAGAGCATGATGCCGACGAACACGTCGATCAGCTTGACCAGGAACATCATGAGCACACCGGCGAATGTGTCGGACCGAAGATGTTGGCTTCCATGTCGCCTGCCTTCAGAGTGAAATTGCACAGATACAGGCTGATGAAACTTCCGTAACTTCCGATCCGGTTGGCGGCGTCGGCGAACTGGGGAAGGTTGGCGAGAAGTCTGTTGAACTCGTCGGTGCTCGCAATCCAACTCCCGGTGACACTTTCGAGTTGTTGCACGGTCTGACCGAATGCGCCGTTCGACCCGGCCATGATCTGAGCCAACGACGAGACAGTTCGGTTTCCCTGATCCAAGAGCGAGACCAGTTGATCGTTCTGCCCGACGACGGAAGTACTCAGATCGTTCAAACCGTCCAGCAGACCGACCAATTCGGGTTGACGTTCGTCGACGGAGGTGAGAAGAGTGTTCATGTTCGTGAGTAGTTGTGCGAAGACGTCCTGACGGTCGACAAGGCCGGAGCTCATGGTCGCGATCTGGTCGAGGAGGGTGGTCATCGCCTGGCCCTGGCCGTTGAAGGTTTCGACAAAACTTCGCGTGAGCGTGTTCACCTGCTCGGGCTGCAGCGCGGCGAACAACGGTTTGAACCCGTTCATCAGTGCCGTCAAGTTGATCGGCGGTGTTGTCTGCGCCAGCGGTATCGTGTCACCTGGTTCGAGCTGTCGTGCGGATACCGTTGTCGCGCTGTCGTCCTGCGTCAGTGCCAGATATCGAGCACCGAGCATGTCGCCGTAGCGCACGGCGGCACGGACATCCGACTCGAGGGAATATTGCGACTCGATTTCGACGTCGACGATCGCCTTGCTCGTGCCGCCGCCGTTGTCGGCAAACGCAACCGAGTCCACGCGGCCGATACGCACACCGGACATCGTGACCGGGTTACCCGGGTTGAGGCCTTCGACATCGGTGAACTCGAACGAATACGAATCGGTGCTTCCGCGAACCGGGACCGACAACGTGTTCGCCACGAACGACGCACAAGCGACGCCGGTGAGACAGAAGAGTGACAACCGAATTACCTGGCCAGGACGGACCTTCACGGGACGGTCACCTCATTGCCTCTGACCATCGGCCCCAACATCAGTGTTGTTGCCGTATTTGGGGTGTCCGAGCGTTCCGGCGATCCGCCCAGTAGCTGATCTTCGAGGTAGCGCAGCGTGGCCGCTTCGGCTTCGCCGCCCACGACCGGGGCACTGACGGGTTGTGCAGGCGTCAGGTTGGAGCCTGAACACTGCGCGCCGCGCGAGTCCCCGTACTGCGGGCAATCATCGCCCGTGTATGGGAGCGGTTCGGCGAACGTGGCAACTGCTGTGATGTCGAACTTACCGGTGGCGAAGACCCGCGCGCCCGCGGCGCCGAACGTACTGGCATTGGCGAGGGTGGAACGCAGTCCTCCGGGATTGGCCGCGGTGGTTGCGAGTATCTTTCCGGCGGAATCGATCACAGTGATGATGTTTCGGTTGTTCTCCACGACAAAATCGTCGACGGTAGCGGCGAAGACTGCGGCCGCGCCGATCGAGGACTCGAGATTCGCTCTGTTGGCGACCATGTTGTTCGAGACGGTTGTGGCGGCTGCCAAGGTATCGAGAATGTCGGGGGTCGCGCGGTCCAACGCGTCGACGACCGACTTGAATTCGGGTGTCGATTCGAGGAATTGGTGTGCGGCGGGTGTCAGTACGCCGGACGCGGCACTGAGATTGTCTATCGTGGTACCGATCTCGGCTCCGTTTCCGTCGAGTGCCTGGCCCAGCGCAGTCAGGGCTGTCTGCAGCTTCTCGGGCTGCATGGCGGTGAGGACGCCCACCAACTTGGTGTACACGTCGTAGAGCGCAACGGCTTCGGGACCGTCGTCCATGTGGATCTCGTCTCCGTCCGACAGAGTCGTCTGGCCCTGCTCATTCGGACTGTCCACGAGCTGCATGTAGATGTCGCCGAAGAACGTTCGCGGAACGACGCGGGCCACCACGTCGGCGGGAATCTTCGACGCGTCATCGGTCTGAATCTGCAACTGCACAACGGATTCGGCCGTGCCTGATTCGATTTCGCCGATTCGGCCGACGTTGACGCCGTGGTACCGCACCGGAGCTTCACCGCTGATGAGACCGGCTGTGGCTGGAACAGCGACGAAGATGTCGGTGCTCTGCTCGAGGTTTCCAGAACCGCGTAAAACCATTGTCACAGCGGCGGCGACGGCTACCACTATGGCGATCGCGCCGCGAAGGGCGTACACGATCTTTGTGTGTGTAGTGAGTCTGTCCACGGCTCAGACCCCCATTCCCGGGATCTGGGGCACGAGGCCCCACAGCGCGAAAGTCATCAGTACGTCGAGGATTCCGATCGCGAGGATCGCAGTCCGAAGCGCGCGCCCGGCAGCCTGCCCGACGCCGGCCGGACCACCGGAGGCATAGTAGCCGTACGCGCAGTGAACCAGCGCGACAACAGCGGCGAACACCACGGCCTTGAGGCCCGAGTACAGGAGATCCTGCGGCGAGATCGCCAGATGGAAGAAGTAGTCGTAAGTACCTGCCGATGCACCGTTGAAGAACACGACGACCAGTCGGGTCGACAGGTAACTGGCGAGCAGCCCGATCATGTAGATCGGGATGACGCAGATCATGGCAGCGATCACCCGCGTACCCGCGAGGAAGGGGATGGATCTGATCGCCATCGAGTCGAGGGCGTCGATCTCGTCCGAGATGCGCATAGCCCCGATCTGGGCAGTGAAACCCGTTCCGACCTTGGCAGCCAACGCGATAGCGACGACAACAGGGGCAAGCTCACGGGTGTTCGCGACCGCAGACAGCATGCCCGAGAGCGAGGTCATCCCGACGAGTTCGAGGCCCCGGTGAGTCTCGACGCCCAACATCATTGCCGCGGCGAGCGACATCGCGAAGACGATCCCGATGGTGCCGCCGCCGGACAGCAAGGAGCTCGTGCCGAAGCTGACCTCGCTGATCTGACCGAGTACGTGCTTGCGGTACTTGGTGAGCGCAAAAGGGATCGATGCGATGGTGCGGACGTAGAAAGTGACGTGCTGACCGAGGGAGACGAGGCCGTCACCTGCGGTTCGCAGGGGTCTGCTCGCTTGACGGGCTCGAACACGGAGATCGACGAGCGACATCAGAATTCACCGACTGCCGGGACGATTACGGTGTACAACGCGGACAACACTGTGTTCACGATGAAGACGAGCGCGAACGCAATGACGACGGCCTCGTTGACTGCGTCGGCAACGCCGCGGGGGCCGCCTTTTGCATGGAGACCTTTGAAAGTGGCCACCAAAGTCGAAGCGAGGCCGAAGATCGCGGCTTTCACCAAAGCCATGACGAAGTCGGACGATCGACCGTATTGGCTGAACGTTGCCATGAACGTTCCGGCCGGAAGATGCTGCACGTAGATGTGGTACAGATAGCACGCGATCACTCCGCCGAAGGTCACCATCGAGCACAGTGCGAGGGAGACAATCACTGCCGCAACCAATCTCGGAGCTACCAGGCGTTCGATCACATCGATGCCCATCACTTCCATGGCATCGATCTCTTCGCGAATCTTTCGCGAACCAAGATCGGTGCAGATCGCCGACCCGGCAACACCGGCCATCATCAACGCGCACACCAGTGCTGCGGCCTGTCCGACGATGATGAATGCCACGACGGCGCCCGAGTAGCCACCGGCACCGATGCGGCCGGCCAGTTCGCCGACCGACACCGCGATGAAGACACCGATCGGAATCATGAGGAGCAGCGACGGACCAGTGCTGACGCGACCGATGAAGAGCGTCTGAGTGACCGTCTCGTGCAACGAGAGTCGCCTGCGGAGGATTGCCGTGAACAGGCCGAACAGTGCCTGCACCGAGAATCCGATCAGATAGCCCCCCTGCAACGCTACGTCTCGTACCGGGCCTTTCGGGGCTGGTAGCTCGTACGTCATCTAATTGAATTCCTTTGCAGATCAACATGGTTCAGCACGAAAGTCGAACTGTTCGGACGCTGGCGGTCGAGCGAACTGCTTGTGAAGCATCTCACACATATATGTGACGTGGCAAGCATTATGTGAACGAAAATTCTCGGGTGAGTTTTCGGTGTAACTGCGACGGTCAGCGCGTTGACGTGGCAATATGAGTTCTGTCGGGTGGTGTCCTCGGCTTAAGTTCATCGAAATTCCGGAAGCCGTCGTCCGATGTCCCGATCGGGGAGGGAGGGGCCGCTTCGAGCGGTGACCCTACCCCTGGTTTCGACCACAGGGCAAGGCTTTGTTAACGAGAATTCTCTCGAGCTTCAGCATCGATGATCGGGGCGATGCAGTTGATGGCAACCTAAAGTTAGGGCAGCTAGCAGCGTATATAGAACGTGGATACAGTGGAATCTCGAAAGTTTCCGATGGCGCGCAGCGATTATGATTATGCTCATTCGCAAAAGGATCGGTTTGGTGTCTGGTGGGGCTGAGAGAGGGGGTGCGCGAGTGAGCCCGAGACAGCAGTCTGTCGATGCGCAGACAGTTGACGAACAGACCTCGCGTGTAATCCTTCGAGCGGCGGGATCGGAGTCGGTCAAGCGACGTCCGAAGGACCGCAAGGCGAAGATCGCCGCTGCGGCTGCAATTGCGTTCAGCGAACGGGGATATCCTGCCGTAGGCGTCGAGGATATTGCGTCGTCCGTCGGTATTTCGGGTTCGGCACTCTATCGGCATTTTCCGAACAAGTATGCGATGTTCCGCCACGCGGCACTGGAATTGACCGACGCGCTCGAGAGTGCACTCGATGCGGTCTCCGTCGCCGCCGATGCAACTGACCGGGAGTGCCTACGCGAGGATTTGCTCGCTGTGATCCGAACGACGGTGCGTAATCGGCGCACAGCCGGGATCTACCGGTGGGAGAGTCGGTTTCTCGACGCTGCCGATCGGAAATCGGTCCGAGCTCAGGCAGCTGCTGTCAATCGCCGAGTTGCACTGCATCTTTCACGCTCCGAACCGCCGGCGAGTACTCGTGCCGAAACCATCCTCACCTCAGCGATGTTCAGCGTGATCGGCAGCATCACCGCTCACAATCTGATACTGCCCCAACGTCGGATGGAGCAAGTTCTTCTCGACGCTTGTCTGTCGATCGAACACGGTGGGAGTGCAATTACATCGCGGCGGTCGGAGCAAACTGTGTCGACGCGACCGGTGACGACGAACAAGCGTGAACGTCTGCTGCAGGAAGCCGTGCGGCTCTTCGATTCTCGCGGTTACCACGACGTCAGTATCGAAGAGATCGCAGCGGCTGCGGGTTTGAACGCTTCCGGGATGTACCGCTACTTTCCGAGCAAAGCGGAACTTCTCGGGGCGGTGTTCTATCGAGCGGCAGACCGTCTGGACCTTGCGACGGCAGCAGTATTCGAGTCTGCGACGTCGCCGGAGGAAGCGCTGCGCGCACTGTCGGCGATGTACGTGGAGTTGTCGTTTGCACAACATGAATTGATGTCGGTCTATTTTTCCGAGATGAACAACCTTCTGCCGGGACATCGAAGCGATCTGAAGAATCGGCAGAAGCTGTACGTGGTCGAGTGGGCGCGGATACTTCGCGAAATTCGTCCGGACCTTTCGGCGATAGAGGCGAAGTTCCTGGTTCACGCTGCTTTGAACCTGGTTCCCGACATCGGACGCCTGATGAAGTTCGATGTTGCAGCAGAAAACGCCTCCACACTTCAGACGTTCATGTCAGCAGTTCTCTTCGGCCGCCCGGCTCCGCCGCCCTGAACTTCTCGCCGCCCTGAACTTCTCGCCGCCCTGAAACTTGTCGGACGGCGTGCGTAGTGTGGTCGGCTATGAGCGAAGTCGTGTCTCTGGCAGCTGCCCGCCGAATAGCGCTCGCCGCTCAAGGGTTCGGCAAATCACACCCGGCAACGGTGACGCGGCGCAATCTGGTCAGCGTGATGGACCGGCTGCAGGTCTTGCAGATCGACTCGGTCAACGTTTTCGAACGCAGTCACTACCTGCCCGTTTATGCGCGACTGGGCGCGTACGACAAGTCCAGGCTTGATCAGCTGACCTTCTCCCCGGAGTCGGGGTACCTCGAATACTGGGGACACGAAGCGACGTTCCTGCCGGTGGACATGTGGCCGCTCTTTCGTTGGCGCATGGACCAGTTTCGTGACAAAGCGTTGAGCGACAAGAACGGATGGGCGTCTGATCGGCGCCACTTCCTCGACTGGTTGCGCAACGAACTGCGTGAAAACGGTCCGATGGCGGCGAGCGAAGTCGAGCATGAAGCGAATACACGCCGCGGCCCGTGGTGGGGGTGGTCGGACGTGAAAGTCGGGCTGGAGACTCTGTTCCGTTGGGGCGAAGTGGTATCGGCGGGTCGCGCAGGATTCGAACGTCGATACGGCCTTGCCGAACACATGCTCGCGCCCGAGATCCTCGATGCGAGGATCGATCGATCGGACGCGATCCGTGAGCTGGTGCTGCGCGGTGTGAAGGCCCACGGACTCGGTACGCTCGACGATATCGCCGACTACTTTCGGCTGCCGAGCGCTGAGGCACGAATTGCCTTGCGTGAGCTCGAAGACGCCGGCAATGTGCGCAGTATTTCCGTCGAGGGCTGGGAGCGTCGTGGCAAGCCTCGCGAGGTATGGATTGATCCACAGGCAAAGCGTCCAAGGTCGATCCGAACCGAGGCTCTGTTGTCGCCCTTCGATCCGGTAGTGTGGGCGCGCGATCGAGCGTTGCGGCTCTTCGACTTTCACTACCGGATCGAGATCTATACTCCCGCACATAAGCGGGTTCACGGCTACTATGTGCTCCCCGTGTTGATCGACGACAATATCTGCGCGCGAGTCGATCTCAAGAACGACCGACAGAACCGTCGGCTACTCGTGCGCGCTGCTTGGGCCGAGCCCACCGCCGATGCCGACACTGCACCGCGTCTGGCTGAGCTCCTTCGTAGAACCGCAATGTGGCAAGGCTGCGACACCGTAGTCGTGGAGAACAATGGAACATTGGCATCAGAGCTGGCCGCTGTGATGGCCGGCGACGAGGTGGATGCGGTGGGCGCGCGCTAGGTCAATCTGGAACGGTGAGTCTCCCGTCTACTGCAGCTCGGTTGATGGAATCTCTTAATGCCGAACAAGTTCCGGTGCGAATTTTCGGCGACGCCTTGTCTTCGCGATACTCCGAACACACGTTGTGCGGATCCGATCGCCATTGAGTCGAGGTATGTTGCCAGCTGTTCTTCTCGACGAGGACATATGTTCCACACCTCTCGCAGTCCACTGGTTCCATGGTCACCGCGCTGCTCCTGCACGGCGTGCGAGGTTGTCTGCAACCTCCTGTTTCCACACCTCGATGGGTTTGCTTGTGTCCATCTCGAATTCGAAGCGATCGATCATCTCGGGCGTGACGTCGGCGACGTCGACGTAGAACTGTTCGTACCACCGCCTCAGTTGGTAGACCGGACCGTCCTCGGTGCAGAGTAGTGGGTTGTCGATGCGGGTCTTGTTCTTCCAGATCTCGATGTCCTGCTCGAATCCGACGCCGATGTAACCGATCATCGCGTCAACAGTTTGGTCCGCTATCCCGGCGGGAAGTTCCTCGGTCTTCTTGACGGTGATGCCGTACATCAGGACAAACTTGTTCGGGCTGACCGGATAGTGGCAGTTGATCAAAACCGAATCCACCTTGAATGTTTCGTACTGGTACACCAGATCATCGATCATGAACGACGGTCCGTGATAGGCGGCCACCGAGAAGTTCGAGACCAACTTCGGCACGTCGGGATCCGTCCAGGTCACGATGTCGTCGCGGTTGATACCGCTCTGCTCCTGGATGGCGACATGCCCCTCGAAGACGTTCTTGAAGTAAGTGGGAAACGAAAAGTGCACGTAGAAGAAGTGCGCCATGTCCACGACGTTGTCGACGATTTCTCGACAGTTGGTGTCGATGACGATTGACTTCCATACCCAATCGGTCCATTCGTGGTCCGGAGTTTTGATTATCGGTATGGCGACTTCGGCCGGAGGCGGATTGCCTTCGGGGTCATGCCAGACGAAGAGCAGTCCGTCTTGTTCGAGGGTGGTCCAGGCGCGAGTTTTGGCAAGCGGTGGAACGCGGCGTGCATAGGGGATCGCGGTGCATTTGCCGTTGCCGCCCCAACGCCAGTCGTGGAAGGGGCAGGCGACTGAATCGCCCTTGACCGTGCCCTGACTGAGGTCGCCGCCCATGTGACGGCAGTAGGCATCGAGGACCTTCAATTCGCCCTGGCTGTCGGCAAATACGACAAGCTTGGTGCCGAAGGCCTCGATCGGATGTGGGTTCCCGTCGTGGAAATCCGTTGCAAGTCCGAGGCAGTGCCATCCGCGGGCAAAACGTTCGGGCGCAGCGCCCTCGTCGATCATGCGGATCTCGTCGACTTCGCCGAGGTCCGTTGTGGTCGTCACGTCTGTGGTCAACACGTCGTCCTTTGTTCAGTGATCTGTGTTGGCCACTGTGGTGAGGAGTTGGTCCAGGTTCAACGGGGGTAACCGGTGATCGGTATAGCTGCAGGTGGAGTGGCCAGGCAGGTTTGTCTCCCGCACGGTGGGAAATGCCCTGGCGGTTCGTCCGGTGAAGGCCCAGATTTGCAGTCAGCAGAGCACGCCCAGCGCTGTCCTCTCGACGGGCGGATCACCGAAACGGAGATGCCATGTCGGTCGGACCGATCACAGAAGAGCCCATCCCTATGTCAACCCTCGACAGGTTGGCGATGGTGGTGGATTGCTTTCGTGACACGCCGCGGTTGACGCTGGGCGAGGTGGCCCGTCGAACCGGGATTCCGCGATCGTCCGTGCACAGGATGCTTCTGAAGCTAGTGAGGATGGATTGGCTTCGCAGAGAAGGCCTCGAGTACGAAATCGGCGACAAACTCGGCGATCTTGGGGCAATCTCGTTGTATCGAAACAAGTTCGAGAGGGTGGTGGTGCCGTTGTTGTACAACCTGCACCTCGTCACCAATCAGGCCGTACATCTCGGGGTCCTCGAGGGAAGCAACGTGCGATACCTTCAGAAGATCGGCAGCCAGGCGATACCTGACCTCCAGACAGGCGTTGGCTCTCGCATCCCGGCGCGATCCTCGGCAATCGGCAAGGCACTCTTGGCAGCGGGCCGCCGTTCGACGGTCGCGCAACATTCCGCAATAGCCAACCATCGGTACGGCGTCGTATTCGGTACGTGTACTTCGGGTCTCGGCTGCATCGGTGTGAGGGTGGGTGCGCTGGGCGAAGCGGAAGTCGGTCTGTCGATCAGCGGCCCACTCGTTCGAGGCAAGATCGACGATCGACACGTTGCACCGGTACAGATGGCCGCGGTGGCAATCTCCCAGTATTTCGAGGTGCCGGGTGGTCGTCACCAGCAGACCGGTTAGCTCGGCAATGCGCAGAGTGCGCCTCCTCCGACTCCGCGTAAAGCGCAGTGGGGGAGACGCACTCGGATGAATCTGCGTCAGCGAAGAGCCGCAAGCGCGTCGATACGCTTGGCCGCGTCCTCCATGATGTTCTCGATCAGTTCCTTGCAGCTGGGCAGATCGTTGATCATTCCGACAACCTGACCCGAGGCAAGCACACCGGCTTCCGTATTGCCCTCGACCAGACCGGCCTTGAGCAACATCGGGGTATTCGCCGCCATGATGATTTGCATCAGCGTGCGGTCACCCGAGCGCTTCATCGCGAGGCCGTCCTTGGCGAGCGTCGACCACTTCATACCTGTCATTGCCTTGAACTTGGTGGCGTTCTTGGCAGCAGCGATCAAACCGGTTGCATAGCTGGAACCTTCGAGGCTGTTGACCAGGTCGGTGTTGAGCACACGATGAGGCATGCCGTCGACCTTGCGCGAGACCGTCGTATCCGTCAGTCCTCGCTTGAGGTATTCCTGCTTGACGGAGTCCGGCACCGAAGAGTCACTGGTGAGCAAGAAACGCGTCCCCATGGCGACACCGGCAGCGCCGTACGCCAACGCTGCGGCCAGCCCGCGGCCGTCGAAGAATCCGCCACCGGCGATGACCGGAATATCGACCGCGTCGAGAACCGAGGGGAGAAGCAATGTCGTTGCCACACCGCCGGTGTGACCACCACCTTCGCCGCCCTGGACGATGACGGCGTCCGCGCCCCAAGATGCAACCTTGACCGCATGCTTCGCGGCACCGATCGACGGTACGACGACGATGCCGTGGTCCTTGAGCTTGGTGATCAGTTCCTTCTTGGGAGCCAAGGCAAACGACGCGACCTTGACGCCCTCACGGATCAGCAGGTCCGCGCGCTGCGGCGCGTCGGTGGCGTCGGCACGCATGTTGACGCCGAACGGCTTGTCCGTGAGCTGCTTCGTCTTCTTGATCGCGTGCTCGAGCTCGTCGTAGGTCATCGTGGCCGAAGCCAGGATGCCGAGACCGCCCGCGTTGGCCGTCGCCGACGTCAGCGCGGGCCCGGAAACCCAGCCCATGCCTGTCTGCACGATCGGGTACTCGACACCGACCAGTTCGGTCAGTGCTGTCTTCAGAGTGGGGGTCATGCCGAGACCTCACGGTCCCGGAGGTTGCGCGGATCGAGGGTCTCGCGAATGAGGTGGAGTTCTTCGGCGGTGGGGTCACGGGTGATACCGGCCTCGGCGAGTCCGGCTACCTCGAACGAGGTGTTCTCGGCTACCTCTTCGGCGGTGACGCCGGGATGGAGGCTCAACGCGCGGAAGGTGTTTCCCGGTCCACCGAAGTCGAAGACACCGAGGTTGGTGACAACGCGTGGGATGTTCAGGTACTTGTATGCCGGGTTCTCGGGATCGATCTGGTCGTAGCCGACACCGCACACCACGTCGACCTTGTCGACGAACACTCGCTTGGAGTGCTTGGGGACGAAGTAGCTCGTCGCGTGGTTGATGGTGTTGCCCGGGGCGCCGCGCACACCGAACATCTGACGCGTCGGCTGCTGAAGCGGGCCGAAGGCGGAGAGGTTCTGGTTGCCGTGGCGATCGAGCTGATTGGCGCCCATGACTACGTGGCGACGGCCCGAAGCGACGACGTCGAACACCTTGCGGAAAGGCATCCATCCTTCGATGGGGCCCTTCGTTCCGACAGCCGGAGTGTCCTCGAGGATGAGGGCTTCACCATCGGTGATCAGCAGGTCGGGTTCGGTGGTGAGCCGAGCCAGGCGAGCGCCGATGGTGGACGACGTCGACATCGGGCTGGCCATGATTTCGCCTGCACCGGAGAAGATTTCAGCGCACGCGAGAACAACGTACTCTGCGCGGGTGACGGTGGATTCGCTCATTTTGCCTGCTCCCCTGCCTTTGATGAATCGGCAAACTTCTTTACTGCGGCTTGGTAGTCCTCTTCGCTGCCGGAGAGGAAGGTGTCGACGAACGTCTGCCACGACTCGGGGGTCTTGGCGGCCTCGGCGTAGTGACGCTGGAACTTCTCGTCGCGGCCGTAGCTTTCGCCGGCCAACGTGAAGTGGGCACCGTTCGGGGCCTCGACGACGGCGTCGACCATCATGCGGTTGATCAGAAGATTCTGCAGTGGAACGGATTTGACCAGTTCCTCGGTCTCGACAATGCGTTCGACGGAGACGTAACGCTTTTCGGCGGCCATGCAGTACAGGTCGTCGAAGTACGGGTCGACACCGTTGTACGCGGCATTGCCGTGCTTGTCACCGAGATTGAGGTGAACGAACGACGCATCGAGGTTGAGTGCAGGCATCGCGATCAAGGTCTCGGAGCGGCCGTCGGCCTCGGGGTACGGGGAGGTGACGGTCTTGAGTTCGTCGCCCCAGAAGTTGCGAACGTCCGAACCGAGGCCTGCGCGGATCGGGAGGAAGGGGAGGCGAGCGGCAGCGGCTTCGAGGCCGCACTTGACCATTCCCTCGTCCATCTCGCGGACTTCGATCTCACCGGCGGTGCGCGCCTTGGCAAACCACGGATCGTAGAACGGTGCGGAGTCCAGGGACACGAAACCGTAGTACGCCTTCTTGACCTTGCCGGCCGAGCACAGCAGCCCGAGATCCGGTCCGCCGTAAGTGACCACGGTCAGGTCCTTGATGTCCGAACGCAGAATCGCACGCACGAAGGCCATCGGCTTGCGGCGAGATCCCCAGCCGCCCAAGCCGATCGTCATTCCGCTGCGGAGCTCGCCGACTACCTCGTCGAGCGACTTCGTCTTGTCACGCTTGCTAGCCATGTTTGTCTCAGCCTTCCTTCTGGGTTGCGTTCTCGCGCGGCTTGCCGGTGGCGACGAACTCGTCGCGGTGTTCGTCGGACACACCGAGGAGGTTGAGTTCGAAGGTGTAGCCCTGCTCGAGGCGGTAGCTGCCCTTGACGTCGACCGGGTCGATGCCGTTGATGGCTTCCTTGGCGCACCGGATGATGCGGGTGTCCTTCGCGGCGATCTTTGCGGCGATCTCGCGAGCGCACTCGTCGAGCTTCTCGCGCGGGACCACGTCGTAGACGCTGCCGAACTGTTTGAGTGTGTGGGCGTCGACGCTCTGTGCGGTGTAGTAGAGCGTGCGCATCATGTGTTGCGGCACCAGCCGTGAGAGGTGCGTCGCAGCGCCGAGTGCACCGCGGTCGACCTCGGGGAGGGAGAAGATCGCGTCGTCGGAAGCGACGATCACGTCCGCGTTGCCGACCAGTCCGATGCCACCGCCGACACAGAATCCGTTGACGGCCACGACGACGGGTACAGCGCAGTCGTAGACGGCTGCGAAGGCCGCGGCGCAACCGCGGTTGGCGGCGACCAGCGCGTCGAATCCCTCGGTCGCCTGCATCTCCTTGATGTCGACGCCGGCGTTGAATCCGCGTCCCTCGGCTCGCAGGATCACCACGTGAGTGTTGAGATCCTTGCCCGCGTCGAGGATGGCGTCGGCAAGCTCGAACCATCCCTTGGACGGGATTGCATTGACCGGCGCGTAGTCGATGGTGACCGTGGTGATGCCGGTTCCGTCGGAGGAGGTGCTGATGCCCATATCGGGATTCCTTACGTCTGTGTACCAAACCAAGCGATTGCTTGGTAAGTTAGCACACAAGCGGAGCCGACAAGCCCGAGCAGAGTGCATTAGGAGACAAATATGAGTGGATTGGTCGACGGACGCGTAGTCATCATCACCGGGGCTGGTCGCGGGATCGGGCGTGCGCATGCATTGGCGTTTGCTGCCGAGGGCGCCAAGGTCGTCGTCAACGACATCGGTGCGGGTGCCGACGGTTCCGAGACCGGTGAGAGTCCGGCCGAGCAGGTTGTCGCGGAGATCATCGCCGCCGGTGGCCAAGCAGTGGTCAACGGAGACGACGTGGCCGACTGGGCGGGCGCCGAGAATCTGATCAAGACCGCGATCGACACCTTCGGTGGCCTGGACGTACTCGTGAACAACGCGGGCTTCCTGCGGGACCGCATGCTGGTCGGCATGAGCGAAGGCGAATGGGACGCGGTGATTCGCGTGCACCTCAAGGGGCACTTCGCGCCGCTGCGTCACGCTGCTGCCTACTGGCGCGCTGAGTCCAAGGCGGGCAAGACCGTCGACGCACGCATCATCAACACCAGTTCGGGTGCAGGACTGCAAGGTTCGATCGGCCAGGGTAACTACGCTGCCGCGAAGGCCGGTATCGCCGAGATGACCATCCAGGCCGCAGCCGAGCTCAAGAATTACGGCGTCAGTGTCAACGCGATCGCGCCTGCTGCGCGCACGCGCATGACCGTCGGCGCGGGTGGGGCGATGGCCGAGTCGATGGCAGCTCCCGAAGAGGGCTTCGATGCCATGGCGCCCGAGAACATCTCGCCGCTGGTCGTCTGGCTCGGTAGCGCCGAGTCCAAGGACGTCACGGGGCGGGTGTTCGAGGTCGAGGGCGGAAAGATCACCGTCGCGGAGGGCTGGCGTCACGGCCCGAGCGAGGACAAGGGTGACCGTTGGGACCCGAAGGAGATCGGGCCCGTCGTGGCAACGCTGTTGGAGAAGGCGGAGATTCCGACGCCGGTGTACGGGGCGTAGGGCCTCCGGCCCTGTGAGTGGTTAAGGAGTGCAGGGACTCCTTAACCACTCACAGGTGGTGTGCCGCCTACGCAGGCGCCCGAACCACCAACACGGTGCCGGGGAACTCTGCGGCGAGCTCGCGCCGCGAATGCTTCACGCAGGCTGTGCCGTAGCCCTTCTTGCGAGATTCCGGCGCGATCCAGATCGCCACGTTGACCTCTTGGCCGTCGAGTTCGCCGAATACCAGGCCGACGCTCTTCGAGCCGTCACCGGAGACGTCCTCGGCGACGAACCAGGCAGCGGTCTCGTCGTCGATCCGGCCGAGGCCACCGACGCGCTCAGCTTCGATCCGATCCTCGCTCCACGGCTTGCCGTCTTCGCCGAGCTGCTCGCCCGAACGAATCGTGAACAGCGACTTGTCTTCTGCGCTGTCGCTGAACGGACGCAGGGTGAAGTTCTGCCCGCTGCTCGCGGGACGATCGAGCGTCGTCCATTCGAGAGTGGCGTCGAGATTCTCCAGCTCGCCCTGGATGCGATCGCGCGCAGCCTTGGTGAGTGCACTGAACTTGAGGCTCAGAACTGCTTCGGCATTTGCTTCCGACGTGCCGAGGAGTTCCGCGACGGTGGTCAGTGCCTCCTGGTGGTCCTTGCTGTCGACCACTGCGTCCAGCACCTCGTGGCGACGCTCCAGCGCACGCACGAGGGCTGAGGTGATCTCGCGTCGGTCCAGGATTTGATCTTGAATATGCGTCGTCATATATGCGACTCCTTGCTGTGTTCGAGGCTCTGTCGAAACGCCGTGCGGACCGTACGAGTCAATAGTGCTCCAACTCGCTCGTTATGGCACGTGTTCAGCCTCCGGTGCGGCGAACGAGCCGTTCGTAGCGCTGGCGGGCAGCTTGAGTGCTGCCGAGCCCGAGTCCGAAGGCAATATCTTGCCAGGTCATGCCCCGTTCGCGGGCAATTCCGAGGAACAGCGCTTCCAGCTGTTCCATTTCGGCTCGGGCCTTGGGAATCAGAGTCAACGCAGCCATGACATCGGCGTCGTCGACCTCGGGTTCGTTCGGCTGCGGTGTGTCGGTGCCGCCGGCAAGACGAGCCACGACGCGCACCGCGCCGTAGGGCTCGAGCATCTCCGGATGAGATTGCCGCGCGCGCTGGCTTTGGGTCGCGCCGTGGCGCTCGCTGATCCGAAAGAGTCCGGCGTACTCGCGATGTGCGCGTTCGCGGCCGGAATCGATCGGTCTGAACTGGTCATCGGTCATGAACCCAGGCTGGCACGAACCCGGGCCGATGTAAACGTTTTGTTGTAAACAGTCCGTTTATTTCTTCAGCGGCTCGCACACGATGACGGGAATGATCCGGTCGGTCCAGGCCTGATAGTTGTCGAAATCCGGATACATCGCCGTCAACATCGGCCACAGCCGAGCGCGCTCGTCCTCGGTGGAGACGCGGGCTTTCATCGATCGGATCCGAGACTTGATCTGCACCGTCACCACCGGGTCCGCCTTGATGTTGAGATACCACATCGGGTTCTTCGGAAGACCACCTTGCGACGCCACCAGAATCACGTTCTCGCCGTCCTCGAGGAACAGCAACGGACTGATCCGCTCCTCGCCGGATTTGCGACCGGTGGTGGTGAGCAGGCAGATCGGCAGCCCGCGTGGGAACGCGCTGCCGACCCGCCACTTGCTACCCAGCCGCCCGTCGGTGGCGCGATACATGGCGACGTTTGCCTTCGACATCCACTTGATGATCTTGACCGTCGCCGGAGCGTCGAGTCCCTTGGGTTTAGCTGGGGGAGTAGTCATCTCAGATACGCTCGATGATGGTTCCGGTGGCCAGCGCGCCGCCGGCGCACATCGTGATCAGAGCCGTCGAGCCGTTGCGACGCTCCAATTCGTGCAGTGCGGTGGTGATCAGTCGAGAGCCCGTGCTGCCGACCGGATGGCCGAGAGCGAGCGCGCCGCCGTTGACATTGACGTTGTCGAAGTCAGGTTCGTGTACCTGAGCCCAGGACAGTGCGACGGATGCGAATGCTTCGTTGATCTCGAACAGATCGAGGTCGCCGATCTTCATTCCGCTCTTCTCCAGGACACGGCTGGTTGCCTGCACCGGTCCGTCGAGGTGGAATTCCGGTTCCGAGCCGACCAGTGCCTGGGCGATGATGCGGGCTCGCGGCTTCAAGCCGAGTGCGCGGGCCTTGTCCTCGTCCATGAGCAGGACTGCGGCCGCGCCGTCGGAGATCTGGGAAGACGTTCCGGCCGTGTGAATCCCGCCTTCGAGGACGGGCTTCAAGCGCGCTAGGGACTCGGCCGTCGTATCGCGCAGGCCCTGATCGCGATTGACGAGCTTCGTCTCGCCCGTGAAGTTTCCTTCCTTGTCGACCTGGGGCGCCGAAAGTTCGAGAACTTCGCGGTCGAAACGCCCTTCCTCCCAGGCCTGCTTGGCCAGCGCCTGCGAGCGGACGCCGAGGGCTTCGATGTCGTCGCGGGTCAGTCCGCGTCGACGCGCGATGCGTTCCGCTGCTTCGAACTGGTTGGGCATGTCGATGTCCCACGTCGCCGGCCGACGCGGTCCGGCCTGATCGCCGACGTTTGCGCCGAGGGGAACCTGGCTCATGGCTTCGATGCCGCAGGCGATGCCGGCGTCGATGGCGCCGGTGGCAATCAGTCCGGCGATCAGATGGTTCGCCTGCTGGGCCGAACCGCACTGGCAGTCCACGGTGGTTGCGCCGGTCTGCCACGGAAGTCCGGCGTGCAGCCAGGCCGTGCGCGTGATGTTGTTGGACTGAGCGCCGGCCTGGGTGACGCAGCCGCCGATCACCTGCTCGATCAGCAACGGGTCGATTCCCGACCGGTCGAGAACGCCCTTTTGTGCCGCTCCGAGGATCTCGGCGGCGTGCAGACCGGCGAGCCAACCTCCGCGCTTGCCGATCGGTGTACGGACAGCCTCGACGATTACTGGTGTGCCCACAGCGGGCTCCTTTCCTTGTAATGAAAAAGTAGAACAGGTTCTCTGCGGGAAGCAAGACCTGTCGACGTTTCCTTTCCTAGTAAGCAGGCTTGTGTTTCAATGAGAGTAGAACGTGTTACACATCACGGATCCCCATCACCCCTGTGATGAAAAGGCTTAGGGCAGGAGACATCAGTGGCACAGCCCGCATTCCCCGAGGGAATCGACTTCACGGACCCCGACATCTACGCGGAACGCATGCCGTTCGAGGAGTTCGCCGAACTCCGGAAGACGGCCCCCGTGTGGTGGAATCCGCAGCCCCCGGAAATCGGTGGATTCCAGGACGAGGGCTTCTGGGTGGTCACCCGTCATGAAGAGGTCAAGGAGGTCTCGCAGCGAAGCGACATCTTCTCGACCCACGAGAACACTGCGATTCCTCGCTTCGCCGACGACATCCCGCGCGAGAACGTCGAGATGCAGCGATTCATCCTCATCAACAAGGACGCTCCGGAGCACACCAAGCTTCGCAAGCTGGTTTCGCGTGGATTCACCCCGCGAGCCATCAACAGCCTGCGCGAAGAACTGACCGAGCGCGCCGAAAAGATCGTCAAGACTGCGGCTGCCGGTGGTGCCGGAGACTTCGTGGTTCAGGTCGCGTCCGAACTTCCGCTGCAGGCAATCGCCGAGCTTCTCGGTGTGCCGCAGGAAGATCGAATGAAGCTCTTCGACTGGTCCAACCAGATGACGTCCTACGACGATCCTGAGTTCGACATCGACCCGCAGGCAGCGTCGATGGAGATTCTGGGATACGCGTACCAGATGGCGGATCAGCGCAAGAAGTGTCCCGCCGATGACATCGTCACCAAGCTCATCGAAGCTGACATCGACGGAAATGAGCTCTCCCCAGAGGAATTCGGCTTCTTCGTGATTTTGCTTGCGGTCGCGGGTAACGAGACCACTCGCAATGCCATCACACACGGCATGGTTGCCTTCCTCGACAATCCCGACCAGTGGGAGCTGTACAAGAAGGAACGCCCGAAGACTGCGGCCGACGAGATCGTTCGTTGGGCCACCCCGGTGACCTCTTTCCAGCGCACCGCGCTCGAAGACACTGAACTCGGGGGACAGAAGATCAAGAAGGGCGATCGCGTCGTGATGATGTACGCGTCGGCCAACTTCGACGAAGACGTCTTCGAGAACCCCACGAAGTTCGACATCATGCGTGACCCCAATCCGCACCTCGGATTCGGCGGCACGGGTGCGCACTTCTGCATCGGCGCCAACTTGGCTCGTCTCGAAATCGATCTGATCTTCAACGCGATCGCCGATCACCTACCCGACATCACCAGGCTCGGCGATCCCCGTCGCCTGCGCTCGGGCTGGCTCAACGGCATCAAAGAGTTTCAGGTTGATTACAAGACATCGGGCTGCCCGGTCAAACACTGATCCGGACATATACTGAACTGGTAACCGGCGAGTAGGTTCTGTGTAGGTTTTCGGGAGTTGCCTCTGCACTCTCGAACACGCAGAACTACAGTAGACGTTCCGGGGGGCCACTAGTTGGCAACCTGGAACTGCGGCGGCGTCTGCGGGATCCCTCATCTCCCGTAGGCGCCGCCGTTTATAGTTCAATCTCTAATTCAGCCGCCGTATGGCTTGGTGATCGCTTCCAGGAAATGTCCCGACGGGTCGAGGAAGTAGACCCCACGCCCACCGTCGTTGGTGTTGAAGCCGGTACTCGACTGGCGCGGATCGGCCCAGTGATCAAGTTTCAACGCCTGTATCCGCTGGTAGATGCCGTCGAAGTCATCTTCGGAGACGAGGAAAGCGTAGTGCTGAGACGCAACCTCGGCGCCCTCTTCCACCTGTGCAAAGTCCAGTGTCACCCCGTGCTCGAGTTCGACGCCGAGAAAGTAGCCGGCCTCGACCGGGCCTGGCAGACCGAACATGTGAGTGAAGAACCACGCAGACTCTTGTCGGTCTTTTGCGGCGATGATGGTGTGGTTGAACGAAATGGTCATGAGTGACCCCTTGCAGTACGACGCCTCCATGCCTGACGCAGTCCGTCATCGACACGCGACGTTGGCAACCAGGAAACCATTTCAGGGTTCTCGGTGCAAGTACGACAGGCTGATTCGAATACGACGAGAGCGGCCCCGGTCGATGACCGGGGCCGCTCTCGTACTGTGGGCTCTCAGGCTTTGCGTGCCGTCTTCATCGCACGGTCCACTTCCCAGAATGCTCGAAGTGACGCGATCTTGCCTGCGTCGTTCACGCGATAGACGAACACGCCCTCGGCGTCGATGATCGAGCCGCCGATGGTGGTCCGGATCTTGCCGATGTTGACGTTCTCGTTGCCGCACACCAGTGAATCGTCGATCAGAAACTCGAGCTTGTCCGCGGTCGCGATCGTCATGTCGTAGAACTTGGAGATCGCTTCGCGGCCGTGATGGCCTTTGCCCTCGGGATCGAATCCCGACGGCCCGACCGGATCCTCCACCCAACCGTCCTCGGCGAAGAGGTCCAGCCAGGCTTCCTTGTTCTTGCCACTCGCTGCGGCGCGCGAAGCGTTACCCGCGACGCGGGCGGGGTGTTCGTCAGTCATCGCGACTCCTCAGTTGATGTACTGCTCGGCGAACTTACGCATCGAATCCTGCTTTGCCTCCAGCGGGGCATCGAAGCCGATTCCGTCGAAAACCCAAGGTACGGTGATGATGTCCGTGACGCCGGCATCTTCGAGTTCTGCGTAGCCGTCCTTGCCGAAACGGTCGATGCACACCGTCTGGATTTCGAACGGCTCGTTCTCGCGGCCGTACTCGGCGCGCAGTTCGCGTAGTCGTGCGATCACACCCACCAGGTCGTCGAACTTGATCATCGCCGAGGTCCAACCGTCGCCGACTCGCGCAGCACGCTTGAGTGCCACCTCGGTGTGGCCGCCGACGTAGAACGGAACCGGCTTGGTGGGAGCTGGACTCATCTGCAGGCGATCGAAATCGAAGAACTCGCCGTGATACTCGACCATCCCGCCGCCGAGAATAAGTTTGAGAACGTCGATCATCTCGTCCACTCGGGCGCCGCGACGCTTGTACGGAGCGCCGCACCACTCGAACTCTTCGGGAGCCCAACCGATTCCGACGCCGAAGCCGAAACGGTTGTTCGTCAATGCCGCTACAGATCCGACCTGCCGCGCGAGCAGGACCGGATTGCGGCTACCCAGCTTGAGCACCTGGGTGTAGAACTCGATCTTCTCGGTCACCGCGCCCATTGCAGCTGCGGCGATCAGCGGATCGACCCAGGGGGTCTCGGCATTCCACATCCGAGACCCGTCCGGGGTGTAGGGGTAATCCGCCGCCTGCGTTTCCATGAAGAACAGTGAATCGGGGAGAGCGATCGACGAAAAACCGCATTCTTCGGCCGTTTTGGCGATACCGGCTAACTGGTCCAAGGGGTTCATGGCAACCCCGACGGTGTACTTCATCTTCGGCCTCTTCCTGATCGGCGTGTGTGCTGCTGTTACGTGGTGGGACGTTCGGAGCCGACGACCCACATCGAGAAGTACTGCGAGCCACCGCCGTAGGCATGGCCGAGAGCCTTGCGCGCGTCGGCCACCTGGTGATCGCCGGCGCGGTGCATGACCTGCATCGCCGACTCGGCAAAACGGATCATGCCCGAGGCGCCGATCGGGTTGGAAGAGAGAACACCGCCCGAGGCATTGACCGGGAGCTTGCCGCCGATCGCGGTTTCGCCGGCCTCGGTCAGCTTCCAGCCCTGGCCTTCCTCCGCGAAACCGAGGTTCTCGAGCCACATCGGCTCGAACCACGAAAACGGGACATAGATTTCGGCGCAGTCGATTTCGTTGAGCGGATCGGTGATTCCCGCGGACTTCCACAGCGCGGCCGCGGCGTCACGGCCGGCCTGCGGATTGACCTGATCGCGTCCGGCATAGAAGGTCGGCTCGGTGCGCATGGCCGTCGCGTGGATCCACGCGACCGAACGACCCTCGGCCTCGACCTGTGCGGCCGCTTCCTCGTTGCCGATCACCAGAGCGCACGCGCCGTCCGAGGACGGGCAGGTCTCGTCGTAGCGGATCGGATCCCAGAGCATCTGAGATGCCTGCACCGATTCGAAGGTGATGTCCGGCTGCCGCAGGTGCGCATACGGATTGAGGCTGCCGTTGAGCCGATCCTTCACCGCGACGAGGTAGCCGATGTGCTCCGGTGCGCCCGATCGACGAATGTACGAACGGACGTGCGGGGCGAAGTATCCACCGGCGCCGGCGCCAACAGGCATGTTGAACGGTACCGGTGTGGACAGCGCCCACATGGCGTTCGACTCGGACTGCTTCTCCCAGGAAACCGTCAGAACGCGCTTGTGGACACCGGATTTGACCAGGCTGGAGGCGACGATAGCCGTCGAACCACCCACCGAGCCGGCAGTGTGAACACGCAGCAACGGCTTTCCGTTGGCGCCAAGGGCATCCGACATGGCGAGTTCGGGCATCATCGAACCCTCGAACAGGTCGGGGGCCTTTCCGATGACGACGGCGTCGATGTCGTCCCAACCGACGTTGGCGTCGAGCATCGCGGCGTCGATGGCTTCACGAACCAAGCCCGCCATCGAGACATCATGACGCTTTGCGACGTAGTGAGTTTGGCCGGTGCCGAGCACGGCCGCGAGTTGAGGCGTTCCGGCCATCAGTTCCGTCCCTCCAAGACTGCTACCAGGTTCTGCTGCAGCACAGGGCCGCTTGTTGCATGGGCCAGAGCGCGATTCGCCTGGCCGTCGAAGATTGCCTTGGCGGCGTGGCCGATTCGTTCCAGACCACCGGCGAACAGTGGGTTGCCGCTGAGCGGACCGCCGGACGGATTGATCGTGGTGGCGTCGGTCAGGCCGATCGCTTCCTTCAAGATCAATTCCTGGTGAGTGAACGGCGCGTGCAGTTCGGCGACGTCGATGTTGCCGACCTCGCCGCCTGTTGCCGCCTTGGCTGCCGACGTAGTGGACGGCGACGTGGTCAGGTCACGTGCACCCAGGTTGGGGGAGTCGATGCGATGCTCGAGTCCGGTGATCCACGCCGGCCGCTCGCAGAGATCGCGGGCGCGGTTACCCGAGGCCAGGACGATTGCTGCCGCACCATCGGTGATGGGCGCACAATCGTGTGCGCGCAACGGATCTGCGAGGAACGGACTGGCGAGTAGTGCCTCGATGTCGACCTCGCCTGCGAGCTGAGCCTTCGGATTACTCAGCGCGTGACGACGGCTACGAGCGGCAACCTCCGCCATGTCCTCTTGCGTCCACTTACCCGCGTCGAGTCCGAGTCGGGCTTGAAGTCCGGCGATCGAGACGGAGTCCGGCCACAGCGGAGTGACGAGGTACGGATCGAGCTGCATGGACAGGATCTTGCGCAGGTGCCCGGCGGAGGATTTGCCGAAGCCGTACACCAGCGCGGTCTCGACCTCGCCGGTCAAGATCTTGATCCACGCTTCGTAGAAGGCCCACGCAGCATCCATCTCGACGTGAGATTCGTTGATCGGCGGGACCGCTCCGATGGAGTCGATGGCCGAGATGAAGGAGAACGCTCGTCCGGCCAGGTAATCGGAAGATCCGGAGCACCAGAAGCCGATGTCGGACTTGGTGATTCCCAGATCGCTGTAGAGCTGCTGGAAGCACGGGACGAGCATCTCGACGCCGTTGGTGGTGCCGTTGGTTTCGCGGACGTGGGGTGCCTGAGCAAAGCCCACGACTGCGATGTCTGCAGAAGTCATTTCAGGAGCCTCACAGGTGGTGTTGGAAGGTGGAGTACTCGGCGTCGGGTTCACCTGTCGGCCGGAAGTATTCGATGTTCTCGAGGGTGTAACCCCACTCTTCGCGAGGCTTCCACTTGGCTTCGACGCGCATGCCCATGCGTACGTCCGCGGCGTCACATTCGAGGATCAAGTGCAGGAACGGAATGTCGGCTCCGTCGAGAAGCACGTAGGCGGCCACGTAGGGCGGTTTGATTCGCTGCCCGAGGAACGGGACGTTGACGATGCAGAAGGTGGTGACAATTCCCTTGTCGGGCAGTTCGATCTGCTCGCTCGTCGGCTTCCCGTTGGTGGGATTCGCGCCGCGCGGTGGGATGTAGATCTTGTCTTCGGGTCCGCTGCGACCACCGATCAGTTTGCCTTCTGCGAGACCACGGAGGTAGAAACTCTCCTCGGCCGAAGCGGAATGCATGAAGTGCAGGTCGACAGGCGTCGTGATCATGGTGACAGGATCGGCGGTGGAATCGACTGTCGCGATTCCATTTTCGCTCTCACCTGGTTCGAAGCACTCGATGTCCTTGATCTGCCCGATCCGCTCCGACGCCCAGCGAGCACGAACCCGCAGGCCGGTGCTTATGTCGTCGGGGGAGTCGACGTCGACCGCGTGGAGCATGGACGTGTCCGCGCCGTCGAGCTTGATCAGGGCCCACGCGAAAGGCTTCGTCAGGGGTTGACCCTCGATGGGTTCGGGCATCCACGTCCAACTCACGACCGTTCCGCCGTCGGAGACTCCGACGAAGTCGGTCAGTGGTTCGGCCGTATCCGGATCGAATTCCGGTGGCGGCACGAAGACACGACCGTTCGACCCACGTGCGCCGATCACCTTGCGATCACGCAGGGCAGTCACGAACGCGCCGATGGTCGGTCCCGTCGATCTGGTGTAGTCGAAATGGAGATTCAATGGTGCGCTCAGGGGCTTGTCGGCCACCCCGCTCTTTCCGATGGTCACAAGATCGAGTAGAACAGGTTCTAGAGATTGTGGCAAGAGTCACTTCTGATCACCGGCAATGTGGAGGCCTGCGATGAAGCTTGGGTTGCAACTCGGATACTGGGGCGCACAGCCGCCGGCAAACGCCCCGGAACTGATCGAGGCCGCGGAAGGCGCGGGATTCGACGCGGTCTTCGCGGCGGAGTCGTGGGGCTCGGACGCCTTCACCCCGCTCGCCTGGTGGGGATCTCGGACCGAAAACGTCCGTCTCGGCACCTCCGTCGTACAGATTTCGGCGCGAACACCGACCAGCTGTGCCATGCACGCGCTCACTCTCGATCACCTCAACGGTGGGCGAACGATCCTCGGGCTCGGCGTATCCGGACCGCAGGTCGTCGAAGGTTGGTACGGCCAGCCATTCGAGAAGCCGCTCGCGCGCACCCGCGAATACGTCTCGATCGTGCGCCAGGTCCTCGCCCGTGAAGCGCCCGTCACCAGCCCCGGCCCCCACTACCCTCTGCCGTATGCGGGACCGGGCAGTTCGGGACTTGGCAAGCCGCTCAAGCCCATTACGCACCCGCTGCGTGCGGACATCCCGATCTGGCTCGGCGCCGAAGGGCCGAAGAACGTCGCGCTCGCCGGTGAAATCGCCGACGGGTGGCTGGCGATCTACTACACCCCGCGCCTGGCGCCGATGTACAACAAGTGGCTCGACGAAGGCTTCGCTCGCGCCGGGGCCCGTCGTAGCCGCGAAGACTTCGAGGTGGCCGCCACGTGCCAGGTCATCGTGACCGACGATCGTGCCGCGGCCATCGCCGCTCTCAAGCCGATGACCGCCCTCTACGTCGGCGGAATGGGCGCCCCGGAGTTGAACTTTCACGCACAGGTCTACAAGCGGATGGGCTACGAGAAGGAGGTCGACGAGATCGGTCGCCTCTTCATGTCGGGCCGCAAGGACGAAGCTGCTGCCGTCGTCCCCGACGAGATGGTCACCGAGACCATGATCATCGGCAACGTCGACGAGGTGCGCGCGGACGTGAAGCGTTGGGAGGAAGCCGGAGTCACGATGCTGCTGGTGACCTGCCGCGACGCCGACCATGTGCGAGAGCTCGCGGCCGCGGTGGGTGGTTGAGCGGGGCACCCCCTTTTTTCGAGCGGGACCCCCCTTTTTTCGAGCGAACGGCACGTTCAGCGCATCTGAGGCGCTCAACGCGCCTTTCGCTCGCCGAAAGTTATCCACAGGGCCGCCAAAACCCCAGGTCGCCGCCGGGGCCCGCGGTGCTACTCGAGTCATGCTGCGACCATGCGGCGTGGAATGTGGGGCGATGATCTGGACGCGATCTACCGCGTCAGTCGAAGCGGAGTGATCCGAACGGCCGAGTTGGCGCGATTGGGCGTCTCCAACTCCGCCGTGCACACCCGGTGTCGAGTGGGTGGACCCTGGCAGCGCATATTGCCAGGAGTGATCCTGCTCCGAAATGGTCAACCGACGCCGCGTCAACGATCGATCGCTGCGCTCATGTTGAGCGGTGACGAGTCTCTGCTGACGGGGCGATCTGCCATGTCGGAGTACGGATATCGGACGCACGCCGGGGATGTGCAGGTGCTCATCCCCATCGACCGTCGTGTTCAATCGGTTGGGTTCGTCACGGTGGAGCGCACTGTTCGACTGCCTGAGCCGGAGATTCGCAACGGTCTGCGCTGTGCGCCGCTGCCGAGGGCACTACTCGACGCTGCGAGGCGGTGCAGGGCCCTCGATCCCACACGGGCACTCATTGCCGAGGTCGTTCAGCGTGGCGACGTCTCGGTGCGCGAACTTGCGAAGGAACTCGAGGCGGGCAGCAGTCGGGGGTCCGCGCTACCTCGGGTCGTGTTGCGCGAAGTGAACGCGAACGTCCACTCGGTTCCGGAGGTTCACGCGCGAAAACTGTGGCAGCGGAGCGGGCTGCCGGAAATGTTGTTCAACCATGAGATCCGGGATGCTGACGGAGACTTCATCGCAATTCCGGACGGATGGATCGATTCGGTTGCCTTCGCGTGGGACATCGACTCCTTGGAATGGCATGCCGCGCCGACGGACTACAAGCGCACGGTGGAACGTCGGACGCGTATGCAGAATGCGGGAATCATCGTGTTGCCGACGGTGCCCAGTGCACTGCGAACGGACCCTGATCGTGTGATCGACGACCTGCGTGCGCACTACAGATTGGCGCAGTCACGTCCCCGGCCACAGGTGTTCGCGAGGTCGAGGTGGGTCAAATTGGACGAAACCGGCTGAGCGAAAGTGCCTTTCGGCGCACTGAAGGCGCCGAAAGGTACGTTCGCTCGAAAAGGGGGTGGGTGCACCGAGAGGGGACGGGAAGGGGGGTGGCTCAGGCAGGGGTGGGGTCAGGCAACCCTGACTCAGATGCCCTTGAACTGGGGCGCCCGCTTCTCACCGAAGGCTCGCGGGCCCTCCTTGGCGTCCGCGCTCATGAACACCTTCATGCCCAGCTGCGCGTCGATCTGGAAGGCCTCTTCCTCGTGCATGCCCTCGGTGTCGCGGATGGTCTTGAGAATCGCCTGCACGGCGAGGGGGCCGTTTGCACTGATCAGGTCCGCGAGCTCCAGCGCCTTGTCGAGGGCCTGACCGTCCGGGACGACGTGGCCGATGAGCCCGATCTCCTTGGCCTCCGGAGCCTTGATGTGACGACCGGTGAGCAGGATGTCGGCTGCGATCGTGTACGGAATCTGTCGAACGAGACGCACCGCGGAACCGCCGAGCGGGAAGAGCCCCCACTTGGCTTCGGAGACGCCGAACTTGGCGCTCTCGCCCGCGACGCGGATGTCGGTGCCCTGCAGGATTTCGGTTCCGCCGGCGATGGCTGCACCCTCGACCGCAGCGATCAGCGGCTTGGTCAACCGGCGACCCTTGAGTAGACCTTCGATCTTGGACATGTCGACGCCGCCGCCCGCGAAGGAATCTCCCGGAGGCTTGGCGGACATGTTCTTGAGGTCGGCGCCGGCGCAGAAGTCGCCGCCAGCTCCGGTGAGGATCGCGACGCGGATTTCGGGGTCGTTGTCGACCTGATCCCAGGCGTCGACCATGATCGCCATCATTTCGCCGGTGATGGCGTTCTTACGCTCGGGGCGATTCATGGTCACGATGAGAACGTGGCCGCGCTTCTCCACGAGGCAATGCGGCGCGGTTTCCGAAATGTCTGATTTTTCGGTCGTCGAAGTGGACACTGATGGCTCCTGGCGGGTCTGTGAGCTGGCTCTCAAATTGGGTCTTGCCAGAAACGGTAACACGTTCTACTTTGAACTCGTGGCCCTTAACATCGCAGACTTCGTAGAGCACGCAATCGACCTCGTTCCGGACCGCGTTGCGCTGGTCTCGGACAACCGCGAGATGACTTATGCGCAGTTGGAGGACCGAGCAAACCGCCTCGGTCACTACCTGCGTGAACATGGCGTTCAGCCGGGTGACAAGGTCGGCATCTACTGCCGGAACGTCATCGAGGCGATCGAGGCCATGGTCGCCGTTTTCAAAATCCGGGCCGTGATGGTCAACATCAACTACCGGTACGTCGAGAACGAGTTGCAGTACATCTTCGACAACTCCGACATGGTTGCGCTCATTCACGAGCGCCGCTACTCGGACAAGGTCGCGAACGTCCTGCCGAACACTCCCAAGGTCAAGTCCGTCATCGTGGTCGAGGACGGCACCGATCTGGACTTCAGTGCTTTCGGCATCGGCTACGAGGACGCACTCGCGCAGAGTTCGGGTGAGCGTGATTTCGAAGAGCGCAGCAACGACGACATCTTCATGCTCTACACCGGCGGCACCACCGGAAGTCCCAAGGGCGTCATGTGGCGCCACGAGGACTGGTGGCGTGTTCTCGGCGGCGGCATCAACTTCGTCACCGGAGTTCCGGTCGAGGACGAGTACGAGATGGCGAAGGTCGGCGCAGCCAACCCGAGCATGATCCGCTACCCGATCCCCCCGATGATTCACGGTGGTTCGCAGTCTGCGGTGTTCCACAGCCTCTTCGGCGGCGGAACCTGTTTGATGCACCCGGAATTCGACGCCCACGAGGTGTGGCAGAACATCGACAAGCACAAGGTCAACCTGATCTTCATCACGGGTGACGCGATGGGCCGTCCGATGCTCGACGCACTGATCGCCGGCAATCCGAAGACGGGTGAGCCGTACGATCTTTCGACGCTCTACGTGATGGCCAGCAGTGCTGCACTCTTCTCGCCGAGCATCCAGGAGCAGTTCCTCGAACTGTTGCCCAATCGCCTGCTGACCGACTCCATCGGAGCATCCGAGACCGGCTTCGGCGGACTCGCCGTGCTGAGCAAGGGTCAGAAGCACACTGGCGGTCCGACGGTCAAGATCGACGCCTCCACAACGGTTCTCGACGACGACGGCAACGAGGTCGAACCCGGATCGGGCAAGCGCGGCATGCTCGCGCGCAAGGGCAACATCCCGCTCGGCTACTACAAGGACGAGGTCAAGACGGCCGAAACCTTCCGCACCATCAATGGCGTTCGCTACTCGATCCCCGGCGACTACGCGCAGGTCGAAGCCGACGGCACGGTCACGATGCTCGGCCGCGGTTCGGTGTCCATCAACAGCGGCGGCGAGAAGGTTTACCCGGAAGAGGTCGAGGGCGCGTTGAAGGCGCACCCGGACATCTTCGACGTGCTGGTGGTCGGTATCCCCGACGAGCGCTTCGGTCAGCGGGTTGCCGCAGTGGTTCAGGTACGTGAAGGCACGTCGCCGACGTTGCGCGACATCGCCACCGCAGCGCGCAAAGAGATTGCCGGATACAAGGTTCCGCGCAGTGTGTGGTTCGTCGACCAGATCAAGCGCAATCCGGCCGGCAAGCCCGACTACCGCTGGGCGAAGGCCGAAACGGAATCGCGCGAGGCCGATGATCACAACGGAAACGGCGCTCCTCTGTCGTCCGCAAACGAAAGCGTGGAAGCCTGATGCGTTCGGATCTCGCCGACAAGTTCGGCATCGAATACCCGATTTTCGGATTCACTCCTTCCGAGCACGTCGCGGCCGCCATCAGTCGCGCGGGTGGTCTCGGTGTGCTCGGTTGTGTCCGGTTCAACGACCCGGAAGAGCTCGAAGCCGCACTGACGTGGATGGACGAGAACACCGACGGTAAGCCGTACGGCGTCGACATCGTCATGCCTGCCAAGGTGCCGACCGAGGGCGGCGCCGTCGATCTCGACAAGCTGATCCCGGAGGAGCACCGCGCCTTCGTCAACCGCACGCTCGACGAACTGGGTGTGCCGCCGCTTTCCGACGACGTCGAGCATGCGACCGGCGTACTGGGATGGCTTCACTCGGTGGCGCGGTCTCACGTCGATGTTGCTCTGGGACACCGGATCGCGTTGATTGCGAATGCACTGGGATCGCCGCCGAAGGACGTTATCGATCAGGCACACGAGAAAGGCGTTCCGGTAGCAGCACTGGCCGGCGCCGTCGAGCATGCACGTCGTCACGTCGAGAACGGTGTCGACATCGTGATCGCGCAGGGCTACGAGGCCGGCGGTCACACCGGCGAAATTGCGTCGATGGTTCTCGTTCCGGAAATCGTTGATGCGCTGGGCGATTCAGCTGCCGTACTGGCTGCCGGCGGTATCGGCAGCGGCCGTCAGGTGGCTGCTGCACTTGCACTCGGTGCGTCCGGAGTGTGGATGGGCTCGTACTGGCTCACCACATCCGAGTACAAACTCGGCAGTGCGTCGGGCGAAGGCCCGTCCGCTATTCAGCGTGCACTGTTGGGCGCGACGTCGGCCGACACCGTACGTTCGCGCATCTACTCGGGTAAGCCCGCTCGGTTGCTCAAGACCAAGTGGACGGAAGCCTGGTCGAACCCGGGAGCACCGGCGCCCTTGCCGATGCCGCTGCAGAACCTACTGGTCAGCGACGCTCATCAGAGAATCGCTGCATCGGAGAACCCGGAAGTTGTGGCAATGCCCGTCGGTCAGATCGTGGGACGGATGAACGAGATCCGACCGGTCGCCGAGGTCATGGCAGAGCTGGTGTCGGGGTTCGAGGACGCGCGAACCCGACTGGATTCGATGAAGTAGTAGATGACACGTACGTATGCCCTCGGCCGAGTTTCGGCCGAGGGCATACGTCGTTTCAGCCGGCGAGGTCGTCCGGTCCGACGCTGTCCGACAACCATTCTCCGCGGCTGAGGGCGCCGTCGTCACGGCGACGTGCGATCACGAAAATGACCAGGGCGGCAGCGAGGACAACTGCGAGAACGCGCGAAGGCGTCAGGTTCGGGTTCTTCATACCCGTAATTTTGCCGGAAGAACGGGCGCGATGGTGAGACAGCGGAGCAAAATCACGCGTTTCGAAACTACTGCGCTTCGGAAGCATGAAGGCCGGCGATCCGCTCGCGCAGGCCACCGAAGTGCACATCGAGAGTGTGCGCCGCCTCGACGGCATCACCCGTACGGATCGCGTCGAGAATCGCACGATGCTTCGACGCGATGTCGATCAGTGGTGTATCCGAATGCCCGATAGCCTGCTGGATCTCGCTGTACACCTGCCAGAAGACGTCCATCAACTGAGCGAGGACCTGGTTGTCGAGCGGGGAGTACAGGCGGGAATGGAAGGTCGCGTCGATGTCGGAGAAGTTCTTCCCGGCGGCGGCACGGACCTCCATGCCGGTGACGAGTTCGTCGAGGTCGGCGTGGTCGGCCGACGTCATCTCGGCCATCGCCGCACCGATCAGTCCGGTCTCGAGTGCCTGACGAATGTCGACCAGTTCCATCGCCTCGTGCCCGGTGCCCTGCAACGACAACCGGCCACGGAAGGTCAGGCCGTCGGCGAGAGCGTCGAAGTTGCTCGGGGCGACGAACATTCCGAAACCGTGACGGATCTCGACGACGCCCAAGGCCTGCAGAACCTTGAGTGCCTCGCGGAGGGTGTTCCGGCCGATACCCAATTCCTCGGACAGTTCGGCCTCGGTGGGCATCGGGTCGCCGGGGGAGAGTCTGCGTTCGAGGATCAAGTTCATGATGTCCGTCTGAAGTGCGCGCATGCGGTTTTGCGCGCTGAAACGAGCGCCCTGTGTGCCACTCCGGACAGACATCGATTCCCCTTTTCTGATACGAACGTCCTTCATCCTATGTCCGGTCATCCGCTCCATTGGTCAACCCACGTCAACGGTGCGTTGCAGGAGACTGGGCGCCGCGCCCAGCAGTTTGGCCGTGTACGCATCCGACGGGTTGTCGAATACTTCCTGGGCCGTCCCCTGCTCGACGATCCGCCCGGCGTTCATGACGACGATCGTGTCGGAGACGTACCGCACCGTCTGGATGTCGTGCGAGATGAACACCATGCCGAGCCCCAACCGAGCCTTGATGTCGCTGAGCAGGTTCAGGATCTGCGCTCGCACCGAGACATCGAGAGCCGACGTCGGTTCGTCGGCCACGATGACGTCAGGCTCGAGCGCGAGCGCACGCGCGATCGCGACACGTTGACGCTGACCGCCGGAGATCTGGCTCGGGATGACTTCGAGCGCAGATTGGGGGAGTCCGACCAAACCGACCAGCTCGCGAACTCGGGCGGTTCGGCTCGCGCGGTTGCCGATGCCGTGGACGTCGAGCGGATCGGTGAGGATGTCGGCCACCGTCATTCGCGGATTGAGCGCGGTAGCCGGGTCCTGGAAGACGATCGAGATCGCCCGCCCGAACTCCTTGCGCACGCCCGCCGACCGGGTCAGAGCGCTTCGGCCGCGAAATACCACGTCGCCCGACGTCGGTTTCTGCAATCCGACCATGACTTTGGCCAGAGTGGACTTGCCGCAACCCGACTCGCCCACGATGCCGATCGTCGCCCCTCGTCGTACGACGATACTGACATCGTTGACCGCGTGAACCGTGCCGGGTTTGAACAGTGATCCCGAACGGGTCTTGTGGACGACGTGAATGTTCTTCAGTTCCAGGATGGGTGCTTCAGCTGTAGTCATCGCACGCTCTCCAATTCCGATTCTGCGTGTGCGGGAGTCGCGGACTGGTTCGCGAAGAAATGCTCGGTCTCGCCGATCCGAACCATCTCGGGCTTTCGGTTTGGATCGGAATCCGGACGCAGGGAACGTTCGGCAAAACGGTCACCGGTGGCGAAGCTGCCGGGCGACGGTACGGTTCCCTGGATCTGGTGGAGCCGCGGAGCCTCGTCCTCGATGGAGAGAACGGCGCCGAGGAGGCCCTGAGTGTATTCGTGACGCGGATCGACGAGTAGATCGCTGGTGGGCGCAGACTCGACGACCTGACCGGCGTACATCACCGTGATCTTGTGAGCGAGTGAAGCAACGAGTGCAAGATCGTGGCTCACGAAAACCATGGCAAAGCCGAGCTTTTCCCGAAGATCGTTGAGCAAGTCCACGACCTGCGCCTGGACGGTGACGTCGAGAGCGGTGGTGGGCTCGTCCGCGACGATCAACCGCGGACTGCGGGTGAGCGACATGGCGATCAGAACGCGCTGACGCTGACCACCGGAAAGCTCGTGTGGGTAGCTGGAGAGAGTGCGCACCGGATCGAGTCCGACGAGTTCGAGCAGTTCCTCGGCTGTGCGGGTACCGCCGCGCTTGGTGAGCTGCTTGAACTGCGCGCGGATCAGCATCGCCGGGTTCAAAGAACTCAGCGCATCCTGGTAGATCATCGCCATGTCGTGTCCGCGCAGCTTGTTTCGCTCCCGGTTGTTCAGTTCGAGGACATTGACGCCGTCGAACAGGATCTCGCCGGTCACCACTGCTGTCTTGGGCAGTAGACCCATGATCGCCAGCGAAGTGAGCGACTTTCCGCAACCGGACTCGCCGACCAGTGCCATCGTCTCGTTCGGGCGGACGGTGAAGCTCACGTTGTCGACGATCGCCGTGTCTCCGTAGCGTTCGGGGAACCGGATCGTGAGATTGCGGACCTCGAGGAGGGGCGCTGCATCGCCCTCGTACACAAGACGATCGGACCGAGACCGCTCGGTTTCTGCCAGGATCTTCAGGTGAGTTTCGAGAGGAGTCGGCTCGGCCGCCGGCTTCAGGACATCTTTCACGACGCTCGGGTCGGCGAAGTCGTCGATCAACTCCGGAGTGTTGGCGACCGATGCGGCTTCGTCCTCCAGAATGAGCTCGTTGGAGGTCTCCTCCGCTGCGGCAGTCTGCGCTGCTTCCAGTGCGGAGGGCGTCTTCTTGGTTTTCTTCAGACTCGGATCGGCCATCGCGTCCGTCAGGCCCTCGGCGAGCACGTTGAGGGAGAGCACCGTCAGAAGAATCAGCAGACCGGGGAACACCGTTGCCCACCAACCACCGAGAAGGACCATGTTCTTGCCGTCGGCGATCACCGATCCCCACGACGGATCCGGGGGACGGACACCTGCTCCGATGAACGACAGGCTGGCCTCCAGCACGATGGCGTCCGCGACCATGACAGTGCAGAAGACGAGAACCGGCGCAGCACAGTTGGCTACGACGTGCTTGACGACGATGTGTGAAGTTCTTGCGCCGATGACCTTTTCGGCCGCGACGTAGTCCTCACCGTACTGAGCGAGAACGTTCGCGCGAACGACGCGGGCCACCATCGGTGTGTAGAGGAACGCGATAGTGACGATCAGAACCGGAATCGAACCACCGAAGGCTGCGACGAGTACGGCAGCGAGCGCGATGCCCGGGAACGCCATGACCACGTCGAGCACTCGCATGATGGTCTCGTCGACGCCTTTTCGGCTCGTTGCGGCGACCGACCCGATGAGAGCACCGGCGCACAATGCGAGGAAGGTGGACCCGAGACCGATGGTCAACGACCAACGTCCGCCGTAGAGCAAGCGGCTGAACAGATCTCGGCCGAGACTGTCCTGACCGAACCAGTGATCGGCGCTGGGGCCCGCGGTACCCACCGCCTGTTCGAGCGGGGTGTACTGCGTGATCAGTGGCGCGAAGAGGCAGGCGAGCACGATGATCGCGAGAACCGCCATCGACAGCCAGGCCGAGAGAGGGAAGCGAGAAAAGGTGATGCCGGGTCGCGAAAGCTTCTCGGTGAGTTTTCTTCTCATCATGCTGCGCTCCGAAGTCGTGGATTGACGAGCAGGTAGAGGATGTCGACGGCGAGGTTGACGACGACGAAGCCGACCGCGATGACGATGACAACACCCTGAACTACTGCGGGGTCACCGTTGGTGACGCCGTTGATCATGAGCTGACCCATTCCGGGAAGACCGAAGATCTGCTCGATGACCACAGCGCCACCGAGGAGGTATCCGACCCGTAGACCCAGGACGGTGAGCGGGTTGATCAGTGCGTTACGCAAGACATTTCGCCCGATCACCACGTGATAGGGCAGGCCGCTGCCGATCGCGGTACGGACGTAGTCCTTGTCCAACTCCTCGACCATCGACGTGCGAATGATGCGCGTGAGTTGTGCCGCGACGGGCAGTGACAGGGACAGCGCCGGGAGCGCCATGTACCAGAGCCAGTCGGTGACGGAGTCGCTCGGATTGACGTAGCCACCGGTGGGGAACCATCCGAGTTGGACGGCCAGATACTGAATCATCAGCAGTGCCAACCAGAATGACGGTGCTGCCACACCACCGAGGGAGATCACTCGGATGACCTGATCCGGCCAACGATCGCGGAACAGTGCGCTGGTGACACCGAAGATCAGCGAGAGCACGATGGCGATCACCAGTCCGAGAACCGTGAGCTGAATGGTCAGTGGCAGAGCGGTGGAGATCGAGTCCAACACCGGGGTACCGGAAATCAGACTGTCACCCATATTGCCGCTGACCAGATCGGTCACGAAGTGAACGTATTGCAGCGGAAGCGGATCGAGCAGTCCGTTCTCTTCCTTGAACTGCTGCAACTGTTCCGCAGTCGGGTTGCCGCCGTTGAACGCCGCCGTTGCGGGATCGGTGGGCGCGAACTGCATCACGATGAAGACGAACGCGATGATGCCGAGGATCAGGGGGATCAGTATCAGTAATCGCCTGATCAGCATGGGGAGGACTCTTGCCATCGGGGAATCTCTCAGTTGTGGGAAACGGCCGAGCGGGCGGGTATCAGGCCGGCTTCGCCTGAAGCAGGTTGACGCCGGGGTACGGCAGCGGAGTGACGTCGGCGATCTTCTTCGGATCCCACGCAGTCAGGAGTTCCTGATGGAGAACCGGGTAGTAGACAGCGTTTTCGGCGATCTGGTTCAGGTACGACTGCACAAGGGTGCTGCGCTTTGCCGGGTCTGTCTCGCGGGTGGCCTCGTCCATGGTGGCGTAGATCTTCTGTGCCTCGGGGGTGTCGTCCCACTTGGCGTAGGTCTTCGTCCACAGGCCGCCCTTGCTGTACGTGTAGCGCACGAGGAGGTCGACGTCGCTGCCGAATGCCTGTGGGTTGGACGTACCCGCAGCGATCTGGAACTTCTGGCCGCTGTTGAGCTTGCTCACCATGGCGCTGGTGTCCTGCGGTTCGAGCGTCGTGTTGAATCCGACTGCGTCCCAAGACTCTTTGATGGTCGGCAAGCAGTCGGCCAACCAGCTGACGTTGGTGGAGAGCAGCGTCAGGTCGAGGCCACTGACACCGGCGGCAGTGAGGAGCGAGCGGGCCTTGTCCGGATCGTACGAGTAGACAGTGGACGCTCGCGCGTAGTCGGGGTTGCGCTCGTACAGGTAGCTCGTGGCCGGTGCTGCCTTGCCGCCGAGGGCGATCTCGATCATCTTCGGGGTGTTGATCGCATAGAACATCGCCTGGCGAACACGAACGTCGTCGAACGGTGCCTGAGTGGTGTCGAAGAGCAGGTACATGAGGTTCATGCCCGGGTTGCCCTCGACGGTGCGCCCACCGGAGGTGAGGGTGGGGACGTTGGCGACGGGGATGTTGTCGGCGAGTTGTGCACCGGCATTGTTGCCCGAGACGCGCGCGATGCGTGAGGAGGTGTCGACGATGGAGAGCCAGTTCATGGTCGCGAAGTTGGCCGGACGCGGCCCGTTGTACGCCTCGAACGCCTCGAAAGCTGTGTTGCTCTTGGGGGTGTGGCTCTTGAGCTTGTACGGACCGGAACCGACGACCAGCGCTCCGGACTTGGCCTCGTCCCAGTGGCCGTCGAAGACGTGCTTGGGCATGATCTTGGCGATCGAGAGACGCTGTGCGGCAGCGCTGAACGGGTAGTTGAAGTTCAGGGTCACCGTTTGGTCGTCGACCTTGGTGACGGACTGCAACCAGGAGGAGAAGAAGGAGCGGATCAGTACGTTCTGCTGTGGATCGAGGATGCGATCGAAGGTGAAGACGACGTCGTCCGAGGTGACCGGAGTGCCGTCGTGCCAGGTTGCTCCCTCGCGGATTTTCATGGTCCAGCTCGAGGCGGTGGCGTCGGTCGGGACGGCCTGTGCGAGCGCCGCATACGTCTCACCGGTGCCTGGATCGTTTTCGAGCAGTCCCTCGTAGACGTGGTTGATCGCTGCCATGAGGAAACCGGATGCAGTCTGCATCGGGTCGAAGCTCTGGTCGTTGCCGTATCCGATGGCGGTGGTCAGATCGCCGGTGCTCGCGGAACCGCCGACAACCGAGGTCGACGACGGGCCGCCGCCACAGGCCGCGAGAGTCGCGGTGATACCTGCTGCAGCTCCCAATAGCCCGGTGTACCGGAACAGGTCTCGGCGTGTGAACGCGGAGCTCAGCGGTCGTTCGTTCTTCAAGGCGGCCTCCAAGGCGGGGAGCGGGACATCAAGGGAGTGGATAGGGGATGTCCTATGTTCGACGTCCGATGTTGCGTAACTTACATTGTGGATCAGAAAGCGTCTAGAGAATCTTCGGAACTGGCGGCGCTGAACTTGGACGTTTCGCCGGTTTTGAACCAAAAATAGTGCGCTCACCTGCATAGATGAAGACTGCGTTACCGACGTCGAATTGACGACCGATGACGCTGGCCGTATAACATAGGACATCCCTCATCCAATCTTTGGAGACTTCATGACCCGATACAAAGTCGGTGTGGTCGGTTGCGGATTCTTCGGTAGTTCCCTCGCTCGCGAGCTGGCTGCCCATCCACGTTTCGAACTGGCGATGCTGTGCGACCGTGACTTCGAGCGGGCCAAGGACGTCGCCGCAGAGTTCTCGGCAACCCCGACAGACGATCACGACGCGGTGGCCGCTCACCCGGAGTTGGCCCTCGTTGTCGTCGCGACGCCCAATCACGCGCACGCCGAACCTGCCATCGCGGCACTCGAACACGGCAAGGCAGTTTTTGTCGAGAAGCCACTTGCCGTCGAACTGGTCGATGCGCAGAACATGATCGCGAGCGCCGACGCGAGCGGTTCGCCGTTGATGGTCGGGCACATCATGCGGATGATGCCGGGTGTACGACGTCTGGCGGACCTGCTGGCGTCGGGGGAGCTCGGCGAGGTCGCTGCGATCGAAACGTCTCGCTCACGCTGGATCGACACCGACGGCGCAGATCCACAGTGGTGGAAGCTCGACAAGAGCCGAACGGGTGGAGAACTGACTCACGAGATTCACGAACTGGACCTGATGTGCTGGCTCGGCGGCGAGGTGACTGCCGTGTCGAGCATCGCCACCGCAGACGACGGCTTCCGCAACACAGTGGTGTCGTTCGCCGGCGGCGCGATCGGCAGGCACACCATCTCGACGCGTTCACACACTTCTTCGTGGGAGCTGACGGTCGATGCCGCCGAAGGCTCGGTCCACGCGGACTTCCACACCGGCCGGGTCAGCCGACTGCGCGGGGGACGGGTCGAAGAGTCGTGGCAGATCTTCGACGTCGACGCCGAGAACCAATCGTTGATCGACTCTGCGAGCAGGACGCAGAAGTACAACTCGGGGAACGGAGGATCCTCGCTGTGGATGCAGGCTGCGATTCGCCACGAAATCGACGAGATGGCAGCAGTTCTCGACGGCAAGGCTGACTCCGGCTCACCGTTGACATACGCACGTGAACGCGCACTCGTCGTCGCCGAGCAGGTGCGACTCGGTGGCGGGGAACCGGCGGCGCTGTCGGGAAGTGCGAAGTGACCGTGCGTGTAGCCGTCATCGGCAGCGGCGCAATCGCGCGGGACCACGTCAGCGCTTTGGCGCGCATCCCGTCGGTCGAAGTCGTCTACGTATTCGGCAGTGACTTGGACCGTGCCGCATCGGTTGCGGCATTGGCGCCGGGCGCGAAGGCCAGTACCGATCTGGCGAAGATTCTCGCAGACCCGAGCGTGCACGCGGTCAACGTCGTCGGGGCCACTCCGGACCACGCGCCCGTGACGATAGCCGCAGGCCGCGCGGGAAAGCATGTGCACGTGGAGAAGCCGGCCGCGCTGACAGTCGCGGACTTCGACGCGATGGTCGAGGCCACCGAAGGTGGCGGCGCCTCACTGATGGTCGGACAGACCGTACGATTCCAGCCGTCGATCACCTCGATCGGAAACTCGGTTGCACAAGGCGCCATCGGCGACCCCCGGTTGATCCACCTCAGTTGGTACACCGGCCACGTCTGGCCAGGGGGCTGGCGAGGCTGGCAACACGACAAGGAACGCTCGGGTGGTCACCCCGTTCACAACGGAACCCACGCTCTCGATCTGGTGACGTGGCTGATCGGTCGTCGTGCGATCCGTGTGTTCGCTCGTAGTTTCCCCACCTTCGCGGCGGGGATGCCCGTGCACGACAGCTTCCATCTGACCGTTCGCTTCGAGGACGGATCGCTGGCGCTCATCGAATTGGCTTACGCACTGCCGCAATCGGGAAAGATGGTGCGCCGGATCGTGGTGTCGGGGACATCCGGCACGCTCGCGCACGACACCGGCGACGACCCGGGACTGATGACGGATACGACAAACGCGCCGCCGTCGTCGATCGAAGATGCGATGGCGCATCAGATGCGCCACTGGATCGCCACTCTCGACGGTTCCGCGACCCCGATAGTCGAGAACTGGCAGGTACGTGCAGCTCTCGCGACTGCCATCGCTGCACAACAGTCACTCGACACCGGCCGCGCGATCTCGATCGGAGAACACCAATGACCGGCACCGGTTCGATCCGCGTCGGATTTGTCAGCGGCGTAAGGCATGCCGGCTCCTATGCGGACCTGTTGCGCTCCGATCCTCGAGTGAGCTTGATCGGGGCCTCCGACGAATCCTCGGTCACCGATTGGATTCGTGAGGACGGAATCGCGATGGCAAAGGCCGCAGACATCGAGTGGATCGACGAACTCGGCGAGCTGCTCGACCCCGAACGGATAGACCTGGCGATCATCTGCAGTGAGCCGACCAGGCATGCACGGCTTGCGATTGCCGCACTGAACGCGGGACTCGACGTCCTGGTGGACAAGCCGGTGGGTATCGACGAGTCGGAGGCCGCGGCGGTCGAGGAAGCGGCACGGTCGAACGGGCGAATCTGTACGGTGGTGAACCGCACTCATTCACCTGCGCTCCGGCGACTGCGCCGCTGGATCGATGCCGGAAACCTCGGACTGCCGCGCCACGTGGACATCGAGTTCCTGGCAAGCGGAACACATTTCGCGACGTCCGTCGAGCGTCCCGAACTGGTGGTGGATCCCGCGCTTTCCGGTGGGGGAGAAGTAGTGAACTTCGCCGGTTACGCCGCCGACTACCTCAGATACCTCACCGGCCTGGACGTCACCGAGGTGTACGCCGAGACGAGCACACTCTACGGCGGGGCCCACCAGCAGTTCGGAGTCGAAGACACGGCGTTGATCTCGCTCGCCCTGGAAAACGGCGTCACCGCGACGGTGACCGTCGGAAGAATCCCCGCAGCACCGGGTTTCGGCGCGAATACCGCGACGGTTCGGGTCCTCGGCTCCCACGGATACGCGAGTTCCGACGACGACAAGCCCGCGGTGACCCACTTCGCATCCTCGGGAGACGTGACCGCACTACCCATCGGCGGCTTCGGTTCGGACAACGCGGTGTCGAGCTTTCTCTCTCACGTGCTCGATCGACTTCCCACACGGACCGAACCCGACTACACCGTGGCAGACGCCCGCGCGTCGATGCGCGTGATCGATGCTGCCTATCTGTCCGCCTCGAGCGGTCAGCCGGTCTCCGTTTCTCCCTGACAGCCGCACCCACAACTCAATCCGACAACCAACATATGGAGACCCCATGAGCACGGAAACCACCACCTTCAGCGGAATCGTCCCGCCGATCGTCACACCACTGACGCTCGAGGGCGAGGTCGACACCACGTCGCTCGAACGCCTGCTCTCACTGCAGATCGAAGCCGGAGTCGACGGCTTGTTCGTCCTCGGTTCCTCGGGTGAGGTCGGTTACCTCACCGACGCTCAGCGCGCCCAGGTGGTGCAGACGGCCATCGGTCACGTCGGCGGCCAGGTACCGGTCCTCGTCGGCGTGAACGACATGACCACCAACCGGGTCATCGCCGTCGCCGAGCAGGCGCGCGAAGCGGGTGCGGATGCCATCGTCGCGACGGCGCCGTTCTACGCGATCACCGACGCAGCCGAGACGGCAACGCATTTTCGCTCCATCCACGCCGCAGTGGATCTTCCGTTGTTCGCCTACGACGTCCCGGTTCGTGTCCACAGCAAGCTCAGCCCGGCAATGCTGGTCGAGCTCGGTCGCGAGGGAGTCATCGCCGGCGTGAAGGATTCGAGCGGCGACGACGTCAGTTTCCGTATGTTGCTCCGTCAGTCGGCCGGGCTCGAAAACTTCGCCGTCTTCACCGGGCACGAGGTAGTCGTCGACGGATGCCTGCTGATGGGTGCTTCGGGCGCTGTGCCCGGCCTGGCGAACGTGGACCCGCACGGTTACGTGCGACTGTGGCGCGCTGCGCAGGCAGGAAACTGGGCGGCGGCGAAGGCCGAGCAGGATCGACTCACCGATCTGTTCTCCATCGTCGAGGCACCGACACCGGGTCGCGTCAGTGCCGGTGCCGCGGGTCTGGGCGCATTCAAGACGGCTCTGGCCCTGCGCGGCGTCATCACCGGCAACACGATGTGCGCCCCGATGCTCTCGCTCGACGAGTCCGAGACCGCAACGATCAAGGTCGTTCTGGAACAGGCCGGGCTCCTCTGACATGACATCTGGGCAGAAGCGATGGATCGGCATCGACATCGGCGGCACCAAAGTGGCTGCCGCGATGGTGACGTCCGACGGATACGTGATCGACACCGTTCGTGCGGCAACACCGACGGCCGGTAGGGAGGCTGTTCTCGAGACCGCCACCGCGTTGGTCGACCGTTTGAGGGCGGATCACCCGGTAGCCGGAATCGGAGTCGGTGCACCGGGAATCATCGATCTGGTGCGTGGCCGCGTCGTCTTCGCCTCCGACATTCTGTCCGGATGGAGTGGCGCCGAGGTTCGCGGGGAACTCGAGGCGCACTCGGGTCTACCGGTGACGGTGGACAACGACGTGCGCGCGATGGCCCACGGCGAGAACATGATCGGCGCCGGTCGCGGTCGAAGCTCTGCACTGTTCGTCTCGATCGGTACTGGAATCGGTGGCGCGTTGACCGTGGGCGGACAGCTGTATCACGGCGCCCACGGAACAGCCGGCGAGCTCGCGCATCTGCTGGTTCCGGTCTCCGGGGCGATAGGTTGCGGTTGCGGTAGAACCGATCACCTCGAGGCAGTCGCCTCTGGCCCGGCGATGGAGGCCGAGTACGCAGCGCGGGCGGGTGTGCCCACTCAACCGTTGCAGAAGGTGGTGGCACTCATGCGCTCCGGCGACCCGATCGCCCGTGCCGTGGTCACCGACGCCGGTACTCTGCTCGGCCGAGTCCTGGCCGGCGTCGCCACCGCATTCGATCCCGAGGTGATCGTCATCGGCGGCGGCGCAGCCCAGATCGGAGCCGACCTCTTGTCGCCGCTGACGTCCGCTTTCCGGGTGGAAGCGATGGGTCCCATTGCCGAAACCGCCATTCTTCCTGCCCGTTTGGGCACCGATGCGCCGCTCGTCGGAGCTGCGCTCCTGGCCGCCGCAACACGAATCGAGGTAACACCGTGACTGTCGAAGAACTGCTCACCATCATCAGCGGGAAGCTGATCGTGTCCTGTCAGGCCGGACACGGCCATGCCTTGCGCGACACCGGGACCATCGAGAGGATGGCCCGCGCCGCGGTCGACGGCGGTGCAGTGGCGATCCGCTGCGGCGGTGTGGGCGGAACCCCGGATGTCGCCGCAGTCGTGTCGGCAGTGAAGGTACCGGTGATCGGTTTGACGAAGATCGGCTCGGAGGGCGTGTTCATCACGCCGACAAGGGAATCAGCCCTCGAAGTCGTGGATTCGGGTGCGCAGATCGTGGCTGCCGACGCCACCCTGCGACCTCGTCCGGACGGGCTGACCTTTGCCGACACCGTCGACGCGGTCCATGATCGCGGCGGCCTCGTCATGGCTGATTGTGGAACACTCGAGGACGGCATCGCTGCCGCCGCGGCGGGCGCCGACATCATCTCCAGCACACTGGCGGGATATACCGAGAACAGCCGACGCCTGGCCGGCCCGGATCTGGAGCTGATCTCGGAACTGCGGCAGGCACTTCCAGATGTAGTCCTCATCGCCGAGGGGCGATACCACAGCCCGGAGGATGCGGCACGCGCCATCGCCCTGGGTGCAGACTCGGTGGTTGTCGGAACCGCAATCACGGATCCGGCGTTCATCACGTCGAAATTTGCAGCCGCAGTATCGGGCGCCGAAGGGCAGAGGGTGTGACCCCGACGTCGAAGGCTTTGAAGTCCAAGACTGCTGAACGGATTCGACTGGAGACTTTGCTCGTAGACTCGTCGACGCCGATCCGGTGGGTCTTCACCGGCGACAGCATCACTCAGGGATTGACGCACACCGACGGTCATCGAAGTTACGTCGAACACTGCGCCGAGCGCGTCCGTGGTGAACTTTCCTTGTTCAACCACGTCCTTGTCAACACCGGGGTGAGCGGCAATCGATCCTCCGATGTGCGTGCAGGTTTCGCACACCGCATCGAAGTGTTCGAACCCTCGGTGGTGTTGATCATGCTCGGTACGAATGACGCATTGAATGGCGAAGAAGGACTGGAGCGGTTTCGAGACGACCTCTCGGACATGATTTTCCGGACGCGAGCGATCGGTGCGGTGCCGATCCTGCAGACGCCGCCACCGATCGACGTCGAGAATGCGCCCACCAGAGCGGGATTGGTTCAGTACGTCGAGGTCGTGCGGCAGGTTGCCGCCTCGACGCGTGCGGTGTTCGTCGACCACTACGCGCAGTGGACGGCCGATTCTCCCGAGGGTCCACCGCCGGCTCTCCTGGCTGACGCGTTCCATCCGAACGAACAAGGGCACTACGTGCTCGCGGACGCCGTGCTCCGTGAGTTGTCGATCGCGGATGCCGAAGTTCCCGTTGTACCGCAGGTGATGTCGTGACACTTCGTGGACAAATTCTGCGTGGACAATTGGTGACCGGTGGTCGATTGCTCTCGGACGGGGTTGTCGAGATCTCGGGTGATCGTGTGGTGTGGGCCGGACCCGCGTCGCAGCGAACCGACCCGTTACCCGAACGGGCAGCTGCGGGAACAACGATCATTCCGGGTTTGGTCGACGTTCACTGCCACGGCGCCGGCGGATTCGGTTTCCCCGAGGCAGACGAGTTCGGATCCACCGTGGCTGCCGATCACCATCGGACGAACGGCACGACCTCGGTGATCGGCTCGCTCGTCTCCGCGCCGCCGCAGATCCTGCGCAGTCGCATCGAGCTCCTGGCAGGACTGGTGGACGAGGGCACGCTGGTCGGAATTCACCTGGAAGGTCCATTCCTTTCGGTACTTCGTTGTGGCGCCCAGGATCCCGACAGCATTCTCGACGGCGACCCGGCTCTGCTCGAGTCGCTGCTCGAAGCCGGCCGTGGGCGCATTCGCTCGATGACGATCGCTCCGGAGACAGCACACTTCGACGAACTTGCCTCATTGCTGGAGCGTCACGGTGCCGTCGTGAGTATCGGACACACCGATGCGTCCAACCCGATTGCGACACGTTCGATCGCACACTCGGCGCATGCACCGCTCAGTGCCACTCACCTGTTCAACGGTATGGCGCCGATGCATCACCGTGCTCCCGGCGCAGTGGCGGCATGTCTTGCCGCGGCTGCGAAAGGACAGATGGTGGTCGAGTTGGTCGGGGACGGAGTACATCTGGCCGACGAGACGGTAGCGACGGTGTTCGATCTTGTCGGTCCGCATCAGATCGCGTTGGTCTCCGACGCGATGGCTGCCGCCGGAATGCCCGACGGCCGTTACCCGCTCGGGCCTCTCGACGTCGACGTGGTCGGTGGCGTGGCGCGATTGGCCGGCCAGGGGGAAACGGCCATTGCCGGCGGGACGAGTCGGTTGATGGACATAGTCCGCCGGGCTGTCAATCACGCCGGCGTCGATCTGCTTTCGGCTGTCATCGCAGCGACGGCAACGCCTGCTTCGCTGATGGGGCTGGCCGGAATGGTCGGCGATCTCGTGCCGGGTTGCCGCGCCGATCTGATCGTCACCGGTCCAGAACTCGAAACCCGCGCCGTCATGGCCGCTGGGAACTGGCTCATGAACTACACCGAAAGCTGAGGAATCAACCGATGGAAATTGTCATTGTCGACAGTGCGGATGCGGCCGGCACCGTTGTTGCCGACATCTTCGAACACGCGGTGCATTCAGGTTCAAGGACTTTGGGCCTGGCGACGGGGTCTTCACCGCTCTCTGTCTACCGCGAACTCGCGCGCCGTCACCGCGAGGACGGGTTGAGTTTTGCCGGCGTGCAGGCGTTCCTGTTGGACGAATACGTCGGCCTGCCGGAAGGCCACCCGGAGTCGTATGCCCAGGTGATCCGCACCGAGTTGGTGAATCACCTGGACCTGGACGCGGCAAGGGTATTCAGCCCCGACGGCACCGCGCCGGATCCATTTGCCGCCGCGGCAGCCTACGACCGGGCGATTGCGTCGAATGGTCCGGTGGACGTACAACTTCTGGGCATCGGCGGCAACGGTCACATCGGTTTCAACGAACCGACGTCCTCGCTGAATTCGAGGACCCGGGTCAAGACGCTGACGGAACAGACTCGAACCGACAACGCCCGATTCTTCGAGAGTCCGGACGAGGTACCACGGCATGTGATCACCCAGGGCCTCGGAACTATCTGCGAAGCAAATCATCTGGTGATGATCGCGACCGGCGAGCACAAGGCCGCTGCGATTGCCGCTGCCGTCGAGGGGCCTCTGGCCGCGGTGTGCCCGGCATCGGTTCTCCAACTGCATCCACACGCGACGGTGGTGATCGACGATGCAGCGGCATCACAGCTTCGGCTCACCGAGTTCTACAAAACGGTGTCTGCGCACAAACCGCTTGCTCAGCACTACTGAGATATCGGGCTAGACGGGCTCTCGCGTCTTCTCGAGGCCGAGTGCCATTTCGGGAGTGAGTAATTGGAAGTCGGATTCTCCGCGCCGGCGGATCCACACCGGATCGGATGTGTTCCATCGTTCGGCGCTCTGCGTTCGAGTGACCACCTTGAACGTCGCCGTTCTCGGGAACTCACTGCACACGCGGATCAAGGTCGGTTTCTGCTTCGGCCCGAGTTCCGGCCGGGAATCGATGTATTCGGCTACGGCTGCCGGGTCGAAGTTGTCGACGTCGCCGACCGGAATCACCGACGCCATGACGCGGTCGCCGACATCGCTGTCGGGGACTGCGTACACGGACACCTGCGCGAAGCCCGGGTAACCGACGAGCGAGCGTTCGATGGGTGCGGCGCCGATGTTCTCGCCGTCCACTCGTAGCCAACCGGAACTGCGTCCCGCGAAGTAGACGTAGCCGTCGACATCGGTGTACGCCAGATCGCCGCTCCAGTACTGGCCGTTGCGCATTCGCTCGGCGTCGGCTTCCGGGTTCTTGTAGTACCCGGCGAATGTGCCTGGGCCGGTGACGTTGACCAGTTCACCGGTTGCCTCGTCGGCATTGGTGATCCGGCCGTCAGCGTCGAAGACTGCAGGCGGGCATGGGGCTCCGGTCTCGGGATCGAGGATCTTGACCCCGTCCGGGAGAAGTCCGAGGGCGCCGGTCCGCGGCACCGGCGCCGCGGAAATCGAAATGCCGCCCTCGGTGGAACCGAACCCGTCGATGACGCGGGCATCGAAGCGCCGGACGAAGGTGGCGACGGCGGGCGCCGAACCCTCGTTGCCGTACATGATCTTCAAGGTGTTCTCCCGCTCGTTCGGCACCTCGGGGGTGGAAGCGATGAAGGACAACGGCTTTCCGACGTAGTTGGAGTACGTGATTCCGTACTTGTGAACGTCGGGCAGAAAGCCCGAAGCGGAGAACTTGCGGCGCATGGCAATTCCCGCACGAGCGTGCAGCGCGACCGTCCACGCCGCCATCATGGCGTTGGAATGGAACATGGGCATCGCCATGTAGACGACGTCGTCGGCGCCGAGCCCGAAACGATCGGCAAGCATGACTCCGGGAGAGGCCAACTTGTGGTGCGTGCACCGAACCGCTTTGGGATCACCGCTTGTACCGGAAGTGAAAATGAGCATCAACAGATCGTCGGGCTGCGCCGTCGACGCGTAGGTCGGCGTATCGGCGAAGGGCGCCAACAATTGCGTCCAGGCCGGAGAATCCACGTTGATCACCCGGACGTCACCGAGATCGACGTCGTCGAGTAGATGTGCCTGGTTGTTCTCGGTGAAGATGACCTGGCAGTCGGAGAGTTGGATGTCTCGCGCCAATGCCGGGCCGCGCCTGGTCGTGTTCAGTCCGGCAGCAACCGAACCCGAGAACGATGCTGCGCCGAGCAGTAGTGAGAATTCGGGGACGTTCTCCATCAGAAGACCGAAATGCCGGGGGCGCGTTCGATCGAGCAGCGTGTCCAGCAGCGCTGCTCGATCGAACGAGCCTTGAATGTGCTCGCGCCAGGTGATGACCTGGTCCTCGAAACGGATACCGCGGTCGTCGATCTCGCTGACTCCGAGGAGTAGATCGGAAACAGTGGGGCTCTGACTCATAGCTGCATCATCATCGATTCGTCTCGGACCAGGTCATGGATTTCCACTCGGTGGGACGCACTCAGGCAGGAACTGCGGCAAGTTCCTTACCCAGTGCGCGAAGCTGATCTGTTGCGTTGCCGAGCAGGAACTCGTGATGCTTGGCCGCGAGGAAGTAGCGGTGAACCGGATGGTCCTCGTCCAGACCAACACCGCCGTGAACGTGAACAGCGGTGTGCCCGACGCGGTGTCCCGCATCTGCAGCCCAGAACTTGGCCGTCTGCACGGCCCCGTCGGACGGAAGTCCTTCGCTCAGACGCCACGCTGCGGCCCAGAGAGTCAGGCGAACGCCCTTGACGTCGATGTATCCGTCGGCGAGGCGCTGGGCCACGGCCTGGAAACTACCGATCGGACGGCCGAACTGCACACGCTCGGTGGCGTATTCGGCGGTCAGCTTCAGCGCTTGATCGAGCACCCCGTACTGGTAGGCGCTGGAACCGAGCTGAATTCGTTCGACGATCCACGCCGCGATGTCGGATCCTTGGGCAACCGAGCCGAGAACACGATCGGCCGGGATCTGCACCGAATCGAACTCGACCAGGGCCGCACTCGAGAAATCCGTGGTCGATTGCCTGGTAATGCTCACGCCCGCGTCCGACGGTTCGACGAGGAAGACCGCGACACCGTCCTCGGTGATGGCGGGGACGAGGAACAGATCTGCGAGCGGAGCACTGTCGACGGTGATCTTTGCTCCGTCGATGCGCCAACCATCGGCGGTCTTCTCGGCACGCGTGATCGGGTGTGCCGGGTCGTCGTTGTATTCCTCGGCGAGGGCCGCGGTGAGTATCTTCTCACCGGCAGCGGCAGCGCTTGCCCAGTCGTCGCGCTGCTTGTCCGAGCCGAATTCGGCTATCGCTGCGGCGGACCCGACGATGGACGTCAGGAACGGAACAGCTGCGACGCCGCGGCCGAGTTCGGCCAGGATGCTGCACTGCTCGAGGACACCGAATCCGTCGCCGCCCACCGATTCCGGAAGGGCCGCGCCGAGAACGCCGGCCGAAGCCAGAGCGTTCCACAAGAGGGCGTCGAAACGGTCTTCGGCGGCGTCGAGTTCACGAAGGCGGTCGTTGGTGACCAGTTCGGTGACGACGGATCGTGTCAGTCCGGACAGGTCCTGCTGGGCCTCGGTAAGGGTGAATTCCATGATCGTTGGTCCTTATCGCTTCGATGCGGGAAGCCGCAGAGCTGTCATGCCGATGATGTCGCGTTGCACTTCGTTGGTACCGCCGCCGAACGTCAGGATCAGCGAAGAACGATGCATGCGTTCGATGCGTCCGCGTAGAAGAGCGCCGGGGGAGTTCTGCCTGATCGTGGCGGAGGATCCGAGGATCTCCATCAGCAAGCGGTAAGCCTCGGTGGCGAATTCGGTACCGAACACCTTGTTGGCCGACGCCGCTTCGGGACCTGGAGCGTGATCGGTTGCGGAGGCGATTTCCCAGTTCATCAACTTCAGGTACTCGGCCTTGGCATGCACGCGAGCCAGATTGATCTGCACCCATTCCTGGTCGATCATGCGTCGGCCGTCGGGCAGCTTGGTGTTCTGTGCCCACTCGCGGACCTCACGCTGCGCGGTCAGAATCGGTCCGGCCGAGGTGAGGGCAACACGCTCGTGGTTGAGCTGATTGGTGATCAGTGCCCAGCCGCCGTGTTCCTGGCCGACTATCGACGACGCCGGGACCCGTACGTCCTGGTAGTAAGTGGCGCTGGTGTCGGGGCCGGCCATGGTGTGAACCGGGGTGTAGGAGAAGCCTTCTGCGGTGGTCGGGACGATCAGCATGCTGATTCCCTTGTGCTTCTTGGCTTCCGGATCGGTGCGGCACGCCAACCACACGTAATCGGCGTACTGGATCAGGCTCGTCCACATCTTCTGCCCGTTGATGACGTAATCGTCACCGTCACGGACGGCCGACGTGCGCAGAGACGCCAGGTCGGTGCCGGCCTCGGGCTCGGAGTAGCCGATCGCGAAGTGGAGCTCACCGCGGGAGATCTTGGGCAGGAAGAAGGCCTTCTGCTCGTCCGTACCGAAATGCATGATTGTCGGCGCTACGGAATTGATCGTCAGGAACGGCACGGGCGCACCGGCAATGGCAGCTTCGTCGGTGAAGATCAGCTGGTCCATCGCGGAGCGTTCCTGTCCGCCGTACTCTTTCGGCCAACCCAGCGTGAGCCAGCCGTCCTGGCCCATCTGCGCGACGACTTCGCGGTACACATTGCCTTCGCCGTACTCACCCGTCGTGGCAGCGAGTGCTTCACGCCGCTCGGGAGTCATCAGTTGTGCGAAGTAGGCACGCAACTCCTCCTGGAGCTGTTGCTGCTCAGGGGTGTAGGTGATGTGCATGGTTACCTCTCCATAGAGATACGAATCAAAGCGCCAACCATTCGATTGACACAGGTTCTATCGATGCGTACATCGGCGACAAGGGACGCTCTCGCCGTCTCCGGCGGATCGTTCGACGTCCGTTCTCGGTACTTTTTCGAATCATTGCACACGACTGAAACAGGTTCTAGTGTTATCGCCAGGAACGGTGTGCGGCACAGCCCTGCGGCACTCGTTTCGTATCCGTGTTCGCGCCAGTAGTAGTGAGTAGAGAAGAGGAATCGCCATGGAGGTCAGGGTTGATCTGGACCGTTGCGAGGCAAACGGTGTGTGTGTAGGGATCGCACCCGATATTTTCGACCTCGACGACAACGAGGAGCTCGTGATCAGTTCCGTGCGTCCGCCGGAGGATCGCTGGGAAGATGTCCGTTCCGCGATCGCTCAGTGCCCGCGTGCGGCGCTGACCGAACATCCGTGACGATGGTTGCCCAAAACAAGAACACGTTCTAAAGTTGCGAACTCGTGGGTCACGGCAATCGAGCCGGGTAACTCGACACACGACCGCAGAGAACCGGGAGAGCGCTTCGATGAATGCTGTGAACAGCCCAGAAACCAGTCTCGAAGGCAAGGTCGCCATCGTGACCGGTGCCGGATCGGGGCTCGGAAAGTTCGAGGCCATCGGTCTGGCGAAGGCCGGTGCGTCGTTGGTCGTCAACGATCTGGCCCCGAACGAGGCCGTCGAAGCAACGCTCGAGGAGATCCGCGGTCTCGGCGCCAAAGTCGAATTCGTGGCAGGCAACGTCGGTGAGCGTTCTACCGCCGACGCACTGATGGAAGCAGCGCAGGGGCAGTTCGGCAGTGTCGATATTGTCGTCAACAATGCCGGCGTCGTGCGCGACCGGATGCTGTTCAACATGTCCGACGAAGACTGGGATCTGGTACTCGAAGTTCATCTTCGCGGCCATTTCCTCCTGTGCCGCAACGCCGCTGCCTACTGGCGGGCGAAATCCAAGGAAGCCGGGGCGCCGGTGTACGGGCGCATCGTCAACACTTCTTCGGAGGCGGGCCTTCTCGGACCGGAAGGGCAGCCCAACTACGGCGCTGCAAAAGCCGGAATCACGGCGCTGACGTTGTCGGCCGCACGTGGGCTCTCGCGCTACGGCGTTCGGGCCAACGCGATCTGCCCGCGGGCACGGACGTCGATGACCGAAGGTGTGTTCGGCGACGCGCCGGCGGACGGCATCGATCCACTCTCGCCCGAGCATGTGGCGTCGCTCGTCTCGTATCTGGCGTCACCGGCGGCCGACGCCGTCAACGGTCAGGTATTCGTGGTGTACGGACCGATGGTTGCGCTGATGGCGGCGCCCGTCGTCGAGCAGCGGTTCGACGCAGAGGGAGATTCCTGGTCGCCGGAAACGCTGTCCGCGGTGATGGGTGACTACTTCGCCGACCGTGACCCGGCAAAGATGTTCTCGGCATCGGCGGCCCTGCGCGCGTTGGGCTGATCGACGGGGCTGATTCTCGGGTGCGCGACACGTAGAACCGTTGTTCACACTTAGACGGTCTACGTGTCCACTTCCTGGTAGAAATAGCGTGTTCACGAGTCGGTGGGCGCGGCACTCTGCCTGCGTTCTACAACGAGACCAACGGTCTCGAAAAAACTAGACTGTGTTCCAATTTTGCATTCCTGTGAACGATGCGATATTCGATCGACGTGCCCGGTCAAGGCTGGCACGGCAGCAGGGTCTCGATCCGGCGCCGATAAGCGCAGATCATTCAAAAGTATTAATTTCCAGGATATTTCGGCGAAAATCCCACCGAATAGGGATGCTTCCCATGGTCCGAACCTTCGGGTTTCGGATCGGCGCCGTGAGGCTACTTCTTAGAGTTGGACACTTGTTTTTGACAGGTGAACACGTTCTAGTTAATATGACCTGAGTCACAAGCTGTCGGGGGCTGGACTATGAGAACAGACAGTACTGCGGCAACCAAGGACGAGGAGGGCGAATGGTAGACCTCGTCGAGGTGCCATTACGAGCGGTCGGTGGCTTCTTTCAGATGTCCGCCCAAACCTTGAGGGCAGTCTTCTCCCGCCCCTTCCAGCGTCAAGAGTTCATCGATCAGGCCTGGTTCGTGGCGCGAGTCTCGATGGTGCCGACGGTGCTGGTCGCAATCCCGTTCACGGTGCTGGTCAGTTTCACCATCAACATTCTCTTGCGCGAGATCGGTGCAGCCGACCTCAGTGGTGCCGGAGCTGCGCTCGGTACCGTCACACAGGTCGGCCCCATCGTCACCGTGCTGATCGTCGCCGGCGCCGGCGCAACCGCCATCTGCGCGGACCTCTCGGCCAGAACCATTCGCGAAGAGATCGACGCCATGAAGGTGCTCGGTATCAATCCGATCCACCGGTTGGTCGTTCCCCGGGTGCTCGCGTCGACGGGAGTGGCGCTGCTCCTCAACGGACTGGTCTGCACCATCGGCATCCTCGGCGGTTTCGTCTTTTCTGTGTTCATCCAGGACGTGAATCCCGGCGCCTTCGTCAACGGCATCACACTGCTCACCGGATTCGGTGAGCTCATGCTCTCCATGGTCAAAGCAGGACTGTTCGGCATGATCGCCGGCCTGGTTGCGGCCTACCTCGGACTCAACGTCAAGGGCGGCGCCAAGAGCGTCGGTGACGCGGTCAACCAGACCGTCGTGTTCGCGTTCATGGCGCTCTTCGTCGTCAACGTGCTCATCACGACCATCGGTATCAAGTTGACGGCCGGATGAGGCACACGGCAGTCGGAGAGATCGAAGTGGACAGAACGACGAACGACGGACGGGAGGAGATCTGATGGCGTTGGCCGCAGCGGGACGCTTCCCGCGCACACGTCGACAGATCGGCTCGATCTCTCGCAGTATCGACAGCATCGGTGATCAAGCGCTGTTCTTCGCGAAGGCTCTCGGTCACGCTCCCAAGGCGCTGATGCGTTATCCGCGTGAAACTCTGCGACTGATCGCCGAGATCAGCATGGGCACCGGTGCTCTCGCCGTCATCGGTGGCACCGTCGTGATCGTCGGATTCCTGACGCTGTTCACCGGTGGCACCATCGCCGTTCAGGGCTACAGCTCGCTGGGCAACATCGGTGTCGAAGCACTGACGGGCTTCTTCGCCGCCTTCATCAACGTTCGCATCGCAGCGCCGGTCATCGCCGGAATCGGCCTCGCCGCGACCATCGGCGCCGGCTCCACCGCGCAGCTCGGTGCGATGCGCGTCTCCGAAGAGATCGACGCCCTGGAGACGATGGCGATCCCGTCGATTCCGTATCTGGTCAGCACCCGCGTCATGGCCGGCATGATCGCGATCATCCCGCTGTACTCCCTGGCGGTGATCGCGTCGTTCGTCGCCAGCCGCTTTGCGACGGTGTTCCTCTACAACCAGTCCGGCGGCGTGTACGACCACTACTTCACGACCTTCCTGATACCCACGGACATACTGTGGTCGTTCGCCCAGGCGATAGTCATGGCGCTGGCCGTCATGCTCATCCACACCTACTACGGCTTCAACGCAACCGGTGGCCCGGTCGGCGTCGGTGTCGCGGTGGGTAACGCAGTGCGCGCCTCGTTGATCGCGGTCGTCACGGTCACCCTGCTCATCTCACTCGCCATCTACGGCGGGTCCGGCAACTTCAACCTGTCGGGATAGGCGGGCAAGCGATGACCGTACCCAGATGGCACAAGAAGTTGGCCGCAGCCGGCCTGGTCCTCGGACTCGTGGCGATCGTCGCCGTTGCTCTCACCATGTTCTCGGGTGGGTTCACCAAGAGCACGCCCATCACCGTGACGTCCACGCGTGCAGGCCTGGTCATGGAACCGAATGCCAAGGTGAAGCTTCGCGGAGTGCAGGTCGGCCGCGTCGAATCGATCTCCCTCGTCGGCGACCAGGCAAACCTGAAGTTGGCGATGGATCCGGGCCAGATGTCGAAGATTCCGTCGAACGCCCGGGTGGAAATCAAGACCACCACGGTGTTCGGTGCGAAGTACGTCAACATCGTGATTCCCGACGATCCGTCGACCCAGCCGATCCAGGAGGGTGCTGTCATCGCCTCGGACAGCGTCACCGTCGAGTTCAACAGTGTCTTCGAACATCTTTCGGACGTACTCGCGAAGATCGAACCGGAAAAGCTCAACGCCACACTCGGCGCGATCTCCACTGCACTCAACGGGCGCGGCGAGTCGCTGGGTGAGGTTCTCGAGCTCGGTGACACCTATCTGAAGAAGATGAATCCGGTTCTGCCGCAGCTCCAGGAAGACTTGGTCGGCGCCGCCGATGTCACCAACCTGTACGCCGACGTGGCACCGGATCTGATGCGCATCCTCGACAACGCCACCGCGGCAAGCGGATCGATCGTGGCGGAGCAGGCAAACCTCGACCTGCTGTTGCTGAACGTCACCGGCCTCGCGGACACCGGCAACGCGTTGTTGACCGACAACGAGCAGAACCTGACCACCGCCCTCGACACTCTGACCGCGACGACGACCCTGCTCGACAAGTACTCGTCGGGTCTGACGTGCTTCATCGTCGGGTTGAACGACGGCCGGATCAAGTTCGAGCCACTGGCAGGCACCGGGGACAAGGCGGCACTGATGCTGAGTGCGAGCTTCATGTACGGCGCCGAGGCGTACCAGAACCCGCAATCTCTCCCCAAGGTCGCGGCCTCCGGTGGACCCAATTGTTATGGTCTGCCCGAATTCGATCCGAAGGTCGACGGGCATGCCCCGTTCGCAGTCACCAACACCGGCAACGTGCCTTTCGTTCCCAACACCGAACTGCGCGTCACCGTGCCGACCATTTTCCAGTATCTCTTCGGTGACTCCTACGAGCAGGAAGACGGGAAGTGATGAGACCGACCACGGTCAAGCTGCTGATTTTCACCGTCGTCATGGCGGTCATCTTCGCCGGACTGGCGATCGTCTTCAGTCAGGTGCGCTTCAGCAGCAGCAACGGATTTCACGCCACGTTCTCGGACGTCTCGGGACTCAAGTCCGGCGACAAGGTACGTATCGCCGGTGTTCCGGTCGGGTCGGTCACCGGAGTGTCCATCGGTGACTCCAACCAGGCCGAGGTCGAGTTCGACGTCGATACCAAGTACTCACTGATGAAGAGCACCAAAGCGACTGTGCGCTACGAGAACCTGGTGGGCGACCGCTACATGGAACTGCTCGAGGGCGCTGGTTCCACCGAGACGCTTTCGTCAGGTGGATCGATTCCAGTCGACCAGACGTCGCCCGCGCTCGATCTGGATCTGCTGCTCGGCGGATTCAAGCCGCTGCTTCGCTCTCTCGACCCCCAGCAGGTCAACGACCTCTCCGGGGCCCTGCTCCAAGTACTCCAAGGCCAGGGTGGAACATTGGTTTCGCTTCTGGGAAACACCAGTTCGTTCACCAGCACGTTGGCGGACCGAGATCAGCTGATCGGGGACGTCATCACCAACCTCAACGACGTACTCGGCACGATCAACGACAAGGGTGATCAGTTCTCCACCACGATCGATCAGCTCCAGCAGTTGGTCAGTGGATTGGCGAAGGACAGTGGCCCGATCGGTAATTCGATCACCGAGATCGCCGGCGCGACCGGAGATCTCGCATCGCTGCTGCAGGCGACACGTCCGGACATCCAGACCCTGATCGGGGAGACCAACCGAACGATGACGCAGCTGGACCTGGGCAAGGACGACATCAATACCGCTCTCGGTCGTCTGCCGTCCGACTACCGGAAGCTGATCCGAGTGGGCACGTACGGAGCGTTCTTCCAGTTCTATCTGTGCGCCAACACTTTCAAGTTCTCCGGACCTGACGGAACGACGATCATCTTGCCCACGGCAGTCCAGGACACGGGAAGGTGCGCAAAAGTCTCATGACCCCTACCCGTGAACGCAATCCGGTACAGATCGGTGTCATCGGTCTCGTCCTGGCGGTGGCAACCGTGGGTGCCACGCTTCAATACGATCAACTCCAGTTCATCAACGGCGGCATTCGCTACTCGGCGTATTTCCAAGATGCCGGCGGCCTGGTCGCCGGCGACAATGTGACCATGGCCGGAGTGAATGTCGGCAAGGTCAGCGACGTCGAACTCGACGACCAGAAGGTACTGGTCACCTTCACCGTTCAGGACGGCGTCGCCCTGGGCGAGCAGACCGCGGCTGACATCAAGACCAACACGGTTCTCGGCCGAAAGTCGTTGGCGGTGCGGCCGGAAGGATCCGGACTGCTGCGCACGGACACGCCGATTCCTATCGAGCGCACCAACTCCCCGTACTCGCTCAACGACGCGCTCGGCGACCTCGGTACCACGGTGTCCGAACTCGACACGGACCAGATCAACGATTCGCTCAACGCTATCTCGGACACGCTGGCCGATACTCCGCCCGAACTGCGCACCGCGTTGGACGGAATGACGCGGCTTTCGCAGAGCATCAACTCACGCGACGAGAGCCTGCTCCAATTGCTCTCGCGGGCCGAAGATGTCACCAAGATCCTCTCCGACAGAAGCGGTCAGATCGATTCGTTGCTGGTTGACGGCAACAAGCTGTTTGCCGAACTCAGCTTGCGGCGTGACGCGATCAGCGAACTGATCGTCAACACCGGCGCAGTCTCACGTCAACTGTCAGCGCTTGTGCAGGAGAACGAGGCTCAGATGGGGCCGACCCTCGAGAAGCTGAATTCGGTCGCCGAGGTTCTTCAGCAGAACAAGGACAACATCGCCGGGGCGCTCGACGGCCTCGGACCGTACATCACCGCGCTCGGCGAGACCGTGGCCAGCGGCCCGTTCTTCGATGCCTTCATCATCAACATTCTGCCGAGTAACTGGTGGAAGACCTTGGTGGACACCAGCGTCGCGCCCGAGCAGGTTCCGGGCGACCTGGAAGACTTCTTCCCCGGCATTCCACCGACGATCAGGGGGCCGGGAGAATGACCGAGACCATGACTTCACAGGATTCACAGGGCTCCACCAACCCACGCAAGAAGTGGGTGCTGATCGGAGCGGGTGTGCTGGTCGCGCTGCTCGTGGCGGGTGCGGCCTACCTCTTCATCCCTGGCCTGGGCAAGACCAAGATCTCCGCGCACTTCGTCTCGACGACAGGTCTCTACGAGGGCGACGTCGTGCGAGTGCTCGGTGTCAACGTCGGCAAGGTGACGAAGATCGAACCGCGTGATCGGGACACGTACGTCGAGATGAAGATCGACTCGAGCGTCGACGTTCCGGCAGATGCCAAGGCGCTCATCGTTGCTCAAAGCCTCGTGTCCGCACGCTTCGTGCAATTGACCCCCGTGTACTCCGGCGGGGAACAGATGCCCAATGGCGGCGAGATCCCGATCGAGCGCACCGCCGTTCCGGTGGAGTGGGACGAGATCAAGACCGAACTGACCAAACTGTCTGACGCCCTCGGACCGGAGGGTCTGGACGATCAGGGTTCCCTCGGCCGATTCATCGACACCGTGGGAACGAACCTCGACGGTAACGGTGAGTCCATTCGGTCGACGTTGCGCGAACTCTCGGCCACGATGCACACGCTGTCCGAAGGCCGGACCGATTTGTTCTCCACCATTCGGAACCTGCAGGCGTTTGTCACTGCCTTGTCCTCGAGCAACGAGCAGATCGTGCAGTTCAGCGGTCACCTCGCTTCGGTGACAAGCGTTCTCGCAAGCAGCTCCGACGAGTTGGGCACCGCCCTCAGCGATCTCGACCTGGCGGTGGGCGACGTTCAGCGGTTCGTCAAGGACAACAGCGAGGGACTGAGCGAATCGGTCGCGCGTCTGGCCGATGCCACCCAGGTACTGACGGACAAGCGCCCGGAGATCGAGCAGGTTCTGCACTCCGGACCGACGTCGCTTGCCAACTTCTATCAGATCTACAAACCGGCTCAGGGCAGCATGACCGGTGCAATTGCACTGAGTAACTTCAAGAATCCGATCCAGTGGATCTGTGGTTCCATCGAAGGCATCGACAGTGGTAACTCCCAGAACAGTGCCGACCTGTGTAAGCAGTACCTCGGGCCGGTGCTCAGCACGATGATCGGCAACTACCCCGGATTCCTGTTCAACCCGGTCGCGGGCGTGCAGGCTTTCCCGGATCAGATCGTCTACACCGAACCGGGATTGGAAGCGGCAAGTCAGAATCAGCCGGAAACTGTCGCAGGACCGATGTCAGGTGCTCCCATGACGAGTGTTCCCAAGGATCTCGCCGAACTCTTCAACATGGGCGGAGGGAACTGATGCGGGTAGCTCGCAAGACCACGGTTGCTGTGTTGGCCACGGCAGTGGCACTCGGCGCCAGCGGTTGTGAATGGAACGGTCTCAACTCTGTGCCGATGCCAGGAACTCAGGGCCGGGGCGAAGGCGCATACGAGGTCCAGATCGAGATGCCGAACGTGACTACGCTGTCGCAGAATTCGCCCGTCCGGGTGGATGACGTGGCAGTGGGAAGCGTTTCGAACATCGAGGTTCAGGGCTGGCACGCTCTGGTGACGGTGTCGCTGAATCCCGAGGTTCAGTTGCCCGCCAACGCGACGGCAAAAATCGGCCAGACAAGCTTGCTCGGCTCTCAGCACATCGAGTTGGCGCCGCCGGTTGGAGAAGAGCCCGAGGGCCGACTCGAAGCCGGTGACCTGATTCCCATCGAGCGGGCGGGCGCTTACCCGACGACGGAACAGACGCTGTCGTCTCTGTCGGTTGTTCTCAACGGCGGCGGTCTCGCTCAGGTTCAGGACATCACGAAGGAACTCAACGCCGCTCTCGGTGGGCGTGAAGATTCCGTTCGAGACCTCCTGCCTCAGCTCGATCAGCTGGTCGGAAGTCTGGACAAGCAACGAGGCGACATCGTTTCGGCGATGGAAGGACTCGATCGACTGTCCTCGACCGTCCAGGCACAGCACGACACCTTGAACAAAGCGCTCGAAGGTATTCCGCCGGCCCTCGAGGTTCTTGTCGCTCAGCGTCAGGACATCACCAACGCGTTGACCTCCCTCGGTGGTCTCAGCGAGGTGGCGAGCCGTGTCATCCAGGAGAGCGGCGACGATTTCGCGACCAATGTTCGGGCTCTTTCGCCGACTCTGAAGGCCTTGGCGGATTCGGGTAACGCTCTCACTCAAGTTCTCGGAGTCCTCTTGACGTTCCCGTTCCCACAGAACGGAATCGACAACGTCATCCGCGGTGACTACGCCAACCTGGCGATGACCATCGACATCTCGCTGCCCCGACTCGACGCGAACTTCCTCACCGGAACTCCGTTGGCCGGAACACTCTCCGGCCCGGAAGGTGTGTTGGGTAAGCAGGCCGGGCTCGCCGGACAGACAGGCAACCCGTTGAGCGATCCGCTCAAGCCTGCCGCACCGCCGGCCCAAGCTCCCGCCGGACAGGCTCCCGCTGCGCAGGCCCCGGCAGCGGATCCGAATACCATTCAGATTCCGGGACTTCCGCCGATCAACATTCCAGGACTTCCTCAGGGGGCACCGGCACCATGATGCTCACAAAGTTCGTCCGTATCCAGCTCACCATCTTCGCCGTCTTGACGGTCGTCGGTTTGATCGTGATGGCCACTCAGTACGTGCGTGTTCCGGCGATGGTCGGTATCGGCCGTTACGACGTCACTGTCGAATTGCCCGCCACCGGTGGGCTGTACAAGAACTCGAACGTCACCTACCGCGGTCAGACCATCGGTGTCGTGAACGCGGTGGAGCTCTCGGAGACGGGTGTGAATGCGCGACTGTCTCTCGAGAGTGGCGTCAAGGTTCCGTCGGACGTCGATGCTGCGGTCAAGAGTGTGTCGGCGATCGGCGAGCAGTTCGTCGACCTGATTCCGCACACCGACAGCTCCGGAGCGATCGTGGTCGACGGGCATCTGGAAAACGGATCGGTGATTCCCGAAGACCGAACCAGCATTCCGCAGGATGTCGGCGCGATGCTTGATCAGGCAGATCTGTTGCTGCAGAGCATTTCCGACACCAAGCTCAAGACCGTCATCGACGAATCCTTCAAGGCGTTCAACGGTGCCGGCCCGGATCTGCAGAAGCTGATCGACTCGGCTCGGCTGTTCGTCGAGGAGGCGAACAACAACTCCGACGCGACCAAGACGCTGATCGAGCAGGCCGGTCCACTCCTGGACACTCAGGTGGTCAGCAGCGACGCCATCCGTTCCTGGACAAGCAATCTGGTGACGTTCACCGACCAGCTCCGAGCCAGCGACCCTGATCTGCGTGCCGTCATCCAGAAGGGTCCGGCCGCAGCGGCGGAGGCGAATGCTCTTCTGCAAGACATGCAGCCGACATTGCCGATTCTTCTGGCGAACCTCGTGTCCGTCGGACAGGTCGGCGTGATCTACAACAACGCGATCGAGCAGATTCTGGTCATCTACCCGCCGCTGGCCGCAGCGCTGGTCACGGTGGCAGGCTCCGGCCCGGCTGCGGATGGTGCACTGGTGGACTTCCACATGGAGGTCAACGACCCGCCGCCGTGCACTACAGGATTCCTGCCCGCAGAGCAGTGGCGCAGTCCGAAGGACGAATCACCGATCGAGACGCCGTCGGATCTCTTCTGCCAGGTTGCCCAGGATTCGCCGATCGCCGTGCGCGGCGCGAGAAACCTTCCCTGCGAGGAGTATCCGGGACGTCGTGCGCCGACGGTCGAACAGTGCCGTTCCGGCTACGTACCGATGGGCACGAACCCGCAATCCGGGCCTCCGGAACCGATTACCGCGACCCCGAGCTCGTACACGTCGACGCCTTCGGTCTCGGCTCGTCGGTACGATCCGATTACAGGCACGTACATCGGGCCGGACGGAAGGACGTACTCGCAACCGAACCTCGGTGGCGGCGACGTCAGTCTCGAACAGTTCATGAAGGGTCAGCAGGGTTGATGACAGACGAAGATCCACAGGCCGGGCAGCGGGTGCGCCGTCGCGCGTCCCGCAGCGCCGGACCCACGGGTGCGGATGCAGACGCTGCCGCGGTAGTAGTGCCCACCGAAAAGAAGTCGGCCGAACAGAAGCCAGCCGAGCAGAAGGCGACTGAGCAGAAGGTGGCTGAGCAGAAGGCGGCGGCGCCAGTTGCTTTGGGCAAGCCCGATACTCCACCTGAGAAGGTCGTCAGCGGTGATCAGGTCGCGACCAAGGCTGAGCAGGCCGGCACCGCCGAAACCCCCGCAGAAACTGCTGTGGACACCCCTGTTCGTTCGAAGCCCAAGGCCGGGTTGGTAGTCGGGATCGCCGTTGCTTCGGTGATCGCTGTTGCTCTTGCGGCCCTGACGGTGTTTCTTCTCGTCGACCGGAACAAGGCGTCCAATGCCGACGAGGACCGAGCCCGCTACGTGGCCGGTGCCCGGACCACCGCACTGAATCTGACGACACTGCACGCGGATACAGCGGCTGCCGACCTCGACAAGTTCCTCGCCGGCACCACCGACGAGTTCAAGTCGCAGTTCGACGGACGCAAGGATTCGTTTGTCAACGTCCTCGGGCAGGCCGGAGTTCAGACCGACGGCGAGGTACTCGAAGCCGGGTTCGAGAAGTCCGACGGCGATTGCGGGACTTCATTGGTCGCGGTGCGTGCGATGCAGAAGAACGGCGACGAAGCGCCCGCTGAACGCAACTACCGACTCCGAATCACCATGTGCGACGTCGACGGGCAGTTGCTTGCCTCGAATGTGGAGTTTGTGCCATGACCCCAGAAGTAATCCCCGAGACGTCCAAGCCCAAGCGCGTCTCACCGCTCGCCATCGTTCTGTGCGTCATCAGTGCAGTGGCCATCGCGTTGGCGGCAGTGTCGGCGTATCTCTACTTCGGTCCGGGTGGAACGCGTGACATTGCGGCGATCGATCAGACCAGAGACGAAGTGGCACAGGCCTCTTCCGATCAGGCGGTTGCGATGTTCCAGTACGACTACAACAACGTCGACCAGCAGTTGCACGCGGCCACAGACGGTTTGACGGGCGATTTCCAGGGCACGTTCACCAACCTGATCGAATCGGTGATCATTCCGGGAGCCAAGGAAAAGTCGCTGACCGTTCAGGTAGTCGTCCAGGGCGCCGCGGTTCTCGACGCCGAGGCAGACAGTGCGACGACGATGCTGTTCCTCAATCAGATCACTACGTCTTCGGAATCACCCGAAGCCGTCGCCAGTGGTAGTCGCGTCAAGATGAGTCTGGAGAAGCAGGACGGGCGTTGGCTCGTGAACAACGTCCAACCCTTCTGATCGATCACCTGAAACAGGCTGGGGTCGATCACCTGAAACAGGCTGGGGTCGATCACCTGAAACAGGCTGGGGCCGCGGAGATTCACTCTCCGCGGCCCCAGCCTTTGTGCACTGTCCTCAGTGGTCTTGTGCTTCGGCCGGGGCGATCAGCGCCGGACCTGCGGCACCGCCGTGCGCGAGCGCGTCGAGGAACGAGCGTGCCCAGCGGTCGACGTCGTGGGTCAGGACCTGACGACGTAGCGCACGCATGTGGCGTCGGCCGTCCTCTCGCGGTTGATTGAGGGCCTTCTCCATCGAATCCTTGACGTCGTCGAGGTCGTGGGGATTGCACAGGAAAGCCTGGCGGAGTTCTGCTGCAGCGCCGGTGAATTCGCTGAGCAGCAATGCGCCGCCCAGATCACTGCGGCAGGCGACGTACTCCTTGGCGACCAGGTTCATACCGTCACGCAGCGGCGTGACCAGCATGAGGTCGGCAGCGACGAAGAACGCGACCAGTTCGTCGCGGGGGATCGGCCGATGGATGTAGTGGACGACGGGGCGACCGACTTCGCTGAACTCGCCGTTGATCCGGGAGACCTTCTGCTCGATGTCTCCGCGCATCTGTACGTAGCTTTCGACACGTTCGCGGCTCGGGGTCGCCAACTGCACCATGACCGTGTCGGCGGGATCGATGCGCTTCTCCATGAGAAGTTCGTGGAGTGCGGCGAGCCTGACGTCGATGCCCTTGGTGTAGTCGAGGCGGTCGACGCCCAGCATGATGTGCTTGGGGTTTCCGAGTTCTTTGCGAATCTGCTTGGCGCGGTCTCGAATTGCCTTGGTGCGTGATAGCTCGTCGAGCTTGCCGGAGTCGATGGAGATGGGGAATGCACCGACGCGGACGCTACGGAAACCTACTTGCACCACACCGAGTTTGGAGCGGACGCCGACGGTTCCGCGTGAAGTCTGCTGTCCGGCAAGGCGTCTGGCCAGATAGAGGAAGTTCTGTGCGCCACCCGGAAGGTGGAAGCCGATGAGGTCGGCGCCGAGGAGGCCTTCGACGATCTCGGTGCGCCACGGCATCTGCATGAACAGCTCGACCGGGGGAAACGGAATGTGCAGGAAGAATCCGATGGTGAGGTCGGGGCGCAGCATCCGCAGCATCTTCGGTACCAACTGCAGCTGGTAGTCCTGGATCCAGACGGTTGCGCCCTGAGCCGCTGCCTTGGAAGTGGCTTCGGCGAACCGCCGATTCACCTCGACGTAGGCGTTCCACCATTCGCGGTGGTACTCGGGTTTGACGATGACGTCGTGATAGAGCGGCCAGAGGGTGGCGTTGGAGAACCCCTCGTAGTACTCGTTGATCTCCTCGGCGCTCAGCGGCACGGGGTAGAGCTCGAGTCCGTCTTCGACGATGGGGTCGAGATCGGCGTCGGGCACGCCCGCCCAGCCCACCCACGCGCCCTGATTGCTGCGCAGAATCGGCTCGAGAGCGGTGACCAGTCCACCGGGGCTCCGCTTCCAGCGGGTGGTGCCGTCGGGAAGCCGTTCCAAGTCGACGGGCAGGCGGTTCGCTACGACGACGAACTCAGCCTGCCCGGACACGGTGTCACCGGTCGAAGAAGCAAGTGCGCTGTCAGAAAGGGTTGAACTGGTCGAATCCGGACTGACAGGCACGTGGTTCCTTCTCGGTCGGTGAGGGAAAGATTCAGTCGAGCTTGGCGGCGGGAGAGATACCGAGCATCGAGAGCAGCATCCTGCACTCGTCGGCATCCTCCGCGTATGCAGCGACAACGTGCTGCGCCATGCGCGCTGTTTCCTCGGCGACGGTCTCGATTTCCTCGTCCGCGATCTCGGTTTCGACGGTCGTGTTCTCAGCCATCATGTTCCTCTCGTGCTTGCCTGCACGGCGCAAGCAATGTTTCTTACTCGCGACTCTATGAGAACTGGGCGTGTCGACGCTAGTTGCTCATGTATTAGGGTCGACTTACTTATCTCTGTACTCAACTTTATCGCTTCCATCGATGCTTGGAGTTCCATGAGTTCGACCCCCTCGAGTGTGACCGTCGACTCGGACGAGCCCGATAGTGGCAATCACAGTGGTGCTGCGATTTTGCGACGCGTCCTCGTCCGCAACCGTCGCCCGCTCGCTATCGGCACGGTTCTGGTCTGTCTGCACCAACTGACCGAGACGGCGGTGCCGATCTCCATCGGTGTGATCATCGACCGTGCGGTGGAGACTTCAGACACCACGGCCCTGATCGTCTCCATCGTCGGCCTCGCGGCTCTGTTTCTCGTTCTGACGGCCGCGTGGCGCTTCGGTGCACGCTTCATCGTCACCGCGATGCAGCAGGAGGCTCATCGCCTCCGGCTCGAGGTGGCGCACCGCGTCCTCGATCCGCGTGGGGTGCGCACCGATCTGCGTTCAGGTGAACTGCTGACTGTTTCGACATCGGACGCCGAGCAGACTTCGTGGATCGCGGACATCGTCCCGCGCGCGGCTGCGGCCCTGACGGCTGCGGTCGCGTCGGCCGCGGCTTTGGTGTGGATCGACCTCTGGCTGGGATTGGCCGTTCTGATCGGAACGCCGGTCATTCTCGGTCTGCTGCAATTGGCGGCGCCGCTCATCACGTCGAGGGCCACCGGTCAGCAGGCGTCGATCGCGCGGGCGTCGGCGATGGCTACGGATCTGGTCAGCGGATTGCGTCCACTGCGCGGTATCGGCGGTGAGAAGACCGCGTCGGCTCGCTATCGCACAGTCAGCCGTCAGGCGCTCGCGTCGACGATCGGCACGGCCAAGGCGACCGGTATCTACACCGGCGTTGCCGCGACCGTCAGTGCGTTGCTCGCGGTCGGTGTTGCGGGCTTCGCCGGGTACTTCGCGTTGCAGGGCCGGATCACGGTCGGTGAACTGATCACCGTGGTGGGGCTTGCGCAGTTCATCATCGAACCGCTCGGATTGCTTGCGTCCATTCCCGGATACTTCGCGGTGGCGCGGGCGTCGTCGGATCGACTGGCATTGGTCTTGGACGCGGAGCCACTGCGGGGCGCGGGTTCGCAGACCGAACTCGAAGGCACCGACCTGACCCTCGACGGAGTCGAGTACAAGTCGCTCAAGGGCATCGACTTGCACCTGCCTGCGGGAGAACTGCTGGGCGTCGTGGCTTACCAGCCGCAGGACGCCGACGCTCTTGTCGCGGTCCTGTCCGGTCAGCTGGCTCAGGGCGCGTATCGCGGAGTGGTGAGGGTTGGCGGAATCAGCCTGTCCGACATGGACTTGCGATTGGCGCGTCGGACGGTGTTGGTGGAGCCGCACATCACCGATCTGTTCTCCGGGTCCCTCGCCTCGAACGTCACTGCGGGCGCCGGTGATGCCGCTGCTCTCGACATCCAGAGCGCTCTGGCAGCGTCGGCAGCGGCGGATGTCGTCGACGCACATCCGGACGGTCTCGACCTCGAAGTGACCGATAGAGGCGCCAGTTTGTCGGGAGGTCAGCGACAACGCGTCGCCCTCGCGCGCGCCTTGGTGGCACAGGCACCCGTGATGGTCCTGCACGATCCGACTACGGCAGTGGACGCGGTGACCGAGGCGTCTATCGCCGAAGGAATCGCAGAACTGCGGCACGAGGGTGCCGGTGGCATCCACACGACGGTATTGATCACCAGCAGCCCCGCTTTGCTGGCTGTGACGGATCGAGTGATCGTCTTGAACGACGGAGTGATTGCCTCGATCGGCACACATTCCGAACTCTCTCGCGGCGACGCGAACTACCGAGGAGCGGTGCTGCGGTGACGGCCACGGACATGACTACCGATATGCCGGCCGGGGAGAACGCGGAGAAGGTGACCGAGCGCGAGCTGTTGCCGATCGCGGGTGGTCGACAGACCTGGAAGTGGTTGCGGGCAGCGCTGGCCGAACACCGGATGCAGAGCCTGTTGGTCCTGATCGTCGCGGCTTCGGCGTCGGCGATGGCCTTGGTGCCGATTTACGTATTCGGTGTCCTGGTCGACCGGGTCCGGGACAACGCGCCCACGTCGACGATCGTCGGGGTGGTCGTGATCATCGCCGCCGCCGCAATCGTGGGCGGTGTGTTCACCGGTGTGGCCGCCTATCTGATCAAGCGACTCGGCGAGACGATTCTGGCGGACCTGCGCGAGCGAACCGTGGACCGGGCACTGCGCCTGCCGATCCAGACCGTCGAGAAGGTCGGCAAGGGCGATCTGCTCTCACGAGTCGGCGACGACGTGTCGGTGATCGCCAAGGCCGTGTCCGACGTGGTTCCCGGCATGATCGCAGCAGTTCTGCTCGTGGCTCTGAGCATGGTGACCATGCTCGGACTCGACTGGCGCCTCGGCCTCGCCGGAATGGTCGCGCTGCCGATGTACGCGTTGGCGCTCAAGTGGTACCTGCCACGATCGGCTCCCATTTACGCTGCCGAGCGGGTAGCGATGGGCGCTCGTTCACAAGCGCTCATCAGCAGCCTCCAGGGTGCCAAGACGGTCCGCGCGTACAGCCTCGAGAAGGAACACCTCGGTCAGATAGATGCGGCGTCGGCAAAAGCGCGTGATCTGGCCGTCGGCGTGTTCGGCCTGTTCACGAGGTTCGCCGGTCGCGGTAACCGCGCCGAATTCGTGGGCTTGTCCATGATTCTTGTCGTCGGATTCCTGCTGGTCCGTGAGGACGTCGTGACAGTAGGCCAGACGACGACTGCTGCTCTGCTGTTCCATCGCCTGTTCAACCCGATCGGCTCGCTGCTTTACACCTTCGACGAAGTGCAGTCGGCCGGCGCCAGCCTCGCGCGACTGGTCGGCGTCGTCGAGATCGAGGAAACGGAGCCTTCGACGGATGCAGGTTCCGTTCCGGCCGACGGTTCGCTGCGTCTGGACGACATTCGGCACAGTTACGACGGTGGCCATGAGGTTCTCCACGGAGTGAGCCTCACCCTGCGAGCGGGGGAGCGCGTGGCGCTCGTCGGTTCGACCGGAGCCGGAAAAACGACGCTCGCGGCGATCGCTGCCGGTTCGATCACCCCGACGTCGGGGCGGGTGTCGATCGGTGGTGTCCCGCTTGCCGACCTCGACGACCTACGACGCCACATCGCGATCGTGAGTCAGGAGGTCCATGTCTTTGCCGGACCCTTGATCGAGGATCTGAGATTGGCCGCTCCCGAATCCTCGGACGAGGACGTAGCCGCGGCACTGCGGACGGTCGGCGCGTACGAGTGGGTGGAGGCTCTCGACGAGGGAATGCTGACCGTCGTGGGCGAAGGCGGGCACGAGATGACGGCGGCACAGGCGCAGCAGTTGGCTTTGGCGCGACTGGTGTTGGCCGACCCGGCCGTCGCGGTACTGGACGAAGCAACAGCGGAGGCGGGCAGCGCCGGAGCACGGGAACTGGAAGCGACTGCCGACGCCGCTACGGAGGGCCGCACCACTCTGGTTGTCGCACACCGGCTTACACAGGCTGCGGGCGCCGACCGAGTGATCGTGCTCGAACACGGACAGATCGTAGAAGAAGGCCCGCACCGCGAACTGGTGTCCGCGGGCGGGCGTTACGCACAACTGTGGGCGGCCTGGGAAGGTCGCGACTGAGGGGTTTGTACTGGGGTTTGTACTGAGGGGGTCTGATCAGACGATCAGGTGAGGTACCCGCCGCCGTGGGGGAAGAACTCGGCGGCGGTGTACTCGCTGCCGTCGTCGAGTCGGACGCGCTCGATCCGCAGTCCCTTGTTCTTGCCCGACCATGCGTCGGGGCCCGCGACGATCACCATGCCGTCATCTTCTTGAATGAACACTCGGCCGGGGGTTCCTCCGTAGTGCCCGCGTGAGACGGACGCCTTCAGGATGCGGATGCGCTGGCCCTTGAACTCCGCGAAAGCGTTGGGGTACGGATCGGACTGTGCCCGGACGAAACGCTCGATGACCTCGGCCGGCCAGGACCAGTCGACGTGGCTGTCCTGTGGTGCACGCTTGTGGAAGAACGTGGCCTGCGATCGGTCCTGCGGCGTCCAGTCGGTCCGCCCGGACGCGATCAGATCCAGGGCGTCGAGTGTGATGGGGCCGATCATGTCGATCGTGCGGTGGAACAGATCGGTGACGGTGTCGGTCGGGCCGACCGTCGTCGAACGCTGCAGCACGATGTCGCCCGCATCGAGTTCCTCGTCCATCAGGTGTGCCGTGAGGCCGACTTCTTCTTCGCCGTTGATCAGAGCCCAGATGAGCGGGGAGAATCCCGTGTACTTGGGTAGCAGCGAATCGTGGATGTTGAGGGTGCCGTACTTAGGTGCGTCGAAGACCTCCGCCGGCAGCCAGGTACGCCAGTTGTTGGCGACGATGATGTCGGGAGCTGCTTCGGCCAGCGCGGCTTTGAAGGCGTCGTCAGGCTTGTTCGCCACGTGAACGGGTACACCGTTCTCGGCCGCCAGATCTGCAACCGAGTCCGCCCACATCTGTTCGTAGACGTGCTCACTCTTCGGGTGTGTGATTGCCAGCACGACCTCGTGATCGGAGTCGATCAAGGCCTGCAGGGTACGGTGGCCCCAGGTTTGGTATCCGAGCGTAGCGACTCTCAACGGGGGTCCTCCTGGACGAGCATGGGCTGGGGTTGCGGTCACACGACCGCCCATCAGCTTAGGCTATCCAACCAAAATTGTTGATCACACGTACGAGGAGGAAGGCTGACATGACGGTCGCCACAATCAACGGAATCCCCATCAATTACCAGGTCAAGGGTGATGGAGATCTGGTGGTGCTCATCATGGGGACCGGCAGCCCCGGCCGCGTCTGGGATCTGCACCAGACCCCGGCGCTGGTGGCCGCCGGCTACCGAGTCTGCACCTTCGACAACCGCGGAATCGCACCGTCCGGCGAGAGCCTCGGCGGCATCACGATGCCCGACATGGTTGCGGACACCGCCGGACTGATCGAGCACCTCGGTGGCGGCCCCGCCCATGTCATCGGAACCTCGATGGGCGCCCGGGTGGCGCAGGAACTGACGCTCGCCAGGCCCGATCTGGTTCGCAAAGCAGTGTTCCTCGCCGGCCACGCCCGGATGGATCATTTCCAGCAGGTCCTGACCGAGGGTGAGCGCCAGTTGTTCGACAGTGGCGTCGCTCTGCCGGCCAAATACCGTGCCGCAGTGACCGCGGTGATGAACCTTTCGCCGGCCACGCTGGCAGACGATCACTCCGCGCGCGACTGGATGGATATCTTCGAGTTCACCGGCGGCGCAACGTCACCGGGTGTTCGCGCGCAGCTCGGTATGGACCGCGCCTTCGATCGACGGGGCGCGTACAAGTCGATCATGCGCCCCTGCCTGTCCGTCGCTTTCGCCGACGACCGCATGATCCCGCCCTACCTCTCCCGCGAGGTGGCGGACTGCATCGCGACGGCGTCGTTCGAAGAGATTCCCGACGCCGGACACTACGGGTACCTCGAGCGTCCGGAGGCCGTGAACAAGGTGCTGATCGACTTCCTGGCGAAGTAGTTTTCCGCATGCGAGAAAGGGCCTGACCTGCTGACTGCAGGTCAGGCCCTTCTCATATTTCAGGCCAGTGCCAGGAACAGCTTCTCGAGTTCGGTCTCGGTCATCGGTTCCTGACCTTCCGCGCTGTCACCGCTCAGGCATTCACGCAGCCCGGAAGCGACGATCTTGAACCCTGCTCGGTCCAGCGCCTTCGACACGGCTGCGAGCTGCGTCACGACGTCCTTGCAGTCGCGGCCGTTCTCGATCATCGAGATGACCCCGGCAAGTTGGCCGTGAGCACGCCGCAGTCTGTTCAGTACGAGCGCAATGCTCTCTTCGTCGCCGGTCATGGTGGCCCCTTCTCGAGTGTTCGTGCTGCGACCGAGGGTACCCCTGGGGGCATGTCACTGCTTGTTTCAGTGTTTGATCCGGCTGCGGTGTCAGATCAACGAGTCGACGGCTGCCCGCAACTTGACGGCGGCGTCGGCCGCCACGGACTCCAGGCCTGGTTCGCCGGAAACCTGAACCATGAGAGCGGGATTCATCGCTTCGACGAAGAACGAATTCTCGGTAGTCGTATCTTCGCGGACGACAACGTTGCACGGCAGCAGGAGGCCGATCTGACGATCCACCGAAACTGCCCGATGGGCCAACGGCGGGTTGCAGGCACCCAGGATCAGGTACTTTTCCATGTCCTCGTCCAGCTTCGCCTTGAGTGTTGCCTGCATGTCGATCTCGGTCAGGATGCCGAAGCCCTGCTCGGCGAGAGCAGCACGAGTTCGGGTGACGACGTCGTCGAAAGTTCCGGTGACCTTGGTTGCGATCGCTATCGGTTCTGTGGGTGTTGTCATTGCCCGCTCCTTGTCGTCGGCTTCGGTGCCATTGGCTTCGATGTCGTTGGCTTCGATTTCTCTTGTCTCCATCATACCCCTGGGGGTATCAAGAAGACAGTGATGTCGGGTACACGGTCAGCCATGCGAGAAGCTGATGTTCGGCAGGATGCGTCGTAACCATGCCGGCGCCCACCAGGCTGCCCGGCCGCTGAGGCGCAGGAGAACGGGCAGCAGCACCAAGCGGACGAGCACCGCGTCCAGGAGGACAGCTACACCGAGAATGATGCCCATTTCCTTGGGTGGCAAGGGATCTGCGAGCGCAAAAGTGAAGAAGACCGCAACCATCACTGCTGCTGCCGCCGCAATGACCCGACCCGAATGTGCGAGGCCGTCGATGTGTGCGGTCTCGGGGTCACCTGTGCGTTCGTAGTGCTCCTTGGCGCTCGAGAGCAGGAACACGGTGTAGTCCATCGCGATGGCAAAGATCATGGCGAAGAAGAAGACCGGACCCCACCCGTTGAGAAACCCCTGGGGATCGAAGCCGAGCAGGCCTGCTCCGTGGCCGTCCTGGAAAATCAACTTCGCGATTCCGAATGCGGCCCCTGTGGACAGCAGGCTGACCAGCGTGCCGATCAAGGCAATCAAAGGTGCCTGGAGGGCGATCAGCAGCAACAGGAATCCGAGCGTCAGAATCACGACCACCACGAAGGGAAGGTAGTCGTCGAGCGCCTGCTGAAGGTCGAGATTTTCAGCCGGAGCGCCGCCGACGAGCGCCGATTCCGGCAGTTGCGACCGAAGGTCGGCAAGGATGGTTTCCATCGCAGGATCTGACGGGTCGACGGTGGGAACTGCTTGCAGCATAACCAGATCGGATCCGTCGGCCGCTTGTTGCGTCGGGGTGATCATTGCGACGCCATCCACGCTCATGGCAAGACGCGAGGTGTCGGCTGCATCGTCGGCGGACGTGACGATCTGCAGCATTCCGGGAGCGCCGTCACCGAACTGCTGCTGCACCAATTCATAACCCTGCCGAACCGGGGCGTCCTCGGGAACCACGGCGATGGAGGGCATTGCAACCTTCAGGCCGAACACCGGAACAACGAGAGCGATAAGGACGATCAATGCGCCGATGCCGAAAGGCCACGGGTGCTTGTGCAGCAGTGATGCCCAAGCTGCGAACATCGGGGAGCGGTGCTGCTGGCGCTTTGCATACGGTAGTGAACCGCCGTTGACCTTGGCGCCGATCCGGCCGAGCACGGCAGGTAGCAGGGTGAGTGTTGCGGCGAGAACGAAGATCACAGCGAGCATGATTCCGACAGCCATCGTGCGTACGGCCGGGGCTGGAACGATGAGCACCGCAGACAAACTGACCAGAACTGTGAGGCCGGAGAGGACAACAGCTTTGCCGGCGGTGTCCATCGTTTGAGCCACGGCGGCCCGCGGATCCGGATCGGTTCGCAGTGCTTCCCGGAACCTGGCGACGAGGAAGAGTGCGTAGTCGATGCCGAGTGCGAGAGCGAACATCATCGCGAAGTTCATGGCCCACACGGAAATCGGCGTGATCTCGTTGAGGATCACAAGCCCGCCCGCCGAGGCGACCAGACCTGCGAGTGTCAGAAGCAGTGGGAGTCCTGCGGCAACCAGGGAGCCGAAGGCCAACACCATGATCGCGAGAGTGACGGGCCACGACATCATTTCGGCCTTGATCATCGCTTCGTGATTGGCCTTGTTGAAATCGCTCCACAAAGCCGACGCGCCGGTGGGGTACACCTCGATGGTGTCCGTGGACAATGCAGTGAGTTCCTTGCCGAGTTCGTCTACCGCACTGACCATCTCGTCGGTACTTGCGTTGGCGCCCGCGATCATGATGCCGGTATGTCCGTCCGGGCTGATGGTCATGCCGGCCTGCGGGGCGACCACTTCGCCGAAACGAGGGTCCGCGGAGAAGATTTCCGTTGCCGCCGCCAGCGTTTGCTGCATCGACGGATCGGTGATGGGTAGAGAATCCGAGTGAACGACCACCTGCACTGCAGCGGAGGAGTTTCCACCGAAATGCTGCTCGGCCAACTCGCGAACCTGCACTGATTCGGATCCGTTTGCCTGCCAACCTGCGCCGGCGAGGGAGGTGAAGACGCTGGGTGCTGCGGCGCCGAGTGCGACCAACGCGATCAACCAGACGCCGATGACGAGGCGGGTGTGCGCCGCCATCGATCGACCGAGGCGCGCGAGTATGCCGTCGGATTGGGCGGGTGGGTCCGCGGTGACTGTTCTGGTCGCTGACATCTTCGCTCCTGATACGGGTGGGGGTATTCCTGACCGTCACCTGTATACCCCCAGGGGTATGTGTCTGTCACGTTTGAGGGTTCTCTATGCTGCTCGTTGCACCGTCTGATCGGAGACAGTGAAACGAACCGCGGTGAAACGAACCACGAGGAGCAGTGATCATGGACGCACACGACTGGGATGAGCGATACCGGGCGGTGACGGAGCCGTGGGGAATCGACCCGGCGGGAACCGTCGCAACACGAATTGCCGACCTGAAGCCGGGCACTGCGATCGATCTGGCCTGCGGCGACGGCCGTCACGCGCGGTGGATGGCTGGGCAAGGGTGGTCGGTGACTGCCGTCGACTACTCGTCGGTGGCGATCGATCTGGCACGGGCGAGTGACTTGGACAAGGCTGTCGACTGGCAGATCGGCGACGCGACCACGTGGCAACCGGAAGGGGTAGTTGACCTGGTGTTGGTCAGCTTTCTTCACCTCGAGGTCGACGAGCTGGCCGACACGCTCAAACGCGTCGGGGAGTGGCTGACGCCAGGCGGGCGCGTCCTCTATTTGGGGCATTCGATCGAGAACTTCCACCGTGGTGTGGGCGGCCCACCCGAACCGACCATTCTGCCCGGTATTTCCGATCTCGCTCGCGCCGCGGAGGGATCGAGGGTCTACGCCCTCGAACATGTCGTCCGGCCGCGGGACGGTAAGACGGCAATCGACGTTTTGCTCGAATTCGGTCCGTGGGAACAGGTCTGACCAGGGCGGGAGCGCACCTTCACGTTCCTGGGTAGCCTACCCTAAACTTGCGAGGGTGTTCGTCGTTCGATGAGCATGAACGACGATGATCGGATTTCTCGATGTCTGACCACTCTCAGGTAGCTCACCCGTCTGTATCGGGCGGTGGCGATCTGGACGCAGCGCTCCCGGCGACGGCCGCTCAGCGTGAGGTGTGGGTTGCTCAGAACGTCGATCCGAGCAGTCCGGTGTACAACATCGGACTTGTCGTCGAGGTCGACGGGACGATCGACGTCGAGCGCGCGGCAGCGGCGATCAAGGCCACAGTCGGACGCGTCGAAGCGCTGTTCGTGCACTTTCGGGTGGATGCTGACAACCAGCTGATCCAGGTGCCGATTCCGGATGCGCGCTGGGACGTGGAAATTCTCGACCTTCGCGCCGAGGCGGATCCCGATTCGACTGCGCAGTCGTGGATGGACACCGATATGGCTCGGGTCTTCGGTGCGGACGATCTGCTGTTCCGCCAGGTGCTTCTGCGAACTGCTGACGACCGAGTCATCTGGTATCAGCGCTATCACCACAGCGTGGTCGACGGGTACGGCATCTCGCTCATCGTCGCCGACGTAGCCGAGCGGTACGACGATCCGAACCTCGAGACTGCGGCGCCGGTGTGGTCGCTCGATGCGGTGGTGGCGGCCGATCTGGAATACCGGAACTCTCCGCGGTTCCAGCTCGACCGTCAGTACTGGGTCGAACGAGTTGAATCAGGACCGGAAGCAACGCGGATTCTGCATGGGCAGGTGGATGATTCGCTGCCGCCGATCGCGGCGATGCTCACGCTCGACGTCGATCGTGCAGCGCAGCTCTATCGCTATGCCGCCGACGCCGGGATTCGGCGAACTCGCCTGCCCATGGCTGCGCTGATCGCGTACATTGCACGAACCACCGGACAGCACGACGTTGTCGTCTCGGTGCCGATGGCCGCTCGGGTGGGTCGCGACATGCGGCGCACTCCCTCGATGGCGTCGACGATTCTGCCGCTCGGTATTCGGGTCGAACGCTCGGAAACCATCGGCCAGTTGGCAACTCGTCTCGATACCGCCTTGATCTCGATACTCAAGCACGGGCGGTACCGGGGAGAGGATCTCGCACGCGACGTGCGAGCAATCGATCCCGACCGCCAGGTCTTCGGTCCCGGCATCAACTCGATGATGTTCGAACACACACTCACCTTCGGCGGCTGCCCGGTGCGCGTGCGTAATTCGGTGACCGGTCGAGTCAGTGACCTGGATCTGAGTGTGCGCGGTGGTCAGGACGGGGAACCGATCGAGATCGACGTCCGCGCCCCGGCCGGATTCGACAGGGAGTTGGCCGATCACACCGCCAGAATCGAACAGTTCCTCGATCGATTCGTGGCCGAGCCGCAGCTTCCGATCTCGGCACTCGACCCCATGTCGTTCGCGGAGCGTGAACTCGTGCTCCACGGGTGGAACGACACCGCAGAACCGCAGCCCGTGACGACGGTGCCGGATTTGTTGCGCAGCAGCTTCTCTGCCGATCGGGGCGCGGTCGCCGTGGTCGACGGCGATATCCGGCTGACCTACGGCGAGCTCGAAAGTCGGGTATCGCAGCTCGCCGCGCACTTGATCTCGCGCGGTGTCGCACCCGAAACCGTTGTGGCGATCGGCCTTCCGAGATCCGCCGAGATGGTGGTGGGGTTGTTGGCCGTCATGTGCGCCGGCGGCGCCTTCGTGCCACTGGATCCGTCCTGGCCCGCAGAGCGCCGCGAATCGGTACTCACCGATGCCGGTGCCACATTGGTGCTCACCTCGGACGGCGTAGACGACTCCGTATTGGTCGATCTCTCCGCGTGGGCGTACGAGGACGGGCCTTCGGACCTGTTCGAGGTAATGACCTCCGACATTCGTATTCACGGTGCCCAACTCGCGTACGTCATCTTCACGTCCGGTTCGACCGGACGTCCGAAGGGCGCCATGATCCGCCACGAGGCAATCTGCGCAAGGTTGCTGTGGCAGCGGGAGCGGATTCTCGGGTTCGGGTCCGGCGATGCCTCTCTGTTCAAAGCCCCACTCTCGTTCGACATCTCGATCAACGAGATCCTGCTCCCGCTCGTCTCCGGCGGTCGATTGGTGATCGCGAAGCCAGAGGGGGAACGCGACCCGCAATACCTGCTCGACCTGATCGCCGGAGAATCGGTCACTTTTGTCTACTTGGTTTCGTCGATGCTCGACATCCTTCTGGATCTGGCGAACGGGACCGATCAGCTCGATTCGTTGAAGCACGTGTGGTGCGGCGGTGAGGTTCTCACGCCTGAACTCTTCGATCGGTTCCGTGCCCAACTGTCCACGACGCTGTATCACGGCTACGGGCCGGCGGAAGCGACTATCGGTGTCTCCCATGTGATCTACCGCGAGGACGCGGAACGAATTGTCACATCCATCGGGCGCCCGAACCCCAACACTCGCCTGTACGTGTTGGACGGTGACCTGCAGCCGGTTCCGGTCGGCACCGGCGGCGAACTCTACGCAGCGGGCTTCTTACTGGGGCGCGGATATGTGGGCGCGTCGGCGTTGACCGCGTCTCGTTTTCTCGCGGATCCCTTTGTTTCCGGAGATTTGGCCGGATCCCGGATGTATCGCACCGGTGACTTGGCCCGATGGACCGCCGACGGCACCCTCGACTTCCTGGGGCGCACGGACAATCAGGTGAAGATTCGTGGCATGCGTCTCGAACTCGAAGACGTCGAAGCCGCCGTGATCTCACACCCCGGAGTGCGCCACGTGGCAGTTCTGGTGCGTCAAGCACCCACAGGTGCAAAGTATCTCGCCGCGTACGTGAGTGCAGCGTCGGGGACGAACCTTGCGGTCGACTCACAGGACATTCGCGAGTGGGCGGCGAGCAAGCTGCCCGACTACATGGTCCCGACCACCGTCACTGTCCTCGACGAGTTTCCGCTCACGGCCAACGGCAAACTCGACCGTCGAGCCCTTCCTGAGCCCGATCTCGCCGAACTGAGTGCACACGTCGCCGCGAGAAACGAAGTCGAACAACAATTCTGCACGTTGATCGCGTCGGCGGTAGGTCTCGAATCGGTTGGCGTGACCGACGATTTCTTTGCACTGGGCGGTGACAGCATCGTCGCGATCTCGCTCGTGACCGCGGCTCGTGCAGCCGGTTTGTCGATCAGTCCACGCGAGGTGTTTCAGCTGTGCACCGCCGAGGCGATGGCGCGCGCCCAATCCGGCCGAACGGCTGAGATCGTCGATCATTCGGACGAACCGATCGGCCACGTAGCCACGACGCCCATCGCTGCCAGGGCCCTCGGGACGCCGGACGTAGCACGAACCTTCCATCAGCGAGCGCTGATTCAGACTCCGTCAGCTTTGACGTCCGAGCATGTCGAGGCGGCGCTCGATGCCCTGGTGGCACGCCACGATGGACTTCGTGCGAAGTTGACTTCCGAAGGATCGCTGCTTGTTCCGGCCACCAACGAATTGGCTGTGGTCTTCGAGACCCGTGCACTACCGGTGCCGCTCGAAGAATGCGGACCGCTGATCGTCGCCGAGACCGAGCGAGCCGTCAGGCGTCTGAACCCGGCAGACGGCACGATGGTCAGTGCTGTTCTTTTCACCACTGCGACCGGTCCCGGAAGACTGTTGCTTGTCATCCACCACGCGGTCGTCGACGGTGTCTCCTGGCGCATCATCCTCGAAGACCTTGCGCGCGCGGGTATCGCAGCGATACAAGGCGACGAACCCTCACTCGCTTCGGTCGGCACGTCGGTGAGAAGGTACGCCGAACTCGTTTCGGAGGCGGTCGGAGCCGGGCGACTGGACTCGGAGATCGAGTTCTGGGACTCGGTGACTTCCGCACAACAGTCACCTCTCGGCCGTCGGGCACTCGACCCGGCAGTTGACCTCGCGCGCACCGCCGCGGCGCGATCGATCACCCTGCCTCCGGAATTCGCCGATCGATTGTTGGGCAGTGTCCCACGGGCATTCGGGGCCGACGTGAGCGAAGTGCTGATCACCGCATTGGCCGTTGCGCTGACCAAGTGGAGCGGTGCCGCATCGGTGACCATCGACTTGGAAGGGCACGGACGCGACGAAGACATCGTTCGCGGTGACGGCGCTGCGCACGTCGACCTGACACGTACTGTCGGATGGTTCACCACGGTATTCCCGGTTGCACTCGAGATCGGTACAGCCGCTCCGGATCTCGAAGCGAGCGGCGAGTTGGCGGCGGTTCTCAAGAGTGTCAAGGAGCAACTTCGATGCGTCCCGAACGCAGGCTTCGGGTACGGCGCATTGCGATACCTCGGCAGCTCGGATCAGTTGCGTAGCGTCGCAGCACCCGAGGTGGTGCTCAACTATCTGGGGCGCACTGCAGTTGCAGAGGGGGACTGGTTCCCGGTGTCGATGGACGGCGCTGCCGATCCGTCCATGCCGTTGGGTCACGCGTTGTCTGTCGACGTCGTAGCCGAGGAAGCGGCCGGTGGGCCACGACTGCGGGCCACTCTGACCTGGGCGTCGAATATCTTCCTGCGTAGCGATATCGACAGGTTTGCGCGGTTGTGGCTGGACTCGCTCAAGGCCGTGTCCGGGCTCGCAGCCTTCGGCGGCGCGACACCGTCCGACTACCCTCTGGTGGCGCTCACTCAGGCCGATGTGGACGGGTTGCCGAAGGCAGAAGAGATTCTCCCGCTCACTCCGTTGCAGGAAGGGATCTACTTCCATTCGGCTTTTGCCGATCCGGGGGCTGATCAGTATGTCGTGCAACAGGTCGTGGAGCTGACCGGCGCCGTGGACAGCGCGGCTCTGCGCCGTGCGCTGCAATCCGTCGTGGATCGACACGAGGCGCTGCGCACCGGATTCTCGGTCCTGGGCGACGGCCGGGTCGTGCAGGTGGTGCACCCGAGCGTCGTCGTGGAGATGGTAGTAGTCACGGATGCCGGCGCCGATGTGGATGAACTGCTTTCCGCCGAGCGTGCGCGTGGGTTCGACCTCGCGCAACCGCCGCTCGTCCGTTACACACTGCTCCGTGCTTCTTCGGAGAAGTACCTTCTGCTGCAGTCGATTCACCATGCGGTTGCAGACGGATGGTCGGTCCCGGTGATGCTGCGGGAGCTGATGGCGTCGTACAGCGTTGGCGATTCCGGCGTGGTGCTCCCGAGTCCGGCGCCGTACCGCAGCTACCTCGAATGGTTGGCCGGCCACGATCACGAGGCTTCGGCAGCGGTGTGGAGAAAAGCACTGAACTCTCCCGGGCCCGCGGTCGAACTTCCCGCGCCGAGCGCGAGCAGCAGCGGAATCCATGCTACCCGAGTCGAGCTGTCCGACAGTGATACTCGCGCGCTGTCGACCACCGGACGCTCCCACGGTTTGACGCTGAGCACGCTCGTGCACGGCGCCTGGGGACTGGTGCTCGGCCGAATGACCGGCCGAACAGACGTGCTGTTCGGATCAACCGTATCGGGACGCGGTGGAGACCTGCCCGGCATCGAGTCCATGGTGGGCTTGTTCATCAACACTGTGCCGGCTCGGTTGCGCTTCGATCCGGCAGAGACAGCCGCGCAAGCACTTTCTCGTTGGCAGAGGGAACAATCGGAACTACTCGACCATCAGTACCTGGGGCTACCGGAACTGCGGCGGACCGGCGGACTGGAGCAGAACTTCGAATCACTGGTCGTTTTCGAGAACTATCCACTCGGTGACACGGCAATCGCTGATCCGACGAACTCGGTGCGACTGACGGGAATTCGATTCGACGAGCGACCGGCCTACCCGCTGACCCTGATCGTCGTCCCCGGCGATCAATTGGCGTTGGAGCTCAAGTACGACACTGCTCAGGTGGACGGCGATGCCGCTGCGTCGCTGGCCGAAGCTCTCGCAGTCGTACTCACCGAGCTCTCTCGCGATCTCGACCAGGTCATCGGCCGGATCGCGCTGGCACCCGCACAGCCGGGGAGCATCGGCAGTGCCTTGGATCGGCCGCGCGCAACGCTGACCGAGCTGCTGCAGGATCAAGCCGGGCGTACGCCCGAAGCCACCGCAGTGATCTTCCGTGAAGAGTCGCTGACCTACGCCGAACTTCACTCTCGCGCTGATCGTTTTGGGCATCTGCTGCACGAACGTGGCGTCGGACGCGAATCATTGGTGGCGGTTGCCTTGCCGCGCTCGGTCGATCTGATGGTTGCGATACTCGGCATCGGGAAGGCCGGGGGAGCATACGTTCCGCTCGACACCGGCTATCCGGCGGAGCGGCTGACGTACATGCTGGACGACGCCGATCCGGTGTGCGTCGTGGTGTCGGAAGATTCTTCACTCGATTCGGGTTCGGTTCCGCGGGTGACGGTATCGGAGTCCGCGCAGTTCCCAGCCGAACCGCTGAGTGTCCCAGGATCGCCCGCGGATGCCGCGTACATGATCTACACCTCGGGTTCGACCGGTCGTCCCAAAGGCGTTGTGGTCACCAACGAGGGTGTGGTCAACCGATTGCTCTGGGCACAGCAGATACGTCCGCTGGACTTCTCCGACCGGATGCTGCAGAAGACCCCGTCGAGTTTCGACGTCTCCGTCCCCGAATTCTTCTGGCCGTTCCTGGTGGGGGCAACTCTGGTGATGGCCGAGCCGGACGGGCACAAGGATCCGGGCTATCTGGCCGACGTCATCGTCGAACATTCCGTAACCCGAGTGCATTTTGTTCCGTCGATGCTCGAAGTGTTTCTTGCGGAGCCGAAAGCAGCACTGTGCTCTTCCCTCGAGATCGTCAACTGCAGCGGTGAGGCACTGCCCGTTCACGTTGCGCGCAAGGTTGCCGAGATCCTGCCGAACGTTCTGGTGGACAACCTCTACGGCCCCACCGAGGCTGCCGTCGACGTCAGTTGGCAGCCATCGGTGCAGGACACTCCGGCAGACGCGGTGAGTGTCCCGATCGGCGCACCCGCCGTCAATACCGGCCTGTTCGTTCTCGATCCGTATCTGCAGAACGTTCCGGCCGGTGCCACCGGTGAGCTGTATCTGGCTGGACCACAACTGGCGCGTGGTTACCATGGACGTGGGGGATTGACTTCCGAAAGATTTGTGGCGAATCCGTACAGCGACGGCGGCTCGCGGATGTACCGGACCGGTGACAGCGTGCGGTGGAATGCCGACGGCGTTCTCGAGTACCTCGGCCGTGTCGACGAGCAGGTGAAGGTTCGTGGATTCCGCATCGAGCTCGGTGAAATCGAAGCGCAGTTGGCATTGTGCCCCGGAGTCTCGGCAAGTGCCGTGATCGTCCGAACCGACGGTCCGAGTAACCGCGCACAGGTGGTCGCCTATCTGGTCGGAGATGCTGATGACGCTGCGGTTCGAGGGCAGTTGTTGTCCGTGCTACCGGAGTTCATGGTGCCGAGCGCGTTCGTGCGGCTCGAGTCGCTGCCGCTGAGCCCGAGTGGCAAGCTCGACCGAAAAGCCCTACCGGCACCGGATTTCGCGGCACAGGTGGGCGAAACGACGGGAGTAGTTTCCTCGGGCGTTGCCGACCTCCTCGCCAGGCATTTCGCGACAGTTCTCGGCCTGCCACGCGTCGGGGCACGCGACGACTTCTTCACTCTCGGCGGCGACAGTATCCTGGCGATCCGACTGGTCAACCTGGCTCGTCGTGATTCGGTAGTACTGACCCCGCGTCAGATCTTCGAATTGCGCACTCCCGCTGCGATCGCCGCAGCGGTGGGTGATGTCGCCACGTCGGTCGCCACCGTCACGGCCGACATCGGCGTGGGTGAGCTGGTTCCGCTGCCGGTGGTTCACCGCTTGTCCGAATGGACGGGTGGTACCGATCGCTTCAACCAGGCAGTTCTGATCCACTCTCCGGCAACATCTTTCGATTCGATCACCGGTGCAATGCAGGCCGTGCTCGATCACCACGACGGACTTCGCCAAACCTTGATCCGACATGACCGCGGAATGTGGTCGGCGCGGATCGAGGAACCCGGCAGTATCCGGGCAGCGAACCTTGTCGTACGCGTTGATGCTCGGGGACTGGATGACGCCGAGTTGCGGACGCTCATCACCGAACGTTCCGAGTGGGCGACCAGTCGTTTGGATCCGTCTGCAGGACGGATGGTCTCGGTGGTCTGGTTCGATTGTGGCGCTGAGAATCTGGGCCGACTCGCTATAGTCGCGCACCACCTGGTCGTGGACGGGGTTTCGTGGGGAACGCTGCTCGAGGATCTCGCGATGGCCTGGGTGGCCGTCGAGGCCGGAGAGCCCGCAGCACTGGATGCCGTCGGAACTTCGCTGCGTACCTTCTCCCGCACGGTGGCCGAACACGCAAGCAGCGCTCATCGATTTGCCGAACTCGATCACTGGTTGACCGTGACCGCTCCGGGCGCGGAGTTGATCCCCGGTACCGCGAGCTATGCCGTTGTATCCGGAGGCTCGAGGCGCACGGTCACGGTGGACGGAGCAATCTCCGAGGCGGCACTCGGAACGGTTGCGGCCATGCTGGGTGCCGAGGGAACGGATGTTCTGTTGGCTGCGTTGGTGATGTCGGTCGAGCGCTGGCGTCGTTCCACCGGTCGCAGTGAGCGCGAACTGCTGGTCGATCTCGAAAGGCACGGCCGCGAGGAATTGGTACCCGGGACCGATCTGTCGCGAACAGTCGGCTGGTTCACCACGATTGCCCCGATGCGACTGCTCGGCGGAACCGACCCGGTGGACACTCTGCGCGAGGTGAAGGAGAGCCTGCGGGCGGCTCCGGACGGCGGTATCGGCTACGGGATGTTGCGGTACGTGAATGCACGTACGGCATCGAGATTGGCGGGGCGCTCCGAATCTCAGATCCTGTTCAATTATCTCGGACGTACGACGACAGCTGGATCGACAGCATGGTCCCTGGCAGCGGAATCCGAAGCCATGTCCACCGATCCCGACGCAGACATGGGAGGTCCGTATCGGCTGATCGTGAATGTCGTCAGCGTGGATTCGGAACTCCGTGCCGACTTCGCCTGGGCAAGTGAAGATTTGTCCGAGGAGGATGCGCAGTCACTCTCCGATGGCTGGGTTTCGGCGCTCGGCGATCTGGCGGCTGCGGCCGCGGAGCATGACGGGCCTCCCATCCTGACCCCGTCCGATGTGCCGTTGCTCGACCTGAGTCAGGCCGAGATCGACGCGATATCCGATGCGAGCCCGGCGGGTGTCAGTAGCATCCTCCCACTCTCACCGTTGCAGGAAGGCCTGTACTTCCAAGCCGGCTACGCAGGCAGCAGCGACAGCCGCAGTGGTGGGGACATCTACACGGCACAGTTCTCGATGGACTTCGGGCACACCCTCGATGTCGACAGGTTGGCTGCGGCCGCCCGGACACTTCAACGACGAAATCCCACGTTGCGAGCGGGATTCGTGAGCGAAGGACTGAACGAGCCTGCGCAGTTCTTCAGTGCGGGACTCGATGTTCCCGTCGCCGTCCACGATCTCCGTGAACTCGACGACTCGGCTGCTCGTGAGCGCGCCGAGGCCGTCGCCGCCCAAGACAGAGTGACTCCATTCGACCTGACCGCGCCGCCGCTGTGGCGGATGAGCGTGCTGCATCTGCCCGGCGGACATGATCGACTGGTGATCAACCGGCAGTTCCTGTTGTGGGACGGCTGGTCCAACGGCCTTGTCGTCAGCCAGCTTCTGGCGCTGTACGACACCGGCGGGGATGACAGCGCATTCGGCGAACCCGAGGGGTCGTTCGAGGCCTACCTCGCCTGGTTGGCCGACCGCGACGGTGCAACCGCCGACGCGGGGTGGCGCGGAGCGCTCGCAGGACTCGAGGAGCCGACGCTTGTTGCGGAGCCTGCGCCCGGCGTCGAACCTCAGCTTCCGGATCGCCGCGATGCGGTTCTGTCGGAACCGCTTTCGCGTGCATTGCGTGAGCGCGCTGCCGCATCCGGCGTCACGTTCAACACGGTACTCAACGCAGCGCTGGCTATGGTGCTGGCGTCGGCCACCGGTCGACAGGACGTCGTCTTCGGCTCCACGGTTGCCGGAAGGCCGCCGGAGGTACCGGGAATCGACACCGTGGTGGGCATGTTCCTCAACACCGTTCCCGTTCGGCTGCAACTGGATCCGAACGAGAGCGTCGAGGAACTTCTTCGTCGCACTCAGGCGGATCGACTTTCGCTGATGCCGTTCGACTATCTCGGATTGGCCTCGATCCAGCGTGTTTCCGAGCATCGACAACTGTTCGACGTGCTGATGGTCCTGCAGAACTTCGTGGACGAGAAGCAAGTCGACGCACTCAATGCCGCACACGACGTGAGCGGCAGCGACAGTATCGATCACACGCACTATCCGCTGACTGTGGTGGTCACCCCGGGTACCACCGTCAACGTCAAGTTCGAGTTCCATCCGCATCTGGTGACCGCGCGCCGAGCCGAGGACCTGCTCGGTCACTTCGTCGACCTGCTCCAGAGTTGGTCGCAGGATATGACAGGTTCGGTCGTTGCGGCGCCGACTCCCGTGGTAGCGCAGCAGACGCAGATCCGAGAGTTGCCGGAGCGCACCATTGCCGACCTGTTCGAAGAGGTGGCGTCGGCGCAACCGAACGACACGGCACTCGTGTTCGGGAAGCGTCGGATGACCTACGCCGATCTCGACGGCGAGATCAATCGGATGGCGCGGTTGCTGATCAACTACGGCGCCGGGCCGGAAAGGATCGTGGCTCTTGGTCTGCCGCGCTCGGTGGACATGGTCGTCGCGCTCTTCGCCGTATTGCGCACGGGCGCTGCCTATTTACCCCTCGAACTCGACCATCCGGCCGAACGGTTGGCCGTGATGATCGACGACGCAGATCCGGTCGTGTTGCTGACGACTGTCGCCGCCGCACCGAAATTCGAAGGCGCGGACGTCCGCACCGCGGACATTCGGACCATCGTGCTCGACGAGCCGGACACTGCGGCAAGGCGACTGACGATCTCGGCGCGGGCACTCTCCGCGGCGGAACTCGGAGCATTCGCCCCGGGAGCACCGCATCGGCTCGACCACCCCGCGTACGTCATCTACACCTCCGGTTCGACCGGCAAGCCCAAGGGCGTGGTCACCGGTTACCGCGGCTTGACGAACATGCAGTTCAACCACCGCGAGGCGATCTTCGAACCGGTGATCGCCGCGACGGGCCGGCGCCTGCGGATCGCGCACACCGTGTCCTTCGCCTTCGACATGTCGTGGGAGGAACTTCTGTGGCTCGTGGAAGGTCACGAGGTGCACATCTGTGACGAGGATCTGCGTCGTGATGCCGAGGCACTCGTTGCATACTGCGACGCACAGGAAATCGACGTCGTGAACGTGACACCGACCTACGCGACGCACCTGATCGACAGCGGGCTTCTCGACGACGTTGTGGGACAACACCGTCCGCCGCTGGTCCTGCTCGGCGGTGAAGCCGTTCCGGATTCGGTGTGGAACAGGTTGCGCGAGACCGAGGGAACCGTGGGCTACAACCTCTACGGTCCGACGGAATACACGATCAACACTCTCGGCGGCGGAACGGCCGACAGTGACACCCCGACGGTGGGCAAGCCGATCTGGAACACCGCCGCGCACATTCTCGACGGCTGGCTGCGACCGGTCCCCGATGGAGTTGCCGGCGAACTGTACATTGCCGGAGCCGGTTTGGCTCGCGGCTACCTCGGACGCTTTGCGCTCACGTCCGAGCGCTTCGTCGCAGATCCGGCCGGGACCGGAGAACGTATGTACCGCACCGGGGATCTGGTGCGGCGACGCGCTGACGGCAACCTGGACTTCCTGGGCCGCACCGACGACCAGGTGAAGATCAGAGGTCACCGCATCGAGCCGAGCGAAATCGTCTCCGTTCTCGAATCCGACGAGCACGTGCGGCAAGCAGCGGTCGTGGTCGACGTCGGGGCGGGCGGAGTCAAGAGGCTCGTCGGCTACGTGACACCCGTGCAACTCGGCGCCGTGCACGACTACCGCGCGCAGGCGCGAGTTCTCCTACCCGACTACATGGTTCCGGCCGTGGTGATCGAGGTGGAGTCACTACCGATGACCGTCAACGGCAAGCTCGACGTCAAGGCACTGCCCACGGCCGATTCGGTGCTGGGGGAGCGGAGTGGGGAGTCGATTGCACCGCGGAACCACACGGAAGAGGTTCTCTGTGAGCTCTTCTCCGACGTACTCGATGTGGACGACATCGGTGTCGACGACAACTTCTTCGACCTCGGTGGGCACTCGCTTCTGGCCACCAAACTGATCAGTCGAGCTCGGATCGCCATTCCGAACAGTCTGACCATGCGTGATCTCTTCGAAGCGCCGACCGTCGCGGAACTCGCGGAACGCATTGTGGCCGAGCAGGGATCGACGCGACCGATGCTGGCAGCGAAGCCGCGGCCGGACCACCTTCCACTTTCTGCCGCTCAACAGCGTTTGTGGCTGATCGGACAGATAGAAGAGAACTCCGCGGCCTACAACTTCCCGATCGTGCTCCGCTTGGACAGTGCATTGGACGCGGACGTCTTCGCCGCGGCGCTGGGTGACGTCGTTGGACGACACGAATCCTTGCGTACGGTGTTCCGGTTGGTGGACGGAACACCGGAACAGATAATTCTCGAATCGGCGAAGGTTCCGGTCGAGACAGTTCATTCACGGGAATCCGGTGTCGCCGGCGAAGTTGCAGTGGCAGTGGGCCGTCCGTTCGACCTTTCGAACGAGATTCCGATTCGCGCCCGTCTGATCCGAGTAGACGGTGCCGTAATCGTCGTGATCGTCCTGCATCACATCACAACGGACGAATGGTCCGATCGGCCGTTCCTGCGCGATCTGATGTCTGCCTACTCCTCTCGGATTCAGGGCGAGGAGCCAGCTTTCGAACCGCTACCGGTTCAGTACGCGGACTACACCCTGTGGCAACGGGAATTGCTCGGCAGCGCCGACGATCCGTCGAGTGTCCTGAGCACGCAGTTGGACTTCTGGGCGAAGAGTTTGGACGGAGCCCCCGAAGAACTGCTGCTTCCCACCGACCGGAGCCGACCGGCCAGACCGAGTTTCTCCGGTGGCGCAGTGGTAACACGGTTGGGTGTGGACACAACTGCCGCACTGCGAGACCTGGCGCGCGGGAGCCAGAGTTCGATGTTCATGGTCCTGCACGCGGCGTCGGCGGCGTTGCTGACTGCGCTCGGAGCGGGTGAGGACCTTCCCCTCGGCGCTCCCGTAGCCGGACGTAGTGAACAGGGGCTCGACGACTTGGTCGGCTTCTTCGTCAATACGATTGTGCTGCGCACGGATACGTCAGGTAACCCGACGTTCCGGGAGTTGGTGGATCGCATTCGCGAGAGAGACCTCGAGGCCTTCGCCAACGCCGACGTTCCCTTCGAAACTGTGGTGGAACGCCTCAATCCGTCGCGCACCTTGGCACGCAACCCGCTTTTCCAGGTCATGGTCGGCTATCACAGCCGCGAGGAGATGGGCGGGGATCCGCTCGAACTCGAGGAGTACACGGCCAAGTTCGATCTGGTGTTCAACTTCACCGAGTACCTCGGCGACGAAGGCTGCATCGACGTCCGACTCGAATACGGCAGCGACCTCTTCGATCGCGAAACAGCACAGCGAATTTCGAACCGATTGGAATCGGTGATCGCGGCAGTTGTGGAATCGGCCGACATTGAGATCGGCGACATCGACATCTTCTTGCCCGGCGAACTCGAACAGGTTGTCACCTCGTTCAACGACACCGCCGTCGACGTGCCGGAGGAAACGTTCTACGACGCCTTCGCGCGTGGGGTCGCTGCTACACCCGAGGCGATCGCGGTGCGCGACGAGGCGGGGCAGGCCACGTACCGCGAGCTCTCCGAGCAATGTGATCGGATAGCCGGCGTGCTGTATCGGCGCGGGGTCTCGGTCGAAGACGTGGTGGGACTTGCCGTCCCGCGTTCGGTGGAGATGGTCGCGTCGGTCCTCGCCGTGCTCAAGCTGGGGGCAGCGTATCTACCCCTGGATCTGAGCCACCCGAGCGAGCGCATCGCCTACATGCTCACCGATTCTCGCACGTCGGTACTACTGTCCACCTCGGAGGAAAGCTCGCGGATCGAGGATGTGGTCGGCGTCGAGCGAATCCTCTTGGACGATCCGCTGATACGTGCGGAACTGGACGAGGCAGTGATCGTCGAAACTCCCAGGCCACCAGTTGGCGTCAACCACGCGGCCTATGTCATCTACACTTCGGGATCGACCGGCAAGCCGAAGGGCGCTGTCCTTTCTCATGACGGTATTCCGAGTCTTGTTGCGACAGCCGAGGTTCGGATGCGACTGGTACCGGGTTCGGTGGTGATGCAGTTCGCTTCGGTCGGCTTCGACGTTGCGGTATTCGAATTGGCGATGGCTCTGTGCACGAGCAGCACCCTGGTGATCGTGCCGCAGAGCGCACGAGTGGCCGGCCCGGCGTTGACCGATTTCATGACGAGAAATCGCGTGACTCATGCAATCATCCCTCCCTCGTTGCTGGCCGCACTGCCGGCAGGATGTGAAGTACCGCAGGGTTGCACGGTGTTGGTCGGAACCGAGACGGTTCCGCCCGAGCTGATCGGGCGATGGGCGGAGCGGCTGAATTTGCTTGCTGCGTACGGACTCACCGAAGCCACGGTGAACAACACACTGTGGCAGGCGGAACCCGGTTGGAACGGTGCTGTGCCCATCGGAGTCCCAGACCCCAACGAACAGGCGTACGTGCTCGACGATCAACTGCGTCCGGTTCCGCCGGGAGTATCCGGCGAGCTGTACATCGCGGGACGCGGCCTGGCGAGAGGCTACCTGGGCCGATTCGATCTGACGGCACAGAGATTCATCGCCGATCCCTTCACCGCGGGCGATCGCATGTATCGCACCGGCGATCGAGCGCGGTGGCGCTCGGACGGAAACATCGACTTCCTCGGCCGCGTGGACGATCAGGTCAAGATTCGCGGTTTCCGAATCGAATTGGGTGAAATCATCGGAGCTCTCAGTGCCCATCCTTCGGTGAAGCAGGCAACGGTCGTCGCGGATCGGCAGGGCGAAATCACGCGCCTGGTCGGTTACGTGTCACCCGAACCCGGTGCTGTGGTGGACACGACGGCAGTGCGAAATCTCGCTGCAATGTCGTTGCCCGACTACATGGTTCCGACCATGGTTGTCGCTCTCGATGGTCCGCTCCCGTTGACGCCCAACGGAAAGCTCGACCGCAAGGCGTTGCCCGCTCCGGACTGGTCGGAGTTGGCGGGTGATATTGCTCCTCGCACTGCCGTGGAGTCCACGGTTGCAGCTGCCTTCGCGGAGATATTGCAACTCCCGAGCGTCGGAGTCCACGACAGTTTCTTCGAACTCGGTGGGCATTCGATGGCTTCGATGAAACTGGTCGGTCGCATTCGTGAAGCGTTCGGCGTGGACGTCAGTATTCGAGACGTGTTCGACGCACCGAGCGTTGCGGAGTTGGCGGCAGTCGTTGCGCGTTCGGAGGGTGGACGCCCGGTCCTGGCGCCGGCGGCGAGGCGTCCGGAGACCATGGGTCTGTCTGCGCCGCAACGTCGTCAGTGGGAGTTGTTCCGCGCAGCCGGCGAGCACCCGCAAGCAAGCCACGCGCTGGCGCTGACCCTGAATTCGAAGATCGATCCGGAGATTCTCGGGCACGCTTTGGACGACGTGACGTCGCGCCACGAACCCCTGCGGACCACCTTCGTCGAGGTCGACGGCATCGTCGTGGCAAGAGAATCGGTGCGGCCGACTGTCGATGTGGTCGATGTCGGCGCCGGCGATGTGGGTCGAGTGGTGTTCGAACTCGCTCAACTTCCGATGGATCTGCGTGAGCAATCGCCGTTGCGGGTTCATCTGGTTCTCGGTGAAGACGGCTCTCGGACACTGCTTCTCGTCATGCACTACATCGCCGTCGACGAGTGGTCCGTAGTGCCGCTGCTGGGAGATCTGGTCTCTGCTTATGCAGCCAGGTCGCAGGGAGATCAACCGATCTGGGACGAGCTTGCGTTGACGTACGCCGACTACACCGTGTGGTCGGACGAGCTGTTGGGTGACCCCCTGGACGTCGACAGCCGTGCCTCGAAGCAGCTTGCGTACTGGCAGGATGCGCTCGACGGAATACCGACCAGTGTGAATCTTCCGTTGCCGGAAGATGACTCGGAACTTCGGGGTGACGTGGTCTCTGTCGACATCGACGCGGATCTGCACGCCAGAATCGACGCGCTGGCTGCGCGCACCGGGACGAGCATGTTCATGGTTCTTCAGGCTGCGCTGGCCGCCGTTCTCACGAAGGCTGGGGCGGGTACCGATCTTCCGATCGGTTCATTGGTTGCGGGCAGGTCGGATCCCCGTCTCGAACCGATGATCGGATCCTTCTTCAATGTTGTTCTCCTGCGCACGGATACGTCCGGTAGTCCGACGTTTGCAGAATTGCTCGGTCGGGTGAGGGAAGGCAACCTGGAAGCGCTGAGCAATCAGGACGTCTCATATGTGTATGTCGAGCAGGCTCTGGGTAATCCGGCGTCCATGAGACCTCAGGTGATGGTGATCCATCACCAACAGGCGGATTTGGACGGGCTCGGCGACTTCGGTTCTCTCGTACCGATTCCGGTGGGAGTGCCCGATGCGGATTTGACGTTGAGTTTTTACGAGCCGGTGGGCGAAGGGCCTGTTTTTGCAACGCTCGGGTTCCGTGCCGACCGCGTCGATGCGGGCGCGGTCCGTGAATGGGCAGGTCAGCTGGTCGACGTGATCGAGGCTGCGGCCATCGCCGAAGGGGATGACGTGAGTGAAGGGGCGAAACTATGACATACGTCGCATCGCTCCGTGGGGTCGACCGCTATACGGGGGCTCGCAGTATTGATACCCTCACCTCATTAAGGGTAGCCTTTGCTACTTACTTCGGGACATCGATTGGCGACCTTATCAGGTCGTCCCGTCGGGGATGGACTACCTGTAATGAGTGAATCACCGAGAGACTCCAGCGCCGAACCCGCCGTGGTCGACATCGTCGGCGTCGGGTTCGGTCCGGCCAACCTCGCGTTGGCCATCGCTGTCGAAGAACACAATGCAAATTGTGCAGCCGTTGATCGGGTGAATGCGCGGTTCTTCGAAAAACAGTCTCAGTTCGCGTGGCATCCCGGGATGCTGCTCGACGGTGCCACGATGCAGATCGCGTTTCCGAAGGACCTGGTGACGTTCCGTAACCCACAGAGCGGATACAGCTTCTTCTCGTATCTGTTCGAGCAGGGGCGGCTGGTCGACTTCGTCAACCACCAGACCTTCTTTCCCACGCGCCACGAGTTCAACGACTACCTGTGCTGGGCAGCTCGACGAGTCGACGCGGATGTGCAGTTCGGTACAACCGTCGACGGGGTCGAGGGCATCAAGAACTCCGACGGCGTTGTCGATCGCTTTGCGGTTCGCACAGCCGACGGTGAAACGGTGATCGCCCGCAACATCGTCGTCGGCGCCGGATTGAAAGAGCGGATCCCGGAGTGGGCAACGCCGTCGTCCCGGTGCTTCCACAACCACCAGTTCCTCTTCCACCTCGAAGCGATGCCCGAGCCCGTGCACAACCGGTTCGTTGTTCTCGGTGCCGGTCAGAGTGCCGCGGAGATCGTCGACTACCTGCACGCGAACTACCCGAACGCCGAAGTCCACAGTGTTTTTGCCCGCTACGGCTACAGCCCGGCAGACGACAGCCCGTACGCAAATCGCATCTTCGATCCCGAAGCCGTCGATCAACTGCACGGCGCCGACGCCGCGGAACGACGTCGACTTCTCGATCTGCACCGCAGTACCAATTACTCGGTCGTCGACATCGAACTGATCAACAAGCTCTATGCCACCGAGTATCAGGAGATGGTTCGCGGGCCGCGGCGACTGTTCATGCGTCGGGCCTCGGAGATCACGAGTGCCGTGGAGACCGAATCCGGCATCGAGCTGGCCGTCCGCAGCAACCTCGACGGCTTGACCGACACGCTGTCGTGCGACGCACTCATTCTGGCCACGGGTTTCACCCCGGCACCGCTGGACAATTTGTTGGGTGAACTCGTGCCGGATTCGTCCGTTCCGCGTAACGTCAGTCGGGATTATCGACTGGCTGTAACGGAGGACGTGACAGGCGGTATCTATCTGCAGGGTGGGACAGAACAGACTCACGGATTGACGTCGTCGCTGCTGTCGAACGTGGCAGTGCGGGCGGGGGAGATTCTGGCGTCGGTGCTGAGCCACCAGAACCGAACTGGTGCGCTTGCTAGTCTGGGCGCACAAGACACGTACGTAACGAGTGAGGCGAGATGAGCACTAACCCTTTCGATGACGAAGACGGCCGCTTCTACGTGCTGGTGAACGACGAGGACCAGCACTCGCTGTGGCCCACGTTTTCCGAGGTCCCCGCCGGCTGGCGCGTGGTGTTCGGTGAAGACAGCCGCAAGGCGTGCCTCGAATACGTCGAGGCGAACTGGACCGACATGCGTCCGAAGAGCCTGCGCGAGGCAATGGAAGCCGATCAGGCTGCCGGCGGAAAGCACGCAGTCGAGAGCTGATTCTCTCACTGCTCGGAAACCCCCGAGTGAACCGAAAGAGCTGGGCACCGTCAGGTGCCCAGCTCTTTCTGCTTGAAACTCTCTTACTTCTCGGTGACGGGAACGCGGCGCTTGCGCTTGCGGACCATCGGTCGGCGTAGCGAGTCCACGCGCATCAGGATTCGTGGACGACGCAGTGTTCGCGCTCCCCATTCGCCGAGCGTCACGCCAGCAGCCAGGGCGCAGCCGATACCGAATGCCGACAGCAAAGCAGTCAGACCGATCAGTACCTGGTCGTTGAGCAGCGCGTACAGGCCTCGGTACAGCGACAGACCGGGGAGCAGGGGAGTGATGCCTGCGACCGCGACGACCAGCGGAGGCGTCAGGGCGCGGCGAGCCATCAGACCACCGGCAAGACCGACGACGGTCGCCGCGATCGCTGCGGCGATCACGGGGCCGACGTCGAGTGTTTGCACGAAGATCGACACACCGCTGCCGGCCGCGCCGCCCAGGAATGCCGCGGTGAGTGCACGCCGCTCGGCGTAGCAGGCAAGAGCGTAGAAGACCGACGCACACGCGCCGGAAAGCATGAGGATCGGCAACTGCGTGATGGTCGATACTTCCACGTTGATCGGTGGAAGCGTCGAACCCAACATCCCGGTCATTCGCAGTGAGATCGCGACACCCGCGATGATGCCGCCCGTCATCATCACCACTTCGAAGAATCGCGCTACAGCCGTGATCGGAGCGCCCATGATCGCGTCCTGGACCGAGCCCACCAGCGACAGCCCCGACAGCAAGACGACCACGCCGGCCGCGATCACCAGCGACGGCCGGATACTGATCCCCAGCTGATCCTGAAAGGTATAGAGCGTCGCGGCGGGCGCAGCCGCGATGAGACCACCGACAACCTGCTGGAAGAAGAACGGTAATCCGAACCGGTTCAGTACGCGGTTGACCCGATCGATCACCATCGTCGTCAGAAACGCGACTGTGGCAACGAGGAACCCGCCGCCGAGCAGGACGGAGACCGAAGCCGCCATCGCTGCCCAGGCCATGGTTGCGGTCCATCGGTTGTACGGGTGCGGCGCCGTCGTGATGGCTGTGAGTGCGTCGTGCGCTTGGTCCGGTGTGATCGCCTCACGGCGGATACGACGCGTCAGACGGTCGACAGCCGCCAGTCGCGTGAAGTCCATCGAGCGGTAGTGGACGATGCGCATCGTGCTCGCCGGCGGTCGCGTCGGGCCGCGATAGGCAGAGAGCACAATCGAGTTGTAAGTGACGTCGACGTCACACTGAGCAAGGCCGTAGGTGGCGGCGATGAACTGCACCTGCTCCGCCGTGTCCATGGCCGCGGTCCCGGAGGCGAGGAGGACTTCGCCGACCCGAACCGCCAGGTCCAGAACTTCTGCGACGACGGCGTCGTCGGTGAGGTCGATCGGTTGTAGCGGCGCGGGAGCCGACGTGACCGTGTCGACGGTGGCTTGGCGGTTTCCCGTCAGGCGTGTGAGTGCTTCGGTGAATTTCGCCATCAGGGGGCGGAGTGGGAGTTGCGCATGGGGCCCACGCTATCTAACGTGACCCGGGCGCGGCCACCGTGACGGCTTGGATATGATGGCTCCGCAAAGTCAGTCGCGGCAATGCGTCGGTCTTCGCCTCCTTAGCTCAGTGGTAGAGCACTCGCCTTGTAAGCGAAAGGTCGTCGGTTCAATCCCGACAGGAGGCTCCGAAAGTAGAGGCACTCACCAAGATTCTGGTGGGTGCCTCTGTGTTTGCCGACGCACTGTGTTTGCCGAAGCACTGTGTTTGCCGAGATGCAGTGTTTGCCGGGTTCAGTTGGTCTCAGGCTTGTTCGTGGCCTGGCGCGGATCGATCGCGCCGTCGATGTACTGCTGGGCGATCACTCGCAGTTTGACGTTGCTGCGCTGTGAGTCCTGGATGAGGATGCGGAAGGCGCGGTCGGCGTCGACGCGGTGGGTGCCCATGATGATGCCCTTGGCCTGTTCGATGACGCCTCTCGATTCGAGTGCACGCTCGAGGTCCATCGCGTGCTTTCTGGCGATGTCGAGGCGCTGAGAGCTGTGCAGTGCGTAGGACGAGGTGACGGCGAACAGTTGGAGCAATGCCACGTCGGCGCCGGTGAAGCCTCGGAGGTCATGGCTGTAGAGATTGAGGGTTCCCAGTGGGCGATCTCTGCCGGGCAATGGCATCGACAGGAAGCTGACGGCGCCGACTGCTTTTGCCGCGCTTGCGAATTGAGGCCACCGGCTGTGGGCTTCGCTGGCATGCGCACGTACAACCGTGCCCGTGCGTGACGACGTCACACTCGGTCCGTAGTCCAGTCGGAATTGGATCGAGTCGACGGTGCGAACAAGTTGGTGGGTGGCGGCTACGGTTCGGAATGTCGAATCCGAACCGCCGATGGTAATTCCGGCCATGTCGGCGTCGGCGATGAGATCGACGGCGTGTTTGCAGACCTGTTCGAGAAATTGCTCGGCCTGGGCATGTGGATCGAGGTGCGCGTACAGCGATTGCAGGGCGTCCGAGGCGGCGTCCAGGCTGTCCTGCGACGCAGAATTTCGGCCCCCGGTAGGGCCGCGGTGTTCTCTGGCAATGCGCGGCGCCGTCATTGTCTCAACCACCCTTCCCCATCACGTCGCAGGCATGTCCGATTCGTCTTATTGTTGCACCGGACTAACTGTTGTGCACTCTGTTTGGGTGGACAAGTGTCTGGTGGGGCAGACGGTTATGCGGGTGGGATACGTATGCCTAATCGTGATGTTTGGTTCAGTCATTTGCGGGTAGTGCGCCGAGAATGGAATTGCGTTGTCCTGCAACAGTTAACGCGGAAACTGCGACCGCGGTACAAGTTTTCTCCGCAATGGCGCGCAGGTCGCGAACTTGGCCTATTGTCAGCGCCAGCGCACAATCTTGTACGCGTAACCCGCAGACAGTGAAGGGGATACGACGATGAACGGACTGATCGCGGCTCTGAACAGTGGAATGACCGTTGGCTTGGCCAACACGATTCTGACTTTCGGCGGAATCATCATCAATCTCAACATCGTGATCAACAACTGACCACGTAATCGGCGAGTAACCGTTTGTTATGCCGATTCGATCGGAAGGTCCGGCCCTGGGCGTTCGCCCTTGCTCTTGAGCCAGCGATTGGGAAGCTTGCCGGCCAGTTCTCCGAGTGGACCGACTGCAGCACTGAGGATTCCGACTGTTTCCTGCAGTACCTCGATGCTGGCGCTCATTCTCTCGAGGTTGGGAGCGAGCGAAGTCAACGTATCGGACAGTGCAACGATCTGGTCAAGCGGGCCGCCTTCGGCGATGAGCCGTTCGAAGGCGCCGTTCTCCGCCAAGAGTGTTTCGAGGATGCCGTTCTCGGCCAGTGCGCGATCGATGACACCGTCCTTGGCAGTCAGGCGTTCGACGGCACCGTCCTGTGCGGTCAGTCGTTCCAGCGGACCGTCCTCCGCCATCATTCGGTCGAGGAGACCGTCCGGGGCGAGCAACCGTTCCAAGGCGCCGTTCTCGGCGAGCACCCGATCCAACGGTCCGCCGGGAGCAAGAAGTCTTTCGAGTGGTCCGCCGGGAGCGAGAAGTCGTTCGAGAGTGCCGTCGGGTGCGGTCAGTTTGTCGACCGGGCCGCCGGGTGAGAGAAGGCGATCGAGCGGCCCACCGGGGGCCAAGGCCTGCCCGATGGGCCGATCGTCTGCAGTAAGCGATGACAACTGCTGGATCATCTGCATGGGTCCGCGAGGGCTGGCCAGGCCTGCAGCACCCGCCGTCACGGCACCGGTATTACCGACGGCGATACGAACTGTCGTGACCGTCAGCTCGGCGATGCCCAAACTGATCTCTGCGGCTGCAATGCCCGCGCGTAGGGGAAGCGTGAGCATCTCCAGCAGTTTCATGCGTTAACTGTAACCGGTAACACACAAACACTCATCAGGATCGCCGGTCAGTGAAGGACCTTCAGACCGACCACACAACCGACGATGCCGAGGATCAGCAGAATCTTGACGACTGACGTGGACTCCGCACCGGTGATCATCGCGTATCCGACGGTCAGGGCGGCGCCGATGCCGACCCAGACCGCGTACGCAGTTCCGATGGGAAGGGTGCGCATTGCATACGCGAGGCCGGCCATACTGACGATCAGGCCGAGGATGAAGACAACGGTGGGTGACATCTTGCTGAATCCGTCGGACTTACCCAGCGCGGTAGCCCAGACAGCTTCGAAAAGTCCGGAAATGACGAGCACGATCCATGCCATGGTGAACAACTCCCAAGGCACCGTCTTTTCGCTGGCCGGGTACGGTGCGCTCGTCCGGATGTCGTCGTTGACCACCCAACCATAGCAACAGAATTCTGCGTTCCGACCCGATCAGCTGGCGATTTAGGTCACCACAGCCGTTCGAACTCTCTTCAGATGGATGGTCGTCATGGCCACCACGATCGTCGCCGTCGCAGCGAGAACAGTCAGAGGAATCGGCGTGGTCACGGCGGCCTGTCCGTGTTCCTCGAACGGAGCGGTCGACCACCCGAATTCCTGCGAGACAGGGTCCAGGAAGGTCGCTGAAACCGAGAACAAGGTAAGAGTGAAGGGAAGTACGGACCCGCTCGCGACTGCTCCGACGGCAACAGGCATGCATGACGCGACGGCCAGTCCCAGCGCAAGCGGGAGGACGAAGACGTAGGCAACCGTGGTCAGGGCGGCATCCAGCAATCCCGAGAGTGCGGTCACGGCAAGGAGTCCCAGCCCGAGTTGGGGCATCGGTCTTTTCCAGCCGACGGCGACGCCCAGCGCCAGCGCAGCACCCACCGCGGGCACCGCCCAAGTCCAGTCGGATGAAAAGGAAATCGAGCTGATCGAAACCGCGCCGATTGCGAGTCCGGCGAGTATGAAGCGGGCGTCGTGTTGCGGCAAACGCCAAACCAGTGCGACGGTAACGGCAACCGCGATCACCACCGCCGTCACCCAGGACCCAGGCGATGTCGACGTCGAGCCCAACCACGCATACAGGGCCGTGAATGCCAGGGGCAGAACAACTCCCAAAGTCACCAGGCGTGTGTCGACGTCGTCCGTCTCTTGACCTGATCGTGCGACCAAGGCGACTCCGGCTACCAGAAGAGTTGCAGCGAGCAGTATCCAGACGGGAACCGTGGACGGCACGGGGTAGGTATCGCCCGGAAGTGTGAGCGACCACCTGGCGACGCGATCGCGCCACAAGTCTGCGCCGCCGAAGTACAGGGTCGTCGCGGTCACCCCGAGTGCGAGAGCAATTTGTGCTGCGCGGTGACTCTTCGTCGGATATGCCGCCGCCGCGAGGAAAGTGCCGGCTCCCATTGCGTTCAGGGTCACCGATATCGAGGCGGAGACAGGGACGAATGCTGGTAACGCGATGACTAGGGCGCCAACGGCAGCGAAGACACTCGCGAGTCCGCCACGTCCCCAGCGATGTAGTAGCGCAACACCGACCGCTGCAACCACAGCGGCAGTTGCTCCCGCCCACTGCGGCGTGATCACCACCGAGGTGAGGCCGTCGTCGGAGAACGAGAAGTCGTCAACTCGAGACTCGGCCACTGCGTACGCGGCCACCACGCCGCCGACCAGCGCGGACGCCGCCGAACCGTAGAGCTGAGCGATTTGAACTGGGCTACGTTGCTGCATAATTCGTCGAATTTTTGCACAACTCGCCGATACGACTGATCGTCACATCGCCGTGCGGATCCATCCACACTGGTTCCCCGTCTCGAAGTCGAGGAATAAGCAGATGGCGCCCTCGGCTCGGCCACTGAACGAAGTCGTACCCGGCCAATTTGGTCTGAACGATATCGGCGACCCACACCGCAGCGTCCGCGAATGCAGTATCCATCGACAGTGCGTTGAAGTGGCTGAATCCGCCGATGTCACGTGCGCCTTGCCAGCCGATCGTGACGTTGTAGTCGCTGTTGATCGAAAATTCCCAGATCAGACGATCGACAACAACTTCAGCTCCGAATCGCAGGCAACGCAGATCTTGGGCAACAGCTGCGAGGGCTTGTGCCCAAGACTCCGGTGGCGCGAAGCCGGGATCCTCGCCGGGATCGGAGTTGTTGGTGAACAGAGGAATACGCCAGGTCAAGCATTCCATGTTCCACAGTCATTCCATGTTCCACAGTGGAGGTAGTGACATGCCGCATCCTTCCGGTTCGTGGGCCTGTACCCCAGCTTTTCACCTGCACTCAGCCGTTCACAGGAAGCTCCCAGGGAACATACAGCGAGAATCCAGTGGCAGGGGAGAAGATGGTTCTCGTGACCGACAAGACCCCCGAAGCCCGCATCCTCGTCGTCGACGACGAACCCACCATCGTGGAGTTGCTCTCCGTGAGCCTCCGATTCCAGGGTTTCGAGGTGGCGACTGCTTCGAGCGGAGCCCAAGGCCTGGACGTCGCGCGGACATTCCGTCCCGACGCGATTGTTCTCGACGTCATGATGCCCGGGATGGACGGCTTCGGTCTGCTTCGACGCCTCCGTGCCGACGGTGTGGACGCACCGGTCCTGTTTCTGACGGCGAAGGATTCGCTCGACGACAAGATCAGCGGCCTGACCCTCGGCGCGGACGACTACGTGACCAAGCCGTTCAGCCTCGAAGAGGTCGTGACGAGGTTGCGGGTCATCCTGCGCCGCGCCGGCCGCGGGGTCGCACCGGAGCAGTCGCCGCGGGTGAAGTTCGCCGACATCGAACTCGACGACGACACCCGCGAGGTCTGGAAGAAGGGCGAGTTGGTTGCACTCTCACCCACCGAGTTCACACTGCTCCGATACTTCATGGTCAACGCCGGGACGGTTCTCAGTAAGCCTCGAATTCTCGACCACGTCTGGAACTACGACTTCGGCGGGGAGGTCGGAGTTGTCGAGTCCTACGTGTCCTACCTGCGGCGCAAGGTGGATACGGGGGAGACGCCGCTGATTCACACATTGCGTGGGGTCGGCTACGTGATGCGTGAACCGCGGCAATGATCGCCGCCGCGGAAAGCGACCAACTGCAGAAGAGAGGTCGTTTCCGTCTCCATTCACTGCCGCTGCGTTTCACCCTGGTTGCGGCCTTGCTGGTGTTGGCGGCGCTGGGTCTGTTGGCGTCTGGCGTCGCGGTCACTTCGGCTCTCGAGAATTCACTGACCCAGCGAACTGACAAAACGCTGTACGAGGCGGTCGACGGCTGGGCAAAGCCGCACACCAGAGATTTGCAGCCACCCAGCGATGTCGGTCCGCAAACTCGTCCGCCCAGTCCCTTCTTCGTTCGGACGGTGACCGCGGACGGGAAGGTGTTCACTCTCAACGACAAGTCGACGACGACCGAACCCGACCTGTCGAAAGATTCCACCAACGGCCCGATCACCGTCGGATCGAGCGACGGTTCGGACGTGAACTGGCGAGTTCTCACGACGGTTCGCGAAAACACGACCACGACTATCGGTGTGCGACTGACGGATATCGAACAGACCGTCGACGACCTGGTCGGCCTGCAACTCGGCATCGGCCTGGTTGTCCTGCTGATCCTCGGCGGCGGAGCGTATTTCGTGGTTCGTCGGAGCCTTCGTCCGCTGGTCGAGGTTGAGGAAACTGCCGCTGCCATTGCCGCCGGCGACCTTCATCGACGGGTCCCGGAGCGTGACGACCGCACCGAGGTCGGCCGACTGTCGGTGGCGCTCAACGGAATGCTCGCGCAGATTCAACACGCATTTGCCGCGACCGAGGCTTCGGAGGAATCAGCACGGCGTTCCGAGGAGAAGATGCGTAGGTTTGTCGGCGACGCGAGCCACGAGTTGCGCACACCCTTGACGACTATTCGTGGGTTCGCCGAGTTGTATCGCCAAGGCGCCATGACGGATACGGAAACGCTGATGAACCGGATCGAGGGCGAGGCGTCGAGGATGGGACTTCTGGTCGAAGATCTGCTCATGCTGGCAAGACTCGACGAACAGCGTCCACTCGAGAACAAGCCGGTGGATCTGCTTGCAGTTGCGGCGGATTCGGTACAGGCGGCACGAGCGATCGCACCGGATCGAACTGTCGAACTTCAGATGACCGGCGGCCCGGGCCTGCCCGAAGTGCAGGGTGACGAGGCCAGGCTGCGTCAGGTAGTCGCCAATCTGGTGGGCAACGCGATCAAACACACTCCGCCGGATGCGCAGGTCACCGTTCGTGTCGGTACGACCGAGAACTCCGCGGTGGTCGAGGTTTCGGATACCGGTCAGGGTTTGAGTGACGAGGATGCCGCGCGGATCTTCGAGCGTTTCTACCGCGCCGACACCTCTCGCACCCGTGAGACCGGGGGCGCCGGTCTCGGCCTGTCCATCGTTTCGGCTTTGGTTGCAGCGCACGACGGAACCGTCAGCGTCGAGACCTCCCTCGGGCAGGGGACGACGTTCCGCGTCGAATTGCCGCGTGACCCGAAGGACGACTGACGCCGGATTACCGCAACCGGCCCCTCAGAAGTAGGTGTGCACCGTGCCGACGACGCGGTAATCCGAATCGACCTCGGGAATCAGTGACCACTTGTCGAACGTGGTGCAGGGATGCGAGATTCCGCAACCGAGCAGATCGCCGACCTTCACGTCGAAGTCAGCCGGAACGTCGACGTACGCGTGCTGGTCGTTGAGTGCGGTGATCGTCAGCTCTCGCGCTGATCGGTTGGATCCGTCGCGTCGGCGCCACAGGACTATGGGAAAGCCTGCGTCGGAACCGACATCGCGGCGGCCGAAGCCCAGGATCACCCGTCCGGGTTCAGGTATTGAGAGCACTACGCCCCAGACCTCTGCGGCTCCCTGCAGAGTTCGTGGTCCGTCTGCCCATGGCGAAGTCTCGGCATAGAGACCGTGATCGTGAGTGATGTAGCAACCGCTGCGCAGCACGACGCGTACACCGCTGTCGAGTGCCCACCGTCCGGCCAGCTCGCGTACAACCAGATCGTGAAACGCACTGCCGCCGAAAGTGACCAGTGGCCGGGGAGCCTTCGCGGAGTTGTTCTCGAACAGGTTCTCGGCAACACAGATTTCCGTGAAAACGCGCGCGGATTTGAGATACGAATCGACGGAGATACGGCGGGCTGCTACCGAGGCTCCGGGCATCATGCCCTCGAACCCCTCGACTCCGGTGAGAATCAACGAAGGTGCCTGCGATGCTGCGCGTGCGACGTCGAGTGCTTGCTCGACAGTGCGAGCGCCCGCGCGTCCGCTGTCGTAGCCGAGTTCGACGAGAACCCGGATACGTCTGGCCGGTGAGACTTTCGCGATCAACTGTTCCATCAGGCGGACGCTCTCGACCGAGTCCACGAGGGTGGTGACGAAGAAATCGGGGTCGGTGGCCTGGGCGTCGCAGATCCACCGAATGCCGGCGGGATCGAGAACCTGGCTGGCGATGATGATGGTGTCCACACCGAACTCACGCAGAATGCGTGCCTGCGCAACGGTTGCCGCCGTCATCGCCCAAGCCCCGGCGTCGAGTTGCCGACGAACCAGTTCGGGGCTCATCGTGGTCTTCGCGTGTGGCGCCAGATCCACATCGTGATCGGAGGAGAACTGCGCCATGAGGTCGACATTGTGCGCGATCGCTGCACGATCGAGTGTCATCACGGGTAGCAGGAGGTTGCCGTCGAGCGCAGAGATCCCCAGTGGCTCCAGGTCGGAGCCGTCGCGACCTTGGAGGTCGGTGCCGAATGCCTTGTGCTGCCAACCGATCGGGGGGTTCGCGAAATCCGTCATGGCATCGATTGTGCCGTTGATTGCAGACGATGTGTTCATGTGTGGTGACTTTCTGTCAGAACTATGCAGGTCAGAACGAGATCCGGCTATGAGCGGCGTACCGGGCGACCGGGCAACGCGTCCTGGACCACGGCACCGCCTTCGACGACGGGTACGCCGCCGACCAGCACGCGGCTGATTCCGGTGGAGGGACGGGTGCCGTCGATGTAGGTGGCGTTGTCGGTGATTCGCTCGGGGTCGAAAACGAGGATGTCCGCGTCGCTACCGGGGCTGATCCGACCTTTCGTCGCCATCGAGGGAACCGACTCCTCCAGAATCTGCGCGGGGATCAACGAGCAGCGCGCGATGATCTCCGACAGCGACAGCAGTTGACGCTCGCGGTACAGCGTACGAATCGCACGTGCATAGGTGCCGGCGCCGCGGGGATGGCCGAGTGCCTTCTCCGGCAATGGCCACTGCAACGCATCGGCAGCGGTACGGCCTGGCCAGGTCAGCGGCATCGCGTCGCTCGCGATGGCGGCACGGTCGAAGGTCATCGCGCGTTCGAGGAACTCGCGCTGCACGGTGTCGTTCTCGTCGAGGAACTCCACCAACACCAGTCCGCCGGGGTCGGTTGCCCGAAGATGTTCCAGCTGCTTGCGGTCCGCGATACGTTCACCGGTGGGCACGAAAGTCAGCGATCGTGGTGTCAGATTCATCAGATGCAGCTTGTCTGGATCGAGAAACGCAGCTCCGACGGCCGTCGAGCCTGACCCGTACGGATAGGCCTCTGTCGTGACGCGAGATCCGGCTGCCTGGACCTGAGCCACCACGGACAGTGCATGGTCGACGTGCATTCCCGAGGTGCTGTTGACGTGGCAGTAGTGCATGTGCGCGCCGGTTTCGGCTGCTGCACGGGCGATTTCGACGGCGCCGTCCACCGGGCTCGACGGATCGGCCGAGATGAGTGGGCGCGCATGGGTGTAAGTGGGAACTCCGGCTCGGGCCGCGAGATCCGCTACCTGCAGGTACTCGGCCGGATCGGATTTCGGGGCGTATCCGACCACCACGCCGATGCCGAGAGCGCCTGCAGCGAGATCGTTTTCGAGGAGTTCGAGAATGTGGGCGCGCTGGGAGGCAGTGGGTTCGCCCTGCCAGCTCGGGGAACCGACATGGTGCAGGAGAGTCCTGATGTCGCCATCGGGATCGGCGCCCGAGAGTTCGATCATGCGTGCGTGCGCCCACGACGTCGCGTAGCCGTAGTTGATCGGGCGCCCCTCGGCACCGGCACGCGCATATGCCTTCGCAACAGGAATGACGCCTGCCTCCAGTTCGAGGGCCGTCGTCACTCCGTCCAACGCTTGAAGTCGCTGCTCGGCGATTTCCTGTCCGTGGCTGTGCAGGTCGATGAATCCGGGGCAGATCACCTGACCGGTCACGTCGATCGTCTGCCGAGCCTCGATCGCGTCGTGACCCCACGCCGAGACCTTGCCGTCGGTGATCGCGATGCCCCGAACCTCGTCGGTCCCCGATGCGGGATCGACGACGCGGCCGCCGGTGAACACGATGTCGTGGACCTGCATCAGCGCTGCACTCCTGTCGTTGGTCGAACCGCCTGGCCCGGCGAATGTCCCGATGGTTTCACGGCTCGGGTATCGGATTCTGGTGTGAACGTCCCAAATGGAGGCCGACTCACCGTTCGACCGGACAAGAAACGAATGCAGTCGAGTGTGAAGGTGAAAGCGAAGTTATCAATTCAGCCGATTGAGATCGATGGAGGACAGGAATGCACGTCTATATTTCGGTGGACATGGAGGGTATCGCGGGTATCGCGACGCTCGATCAGACGATCCGCGGCGGTGGCGGCTACCACCGTGCGCAGATGCTCATGACTGCCGAGACCAATGCTGCGATCGCCGGTGCGTTCGACGCCGGTGCGACGAGCGTCCTGGTCAACGACAGCCACGGAACGATGGACAACCTGCTTCACGCCGATCTGGATCCACGGGCGCGCCTGATCTTCGGATCACCCAAGATGCAGTGCATGGCCGAAGGAATGACGTCGGATCACGACGTCGCCCTGTTTGTCGGCTATCACGCACCAGCTGGTGGACCCGGCGTCTTGGCGCACACGTTCTCGAGTTTGTTCGCCGACGTCCGCCTCGACGGCAAGTCCGTCTCCGAGACCGACGTCAACACCCTCTACGCTGCCACCCAGGGCGTTCCCGTCGGTCTCGTGACCGGTGACGACATCATCTGTGGCTTGGTGGACGCGGCCTCGCCGACAACCGAGACCGTCGAGGTCAAGAAGGCACACGGATGGTCGGCAACCAATTCGCTGCCGCCGTCGCTGGCGTGCGAGCAGATCCGAGCAGGCGCCGAGCGCGCAGTGCGCAAGGCCGACACACTGAAGCCGGTCGAGCTGCGTGACGAGTGGACCCTCGAGATCGTTCACCCCACCACTACGGGAGCTGAACTCGCCGAGGCTGTTCCCGGCTCACGACGGATTTCGGATCGTACGATTTCGCACACACTCGGCAGCGTCGACGACATTCTCGGCCTGATCACTGTCAATGCTCGGCTTGCAGCCGCAGGCGTCTCGACGATCGTGGCAGTCGCCAATCGCACGTGATGAAGTAGCGACTCCATCGCGAAATGCCGCCGACGCCGTGTGCGTCGGCGGCATTTGTCATCTACTGGGGCAGAACATGTTCCGACCGACCAAACGTTGCTTCAGGTATTGGTGAAACGGACCAATGCGGTAGACGTGTTCGCTGTCACACTTCATCAGTCTTTTCAATGTTCTAGTCCATGCGGCACAAGACAATTCGGGAGGCTTGATGAAGGCGGAACGCGTCACGGTGGAAGAATCATCGCGGGGGACCGGCGGTTCGGTTCGAAACATGGTGGACAACAAGTCGATTCGTCGCACGACCACCGTTACGGTGGGGCTGCTCAGTACTATCTGGTTGATCGACATGGTGGATCGCGTCATGATCGGGCTTGCGCTTCCGATGATCGGCGACGAATTCTCGCTCAGCAGTACGCAGTTGGGTGGTGTAGTTTCGGTCTTCGCGATCTTCTACATGCTCGGGCAGGTCCCCGGCGGAATGTTGGCCGACCGCTTCGGACCCAGGCCACTGTTGATCGTTGCTTTGATCCTGTGGTCGGTGTTCACCGCGTTGACAGGGTTCGCGTGGGGTCTCATCTCGCTGATGGTCATGCGTGCGATGTTCGGTATCAGCCAGGGGCTCTTTCCGGCGGCGTCGTTCAAGGCTTTGGCTGAGCGGACGCGTCCGAAAACCAGAGCGACCGCGATGGGTTTCATGCTCGGCGCCAACAACCTCGGCCCCGGCGTCGCACCGCTGATCATCGCGCCGGTCCTCATGGCCGTGGGGTGGCGTGACGCGTTCTGGCTGGTGGCGATCGTCGGCGCTGTGATCGGCACGGTGGTGTGGTTGGTGCTGCCGGCACCGTTGGACACGGACATCTCGGAAGATCCTGAGGCTGCGCTGCAACCTCTGGCGAGCGAGCACTCTCGCGCCGCGGTGTTCAAGTCCGCGTCGGTGTGGAAGTTCGCAATTCTGTTCTGCCTGGCCAACATGTCCGCGTACGGTCTGATGACCTGGGTGCCGAGTTATCTGCTCAACGACAAGGGACTCTCGCTGATCGACACGGGAATCTTTGCCGCGATCCCTTTCATCGTCACGGCGCTGGCAACGATTGTGGGCGGGCGGTTGGTGGACAAGTACTTCCACGACCGGGCTCGGATTCTTCTGGTTCCGTGTATGGCCACGTCGGCAGTCCTGTTGTTCCTGATGACCACCGCTGACACCGTCGCGATGTTCACGTTCTACGAGACGTTGGCTCTAGGCATCAGCGGTCTGTGTTCGATGTCGATCTTCGCGATGCCGTTGCGGGCACTTCCTTCCGAATTCCTCGGTTCCGGAATGGGTTTGATCAACGGTTGTGGTCAGTTCGCCGGTTTCATCACCCCGCTCGTGATGGGATGGATGGTGGACCAGTTCTCGTACATGGCTGCATTCGGAGTCCTGGTCGGAGCGACGAGCGCTGCCGCATTGGTGGCCATGATCGTTCCGCAGACCCCGGCGAAATTCTGAGAAGGAGACTGAAGATGTCGGCAACGGACGGCACACGAAAGATCGAAGACGACGTCGTCACCGATTTTTCCGAGAAGATGAGTTACGGGGCCTACCTCGGACTCGATACCCTCCTGGATTCGCAGCATCCGGTGAGCGAGCCGGAACACCACGACGAACTCTTGTTCATCATTCAGCACCAGACCAGCGAGTTGTGGCTCAAGCTGTTTCTCCACGAGATACGGGCGGCCAGAGCAGCGATCGCTGCCGACGACATTCGGGTCGCATTCAAGCGGATCGCACGCGTCAAACACATCCAGGCCACTCTGACCGAACAGTGGTCCGTGTTGGCGACACTGACGCCGGCGGAGTATGCGGAGTTCAGGGGCGTTCTCGGCAACTCGTCGGGGTTCCAGTCGTACCAGTACCGCGCCGTGGAATTCGTGCTCGGAAACAAGAACGCCGGCATGCTGAAGGTGTTCGAATCGGATCCGTCCGCCCATCGATTGTTGGAGACCCTGCTCGGAGAGCCGACGCTGTACGACGAGTTCTGGCGGTACCTGTCCAGGCAGGGGTACGACGTTCCGGCGTCGGCTCTCGAACGAGACGTCAGCGCGCCCTACGTGCGAAACGACGAGCTGATTCCGCTGGTCAAGGCAATCTACGAGAACGTCGAACAGCACTGGACGGCGTACGAGGCATTCGAGGAGTTGGTCGACCTCGAGGAGAGCTTTCAGCTGTGGCGGTTCCGGCATCTTCGGACCGTGCTGCGGGTGATCGGCATGAAGAAGGGGACAGGCGGTTCGAGTGGTGGTGCCGGGTTCCTGCAACGTGCGCTGGAGTTGAGCTTCTTCCCTGAGCTGTTTGCCGCCCGAACAGAGATCGGTACCTGAGACACCTGCTTGATGACACCCAGTTGCTTGTCTCACCCAGCTGTTCGTGACACACGACGAATCCGAGCCCGAAGGACAGGAGTCTTGGACAAGATCCGACAGGGTCGCTTCGGCCAAGCTTGACTGCGAAGTTGCAAGTCGGTGACAGGAGAGCGTCGGAGTGGACAAGAAATCAATGGTGGCGGACCTGGCGGCGCTGGTAACCGTCGAGTCGCCCAGTTCCGACCTCGGCGCAGTCGATGCATGTGCGGACGTGGTGGCCGACATCGGCGAACGCCATCTCGGAAGCGCCCCCGAACGTATCCGTATCGACGGACGCCAGCACTTGCGTTGGTCGTTCGGCGCGGAGCCGAAGGTGATGCTCCTGGGCCATTTCGACACCGTCTGGCCGCTCGGAACGCTCGCGGAGTTGCCCTGGTCGGTCACCGACAACATCGCCACCGGACCCGGAGTCTTCGACATGAAGGCCGGCATCGTCCAGCTCTTCCATGCGCTCGCATCGCTTCCGTCGCTCGACGGGGTGGTCGTGCTCCTCAATTCCGACGAGGAAATCGGCTCCCCGACCTCACGCGCACTGATCGAGGAGCAAGCCCGTCAGGTCGACGCTGTGCTGGTCCTCGAGGCCGCCGCCGACGGCGCGGTGAAGACCGCGCGCAAGGGTATGTCGCTGTACTGCGTCGACATCGAGGGACGCGCTGCACACGCCGGACTGGAACCGGAGCGAGGTGTGAACGCTGTAGTTGAGCTCGCACATCAGATTCAGGCCGTGGTGGAGCTCGCGGACCCGGCGGCGGGAACGTCGGTGGTGCCGTCCGTGATCAGTGGCGGAACCACGACCAATACCGTTGCAGCGCAAGCGCAACTGTGGTGTGACGTTCGCATGTGGTCCGCGAAGGAACAGGAACGCATCGACCGTTCGATCCGTGCGCTGACACCGGCGCTGGCCGAAAGCCGAATCTCGGTGTCCGGAGGACCCAACCGCGGACCACTGGAATCAGTGTCTTCGGAGAAGCTGTACTTTCTCGCTCACCAGGTCAGCAGTGAGAGCGGGTTGGGAATGCTTCGCGACTGCGCAGTCGGCGGTGCGTCGGACGGAAATTTCACTGCCGCAGTCGGAACTCCCACGTTGGACGGCCTCGGTGCCGTCGGCGGTGGTGCCCACGCAGCGACAGAACACGTAGAGATAGATCAGATGATCCCGCGCGCCACCTTGTTGGCCGGTCTGGTGACTCGAATCCTGGAGGGAGGACTGTGACGATGACGTCGCCGAACAATGTCCAACGCAAGACCGTTCAACCATTCGGAGGTGTATCGCCTTCACGGATGCGGCAAGCAATCAGCCAGGCCGAGCAAGCCGCCCTGCTTGCATGTGTGACTATCGAAACCGTCACCGGGCATGCCGAGTTGGAACAGGTATTCGGTCTGTTCGAGAAGGTATGGCAGCCGGAGAGCGGTAACCCTCCCGTCCATCGGGACATGATGAAAGCGCTCGCGCACTCCGGTAACTACGTCGCCGGCGCTTTTCGTGGCGGAGATCTGATCGGCGGCTCGGTTGCATTCTTCGAGGAACCGCAACATCGTTCGTTGCATTCACACATCACGGGGATCCTGCCGAACGTGCAGAACGGGCACATCGGCCTCGCGTTGAAACTGTTCCAGCGAGCGTGGGCACTGGAACGAGGAATTCTCCACGTGCGGTGGACTTTCGACCCGCTCGTCGCTCGCAATGCCTACTTCAACGTCTCGAAACTCGGTGCGTTCCCGATCCAGTATCTGCCGCGTTTCTACGCGCCGATGAACGACAGTCTGAACGGCGGCGCAGACAGCGACCGATTGCTGATCGACTGGGAAATCGGTAGCAGCAAGGTTTCCGACGTCGTCGCCGGTTCGGGAGAGGTCCCGACTCCCGAGTCGTTGGGAGCGAGCGAACTGTTGTCGATCTCCGAAGCCGGTCTGCCCGTGTTGAAGTCGACCAAGAATCGATTCGTCACGGTGGCTACACCGAATGACGTGTACACACTGCGTAAGTCGGACCCGGCGGCGGCGAACGACTGGCGCCTGGCAGTCCGCGAGACTCTCGGGGGTGTGCTCGCCGAGAACGGAGTGGTTCTCGCAGTCACCAGGACCGGAAAATATGTACTGGACCGTGCGCCGGGAACACAGGCAGGCAGGACAACAGCGGAGGTTACATCGTGAAGATCGACGGAGTTGAGTTACGCCGGGCAGCAATGCCGTTGAAGGCGCCGTTCCGAACCTCGTTCGGCACGGAGACCACCAAGGACGTGTTGTTCGTCAAGGTCGTCACCTCGGAGTCGGCGGGCTGGGGCGAGTGCGTTGCGATGTCCGAGCCTCGCTACTGCTCCGAATACACGGACGGCGCCGCCGAAGTCCTTCGTAAGTTCCTGATTCCGTCTCTGGTTGAACTCACCGATCCCGACGTGCACGCACTGAGCGCGACGATGGAACAGTTCGCCGGACACCCCATGGCCAAAGCGGCACTGGAAACCGCATTTCTCGACGCCGAGTTACGGGCCGCCGGGACGAGCATGTCTTCGTACCTGGGTGCAGTAGTCGATCGCGTACCTGCGGGTGTTTCGGTGGGTATCAAGAATTCGATCGACGAACTGCTCGAAGAGGTAGGCGGGTTCCTCGAGGCCGGATACCTGCGCATCAAACTGAAGATCGAACCGGGCTGGGACATCGAGCCGGTTCGCGCAGTCCGCGAGAGGTTCGGCGACGACGTACTCCTCCAGGTCGACGCGAACACGGCGTACACCCTGGCTGACGCGCGCCATCTCCAGCGGCTCGACGACTTCGATCTCCTGCTGATCGAGCAGCCGCTTCCCGAAGAGGAACTGCGTGGCCACGCCAGGCTGGCCGAGATGATGCGGACGCCGGTCTGCCTCGACGAGTCGATCACCTCCGCGAAGGTCACCGCCGACGCTCTGGCAATCGGTGCGTGCAGCGTGGTGAACATCAAACCGGGACGTGTGGGCGGTTATCTGGAATCGCGTCGTATCCACGACGTCTGCAAGGCCAACGGAATTGCCGTGTGGTGCGGCGGAATGCTCGAGACCGGAATCGGCAGGGCTGCCAACGTCGCCCTTGCCGCGCTCCCCGGATTTGTCCTACCAGGCGATACGTCGGCTTCCGACCGGTACTTCGCCGAAGACATCACCGAGCCGTTCGTACTCGACAACGGTTACGTGAAGGTTCCGGAAGGGCCGGGCATCGGCGTCGAACCGATCCCTGACCTGCTCGAAGCAATCACCACGTCGGTCGAATGGATCGGCATGGATCGGCTTTGACGAATCACTATGACACACTTCGTTCACAGGACGAAGGAGTGATAGACGTGGGCACCGTACGACCTCGCATCAGTTTGGTGCGGCTTCTCGAAGACGTGGGAACTACGGTGCTGAACCCGGTTGTCGGCGACCCGGAGGCGGTCCAGGAGATCGCCTCGGTGGTCATTCACGACCCCGACGACGACTCACCCTCGACACCGGACTCCATGGTGCTGCTCGTCGGCATCACCGGAGGCGAACGTATCGCGGAGTCCGTGGCCGGCCTGGCCGAGCGCGGAGTACGCGTGGTGGTCGCGCGAGTGACCACCGAGGTCAGCGATGCCGACCGTGAATCCATCATCTCCTCCGGCGTTGTCGTATTGACCTTGGCGCGTGGAGTTTCGTGGGTTCAGCTCACAAGCCTGCTTCATTCGGTGCTCTCGGCACGGAACGAAGTCGGGCACATCCACTCGCGCGGAGGTGGACCGGCCGGCGATCTGTTCGCTTTCGCCAACGCCGTCAGCGCACTTCTGGATGCGCCGATCACGATCGAGGACCGAAGCTCACGGGTCATCGCCTTCTCCGGACGCCAGGAAGAAGGTGACGGTCCACGTATCGCGACCGTTCTGGAGCGCCAAGTTCCTGACCAGTACATTCGAGTGCTCGAAGAAGCGGGAGTCTTCGACCGGCTCTATCGCAGCGATGATCCGGTGTGGGTTTCGGCCGAGACCCTCGGTACAAAAATGGGTCGTATCGCCGTGTCCATCAGAGCCGGCGACGAGTTCCTCGGCTCCATGTGGGTGGCAACCGGTGAGCCGATGTCCGAGGACCGGATGCGTGCACTGCGCGATTCGGCCGGGTTGATTGCACTGCAGATGTTGCGGTTGCGCGGCGGCGCCGACGCCGAGCGTCGACTGCGCGCAGACCTGATCGCAACCCTTCTCGACGGTGGATCCGGTGCGGTCGACGCGATGAATCGCCTCGGCCTCGGGACCGGTCCCGCACTCGTGATGGCATTGGGCCGCAGGTCTTTCGAAGGATCGTCGAAGCCGGACGACGCAGCCCATGTGGTGCGGCTGACCGACGCTCTGGCCATGCACCTGGGCGCGGTCCATTCGCAGTCGGCTGCTGCTCTGGTCAACGGAACCGGCTACGCGGTGCTGTCGGTGCGAGGGCATTCCCCGGCAGAAGCCGAGCTACAGGCGTTCCGTGTGGCCTCGGACTTCCTGGACCGAACCGGAGCGTCCGGCGACACGATCATCGGGATCGGCCGGGTCGTGACCAGACCGGCGCAGCTGAGCCGATCGAAGCGCGACGCCGAACATGCCCTCGAAGTGTTGTTGGCGGGACGAGCGTCGGGCAGCGTCGCCACCTTCAGTAGCGTCCACGTCGATGCCATCCTGTTGGAGATCGCGTCGGAAGCTGCAGCCGAAGGGTTCTCGGACCTCGGACCCATCGAGGCGATCGCCAGCCACGACGCAGCTCACGCGACCTCGTTCGTCGACACCCTCGATGCGTGGCTCAACGCCTTCGGTGACGTCGGTGACGCCGCGGCGTCATTGCACGTACACCCCAACACCTTTCGGTATCGTCTCAGCAAGTTGAAGGGTATGGCCGCGTTGGACCTGGACGATCCCAACGTCCGCTTCCGGTTGATGGTGCATCTTCGTCTGCGCGGTCCACGCTAGCTCGAAAGCCGAAAAATGCGGGTCGCACTGATTTCTCAGCGCGACCCGCATTCTTTGTCAGTGGGTTCAGATCAGCTGTTGTTGCGAAGTGCTTCGACAGCGATGCGGCCGACGGTTCCGATGGAGGCGTCGATCTTCGGGGCGCGGTGGGTGAGTTCGTGGGACTTGGTAAAGACACCGACGGCGTAACGCTTGCCGTCCGGGTACGCCACGACGCCGGCTTCGTTTCGTACCAATCCCAGCGTTCCGGTCTTGGCGGCGACAGTGACCTCGTCGGGGAACCCGGACGAAAGGCGGTGCGGCCAGACCTGCTTGCTCATGATGGTTCGGACTTCTTCACAGGCCGATGCGGGGCCGGCTTCGTCCCTCCAGATTGCAGCCAGCAACATTGTGATCTCACGAGGAGTGCTGGAGTTGGAGCGGGCCGGATCCATGACGGAAATTGTCCGAAGAATTTCGATGGGCGGCATTTCCAGCAAGGTGCCCTTGTCGACACCGAGGTCGTCGTAGACCGATTTGAACAGACCACGGCAGTCACGGACCAAGTTGGTCTTCTCCAAACCGAGCCCGCGCAGCGTTGCGACGATGTTGTCGAGTCCGAGGCGTTCGTACAAGAAATCCGTGGCGGCGTTGTCGCTGAAGCTCATCATGAGCAGAGCGAGATCTCGCCAGCTTGCGGTCACGTCGTCGGCGCAGCCGCCGATACCGATGCCGCCGGAGCGGAACTCGGCGGTCACCGTGGCGTGCTCGGTCGGATCAAGGGTGCCGGCCGCAACTTCACGGGCGTACTGCAGTACAACAGGAATCTTGAAAACGGAGGCGAGGATGACACCTTCGTCAGCGCCGTAGCCGAACTCTTCGCCGGAATCGATGTCGCGTGCGTGGACGAACGCATCGGTCTTCGCTTCGGCGAGAACAGCAGCGATCTCCTGCTGTGCGCTCTCAACGTACGTGGCGGTTTCGGTCATTCGAGAAGCCCTTTCGTCGGTATCCGTATATCTGGGTTATTCGTGGATCTGACGATAGTGAGTCGACGACGGGGGGTCTTGTACGAATCGACGAAGGTTGGCGCACGGTTCGGTGCTGATACGCCGAATCAACCGATTGTCAGGGTGTTCCGGGGGTCAGGGTGTTGCGGGGGTCAAGGTGTTGCCGGGGTCAGGACGCATAAGTTTCGAGGCGACGTCCGACCAGGTCGGCGACGTCGGTCCGACGCTTGTCCGAGACCACGCCTGCCAACAGGATGGTGAACAATTCGTCGATACGGTCGTTCAAATCGCTTCGTCTGGTGAGCACGTTCGAAACCAGTTGAACGCCGGTGAATGCCGAGATCGCCACGCGACCCACCGATTCCGGCTCCACGTCGTCGCGGATATCGCCTTCGAGCTTCGCGGTCTCGGCCAGTTTTCGAAGCTCGCGGATCCACACGACGTACGGGCCTTGCGAACCGTCGGCAGAGGCCAATTCGAGGGTAAGTCGGACTCCCGCACGAACAATCGGGTCCGCGACGAGTTGGCGGCCCATCTCGTGGCACACCATGACGAGCTGTTCCAGTGCCGGTGCGCCTGTGGCTGCAACTGCAGTGAAGGCAGTGATCGACATCTGGTGCTGTTCTTCGATGACCGCCTGAGCCAATTCGTCTTTGGACGAGAAGTGGAAATAGACCGCGCCCTTGGTCATCTGCGCCGCGGACACGATGTCATTCATGCTCGTGCTGCCGTACCCCGTGACTTCGAACCGATCAGCAGCGCCTTGAAGAATCTGTCGGCGACTGATCTTGGCACGTTCCTGCATTGCTCCCTTGTCCTCCGACTGTTAACACGTGAACCAGTTTTAGGGCCCTAGGTCCCGGACCAGCGCCCCACGGTAGCAGCGAATCTCGTGCTCGCGCGACAGCGCGAAACGGACTGTTCGGTGTGCAATCGCAGGTCACGGTCGGTAGGAGTGACAAATGCGACCGCCGCAACCTCCGTTGGAGGCTGCGGCGGGGAGTCCAGTTATCGGCCAGCGAAATTCGGTCGAAGGTACGCGATCAACGAGTCGAGACAGTTGTCTCGAAGCCGAGGTCGCGTAGCGCCGACTTGAGTTTGGTCTGCGCCTCGTCGAGAGATTCGGGTGACGGCGAAGTATCGGCACCACTGATGTCGAAGTTCCCCATGTCGTATGCGGGGAAGACGTGAACGTGAAGATGCGGAACTTCCAGACCTGCGATGAGGAGACCCGCCCGAGGCGCGTCGAACGCCTTCCTCACAGCCTGACCCAGGGTGCGGGCAACCGCGGTGACCTTGGCAAAGAGTTCAGGATCCACGTCCTGCCACTGATCGACCTCGGCTCGCGGTACCACGAGTACGTGGCCCTGCGTTACCGGCGCGATGGTCAGGAACGCGACAACGTCGTCGTCCTCCCACACGAAACGTCCTGGTAGATCTCCGTTGATGATGGCGCTGAAGACTGAAGGCATACCCCGAGATTAGCCCGCGTCCGGTTGCCAGGAAACTCCCAGGCTGGACGCAGGTTCGTCGGAGCCGGCCCGACAAATCTAGGACGCATGACGACAGAAGCCATGCAGACCGCGGGCAGCACGGACGCAGGGGAGCTTTCCGCGACGACTGTAATGCTGGACGTGGTCGTCCCGGTATACAACGAAGAGGCCGGCCTCGAGACGTGCGTGCGGCGCCTGCGCCGGCATTTACGCACACAGGTGCCATTCTCTGCACGAATTACCATCGCGGACAACGCCAGTGTCGACGGCACGTTGGCACTCGCACGTTCCCTCGCCGAAGAATTCGACGACGTCCGGGTCGTCCACCTGGATGCGAAGGGCCGTGGTCGAGCACTGCGGCAGGTGTGGAGCGACTCCGATGCCGACGTGGTCGCGTACATGGACGCCGACCTCTCCACCGATCTCAATGCCCTGATGCCGTTGATTGCTCCGCTGCTCTCCGGCCACTCGGACATCGCCATCGGTTCCCGGTTGGCACGTTCGTCGCGCGTGGTACGTGGCCCCAAGCGTGAGTTCATCTCACGTAGCTACAACCTCATCCTCCGAAGCGCACTGCATGCTCGCTTCTCCGACGCTCAGTGCGGATTCAAAGCCATGCGAGTCGATGTTGCGCGGCAACTACTTCCGCTGGTGGAGGACACCGGGTGGTTCTTCGATACCGAATTGCTCGTGCTGGCCGAGCGAGCGGGCATGCGGATTCACGAGGTCCCCGTCGACTGGGTGGACGATCCGGACAGTCGGGTGGACATCATTGCCACCGCAGTTGCCGACCTCAAAGGTGTGGTCCGCGTCGGGCGAGCACTGTCGACCGGTTCCCTTCCCTTGGCCGAGCTCAGGGCGAGTTTCGGACGTGAACCACTGGTTCCCGGAGTTCCGCGAGGAATGGTCGGGCAGCTCTCGCGCTTTGCCGTGGTGGGAGTCATTTCGACGCTCGCGTACGCGCTGCTCTACCTCGCACTGCACTCGGTGATGGGGGCGCAGTGGGCCAACGCCGTCGCATTGCTGGTGACCGCGGTATTCAACACCGCCGCCAATCGAGCCTTCACCTTCGGGATCCGCGGGTCGGAAGGATCCGCCCGTCACCAGATGCAGGGCCTGCTCGTGTTCGGGTTCGGTCTACTGCTCACCAGCGGATCGTTGTTCGTTCTCGACGTCATGGCGCCCGACGCGTCCAAGCACGTGGAGCTTGCCGTACTCGTCATTGCCAATCTTGTTGCCACAGTGAGCCGATTCGTCGCGCTGCGCTGGGTTTTTCGCACTGCACAATCCGTAGGAGCCAATCGATGACCGCCACTGCAGAGACACTCGCCGCGCCGCTGCCTGCGCCGGAACCGCAGCGTCAGGTGCGCTGGGAACCGTGGGCGCTCGGAGTGTTGTTGGTGGGCACCGGAGTCGCCTACATCTGGGGCCTGGGCGCGTCCGGATGGGCCAACTCGTTCTATGCTGCTGCAGTACAGGCAGGTTCGGTGTCGTGGAAGGCCTTCTTCTTCGGTTCCTCGGATGCTGCCAACTCGATCACCGTCGACAAGCCGCCGATGTCCCTGTGGTTGATGTCGCTGTCGGTTCGTATCTTCGGACTCAATTCCTGGGCGATGTTGGTGCCGCAGGCACTCCTCGGAGTCGGATCGGTTGCGCTGTTGTGGGGAACGGTTCGACGGTATTTCGGTGCGGCCGCCGGCCTCCTCGCCGGCTTGGTACTTGCGCTCACACCCGTAGCGGCGCTGATGTTCCGGTTCAACAACCCGGATGCCCTGCTGGTGCTCCTGATGATCGCAGCAGTGTGGGCGATGATGCGCGCCGTGCAGGACGGTCGCACCCGCTGGCTGGTGTTGGTCGGTATCTTCTGCGGATTCGGTTTCCTGACAAAGCAATTGCAGGTCATGTTGGTAGTTCCACCGCTGGCGCTCACCTATCTGATCGCCGGACCGCCGAAACTGGGTAAGCGCGTACTCCAACTGTTCGCGGCACTGGGCGGACTGATCGTCTCCGCCGGATGGTGGTTGGCAATCGTCGAACTGTGGCCGGCCGACTCACGTCCGTGGATCGGTGGTTCGCAGAACAATTCGATTCTCGAACTGACACTCGGCTACAACGGGCTCGGACGCTTGAGCGGCAACGAGACCGGAAGCGTCGGCGGCGGCGGAATGCGCGGTGCTGGTGATGCTGCGGCCGGTGCTGCTGCGGGAGGCTTCCCCGGAATGGGCGAGGCCGCAGGCGGTATGGCAGCGGGAGGCATGGCACCAGGTGGTGGGGCCGGTGGCGGTATGTGGGGGAGTACCGGCATTACCCGACTGTTCGAATCTGCCCAGGGCGGACAGATTGCCTGGTTGATTCCTGCCGCACTGATACTTCTGGTGGCCGGAATCGTGCTGCGAGGCAGGGCTCCCCGCGCTGACACACAGCGCGCGTCATTCATCGTCTGGGGACTGTGGCTGTTGGTGACCGGTCTGACCTTCAGTTTCATGGCGGGAATCTTCCACGCTTACTACACCGTTGCGCTGGCGCCGGCGATCGCCGCACTGATCGGCTCAGGATCCGTATTCGCTTGGCGTCATCGTGACGTCCTCTGGGTTCGCCTCGTTCTGGCAGTGTCGTTGGCGGCAACCGTCGCGATGGCGTGGGTACTGCTCGGACGCTCGCCTTCGTTCGTACCGTGGCTTCGCTGGGCGATTCTGGTCGTCGGCATCGTCACTGCCGTGGCAATGCTGATGCCGGCAGCGACGCGAGGTCGATTGGCTGTGGCAGTGATCCTCGCGGCGATCTTCACCGGTCTGGCGGGTCCGACTGCGTACGCGATCGACACGATCAACACTCCGCATACCGGTTCCATAGTTTCGGCCGGACCGAGCGTCGAAGGTGGAATGGGCGGGCCGGGCGGTGGTCGCGGAGGATTTGGCGGATTCGGCGGCACGGCTGACGGCGGGAACCGTCGGACTGACGGGGCTGGCACCGGAACGCCGGGAACGCCCCCTGCAGGAATGGGTCAGATGCCCGGTGGTGCAACAGCTCCGGGTACCACCACATCGACCACCGACGGAACGCGGGGTGCAATGGGCGGCGGCGCAGCCGGTGGTTTGCTTCAGGGCAGCACACCGGGAGCCGCGGTCGTGTCCACACTCGAAGAGAACTCCGACCAGTTCACGTGGGTAGCCGCGGCAATCGGGTCCAACAGCGCATCGGGCTATCAGCTTGCGACGCAATCACCGGTCATGGCTATCGGAGGGTTCAACGGGAGTGATCCGTCCCCGACGCTCGCGCAGTTCCAGCAGTACGTGTCAGAGGGCAAGATTCACTTCTTCATCGCCGGCGGTGGGATGGGTGGCGGTATGAACGCCGAAGGCACCGCTACCGCCATCTCGACGTGGGTGACCGAAAACTTCACCGCCACAACGGTGGACGGAGTAACCCTCTACGACTTGACGGTTGGGGGCTGACCAACATGAACGCACGCCAGGTCCGCATCGGAGGTGCTCCCCCCGATGCGGACCTGGCGTGAAGTTATATGCCTGAGGTTCTTCTCAGGTTTTGAAGGTGGTGTTCGCCGGCCGCGGGTGCTGCTGCGGGTCGATCGAGGGTGGTGGGATGAACCAGGGTTTGTTGTCGACGCCGATGCGGATTTCCCACTTCCCGACGAACCCGGATTTCCGGTGCATCAGCCGATGATGTGAACGGCACAGTAGGACAAGGTTGTTCATCACCGTCGGGCCGCCGTTGGCCCAGTGCCAAATATGGTGCGCATCGGTCCAGGCGGGCACGCATGTGCAGCCGGGGAAGGAGCAGCCTTTGTCTCGGGCGATCAGCGCCACTCGCTGCTCCGCGGTGACCAACCGTTTCCCGGGTTTCGCATCCAAGGGCGCGCCGTGATCGTCGAGCAGCACCGTGGACAGGAAACAATCGCACCCGAGGAGTCTGGTCTGCGATACGGACAGTGGTCCGAGCCAGGGCATGTGCCCGACATCGAGATCCGATACGGCCATTCCGTCATCAGTCTTGGAGGGTGTTGCGGCGCAGTCCCGATGCTCCGCCAAATCACGCGCGTTGATGTGCACGTTCACGTGCGGCCGCTGACCGCCGTCGGTGCCGGTTTTGGCGCAATCCAGATACCGCCGAATCAGTTCGGTGAACCCGTCCGCAGTCCGCTTCGCCGCCGACCGGGCATCGGGGGTTCCATCGGGTGCCGGGGTGGGCATCGTCAGATTCGACAACGCCGACAACAACATTTCGCCGGTGAGAGCGTCGAAATCCCCGCGCACCACCACCCGACCGTTCAACGTCGACGCGATCCGCAAGTCGTTCCGATCCACATCCTCGGCGGGCGGAATCTCATCGGACTCGAAGATTCGCTCCAAGGTCGCGATAACACTCCGCACCTTCGTGGTCGTCGCCTCCACTCCGGAAGCGGCAGCCAACAACAAATCGATGCACTTCGGTAGCGCTTCGTCAGACATGCCCTTTGGTGGTGATTCGCAGAACGCCACGATCAACACGGCATGATCGAAGGAGCAGTCCCCGTCATCGAATCGGGCCGCCACTGCCGGAAACGGGCGTAGCGCTGCACCGAGGGCGGCGATCTTCTTCCCGTCCCGGATTTGCAGCATCGTGTTTGCCGCCAACCAGCAACCCACCCCGCGGCTGGCAATCACCTGATCATCCGGTCGCATCGAGAGTTCGTCCACCACCGCCACACGAACGGCCTCGAGACGAAGAATCTCCGCACTCGCCTCGATAGCAACGGCCCGCAGCTCCGCCGTGGTCAGCTGCCACAGGCGTCCGCGCAACCCCACCGCAGAACCCGAAACCACGTCCGACAGATAGACACTCATTGAATCCCCCGATCCCCTCCCCAAATCATACTCGAACATCCGTTCGAGTCAAGGGTGGATTTTCGCAGGGGCTAAGCGCTAATACTGTCGAGGTCGTGGACCACGTCGCAGCAGGCGCCGAGCAATTCGCGATCATGGCTGATCAGTAATACGCCGACGCCGGTTTCGGTGGCGCGACTCTCGATCAACCGAATGAGCGCGGCCGTCGTGGCGGCGTCGAGCATCGCCGTCGCCTCGTCACAGATGAGGTATTTCGGTTGTTGCGCCAGCGATCTCGCTAGACAGGCGCGCTGCAGTTGGCCGTCGCTCACCTGGTGGGGTCTACGGGACAAGAGATCGGGAGTGAGGCCCACTTCTGCTGCCAGTGCGACCACATCGATTGTCCTACCGGCAATATCGCCGGGTTGACCGATGACCGAGGCGAGCGTCTGCCGAGGGTCGGTTGATGCGCGAGGTGACTGAAACAGCATGGACACCGTCCCGCGCAGTGCCGCGGATACCGAGAATTTGGTACCCACGACGGGTGATCCGTCGATTCGCACCTCGCCTGACCACGGTGCATCCAACGAGGCGAGAATCCTTGCAAGTGTTGATTTTCCGGTGCCAGAAGGCCCGGTCAGGCCGATCAGCCTTCCCGGCGGAATTTCGAGCGAGACGTTCTCGAGCACCGGTCGGTTCCGGTGGTAACCGCTGGTAATTCCCAGAGCTTGCAAACTCATGTCAGCCCACCTTCCGCAGTGTTCGGTACGTGCGGTCACCGAGTGTGACCAGTTCGGTCGGGCCACCGGATTGTTTCGACTCCGGGCGTCGTAGGTGATAGACGCAGTCGTCGGGGAGGTCGGTGAGTTGCGGTGGTGATCCGGGCATAGGAGTCAAGCCTCGGGATGGCAAGGCGCCGAGCAGGTCTCGGGTGTAGTCGTGAAGCGGATCTTGGAACACCAGAGCCGCCGGACCGGTTTCCATGATGCGTGATGCGTACATGACGGCAAGTCGATCCGCGACATCGCTGCGGGTGAGTGATGCAAGGTCATGGGTGATGAGCAGGACAGCCGCCCCGGAGTCAGCGCACTCTCGAAGTAATCCCATGACGTGGTCGGTGAGTTCGCGGTCGAGGTTGGCGGTGGGTTCGTCTGCGACGATCACCGATGGATTCCCGGCCAGCGCACCGGCAATGGCAACGCGTTGCGCCATGCCGCCCGACAGTTCGTGCGGGTAACAGTCCAGGGCCGACGGTTCGAGTCCGACGCGAAGTGCCAAGGCGTCGCAAGTGTGATCGCTGCCGAGTGCGTCGATCGTCTCCTGTAGTTGCGATCGCGCAGTCCGGACGGGGGTGAGATGTGTTGCGGCGGATTGTGGAACGAGAGCCACGTGACGTCCACGGAACGCGGTGCCGGAGAAGACGTCGATCTCGAGGTCCGCTGTACCGACGGTGACCGTTCCGGTTCGAGAAGCATTCGGCGGCAACATGTTCATGACCGAGGTGGCGATGATCGACTTGCCACACCCGGATTCCCCGACAAGTGCGGTCACCGTGCCGGCTGGAACGTCGAGGTCGATGTCGCTCGCAGCGTGGACTACGGATCCTCCGGGCAAAGGGATCCTGACGGTGAGGGATTTGATGCGTAGGCCGCGTTTCACAGTCGTAGCTCCGAAGGTCGAGGGGGCGTGAGCATCGACCGCAGGGCCGAACCGGCAACTGCAACAGCGACGGTGGCGATCACGAGGACTGCGGCGGGGAATGCAAGCGTCCACCAACCGCCGAGGAGTAGAGAACTGCGTGCCTCTTCAAGGAGCGTCCCGAGACTGGGTTTGTGCGGGGGAAGACCGAAACCCAGGAAGGACAATGTTGATTCGTGCCAGACGGCATGGGGCAGCAGGAGAACGACTGCGATCAAGGCCTGTGGCGCGGTCGCCGGCACGAGGTGGCGCATGATTACGTGACGTCGACTTGCTCCCGCGAGAATGGCGGCGTCGATGTAGGGACGCTCGCGCAGACTCAAGATCTCTGAGCGGATGATCCGGGCCACTTGGGTCCAGTGGGTCAGTGCGATCGAAAGCACGATGGCGGCAATGCTTCCACGGAACATCGCGACGATGACGATGCCGAGCAACAGGTGGGGGAGTGCGTTGACGGCATCGGTGCCGCGCATGACGAACCTGTCCACCCAGCCGCCGACCAGTCCGGCCGTACTACCGACGGCGACGCCGATCACCGTGGCGAGCAGCGCGCAGGCGAGTGCGATCAGAAGTGAGGTTCTGATGCCTGCAGCTATGCGCACGAATAGATCTCGGCCCGCCGAGTCAGTTCCGAACGGGTGATCGAACGACGGAGCCAGGCGAGCCGCCGAGAAGTCTGTGATTCGGTCGTCGACGTCGGCCAACCAAGGGACCAACGCCGCGTACAGCGCAACGAGGATCAGCACGCCGACGGCGATCTTGAAGCGTCGTTCAGCCATCGGTACTCACTCTCGGGTCGAGGACTGCAACGAGGACGTCGGCAAGCAGTGAGCCGAGCATGACCGTCAATGTCGTACCGACGGTGAGGAACGCGAGCAGTGCCATGTCTAGGTCTCGCGCAGACGACACGATGGCGCCGGCGATCCCCGGCCAACTGAACACCTCTTCCACCAGCACTGCCCCGACTATCAGCTCGGGCAACCGCACGCCGACGATGTTGACGAAAGGTGCCAGTGATGTGGGCAGTATGTGGCGCTTCGTGATGGTCGGCGTCGGGATACCGCGTGCTACCGCGCCGGCGACAAATCCCTCACTTTTCGAACCCACGACGGACTCTCGGACGGCAAGTAGGAGCCACGGCATTTGCGAAATGGCGAGCACCGTCACCGGTAGGACCAAGTGCCGGATCACCTGTCCCGGTGTGGGATCGGCGCCCCCGTCGGTCAGTCCGGCGACCGGGAGCCAGCCGAGAGTCAACGCGAAGAGCGCGATGGCACCCAGCGACAAGACAAACGGCGGAAGTCCTTGGACCACGACGCTCAGCCCGGACACGGTCTTGTCCAGGAATCCTCCACTGCGGATTCCGGCGAGAACACCGAGTGTCAGCGAGGCGAGAATCGCGATGAGGAGTGAGATCCCGACCAGCAGCAAGGTCCATGGCAGACGTTCGAAGATGACTTGGGAAACAGGCTGATTGAACGATCTGGAGATCCCGAGATCGCCGGTGAACACACCCTGGAGCCAATTCCAGTACGTGCTGTACCAGGGGTTGTCGAAACCCATCTGATCGGCGATCAACGCTTTGTCTGCGTCGCTTGTCGTCATGTATCGCGTGCCGAGGTAGCCGACCAGTGGATCGAACGGTGAGATCGCGGCGGCGGCAAAGAGTCCCGCGGACACCACGGCGATGACCGGCACGATGAACAACACCCGCCGACCGACCATCGTGAGGATGGCCTTTCGGCGGGAGTTGTCACGGTGACCCCGTGTCGGCCCCGCGTCTGGCCGAACGTCGACCGCTGTCATTGCCCTCGGGCCCACGTCTGCAGTGACCACCATGGACCCCAGGTCACACCGTGTGAGTGTGGTTCGAGTACCGGTCCGGACATCTGCCAGTCGGAATCCTTCGACACGTACGTATGGTCGAGGAACACGAGGATGACAAACCCGGGATCTTCGACGTACGCCTGCTGTACGTCGCGATACGCGGCATCACGCGTTGCCTGATCCAGGCTGCGGCGTCCTACTTCCAAGCCTGCGTCGACTGCTGGATTGGAGTAGTCACTGGCGTTGTCGTAGATGCTGCCGACCCCGGGCGCGATGTACTTCGAGTTCAGCGCGTCGTACGCCTGTGTGTCGGGGTCGAAAGGTTCGTCGCCGCCACCGAGAAGCGTCGAATCCTGGTTGATTCGAGGGTCTATGCGGTCCCAGGAGAGTGCTTCGAGGTCCACCTCGATGCCGACAGCGAGAGCGTCGGAGGCAAATGCCTGAGCGAGATCGCGTCGAACGGTGTCGACGGAGTTGTACATGATCGTGAACTGCGCCCGCTGACCGTCTTTCGAACGGATTCCGTCGGCACCTTCGATCCAGCCCGCTTCGGTGAGTATTCGCTCGGCCTGGGTCGGGTCGTAGGCGAAGGTTGCGTTCGGGTTGTACGAATCGCCGTAGACCTCGGGGATCGGAGTGGCGGCGACGCGGCCGTGTCCGCCCAGGACGTTGTCGATCATCGACTGGCGATCGGCGGCGAGGTTGAGCGCCATCCGCACGGCTTTGTCGCCTGCCACGGGATTGTTCGTCGGGAGTGAGAGCCCGCGCCAGTCTGCTGACTGATGAGCCGTCACGGACATGTTGTCCTTGCCTGAGAACGTATTGGCAAGCAGTGGAGGGAGATTGGTTCCGTCGATCTCGCCGGACACCATACGTTGGGCGCGGGTGTTGTCGTCAGGAACGTAGAGGAGAGTCAGCTTCTTGATCTCCGGCGCACCGTCCCAGTAGTTCTCGTTCGCCTCGAAGACCGCTCGATCCGGTGAGAGGTCGACGAGTGTGTACGGACCCGTACCAACCGGTGCGGTGTTCAACGGCGATTCGGCGGCAAGCCCGGGTGTCACGAGGGATTCCGACGGAACCATGCCGATCAGCATCTTCGTCAGCAGCGGGGCATACGAGTAGGCGAGGCGGAACTCGACTGTGCTGTCGTCGACGGCCACGACGTCGCTGATCATGTCGTACGACGACCGCGCTTCGGAGGCGGAAGCGGGATCGAGGATCGCCTTGTACGTGGCAACCACGTCGGCGGCGTCGAAGGTCGACCCGTCGGAGAAGGTGACCCCGTCGCGGAGTTTGACCGTCCAGACTGTCGCGTCGGCGTTGGCCGTGGGCATCTCCGCGGCCAGAGACGGCTCGAATCCCGGCATACCGGTGCCTCCGGTGAGCCGGACGAGACCGTCGTACATCTTGGCCTCACCGGCAGCGCCGAACCCTGCGACCGGGTTGTAGCCGCCCAGTTCGTAGCCGTCGGCCAAGACCAGGCCGTCGTTGTTGCCCGAGGAGTCGGTGCCAGTCGGGCTACTGCACGACGTGATCAGAAGTGCGCCGATTGCGGCGGTTGCGGTGAGCGTCAGAACGCCTGGTTTATGGAGTTTCACGGGTGTCCTTTCCTTGGTGGACAGGTGTCCGAAAACATCTGTTCACCTATTCAGGTATTCATATGATCTCATCTCGAAACGGATATTTCGCACAAAGGTCGAACGCTGGGACCTTGGCCCCGTCAGTGGCACTCCGAGAGCGCTGTTATCGCAGGCCGTAGTCTGTTCCCCGTGCGCGTACTAGTAATCGGCTCCGGAGCCCGTGAACATGCCCTCCTTCTCTCTCTTGCTCGCGATCCAGGTGTCACGGCCCTGATCTGCGCGCCTGGCAATGCCGGGATCGCAAAAATCGCCGAGCAGCACCCCGTCGACGTCGCCTCTGGTGACGCGGTTACCGCGCTGGCCCAGAAGGTCGAAGCCGACCTCGTCGTCATCGGACCCGAGGTTCCGCTGGTCCTCGGCGTCGCAGACGCGGTGCGCGCAGCAGGTATCGCCTGCTTCGGGCCTTCGGCCGACGCCGCCCGCATCGAGGGATCGAAGGCTTTCGCCAAGGACGTGATGGCTGTCGCCGGCGTCAAGACCGCTCACAGCGAGATCGTCGACAATCCGGCCAAGCTCGACGAAGCACTCGACCGCTTCGGTCCCAACTGGGTGGTCAAGGATGACGGGCTGGCCGCGGGCAAGGGCGTAGTCGTCACGACGGATCGTCTCGCCGCGCGCGATCATGCCGCTGAACTGCTCGAGACCGGGCACCCGGTTCTTCTCGAATCCTTCCTCGACGGTCCCGAAGTTTCGCTCTTCTGCCTCGTCGACGGTGAAACTGTGATCCCACTGCTCCCGGCTCAGGACCACAAGCGCGTCGGCGACGGAGACTCCGGACCCAACACCGGCGGCATGGGCGCGTACACACCCTTGCCGTGGCTGCCCGACGAGATGGTCACGCAGATCGTCGACGACGTCGTCAAGCCCGTCGCTGCCGAGTTGGTCGCACGCGGTAGCAGTTTCTCCGGCCTTCTCTACGCCGGTCTCGCGATCGGTGTCGACGGCCCGGCCGTCGTCGAATTCAACTGCCGATTCGGTGACCCCGAAACTCAGGCCGTGCTTGCTCTCCTCGAAACGCCGCTGGGCGGTCTACTCAATGCGGCATCGACTGGAACACTCGATTCGGTCGGTCCGTTGCAGTGGCGCGACGGTTCCGCTGTCACGGTCGTGATTGCTGCCGAGAACTACCCGGCGACCCCCCGCACCGGCGACGTGATCACCGGAGCCGACGCCGACGGAGTCCTGCATGCCGGTACCAAAAAGCGTGAAGACGGAGCCGTCGTCTCGGCCGGCGGGCGTGTGCTGAGTGTTGTCGGAGTGGGCAAGGATCTGACCGAAGCGCGTGACGACGCCTACGCAAAGATCGCCGACGTCAAGCTTCCCGGTGGTCATTTCCGCACGGACATCGGACTCGGCGCCGTCGAAGGTCGCATCTCTCTTCCCTGACCCGTTCTTTCGGAGGGCCGGTGAACTTTCTGTTCATCGGCCCTTTTCATGGAAAATCAACGGTTCCTCGAAGTTACCCACGAGTATGGACTTCTCGTTCGGTTTCTCCCGGTATATCTCAGCGCGGGGGTCACGGAAAGAGAAGGGCACACTTGAGCATTCGCGCTGGATCCAACGAACGGCACGCACGTACCAATTCCACGCTCTCGCGTAGAAACTTCTTGGCAGCAACAGGATTAGCTGTGGGCGCCGCTGCGCTCTCGTCCTCGTGGACTACGGCCGCCGCTGCGCCCAGGCGAGCATTGAGCGACGGAGACCGTGTCCCTGCGCTCGTGATCGGCAGCGGGTACGGCGGAGCCGTTGCGGCACTTCGGCTGACGCAGGCCGGCATCGACACACACATGGTCGAGATGGGGAAGTCGTGGACCACACCGGGGTCCGACGGCAAGGTCTTCTGCCCGATGCTCTCACCTGACGGACGTTCCTTCTGGCTCAGAGACCGTACAGTTCAACCGGTTTCGCACTTCTCCGGCGGCTCGGTGGACAAGAACATCAGCCGCTACGTCGGCGTTCTCGACGCCGAGGACTTCGGCGGGATCAAGGTCTACCAAGGCCGAGGGGTCGGCGGCGGGTCGCTGGTCAACGGCGGCATGGCCGTCACACCCAAGCGCAACTACTTCGAAGAGATCCTGCCCGGGGTCGATTCCAACGAGATGTACTCGACGTACTTCCCGCGGGCCAACGCTGCGCTCGGGGTCAACAACATCGACCCGGCCTGGTTCGAGTCGACCGAGTACTACAAGTTCGCACGAACCGGGCGAAAGACCGCTGAGAGATCCGGTTACACAACAACATTCGTGCCGAATGTTTACGACTTCAACTACATGAAGCAGGAAGCTGCTGGTCAGGTCACCAAGTCTGCCCTGGTGAGTGAGGTCATCTACGGCAACAACGCGGGAAAGAAGTCTCTGGACAAGACGTACCTCGCTGCGGCATCCGCCACCGGCAAGCTCACGATCTCGGCGCTGCACGTCGTGACCTCGGTTGCGCCGGCCGCGACCGGTGGTGGATATCAAGTGGTGATGAACCAGATCAACGAGCAGGGCAACACCGTCGGCACCAAGACGGTGACCGCGGACAAGGTCTTCTTCGCGGCCGGCAGTATCGGTACCAGTAAGCTCCTGGTCGCGATGAAAGCACAAGGGCAGCTGGCGAATTTGCCGGGTGCGGTTGGGCAGGAATGGGGGCACAACGGCAACGTGATGGTGGGTCGCGCCAATCACATGTGGGACGCCACCGGCGCGAAGCAGTCGGCGATCCCCGTGATGGGTATCGACAACTGGGCTGACACATCCGCTCCTGTGTTCGCGGAAATCGCGCCCTTCCCAGCCGGTACCGAACTGTGGGTCAGCCTGTACTTGGCGATTGCCAAGAATCCGCAACGTGCTCAGTTCCAATTCAATTCGGCAACAGGCAAAGTCGGTTTGAATTGGCAGCGCTCGCAGAACCAGCCGTCGATCGACATGGCGAAGAAACTCTTCGACAAGATCAACAAGAAGGAAGGCACGATCTACCGGACCGACCTCTTCGGTCCGGTGCAGACGTGGGGCGACCAGTTGACGTACCACCCCCTCGGCGGTTGTGTGCTTGGCAAGGCGACCGACGGCTACGGTCGTCTGCCGGAGTACCCGGGACTTTATGTCATGGACGGATCCCTCGTTCCGGGCAATGTCGGAGTCAATCCGTTTGTCACCATCACCGCTCTGGCCGAACGGAATATCGAGAACATCATTGCGAACGACATGAACTAGAGCGCCGACTCGGGGTCAGGTGCGGTGGGATCAACTTCCTGCCGCACCTGCTCTGCGTGGGCAGCGGTTACAGTCACCTGGACAGACGACGGTCGATCCAGGGATGTAGACGTGAGGCGGACAAAATCCGAGGTCGACGGTGATTGGCTCCGGTGGGGCGTGCCGTCGAGCGACGAGCTGGTGGTATCCGAACACGAATTAGACGACGAGCCCGAAGATTTGGTTCTGTGGGGTGGTGCGTCGAGTGCTGATCAACCGGTGACATGGGAAACCCACGCGCACCGATCGAACGAGATTCTGTTCCCGCGTTCCGGCATTGTGGTTGTTCGCTCGGGCGCCCAGATGTGGACGTTGTTGCCGGGACGAGGGCTGTGGATACCGGCACTGCATCGACACTCGGTGCGCGTTGCCGCGGGTGCGCAGTTCCTGACGGTGTATTGCGCTGTAGGGCAGGGGCCTTCGCTCGGTGATCACCCGGTTGCGGTACACGGCACGCCGCTACTCTACGAGTTGTTTCTGCATCTGAGTGCTCGAGAGATGTCGGACGACGCGAGGCGCCGCGCCGAGCGAGTGTTCTTCGACCTCGTTGTTCCCGGCGACGAGCGCGGAGCGATGAAGATCCCCGATTCGGGCCCGGTCGGGCGGATTGCACGCGACTTGTTGTCTCATCCGGAGGACCCACGCAGTTTCGGAGACTGGGCGAACGAGATCGGCGTCAGCACCAGCACTTTGGCTCGTCGATTCAAGGTGGACACCGGCGTGAGTTTCGGTCAGTGGCGAGTACTGCTTCGGATGAACGTCGCGATGTCCCTACTCGGCCAAGGTGTTGCGGTCGCCGACGTGGCCGAGCAGATCGGATACTCGACGCCCAGTAGTTTCGTCGCCGCTTTCAAACAGTCCACCGGTGTCACGCCGATGGCATTTCGAAAGAACGCGGATCGTTGTTCCGATTTCGACATTCTTTGACAAAACTTCGCGATTGCGTCATCCCCTGATCCGCTCTACCGTTAGCCATGTAGGCGAGGCTTACTTTACTTTCCGGGTTCGGGGTTCGCCCGAAACTCGCTCGACAGCATGGGGCAGAAGTGATCGATTTTGTTGCGCCGCGTTCGAAACGCGGTAGCAGGGCCATCTTCATGGCTGTGGCAGTGGCACTTTCGACGGTGCTGGCAGCATGTGGCACCTCGACGACCGACGCGAAGTCCGACGGTGATGCGTGGACGTATGTCGATGCGCGTGGTCAGCAGATTTCACTCGACAAGATCCCTGAACGCATTGTGGCGACGGCGGACACCGCGCCGGTGCTACTCGAATACGGGGTCGTTCCAGTCGGTATCATCGGCTTTTCCAGGCTCGACGAATCCACGTTGAATGCATTCGACTTCAGTGGAATTGCCCATGTCAGCGAGACCGACACAGATATCAGTGCCGAGAAACTCCTGGCAGTGGACCCGGATCTGGTCATCGACATCTGGAGTTCGTACAACGGCGGAAACTTCGGCAGCATCTGGGGCGACGATATCGCTCGCGTCGAAGAGGTTGCTCCCATTGCAGGTGTCGAGATCACCGACGGGGCGCAAGCGGCGTTGGACAACTTCAGTTCGTTGGTCCAGAGTATCGGCGGCACCGACACCTCGCCGGTCTACGCGGCAAAACGGGAAGAGTTGAGTGCGCTCGGTGACCGGGTGCGTGAATTGGCCACATCGCGAACGAATATCTCTGTTGCATACGTGATTCCGTTGGAGTCGAGCCTTGACTACGCGGTGCCGGGATGGACTCCGCTCGGAAGTATTCTCGAAACGATGGGCGTCGAATTCGCGAAGCTGGACAGCGAGGACGGTTTCTGGGCATCAGCGAGTTGGGAAGAGCCGGGTGTCTTTCCGGCCGATCTCCTCCTGATTCCGCCGACGTGGTCTGACGCACCGGAGCTCAATTCGCCGACGTTCACCAGGCTTCCGGCTGTGGTTTCGGGCCAGGTTGCCTCGGTAGAACTGCGTACGGGGTACAGCCTGACGGGCATCACGGAGCAGATGAGGCGTTTTGCCGACGTCTACGAGAAGAGTGCGAAAGTCACCTGAGTGGCATCATCGCGGTGCGTGAACTCGCAGTGATCGATTGACTCGGTCGAGGATGCCGATGGCAGTGGTCAATGTGTCGAGGTCACCTTCGTCGAGGGCTGTCAGTTCTTGGGCCAGGACGCCGATGCGTAGTTCGGACCGACGGTCCCGACGCGCGCTTCGCTCGTCCTTCACGAAAAGCGTGCTCACCCGGCCGTCTGTGGGATCGGGTCGCCGCTCGATCAGGTCCTTGTCGGAGAGGATGCGCACCAGCGTGCTGACGGTGTTCGGGCGTCTGGAGAGGCGATCGGCCACGGCCCCGATGCGAGTGCCGGGATGGTGCGCGACATCGTGAAGTACCTCGGATTGTGCCTCTGGCAAAGTCGCGTCGGTACCCGACGTATCCATGTATTCACGCAGCGCTCGACGCAATTCGAACGCCGCAGCGATGAGTGATCTCGATGCTTCTTCCGGAGTGGGCACGCGATCAGAGTAGCGATCGACCTCGTGTGATCCACGCCCCAAAACTGTATCCGACACAGATATAGTTTACAGTTCCTCAAAGGGTAGGGTCACCTAACCATGACGGTAGATGAAGCTGTCATGCTTCACGACGTACGGGACACGATCATGAATTTTGGACAGAAGTCACGCAGTGTAATGCTGATCGGCGCACTGACATTGGTGGCAGCTCTCAGTGGCTGCTCGAGCGACGCCTCGCCCACAGACACTGACATCAGTGCGTCGACTCCGGCGGACTCTGCGTTTGTCGCTCCGCGAGAAGTCCCGGCTGGAATGGGGAGCGGAAAGTCGGACGGCGAATTCCCTCGTACCGTTTCACACTTCAAAGGTGACACCACGATCGAATCGCAGCCCGAAAAGGTTGTCGTCATTTCGACCGGGCAAGCAGATGCGCTTTTATCTCTCGGCGTCGTTCCTGCGGCTTCGACTCGTGGTGACGGTGCGGACCTGGTGCCGCCGTACCTGTTGGCCGCATACCCCGAATTCCGCGCCCAGCTAGGTGATGTCGTCGACGCAGGTGGGCGCTTCACACCGAACTTCGAAGCGATCGTCAAGCTCGATCCTGACCTGATCTTGATGAATGTTGCAGGGAAGGATGCCGATTCGCTGTACGACCAGCTTTCGGCAATTGCGCCCACCGTGGCAACGCAGGGGACCGGCGTCAACTGGAAGCAGGACTTCCTGCTGGTTGCCGACGGGGTAGGTAAGACGCAGCAGGCGACGGCACTGCTGGATACGTTCAACGCCGACGCCGCGGCCTTGGGTTCGTCCCTTTCGTCGCCGACGACAGTGTCGTTCACCCGCCAGAACGGAAATCGCTTGCGCATCTTCGGTATTCCTTCGTTCACCGGAAGTATCGCCCAGGATGCCGGCCTGACGCGTCCGGAGTCGCAGCAATTCGACGACACCTCCCGAGACATCAGTGAGGAAGAGTTGAACGTGGCGGACGCTGATTGGATCTTCTACGGAGTGCAAGGCGGGGACCCGGCGACGTTGACCAACGCGCCGTTGTGGGCGCAGTTACGTGGAGTGATTGCCAACCATGCCGTTGCTGTCGACGACGACGTCTTCTACCTCAATACCGGGCCGACTGCGGCTCGTGAAGTGCTGAAGGTTCTGCAGAGCGCACTGCAGCAGTAGTTGATTCGGACTGGTTGTGCGTGCCGACGAACCGGAAGACTGCTCCACCCGCAGTGACGGCAAGCGTCGCGAGGACAGCTCCGGCAACGACGTCGGTGAGCCAGTGAGCTCCCAAGTAGAGGCGAGTGAGCGCGACGACAACGGTGACCGTCACGGCGAGCAGCATCAGAAGTCGTTTGACGGCCGGTGTTCGGTCGACGCTCACAACGAGAACCGCAATGCCGAACAGCGCTGCTGTGCCCGTGACGTGACCGGACGGGAACGAGTGGCCGGTCTCGAGAAGAACTTGGATGTTGGTCGGCGGACGTTCGCGACCGACGAGCGCTTTGATTACCGTGCTGGCGACTGCCGCACCGCCAACGGTTCCGATCACGATCAAACCTGGAACAACCGAACGCGCTCGCCACGATATGAGCACTCCGCAGGTGATCCCGAGCAGCGCGGTGGCGACCGGGCTACCGAGATCTGTGACGGCGACCGCGATCTGGTTGAGGGCGCCGCTCCGATGATCGACCATCCAGTCGGTCACCGGCCCGTCGAAGCTCGTCAACCACCCGTTTCGATATACCTGGATCGAGAGCGTCACCAGGGCGAGGGCGAGCCCGGACGCGCGTAGCGCTGTTGACCGAACGCTGGAGGCCCGGTAGATCGAACCGAATGCGAACAGCGCGGCTGCCACCACGATTGCGGCAACCGCAATTTCTGCGGTGGTGCTCTCGGTCAAGACTTCGGTGACCACGTTTCGCACGGTCGACACAGTTGCTGGCATGAATGCAGTGTGACGATCAGAAGCTGAAGAAACGCTGAACGTAACTCGGTCATGGGCCCACCGTCTGCTCTACTGGGTGCATCCGAACAACTGCGTGTCGACGAAACGGGGCCGGTGGTGCGAGTACTGGTTGTCGAAGACGAAGTACGCCTGGCCGAGACGATCCGGCGGGGATTGGTAGCCGAGGGATTCGTGACCGCCGTGGAACTCAACGGGGACGACGGATTCGCGATTGCCTGCAGCGACGAATTCGACGTGATCGTTCTCGACATCATGTTGCCGGGCAAACACGGTTACGACATCGTGCGGGACCTACGCGCCCGGGAGGTGTGGACGCCGATCCTCATGCTTTCGGCGAAGGACGGCGAATACGACCTCGCTGATGCTTTCGATCTCGGTGCCGACGACTACCTGGTCAAGCCCTTCTCGTTTGTTGTATTCCTGGCGCGGCTTCGTGCACTGGTGCGGCGTGGCGCTCCCCAGCGTCCATCGATACTCACCGTGGGAGACCTGTCCCTCGACCCCGCCAAACATCAGGTGCTCAGAGCGGGAATCGAATTGACGCTGACGCCACGTGAATACAGCGTTCTCGAGTTCCTGATGCGCAACAACGGAGTTGTGGTCACGAAGACCGAGATCGTTCGCTCGGTCTGGGACACCAACTACGAAGGTGACGAGAACATCGTCGAGGTCTACATCGGTTACCTACGTAAGAAGGTCGACCTCCCGTTCGGAACCCACAGCATCGAAACCATTCGAGGCATCGGGTACCGCTTTGTCGGCACTGCCTGATCTTCAGTCGGTCGGTAGCGGAATTGTCACCTCGAATCGACTTCCACCGCCTACCCTCTCGCTGACGGAAATGGTTCCGTGATGCGCCGCAACGATTTCCGACGCGATGGCGAGTCCGAGTCCGGAGCCACCTCCCTGCCTCGACCGCGGCTGGTCTAGGCGGACGAAGCGTCCGAAGATTCGTTCGCGTTCTGCTGCAGGGATTCCGGGCCCGTCGTCCTCGATCACGATATGGGCTTCGTGGCCGGCTTCGGAACACTCGAGATGCACGAGGGTCTCGGAGTGCCGCACTGCGTTGTCGACCAGGTTTCGCACCATGCGCGCCAACGCCCTCGGGTCTCCGGACACGCGAACCGGAGCAACGGTGGCGGTGACCGCGATCTCGGAGATACCGTCGATCCGCTTCTGCTCGGCGAACAGAATGTCGTCGAGGTCGACGTCGACGACGGTACCGATGGATTCGAGTTCGCTTTCGTCCGAGCGCGCGAGAATCAACAGATCCTCGATCAACTGCCGCATCCGTCGCGCCTCGGGAAGTAGCGCGTCTTCGATCAGTGCGTCGTCGAGGAGATCCGGGCGTCGGTGTGCCAGTTCGAGAGCCGTAGTGATCGTGGACAGTGGACTACGTAATTCGTGGGAGGCATCGCTGACGAATCGTTGTTGAGCAAGTGCGCCTTCGTCGAGGCGCGCCAGCATGTCGTTCATTGTTGTTGCCAGTCGGGCTATCTCGTCGTTCCCGGACGGGACGGGGACTCGTTCACCTTGACGGCCACTCGAAATCGAGGCAACCCGAGCGCGGATGCGTTCCACGGGAGCGAGAGCCGAACCCACCAGGCGGTAAGTGGCAAACGCGGCCAGTCCAAGAACCAGGGGCCCGGCGATGGCGAGCAGAACGGCAACGGTGGTCACCACGGTTTCAACCGGTTCACGGTCGGCGCCGACGAAAACGGTGACCGGTCCGGCCGGCGTCTGAGCGCCTTGTCCGATCAGCCAGTAGTCCTCGTTGTCGGACTTCTTGACCCTTCCATAGGTGTCCGATTCGTCAGGGCCGAGAATGCGTTCGGACAGTAGGTCGCTGTCAGTTCCAGGCGATTGGGCGACTATTCGGTGATCGGCGTCGACGATCTGCACGATTCCGATCTGGCTGTCGGTGGACAGAAGCGAAGGGTCGAGATCGGCTGGGCCCTTCCCGGTGAGTTGCTGGACCAACTGTGCGGCACGGGCCTCGGAGCTGTTCAGTGCGGACAGGTGCAGGGAGTTCGCCAGTACGAAAACCAGTGCAAGCCCGGCGATCACCAAGCAGAAGGCGATCACGAGGGTCGATGCCACGGTCGTCCGGGCGCGCACGCTCCACCGGGACGGGTGCAGAATCGACTCGCCGATGACGTTCATGGCGTCCAGTCTGTACCTTCGCGGCTGTGCATATATACAAAGGCTGTGCATATACAAAGACGGGTGACGCGGCCTCGTAATCGGACCGCGTCACCCGTCTAGAGGATCAAGCCACTCGCTTGGCGGTTCGGCCGCCGAATTCGAGCATCACGGCGCGTCCGGTGTCATCGGTGACGAAGCGCCCCAGCGTCCGCGTGGTGTCGGCGCGAGCAGCGAAGTCGAGATCGTTGACGAAGGCGATCGGGATCGCCGGCGGCCAGACGATGTCCTCGTATTCGCCGAGGTCCTGCGCGCTGCCCATGCGGACGCCGATTCCCTCGTCACCGGGGGCGACGGTCATGGTCAGGTTGCCGGCCTGGTACTTGCCCAGGACGGCGTCGACGGCAGAGGGTTCGGGCTCGACCACGTCGAGAGATGCCGGCGCGGGCAACTCTGCGAGGTTGGCCATGCACCAGTCGACGATCTTCTTGCCGATTCCGCCGCCGAGTGCGTTGGTCAGCACGGTGACGGCGAAGTTCTTCTCAGGCACGGTCAAGAACTCGGAGACCTGGAGGTTGCTGACGTTTCCGCCGTGCCGCACTACCTGGGTGGTTCCGTATCGAGTCAGCAGCCAGCCGATGCCGACTTCCTCGAACATCATCGCGGCGGGACGCTGCGGCTTCTGCATCAGCAACCGGGTGGACTCGTCGAGCGGCTGTCCCTCACCCGGGTGTTCGCCCGACAGTGCGTAGCGTGCCCAGACGAGCTGATCGCGCACCGAGGACCACATTCCACCGCAGGGCGTCATACCGCGGTCCAGTCCGGTCTCGTTGGACACGAACGGCTCACCCTCGCGGATGTAGTGGCCGAGTGCAAACCGGTGGGTCATCACGTCCCAGGGCAGGAACGCCGAGTTCTTCATCTCGAGTGGGTCCAGAACGCGCTGCTTGACCAGCTCTTCGAAGGTCAGTCCACTGATCTTGGCTACGACGTATCCGGCGAGGACGAATCCGGAGTTGCTGTAGGAGAAGACCTCTCCGACGGGAAATTCCTGTCGTAGTTCCTTCAGCCGTGAAATCGATCGACCCAGGGCGTCTTCACCCCAGCCAGCCGAGAGGCTGACGTCGCCGGTGAACCCGCCGGTGTGCGTCAGAAGATGACGCATCGTGACTGTGCGGGTGGCTTCGTCGTCGGCGAGGATCAGTTCGGGGACGTACTCGACCAGTGGGGTGTCGAGATCGAGTAGGCCGTCCTCGACGAGTGCCATCGCGGCTGTTGCAGCAAAAACCTTTGTGGTGGAACCGATCATGAACATCGTCTTGTCGGTGACCGGGAGCTGGGTTTCGACGCTCTCGATGCCACTGGTGACGACGATGTCCTTGTCGCCGTGCACGATACCGACCGAGACGCCGGGGATGTTTGCCTCGACCCTCCACTGGTCGACGAGTTCCTGAAGCTGTTCTTGCATCTTTGATTCCTCGAGTTCGCTGGCGTTCTGTGTTTCGGCGTTCGGTGTTTCCGTCATCGTATGTGTATCGGTCGTCGTCACGCGTTAACCCGTGGTAGGAAGCGGAATCCGACGTACACGCCGTCGCGGTGCGGCCGTACCGTCGTCCAACCGGCAGCCCCGGGTTGACGGGTGGTCCAGGTCCCCGGGATCTGCGACGGTACGAGAGTGGCTACCGCTGCAGGCTTCTTCGGAGCTGTTTCGTCTTCCTCGGGATTCGGGATGACGTCGCCGATGACGGTGATCACAGCCTCGTCAGCGGACTCTCCACGACGGAACTCGATTGCTATTCCGCCCGAGCTGTACTTACCCAGAACCGAATCCGGAATCGACTCCACACTCGCGGGGTTCGGGGCGAGGGCTTGCGGAGGTTCGAGTCCGACCAATGCGGCCGCGGCTTCGGTGAAGAGATCACGATAGAGGCCGTCTGCTTTGCCGCCGCTGGTCAGCAGCGCGATCGCGACATTGTGGCGGGGGAAGATGCGCAGATATGCGTGCTGCCCGATGGTGCTGCCGTCGTGGCCGAAAATTTCTTCGCCCGACCAGGTTTCGTGGAACCAACCCAGACCCCAGCCCGACTTGTCCGGGAACAGTTCGCTGATATCGATTTCGGGTGTACGCATCGCGGCGGCTGATTTTTCCGACACGATCCGCACACCGTCGACGCTCTGACCTTCGAGAAGGCCGAGTTCCGCGAACGTGAGCAGATCTCCGATGCTGGCAGTGATGCAGCCGGCCGGCCCCATCGAGCGCGTGATCGGCCAGACGGGCATCACGACGGAGTTCCCTGTATGGCCCGCTGCCACAGAGTATCTCGGAGTATCTCCGGTCAACGTGAGTGTGTGCGCGAGGCCGAGTGGATCGATGATCCGCTCCTTGAGGATGTCGTCCCAGATACCGCCGCGAAGAACCTCGACGATACGAGCTGCAAGGACGTACGCGGAATTCGAGTACGCGAAGCCGTCCTCGAGTGGATGAACCTGACGGAAGTCACGCAGGCCCTCGACGTAGCGTTCGACGACGTCGTCTCCGCGACCCTTGTCGATGAAGAGGTCACCGTCGATTCCGTTGCGATGGTTCAGAAGTGCGCGAACCGTGATGCGGGCGGCTGTTTCCTCGTCCTGCAGTGCGAAGTCGGGCAGGATCGACCGGACGGTCGCGTCCAGGTCGAGCAAGCCTTCGTCGACCAGCTGCATGACCAGCATCGCGGTCCATACCTTGGTGATGGATCCGATCTGGAACAGGGAGTCGGTGGATACCTCGACCCCGGTGTCTGCATTGATCACGCCGGAAGCCACCGTCGTACGGGTGATTTCCTTGCCGCTGGAATCGAGTGTGAGAATACCGAATTGAGCACCGGTGACGCCGTAACGCTCACACAGTACGTCCAGTGAGCGCTTCCACGCGTCGGCGCCGGCAGATGCATTGGCCAGGCCGGTCTTGGGCAGCTTCGCGGAGGTGTATCGCTTCACCCACTCGATGAGCCGCGTGCTGTAGTCGATTCGGTGCGAGATCGAGCCGTTGACGAGGAACCCGTGGCTTGCACCGGGATACGCCACCAGTCGGGTGGGTACATGCTGCTGGCGAAGTGCGGCGAACCAGGCCTCGGCCTGACCCAGCGGGCACCGCTCGTCCGACTTTCCGTGCAGGATCAGCGTCGGAGTCACCACGTTCTTCACGGCGGCGAGCGGTGAGGCTGCCAGCAGCCCCGCGGAGTTCTCGGGAACAGTGGTGCCCGTGGCGAGCGACGCGAGGTGCGGACCGAAATCGCAGACTCCGGCCATGGCGTTGAAATCGCAGATCAGCCCACCGGCCACCGCCGCGGCAAAGCGATCGGTCTGCGAGGTGAGGTGGCAGGTGCTGTATCCGCCGTAGCTGTACCCGGTGATCGCCAGGCGGTCCCCGTCGACAAGTCCCTCGGCGACAAGTGCGTCGATCGGCTCGAGGAAGTCGGCTTGGTCCGAGGTACCCCAGGCGCCGTTGACGGCGTACATGAAGTCTGCACCGTACCCGTCCGATCCACGTGGATTGAGGGTCAGGATGCGCCAGCCCTGCGCTGCGAGAACCTGGTGGGCGGGGTGATAGGTATCGGCAACGCCGGTCCACGCGTTGTGTGGTCCGCCGTGAATGTCGAGCAGAAGGGGTGCAGCGCCATCAGTTTCGGGAGCGGACAGCAACCAACCATGCACGGTGCGGCCGTCGGAGATAGTGAATTCGCGCTCCTCGGCGGCAAACAGGGTCACCTCGGGGAGTGCTTCTGCGGTGAATTTTGTCAGCGTGGTGACAGCGCCGCTGTCGAGATCGACGAGTGCGACCTCGCCGAAGGACTGCTGTGTGGTGACGATGACGGAGGCGACGCGGGCGTCACGGGCAACGGAGAGCGCCGAGACGACCTCGTTGGGATTGGCGACGAGGGAGCGAGAGGTGCCGGTTTCGATATCGGCTGCATACAGATGCGTCCATCCGCGATCGCGGAGGCAGAACACGATTTCGTCGCGAGTATTCGACAGTGCCGGTGTGCCACCGGGGTAACCGGGTGCACCGGGCATCACGTTGCGATCGAGATGAGCTGTGAGGGTGACGTCGACCGGTGTCTCAGTTGGTCCGGGGACGGACAGACGGATCAGGTCGGCGGTTCCGACACGGACCTCGGGAGTTCCGATGGCGACAACCGAATCTCCTTGCGGATGCCACAGTGTGGAGCCCTGCACCCCGGTGGCGTGACCGAGTCGCTGCGGCGGAACTGACAGATCGTCGACGAGGATTCGGTAAGCGCTGAACGTGAGGTTCAGATCGCTGTCCGGTTCGAGATTCGCGGTGAAGGCAAGAGCCGTGCCGTCGGGCGACCAGGACGGTACGTCCGCATTCCAATCACCGTCGGTGAGGCGTCGTACTGCCTTCGTCTCCAGACCGACGGTGTGCAGGTGGCGACGGAAGGTGCCGAGCCAACCGGCGCCGTCCACCTTGTATCCGAGTCGGTCGGTGACGATGGGCGCATTCGGATCGGTGGAGTCCGAACGTGAGATCACAGCGGCGAATGCAATGGCATTTCCGTCCGGGCTCCAGACCGGTGCGCCGGCACCGAGGGGGAGTGATGCTGCTGTGGTGAGGGTTTCGGCCTCGCCGCCGGCGAGCGGGATCAGGTGCAGCTGCGCGGAGTCGCCGACCTTGCGGAGGAAGGCAATCGAGGTTCCGTCCGGAGAGAACCGAGGTGCCGAATCGGCGGGCCCCGCAGTGAGGCGGCGAGCCTGGGAATCGCGGGACACTGCCCAGAGCGATGTAGTTGCCTTTCCGGCAACAATTTCCGAGCGAACGAAGACGACCACGGTGCCGTCGGGCGAGATTGCGGTTTCAGTGGGTGTGACCACGCGGTGGAGGTCGTCGAGAACAAATGGACGGTCAGTCATGTAGATCCTTCGAATCGGAGAAATAGATGCAGACGTAAAGCTTTGTCTTCCGGCTTATTTCAGAACTCGGATGCCTGGGCCCGCCAGGGTTCCACCAATCGGCGCGTACAGGGACGTCGCACCGTTGAAGAACATGAAGTTCGGCGATGTGGATACCGGAACGACGTCAGAAGAGGTGAATAGCGCCTGTTCCGCTTCCTTCCACACCGAGCAGGATTCCTGCCCGGGCAGAACCGAGGCCTTCGCAGCCAGTTCGGTGTATTCGGGATTGTCGATCGATGCGAAGTTGACGCCCGCCGGAGGGGTCGGGCCGGAGAAGTACGGAACGAAGATGCTGGGAGTGTCACTCTGGACGGTCAGACCGATCGAGATCGACCAGGATGTCAGGTCCTTTGCCGCGAACGTATTGGAGATGATGAAATTGTTGTCACCACCGCGAAGCTCTACCTTCGCGCCGAGTTCCTGCCACTGCTTCATCGCGTATTCTGCTGCTGCAGAAGTGGTATCGCGATAGTTGGCAAAGATGACCGTCAATTGCAGCGATTGACCGTCCTTGGTCAGAACGCCGTCGGATCCGGGCTTCCAGCCGGCGTCGGCGAGGGTCTTCTTCGCCGCGGCCATGTCGAACTTCGGAACTACACCGGTGACACTGTCGTAGTCACATGCCCGCGGATCGACAACGGCCAATGCCGTAGCGCGCGAACCCTTGCCACCGGTGTTGATGTCCGTGTAGTCGTCGAGATCGATTGCCTGCACGAGCGCGCTGCGCACCGCTTCGTCCTTGGTGGGAAGAGCAGAATTGTGGTTGAAGATGAACTGCCCGCTCAAGGTGTTCGACGTCATCGATTCCAGGCCGGACGCTTCCACACGTTCGATATCCGCACCGGCCACCGGTGCTGCGTTCACCGTTCCGGTGAGGACCAGGTTCGCCGTCGTCGCCGCGTCGGTCACGATCTTGATCGTGACGGCCTTGGGCACTCCGAGGGTGTCCGATGTGGTTTCGCCGTTCGGTCCCCAGTTGTATCCGTCGCGGCGTTCGAGCGTCACGTGATCGTTTGCCACTACTTCGGTGATCTTGAACAGGCCGGTTCCGTTGCTGCTGCTGCGAACACTGGCGGGGTCGTCGAGTGCTGCCTGGCATGCCAGTTTGAGAGCACCGATGCGCTCGAGCAGGAAGGGCGCAGGTTCCGCCGTCTTGATCGTGAGCTCGTCGCCATCGGCGGTTGCTACCGCAGTTTCGGGTACCGACGCTCCCAGCCACGGCGAGCCGTTCGTCTTGTCGACGACCCAGTTGATGTTGTTCGCGGCTGTCTGGGCAGTGAACGTCGTGCCGTCTTCACACGTGATCCCCTTTTTGAGGGTGAAGTTCAGCGAAGTTCCGTTCTCGCTCCATTTTTCGGCCAGATACGAGCCCGCTGCACGGGTTTTGGGGTCGATGGCCAACAACGAGTCGTTGGTATAGCTGTTGATTGCCTGCGTGGCAGTCAGGTTGGTGATCAGGGGATGAAGGTTGCCGGGGTCGGTGTTCACGATCGTCGTGAAACTCCCGTCCTTGGCGTAGTCCCCGGAGGTCCCGCCGCCAGGATCAGAGGTGCTTCCGCACGAGGCAACCGTGAGAACGCCGATCGTGACCAGAGCCGCGGTGGGCACTGAGCGAGCTTTCATCTGATGCACCTTTTGATCGAAGGATGTCGTCGATCAATGCTGCGCGAGGGACGTGGCCCAGGTCTCGTTGAATCGACTCATGCTGAGCACCTGAATCTGTCGGATCGTCACAATGGATGGTCGTCGTTTCTCACGGAAGTGTGGTTCGGCTACCGTCGGGGTGTGCGCTCAGAATCTCGTCGATCAGATATCCAGACCTTCCATGTCATGGATGTATGGAAGGCCGCGACCGAACGTCAGCGGACGCACGGTGACGTTCTGACGTTGGCTGCCGGTCAACCGTCGACCCCCGCGCCGGCACCGGTGCTACGTGCGACGCGCGAGATCCTCGGCACCGAACTACTCGGGTATACCGAGACTTTCGGGATCCTGCCGCTACGCGAAGCTATTGCGCGCTGCCACAGCGAGCGATCGGGAATAGCCGTCGACGCCGAAGACGTGGTGGTGACGACAGGTTCGTCCGGGGCGTTCACCTTGCTTTTCCTGGCCGCGTTCGACGAGGGCGACACCGTGGTGGTCGCTCGCCCCGGATATCCCGCCTACCGCAACACCCTTGCCGCTCTCGGCTGCAACGTCGTCGAACTCGACTGCGGGCCGGCAACCCGATATCAGCCGACGGTGGACATGCTCGAGGCCTTGCCGTCGCCGCCTGCCGGTCTGATCGTCGCCAGCCCGGCAAATCCGACGGGCACGGTGATCTCGCCCGAGGAGCTCGCTGCGTTGGCGACGTGGTGCGAGCAGCACGGCACCCTTCTGATCTCGGACGAGATCTACCACGGCATCGGATACGGCGATCAGCACACGTCGAGCGCCTGGGAGACCTCACGCGAATCCGTTGTGATCGGCTCGGTGTCCAAGTACTTCTCGATGACGGGTTGGCGGCTCGGGTGGATGTTGGTGCCGACGTACCTGCGGCGCCCGCTGCAGAGACTCGCGTCGAACATGACGGTGTGTCCGCCCGCGATCTCTCAGTACGCCGCCATCGAGGCGTTCTCGGACGAGGCGAAGGTCGAGTTGGACGGGCACGTTCAGCGGTACGCCGTCAATCGTGAACTGCTGTTGACCGGGTTGCCGAAACTGGGCATCACCGAGCTGGCTCCCGCCGACGGTGCGTTCTACGTCTACGCGGATATCGGCCATCTGTGTGGCGACGAGGGCGCCACCGCGTGGTGTGCCCGGTTGCTGACAGATACCGGGGTCGCGTTGGCACCCGGAATCGATTTCGACACCGTCCACGGAAACCGGATGGTCAGACTTTCGTTCGCGGGCGCGACAGCCGACATCCAGGAGGCGCTGACCCGCCTCGAAAAGTGGCTCGGGTAACAAACAGCAGGGTCTTCGAGCTGTTTCGCCATGCGGAGGTGCCCTCTGCTGGCACGATGTCGTGGTGTCTTCTGCAGCTACGCCCAAGGGTGAACGACGTCGCCAAGCTCTGGTGGCGTCCGCTGCTGAACTTTTGCTGGAGGGCGGGTTCGACGCCGTTCGTCACCGAGCGGTGGCAACCAGGGCCGACCTTCCTCTGGCTTCGACGACCTATTACTTCGACTCACTCGACGATCTGATCGCGTGTGCCGTCGAGCTCAACGGCAACGCCGACATGGAAGCGATGCGCGCCAGAGTGGCTGCGGTGACCCAACGTCGGCGGGGCGCGGAATCAACCGTCGAACTTTTGGTCGAGCTGCTGCTCGGAGACGAAGAGAAGCGGCCGGAGAGCCGCGAACGATTGATCTCGCGCTACGAACGATTTGTGGCATGTGCCCGTCATCCCGCGCTTCGTGACGTGCAGTTGCGCCTACGCGCCCAGCTCGACGACCTGTTGACCGATGCGCTTCGACGCTCGGGCCGAACGGCTCCCGAGGGGCAATTGCGCCGTCTTGTCGCGATGGTCGACGGCGCGATGATCACGGCGCTCGGGGAGTACGACCCGGATCCACGCGGGTTGGCCAGAGGAATGCTCTTGGAATCGATCGACGTGATGGCGCCGCCGGTCGTCTAGCTCGGGGGTGACAGCTGCTCTAGCTCGGGGGTAACAGCACTGCTCGGCCACCGTTAGACTGAGGCCTCGTGAGCCGCATCCCGAATGTCCTTGCCAACCGATACGCCAGCCCGGAGCTTGTTGCTCTGTGGTCTCCCGAGTACAAGATCGTGCTCGAGCGTCAATTGTGGGTGGCGGTGTTGCGTGCGCAGGCAGAGCTGGGCATCGACATTCCGGCCGACGCCATCGACGACTACGAGCGCGTCATCGACAACGTCGACCTGGCGTCCATCGCGGACCGCGAGCGGGTCACCCGCCACGACGTGAAGGCACGCATCGAGGAATTCAATGCACTCGCCGGACACGAGCAGGTCCACAAGGGCATGACCAGCCGTGACCTCACCGAGAACGTCGAGCAGCTGCAGATCGTGCGTTCTCTCGAACACGTCTACAACCACGGTATCGCCGTCGCCGCCCGTCTGGGTGAGCGCGCTGCCGAGTACTCGTCCATCGTGATGGCCGGCCGCTCGCACAACGTCGCAGCTCAGGCCACCACCTTGGGCAAGCGTTTCGCTTCCGCGGCCGACGAGCTTCTCGTTGCACTGACACGTCTGCGTCAGCTGATCGACCGCTACCCGCTGCGTGGGATCAAGGGCCCGATGGGTACCGCTCAGGACATGCTCGACCTCCTCGACGGCGATGCGGCCAAGCTCGAGCAGCTCGAAGCGAAGGTCGCGGAGCACCTCGGATTCGCCCACGTACTGACCAGCGTCGGCCAGGTGTACCCGCGTTCCCTCGACCACGACGTCATCTCCGCGCTCGTCCAGGTCGGCGCGGGCCCGTCGTCGTTTGCACACACGATCCGCCTGATGGCCGGCCATGAGCTGGTCACCGAAGGCTTCCAGCCCGGCCAGGTCGGCAGCTCGGCGATGCCGCACAAGATGAACACCCGCTCGTGCGAGCGAGTCAACGGACTTCAGGTGATCCTGCGCGGCTACGGCTCCATGGCAGCCGAGCTTGCGGGTGCACAGTGGAACGAAGGCGACGTCTTCTGCTCCGTCGTGCGTCGCGTCGCTCTGCCGGACGCGTTCTTCGCGATCGACGGCATGTTCGAGACCTTCCTGACCGTGCTGATCGAGATGGGCGCGTACCCGGCCGTCATCGAGAAGGAACTGACGCGCTACCTGCCGTTCCTCGCCACGACCCGCGTTCTCATGGCAGCGGTGCGCGCGGGCGTCGGACGCGAGACCGCCCACGAGGCGATCAAGGAGAACGCCGTCGCAGTTGCGCTGGCGATGCGTGAGGAAGGCAAGGAGCCCGACCTGCTCGATCGCCTTGCCGCCGACGACCGTTTGCCGCTCGACCGCGCCGCCCTCGACGAGGCTCTGGCCGACAAGGCGGCCTTTGTCGGCGCCGCGTCTGCTCAGGTCGACGCCGTTGTCGCCGAGGTGCAGAAGCTTGTCGACGCCAACCCCGAAGCTGCGGCGTATGCGCCGTCGCCGATTCTGTAAGGGCTACGCCCCCGTGCGCCTTTTCGGTAGTCACCACCACCGAAAAGGCGCACAGGGTCGAAGAGCATGAACTGCATCTTCTGTTCCATCATCGCCGGTGAGGCCGAGGCCAGCGTCGTCTACGACGACGCGAATGTCCTTGCCTTCATGGATATTCGGCCGTTCACATCCGGCCATCTCCTGGTCGTGCCGAAGCGCCACGCCAGTGGATTGTCCACGCTCGATTCCGACGACGGTGCCAGGATCTTTGCTGTCGCACAGAAGATCGCCGCAGCGATGCGTACCGGACCTCTCCCGGTCGACGGAGTGAATCTGCATCTCTCCGACGGAGCTGTTGCGGGGCAGGAAGTCTTCCATGTTCATCTGCACGTCATTCCGCGAAATCGCGGCGACGGCTTCGGCCTGCGTGCACTACCTCGCACGCCCAATCGGGCAGTTCTCGACAGCACGGCTGCCGTCATTCGCGGTGCACTGAACTAGCGGTACCGGCCAGTTTCAGGGGCTGCCGATCAGTTCGACAACGGAGTCCAGAAGGACACTGCGCCAGCACAACCAGTCGTGGCCGCCGTCGAAGATCCGATACGACACTTGCGCTCCGGCAGCTTCCAACGCCTGTGCGACCGCTGCGCTGTGCCCGACCATGTCGGACTCGTGCCTACCTACTTCGAGGACAACGCGTAAACCGTCCGGCACGCCATCGCGCTCGATGCGTGCGGCGATGTCTCCACCCGGCGGACCGTCCTCGCCGCGCTTCAAGCCTGTCGGCCACCAGAATGAACCGGACCCGCTGGCGACCAGCGCGAAGTGTTCGGGGAATTCGAGTGCTGCGAACATCGAGGCCAGGCCGCCGAAACTCTGCCCTGACACCACCGTTCGCGTTCGATCAGACGAGAAGGGTGCGACGGCGCGCACCTGTGGAAGTAGTTCGTCGACGACTGCACTCCAGTAGTCGCGGTTGCACGGCAATTCCTTCGAACGACGTTGATTGTCAACGGAATCAATGGCCAGCAGAACGCAGGACTTCAGTTTGCCGGTCTGGACTGCACGATCGAATGCGGCACCTGCTGGCATGACCTCGGCCCAGTGGCGCCCGTCGAGAAGTATCACGAGCGGCCGTTCTTCGAGCGGTGTCAATCCGTCGTCCACGGTCTCGTAGATCCACACCGGCCGCTCGACGTCCAACGTCGAACTGGCCCAGGTGAGCTGTATCGACTTCCTGAAAACTGGAGCATCCCAACCGAACTGGACCGGCGCCGAGGGCATCTCGGCGACGGAACGCCTTGTGTTCACGCCTGCGGAGAGCGGATTGAGTGGGTCGGCAATTCGGTGTTCGAGCAACCCCAACCAGCGGGTGCGGCGGGTCGAGTCTTCCTTGCCTGCTCCCGGATAGTCGAATTCGTCGACTACGGACTTCGGCACCGGGATGATGCTGTAACTGCTACGCCAGGTGTTCGAGACTTCGGCGGCGTAGAACCACACCGGACTCTCGCCGACCCGTTGCATCACGCTGAGTTGTTCCGCGTGATGGTCGGTCAACGAATTTGCGTCGAGGTAGACGCGCTCGACTTCCGTCTCCTCGGGCTGTCGCCAGAGGAAAGTTACTCGAACAGTCTGTGTATCAACACTTTCGATGATCGGTGTGCCTTGTTGCACTATCCGGTTCCAGAAGGTGTCGATGTCGGGCGAGGCCGCGAGGGAAGCGGACAATTCTGTCACCGCCTGAGTTAGCATGAGCGCAGCCTAACCTAATTTCATGGGCTTTTGAATTCGAGGAGTGGTCCGCCAGTGGGCGTCACAATGAAAAAATCGCGCGCCTTGAAGGTGCTCTCCGCAGTCTTGGTGGCAGGGTTCGCTCTCGCCGGATGTAGTTCTGCGGATGCCGATTCCGGTGCTGATTCGGCTGCATCGCAGGGTAATTGGCCCCGCACGGTGGAAACGCCGAAGGGGCCGGTGGAGATCACGTCGAAGCCGGAGAGGATCGTCTCGACCAGTGTGACGCTGACGGGCACGCTGTTGTCGATCGACGCTCCGGTGGTGGCTACCGCATCGACGGGACCGAACACCGACGTATCGGATGCGCAGGGGTTGTTCACACAGTGGGGCGACATAGCTCGAGAACGTGGACTCGCAGTGCTGCCGATGGGCGGAGCGAACGCAGAATCCGTTCTGGCCCAGAACCCGGACCTCATCGTCGTCTCGGCGACTGGAGGTGACTCCGTCGTCGATCTGTACGAACAGTTCACGGCCATCGCTCCGACAATCGTGGTGGACTACGGCGGAAGTAGTTGGCAGGAAGTGGCCGCCGTGCTGGGTGAAGCGACAGGTCTCGAAGACAACGCAGCGGCCACGGTCGCGAAATTCGACAGCGCAGTAGAGGCAGCGAAGGCCGAGATCACACTTCCCCCGCAGCCGACCACCGCGCTCGTCTACTACGAGGACGGCAGCGGCGCCAATATCTGGACGCACGAGTCCGGGCAGGCGAAGTTGCTCACGGCGATGGGTTTCACGGTCGCCGACATTCCCGAGTCTGCGAAGAGCAGTGAATCCATGGGTAAGCGCAAGGACATCATTCAGGTCTCGGCCGAGAACCTCTACGACGGTATCGCGGGCAACACCCTGATCTTGGTCAGCGCCGACGACGGTGCGGTGAAAGCGGTCGAGGCACTTCCCCTGTTGGCGCAGCATCCGGCAATTCGTGATCACCATGTCTATGCCGTGGGGCTCGATACCTTCCGTCTCGACTACTACAGCGCAACCAACATGGTGAACCGGTTGGTCGAGCAGTTCAGCTGATCCATAAGTACTAGTGCTTTCACCCCGAACTAGTCCTTTGGTTGTAGCCGAGAATCGAACATTCCCTTCACGTTCGTCGAATGTGGGACCAAGTGGTGCGCGCATGCCACCATGAACGTCAATCATCGGATGCGGAATGGGGAGTGGATGTTCGACTCGGCTGGTCAGAATGTCTCGGGGCAAGCCCTGGCATCGCGAGGGTGGGGACGTTTCAACCTGAACAACCCGGCCACGGCGGCCGTGATCGTCGGCGTGCTGAGTGTGCCGTGGGTGTTCGGTCTCGCCAGTCTCAAGACTGAACCCGAGACGAGCAATCGAGTGCTGAGCGATCCGGGAACCGTCGTCGGCATCATGGGTTTCCTGACGGTGTTGACCGTGGTGGCGTGTGCGCGCCGGCGGTACCCGATCGCGTACTACCTCCTGACGTTGGCAGGATCCGGCGGATTGATGCTCTTCCTCGGGAGTCGATCGCTGGGGGCCACGCCGCTTTTCTGGTTCGCGATCATGGCAGTGTCCATCCGGGTGAGCGGCATGCGCCTGGTCGGACTGCTGGTCCTCGGAATGGCGATGGACGTGATCTTGGCGATGTATCTCACCGAGCGGGACGGGCTGACGGTCGCAGAGGTTCAGGTGGGGGAGTTGCCCCACCTGTTCCTCGAACCGGCGGCAAACACCGTCACGAGTTTTCTGGTCGTCGCCGCCATGGGAAAGATCGTCGCGCGTCTGCGAAAGCAAGCAATGGAGAACAGTCAGGCGGTAGCGGATCTGCACCGGGACCGCGAACGCAAGATTGCGAATGCCGTTGTCGCCGAACGGCAGGACATGGCACGTGAGTTGCACGACGTCGCGGCTCACCACATGACCGGCATGATCATCCAGGCCCGTGCCGCCGACAAGTTCTTCTCGAGCAATCCAGAACAAGCGCAAGCCCTTCTGGGCGGCGTCATCGAGCAGGGGCAGCGGGCCCTCAACAGCTTGCGGCAGATCGTGGGGATCCTCCGTCTGGGTGAGGAAGACCCCGATTTCCCGACGCCTATGGTCTCCGACATCGACGAGTTGGTGGACGACTGCAGGCGCACCATCTCGTCGATCTCGCTCGAGAAGGTCGGCCGCTTCGACGACCTGGACAGCGGAGTCCAGCTGACGTGTTACCGCATCGTGCAGGAGGCGTTGTCGAACGTCCTTCGCCATGCGCCGGGTAGCGAGTCCAAGGTATGTCTGAGCCGAGAAGCCGGTGCGGTGCGAGTCCGGGTGATCAATACGCTCGGGAATGCTCGCCCGTCCTCCGACGGGCAAAACCTCGGAATTGTGGGAATGCGCGAACGCGCGACGCTCATGGGTGGTCAACTGGACGCCGGACCGAATTCGGAAGGTGAGTGGGCTGTGCAGGCACTGGTGCCGGTGAACGGGAGGATCAACGCATGATCGATGTCCTTATTGCAGACGACCAGCAGGTGGTACGGCAGGGGTTCGAACTGTTTCTCTCCGGTCACCCCGAGATTCGCGTCGTCGGGCATGCCAAGACGGGAGTCGAGGCGTACGAGCAGGTGCGTGCACTGCGTCCGGACGTCGTACTGATGGATATCCGAATGCCTCACGGTGACGGGTTGACCGCGACCAGGGAGGTCCTTGCCGAGTTTCCGGCGACCCGCGTCGTCGTGATCACCACGTTCGATCTCGACGAGTACGTTTTCGAGGCGCTCGACAGTGGCGCCGCAGGGTTCCTGCTCAAAGACGCCGATCCCGAGGAGCTCTCGTCGGCAGTGCTGACCGTGGCCGAGGGTGGCTCGGTGCTCTCTCCGAGATTGACGTCGAGACTGATCGTGGAGTTCGCGAGGCGCAAGCCGGCACCGATGTCCACGGCGCGCTCCGGATCGGATCACGGTCTCAGCGCGCGTGAAATGGATGTGGTGCAGTTGCTGTCACAAGGCTTGGGAAACAACGACATCGCAGATTCTCTCAGCCTCGAGCAGAGCACGGTGAAGTCGCACATCAGCAACATCTGCAAGAAGCTGCAGGTGCGCACCCGTGTGCAGATCGTCATCTGGGCGTACCGAAACAACGTGATCGCCGTATCGCGCTGACGCACGGGACGCTGCGGCGCATCCGGCACGGCGCGGGCAGAGAAATTCCACGTGCCCCGGGTTCGACCCCTCGTCGAACCCGGGGCAGCTGGGTCGCTCAGCCCAGCAGTTTGGCTTTGAGCGTCATGACGGTCGCCGGACTCAGACCCAAGCCCTCGGTCAGGTAACGATCGACCGACCCGTAGGTCAGGTCCAACTGGGCGAGGCCGGCATCGAGATAGCTTGCCTCGACACCCAACAGGGGCTCCATGTTGACGGCCATCTGTTCGCCCAGGCTCGCCGCGATGCCCGCGCGCGTGGCCTTCATGCCTTCGGCTGTGTATTCGTTGGTCAGCAAGTAGTCATTCATGATCACTGAGCGGTCGACACCGGCGATGCTCAGCAGCAGAAACGACGTCCAGCCGGTGCGGTCTTTACCTGCAGTGCAATGGAAGACCTGTGCGCCTTCGGTTTCCGCGAGGCCCGTGAGCAACTGTGCGAACCCGGCTCGCTCCGTCGCTCCGGTGACGAAGGCGCGGTTCATGTCCTGCATCATCGATCGTGAGTCATCGGGGGACTTGATCTTCGCGACCATCTCGGCGATGTTCCCGGACAGGATCGGAATGTTCTCGTACGCAACCCCGTTGGGCAGGACATCCGGCTTGCTGGCGATCTCGGGTTCCGTGCGCAGATCGTAAACCTTTGTCAGTCCCAGCTTTTCGAGAATGCTCATGTCATCGCCCTTGGGCGTGATCGCGTTCGCGCGGTAGAAGACTCCCTTGTTCACGGGCAGACCGAGAGTTCCCGAGTATCCGGCGCCGGTGCCTGCGACGTCGCGGAAATTGTCGATCCCGGTCAGCCGCGGAGCATCTGGGGTTTGCTCGGCACTGCCGAAGTTGCTGGATCCGAAATCCAGTGAGCCGAACTGTGGAGCCGAGGGGGCAGGTTCGGCGTGCGCGATCGAGGCGCCGAAACCGGTGATGAGAAAGCTGCTGGTCAACGCAATGGCCGCGGCAGACCGTAGCGAGCACGTGCGCGTGGATCGGGACATGTGTGAGCCCTTCGTCGAGCGGAGAGAGTGGCTGGTCGATGAGGTATCGCGAAGGCAAGGTAGCGAGTTCGCGTGTCCGATTCGAGAGGAATCTTGCTTTGCTCCCTCTCAGTGGGAGGCGTGCTGCTGTGAGCGTGAGTGACTCGGGAGGCGCAGTTCATTCCTCGGGACCTGTGTTTGTGTAAAGGTCCAGTGCCCTGATATTGGTTAGCCTCACCAAATCAATTCCGGAGCAGTCCGGTGCGTTCAGATGGAGTTCAACATGCGGGTTCAAGGTCTGTCGTGGTTTCGCCGCGCAGTGGTGATCGGCGCAGCAGCTGCGCTGGCGGTCGGCGTCGCCGGCTGCAGCAACTCCGAGGAGGCGTCGTCCGAATCGTCGACGACAGCCGCGAGCTCGCAGACCCGTGTCTTCGAGGCACAGAACGGATCCATCGAGATCCCGAGCGACCCGCAGCGGATCGTGGCCTGCGGATACGCAGTTCTGCCGCTGATTCAGGCGGGAGCGAACCTGGCAGCAGTATGTGAGTGGACCCGTGAACTCGGCAACATGGACGACAAGACCAAGGCCGCTTACGAAGCTCTGCCGAAGGTCGCGCCCGACGGCAACGTCTCCCAGCTCAACTACGAGGGAATCGTCGCTGCCGAGCCCGATCTGATCATCATGGGTGTTCCCGCTCGTGTCGAAAGCCAGCTGGACATGGCGCAGCTCAAGGCGGCCGCTCCCGTCGTCTTCCTGGGACCGACGGTTCCTGCTGATTGGCGAGTGCTGGGCGAGCAGTTCGCCGATGCCGCGAATGTCTCCGACACCTACGGCGAGTTCAAGGACGACTACGACGCCAAAACCGCCGAACTGGCCGCGAAGTACAAGGACAAGCTCGGCTCGTTGACCTTCGGCGGCGTGTGCAACGTCTGCAAGCCCGAGGCCGGCACCTTCTCACGCGAGTACGCGTCTTCGTACACGACCAATCTCTTCGACGGACTCGGACTGCAGTTCCCCGGCACCCCCGCAGACCCCGCCGACATCCACGTCGAACAGGTATCCATCGAGAAGATCGGCGAAAATCTCGGAAATGTCGACGTGATCGTCTACGGCCTCAACGCCGACGGCTCGATGTCTCCGCAGTTGCAGGAGCTGGTCAATTCCGAGCTGTGGAAGGAATTGCCCGCAGTGAAGGCCGGCAACGTCGTCCAGGTCCAGCATTCGTTGGCCGCGACCTATCAGACGGCTCTTCTGACGCTGGACTCGATCGACGAGGGCCTGTCGAAGCTGCCCGCAAACCAGTAGTTCATCGACTGTGACGGTGGCCTCTCGCCTGCTGGCGAGGGGCCACCTGCATATCCGGATGAGCAGGGCGGACAGCTCTCCGAACGGCGAGGACGCTTACCTGTCCCGGCTACCGGGGTTCTGTACGAACTGCGAACGCCCGATAGGGTGACCGGGTGCGTCCTACACTTGATTCCTACACTCATCTGGCCGGTGGCAAGGTCCGTGACCTTTACACGATCGACGACGAGCATCTGCTGCTTGTCGCGAGTGATCGGATCTCGGCCTACGACCACGTGCTCAGCACGCCGATCCCGGACAAGGGTCGCGTGCTCACCGCGATGAGCGTGTTCTTCTTCAACGTCCTCGGTGGCACCAACCACCTGGCCGGCGAGCCCGACGACGATCGCATCCCGGAAGAGGTTCTCGGCCGCGCTCTCGTGGTGCGCTCCCTCGACATGGTTCCCGTCGAATGCGTCGTTCGTGGCTTCCTCACCGGCTCCGGCCTGGTCGACTACAACAACACCGGCGCAGTGTGCGGCGTCGCGTTGCCCGAGGGCCTCGTCGAGGCGTCGCGGCTGCCCGACCCGATCTTCACCCCGGCGTCCAAGGCAGCTCTCGGGGATCACGACGAGAACATCAGCTTCGATCAGGTAGTGGAGAAGGTCGGCCAGAAGCTGGCAGTGCAGCTTCGCGAGGACACTCTCGACGTTTATGCCCGCGCCTCCAACTTCGCGGCCGATCGCGGAATCATCCTTGCGGACACCAAGCTCGAATTCGGTCTCGACTCCGGTGGAAACCTCGTGCTCGCCGACGAGGTGCTCACCCCCGACTCGTCGCGCTACTGGCCTCTCGAAGGCTACGAAGCGGGCAAGGTGCAGCCCAGTTTCGACAAGCAGTTCGTGCGCGACTGGCTCACGAGCCCCGAATCCGGCTGGGACCGTAGCTCGGACACGACACCGCCGCCGTTGCCGCAGGAGATCGTCGACGCGACTCGGGCGCGCTACATCGAGGCGTACGAGCGCATTTCCGGTCTGTCCTTCGACGATTGGGTCGGTCCCAGCGCATGAGCCTGATCCCGCCGGTCGCAAAGAAGGTCCCCGCCGAACGTACCCATCACGGACACACGTTCGTCGATGACTACGAGTGGCTGCGGGACAAGGACAACGCCGAGGTCGTCGCATACCTCGAAGCCGAAAACGCGTACACCGACGAGCAGACGGCCGCGCTCGAGCCGTTGCGCGAGAAGATCTTCCAGGAGATCAAGTCGCGGACGCAGGAAACCGACATGTCGGTGCCCACTCGCATGGGTAAGTGGTGGTACTACTCGCGCAGCGTGGAAGGCAAGTCGTACACCGTCCAGTGCCGGTGCCCCATCGCCGGTGAAGACGACTGGACTCCGCCCAACCTGACGCCCGGCGTCGAGCTGGCGGGCGAGCAGATCCTCATGGACGGCAACGTCGAAGCCGAAGGGCACGAGTTCTTTTCGCTCGGCGCGTTCTCCATCAGCGAGGACGGCACGTTGCTCGCGTACTCGGTGGACATCGTCGGCGACGAGCGGTACACCTTGCGGTTCAAGAACCTCGAGACCGGTGAGATGCTCGCCGACGAGATTCCCGATACCGCGCCTGGCGCCACCTGGGCGATCGACCACAGTCACGTCTTCTACATGACGGTCGACGATTCCTGGCGTCCGGACACCGTGTGGCGTCACAAGCTGGGAACGCCGCAGAGTCAAGATGTTTCGGTGTTCCACGAGCCCGACGAGCGGTACTGGGTTTCGGTGGGGTCTACCCGCAGTGAGAAGTACCTGATGATCTGGGTCGGTTCCAAGGTGACCAGCGAAGGCTGGATGCTGGAATCGGCGAACCCGGAAGGCGACTTCCGCGTCATCATCCCGCGTCGCGAGGGCGTCGAGTACGGCGCTGAACACGCGGTGATCGGGGGAGAGGACCGCTTCCTGATCCTCCACAACGACGTCGTGGACGGAGTCAAGGCCGAGAACTTCGTGTTGGTGGAAGCTCCCGTGTCGGATCCGACAAACATGACGACGCTGATCGAGCACAGCGCAGACGTTCGTCTGGAAGAAGCCGAAGCTTTTGCCGGACACCTCGTCCTGAGCTACCGCCGCGAGGCGCTCACTCGGGTTGCCGTGTGGCCGTTGACGGATGACGGCTACGGCGAGCGTCACGAAATCGACTTCGACGAAGAACTCTTCAGCATCGGTATGGGGTCCAATCCGGAATGGGCGCAGCCCACCATCCGACTCGGCTTCACGTCGTTCATCACTCCCGGGCAGGTGTACGACTACTACGTCGCCAGTGGTGAACTGGCACTGCGCAAGTCGCAGCCTGTTCTCGGTGACTTCGATGCGAGTAATTACGAGCAGCGTCGCGACTGGGCAGTGGCCGACGACGGAACCCGCATTCCGCTCTCGATCGTGAGGCGCGTAGGTGCGCCGGAAGGTCCCGCGCCGCTGCTGTTGTACGGCTACGGTTCCTACGAGGCGAGCATCGACCCGTCGTTCTCGGTTGCCCGCTTGTCGTTGCTCGATCGCGGCGTCGTCTTCGTGGTCGCACACGTGCGCGGCGGCGGCGAGATGGGTCGTCACTGGTACGAAAACGGCAAGACGCTCACGAAGAAGAACACTTTCACCGATTTTGTCTCGTGCGCAAAGCATTTGATCGACACCGGTGTCACCGCCGCTGATCGGATGGTTGCCGACGGCGGTAGTGCGGGTGGATTGCTGATGGGGGCTGTCGCCAACCTCGCTCCGGAACTGTTTGCCGGCATTCTCGCCAATGTTCCGTTTGTCGACCCGCTGACGTCGATTCTCGATCCGTCGCTGCCGTTGACGGTCATCGAGTGGGACGAATGGGGAGATCCGCTGCACAACAAGGACGTCTACGACTACATGCGCTCGTACAGCCCGTACGAGAACGTGGAAGCCAAGGACTATCCCGCCATTCTTGCGATCACGAGCATCAACGACACCCGTGTTCTGTACGTGGAGCCGGCCAAGTGGGTCGCAAAACTGCGCGCCACCAAGACCGGTGATGCTCCGCTACTTCTCAAGACCGAGATGAGCGCCGGACACGGCGGTGTCAGCGGTCGGTACGAGAAGTGGAAAGAGGTCGCATTCGAGTTCGCCTGGGTTCTCGACACGGTTGGCGCAAACTAGCTTCTGTGTCAATCAGGTTCTGCGGTAACGAACCTGAGGGCGCCCAGCGCGCCCGTACTCGGTCTCCCGGGTGAGCATGCCGTCGTCTGCCAGCTTTTCCAGGTAGCGCCAGGCCGTCACCCGGGACACGCCGACCGATGCTGCCACCTCTGCAGCGGTCACCGGTCCTTCAGAATCCCGGACAGACGCTGCGACGAGTCCGAGTGTTTGAGACGCAAAGCCTTTCGGTGCCGCTGCGCGATCGTCGGACGTTCGTAGTGCGGACATCGCGCGGTCGATGTCGTGTTGACTGACCGCAGACTCTCCAGCGGGAAGTGCTGCACGATATTCGAGGTAGCGCTCGAGCTTGTCGCGGAATGCTGCGAAAGTGAACGGCTTGAGAAGATAGAGGACGATCCCGCGAGCCACGGCGCTTCGGACCACCTCCAGATCGCGCGCCGAGGTAACCGCGATGATGTCCGGACTGGGCCGCAACCCGCCGAGGGCGGAAGCCACGTCGAGACCGCTGGCGTCGGGCAACCCGATGTCGAGCAGGACCAGGTCGATGGGCTGGTCGGTGGCATTGGCCGCCGTAACTGCACGCACGGCGGCGTTCCCGGAATGAACCACGCCGTGGACCACGAATTCCGGCACACGCTCGACGTAGGAACGGTGTGCCTGCGCGATCAACGGTTCGTCGTCGACTATCAGTACACGGATCATCGCGGTGCTTCCGCCTCGCGCAGCGGGATACGGACAACCAGCATTGAGCCCATCGCCGGCTCGCTGGTGAGCGTGCCGCCGTGCCGTTTCACAACTTGAGAGACCAGTGCGAGACCGAGTCCGCGAGAGCCGGATTTTGTGGAGTAGCCACGGCCCTTGGCCTTTTCGAGTGCTTCGGGTGTCATTCCCGGGCCGCTGTCGGCGACGGCAACAACCATCATCGAATCCTCTTCCATTACCGTCACTTCCACCCACGGAGACTCGCTCGCGCGCGATGCGTCAATAGCATTGTCCACGAGATTGCCGACCAGCGTGACCAACTCGCGTGCATTGAGCGAAGGAACCGGACCGAGCGCGGTGTCTTCCGTGATGGTCAGGTCGACCCCGCGTTCGGTCGCTTCGCTCATTTTCCCGAGCAGTAGTGCGGCCAGCGCCGGCTCGTGGACCGCATTCATCAGACGATCGATCAGCTGTTGGGACACCCGCAATTCGTTGGTGGCGAAGGCCACTGCGTCCTCGTTTCGCCCCAACTCGACCATCGTGATGATCGTGTGCAGACGATTTGCGCTCTCGTGGGCTTGCGATCGAAGCGACTCGGCAAAACTTCGTACCGAATCCAATTCCCCGAGTACGTTCTGAAGTTCGGTGTGATCGCGAATTGTCAGCACGGTGCCAATACTGTTGCCCTCCCACTCAACCGGGTGTTGGTTGACCACCAGCACACGCTTGTCGGTGAGGTGCACTTGATCCTTCGCGGGAGAGGCGTCGTCGACCCGCATGGTCTCGGGGATGGATGAAAGTGGCACGGGCCCGTCCGGTAGATCGAGGAGGCGACGTGCTTCGTCGTTGACGATGTCCACTCTCGCGTCTTTGCTTCGGCCTTGCCCGATCACCACCAAACCCTCACCGATGCTGTGCAGTACGGCGTCGTGGTGCTCGTACATGGTGCGCAGTTCGTCCGGAGCCATTCCCAGGGTCTGTCGCCTGATGCGTCGGCTCACCAGAAGTGAACTCAGGAGGGCGGCAAGAAGACCGCCGCCGGCAACGAACAGGATGACCGGAACACTTTGGGCGAACTGCTTGCTGATCTGCTCTCGGGTGACACCGGCAGAAACCAGACCGACCAGGGTTCCGCCGGAATCGTAGACAGGAGTGACTGCGCGGATCGACGGCCCCAGCGACCCGGCGTACGTCTCCGTGAAGGTCACGCCGGCGAGTGCGCGGTCAATGTTTCCGTTGAACAGTTGACCGATCAGCTCCGGGCTCGTGTGGGTGAATCGAGTGCGATCCGGCGCCATCACCACGATGAAATCGACGCCGGTTGCCTGTCGTATTTTCTCGGTCTGTGGTTGCAGAATCGCGGTCGGGTCCGGGCTCGTCAGGGCTGCCGCCGTCGAATCCGACAGGGCGAGAGTCTGCGCTATCGAGCTCACCTGCCTGCGGATCGCGTCGTCGCTGTCTCGGCGTTCGTCGACAACTGCGAGCGCGGCCCCCACGCCGATGACCAGCGCCAACAACGCCAATTGCAGGAGCAGGATCTGCCTGGCGACGCTCATACGTCGGCCGGTCTTTCGTTCGACCATCGAGCGCCTCCTGAACGTAATGAACACAAACTTCCGGGCCCACCTGTTTGCAACAAGAATTCTCCACGACTCGAAGTGATCCCGATCACTTCACAGATATCCGATCCAAAGGACACCCCATGAGCAGCACGGCAACAGGGACAGTAGACGGTTCCCCACAGCCCGAGGGCACCAAGGCAAAGCGCGACAAGACGCATTGGCTCTACATGAGCGTCATCGTCGCGGTTATCGGCGGCATCCTCGTCGGTTGGCTCGCACCCGAGTTCGGTAAGTCCGTCGGTGTACTCGGCACGTTGTTCGTCAGCCTGATCAAGATGATGATCAGCCCGGTCATCTTCTGCACCATCGTGCTCGGCATCGGCTCGGTTCGAGCTGCGGCCAAGGTCGGCAAGGTCGGCGGCCTCGCACTCGCCTACTTCATCGGGATGTCCACCATCGCACTCGCGATCGGCCTGGGCGTCGGCAACCTGCTCAACCCGGGCAGCGGCCTGAACATCACGCCCAACGCGGCCTCCGTGGCCAAGCTTGCAGATCAGGCCCACAGCGCGGGCGGTACCTGGGACTTCATCGCGTCCATCATTCCGACGTCGATGCTGTCCTCCCTCACCGCCGGCAGCGTGCTGCAGACTCTGTTCGTCGCCCTTCTGGTCGGCTTCGCGATCCAGTCGCTCGGCAAGTCGGGTGAGCCGATTCTCAAGGCCGTCGGATACATCCAGAAGCTCGTGTTCAAGATCCTGACGATGATTCTCTGGCTCGCCCCGATCGGTGCTTTCGGCGCCATCGCCAGCGTCGTCGGCCAGACCGGTTTGAACGCCGTCGTCCAGCTCGGAACCCTGATGATCGGCTTCTACCTGACCTGCCTGATCTTCGTCTTCGGTGTTCTAGGAACGCTGCTGCGCGCCGTCACCGGATTCAACATCTTCAAGCTGGTCAAGTACTTGGCCCGTGAGTACCTGCTCATCTTCGCCACGTCATCCTCCGAATCGGCACTGCCGCGTCTGATCGCCAAGATGGAGCACGTCGGCGTCGAGCGCACCACGGTGGGCATCGTCGTTCCCACCGGCTACTCGTTCAACCTCGACGGCACCGCGATCTACCTGACGATGGCCTCGATCTTCATCGCCGACGCCATGGGACAGCCGCTCGCCTTCGGTGAACAGCTCTCGCTGCTGGTGTTCATGATCATCGCCTCCAAGGGCGCTGCGGGAGTCAGCGGCGCCGGTCTGGCCACGCTGGCCGGTGGACTGCAGAGCCATCGCCCCGAGCTTCTCGACGGCGTCGGACTCATCGTCGGAATCGACCGCTTCATGTCGGAAGCGCGAGCGATCACCAACTTCTCGGGCAATGCGGTCGCGACTCTCCTGGTCGGCGCGTGGACCAAGACGATCGACAAGGAACGCGTCATCGAGGTGCTCGACGGGAAGATTCCGTTCAACGAAGCCACGATGCTCGACGACGAGGACGAAGAAGAGCAGCACAAACTCGAAACGGCTCCGACCGGCACCAAGCAGTCATTTGTGAGCCATCACTAGATACTTCCGCTCTGCTGAACGTTTGACCGCACAGCAGGCGCGGAACCCGATCTACGATCAGTGATCCTGGTCGTAACGATGAAAGAGACCGCCGCACTAACCGTGCGACGGTCTCTTTCTGTTCGTGGGTGCTATGTGTACCAGGTGGGTTCGGGAATCTCGCCGGTCAGAAAACGACTACCGACTTCACGGCGCTTGTACGCGAGCGGATCGTGAAGGGTATGCGTCCGGATGTTGCGCCAGTAGATATCCAGGCCGACATCGTTGGACGTGGCTCTGGCACCGGTCAGTTCGAAGATCTTGTTGCTGATCTCCAAGGAGACGTCGGCGGCGCGAAGTTTTGCGGCCGCAATGCGTACGGCGAGGTCGCCGCGAGCCTGCTCGGTGAGGTTTTTGCGAGCGTCGTGGAGCACGGCGTCGGCCTCACGGCTGACCTGATCCACGAAGGCCTCCGCTGCCCACAGCTTCGATTGCAAGTCGCCGTAGCCCTCACGGAGGTACCACTCGTCGGTTGCGATTTCGCGGTTGTCACCGCCGTACGGCCATGGACGCGTACGGGTTCGGGTGTACTCGGCCGCAGTGTCCAGTGCGCCACGGGCGATCCCGAGGTAGAAGTTCGCGAACACGATCTCGATCGCGGGGAAGTTCAGCGTGTTGTAGACCAGAGGTTGGAATTCCTTGTCGACAAAGCCTGCCGCACTTGCCCAGTCGACCTCGACGTCGTTGATCTCGACACTGCCGGAATCGGTGAGGCGCTGTCCGAGATTGTCCCAGTCTCCGCGGAAGACTATGCCGTCCTGAGCAGTCGGCACGATAGCGAACACATGCGTCGCAGTTCCGTCGATGATTCCTTCGAGCACCGTGAGGTCGGTGACTCGTCCGCCGGTGGAAAACGACTTCACACCGTTGAACACCAGGGTGTCTCCGCGGTCCACGACGGTGAGGTCCGTATCTCGAGGATTCACTGCGCCGCCGAAGAAGAATCGGTTGCTCGTGTACAGCTCCTCGACAGCGGAGATCTGCGGATCGGTTCCGACCAATCTGGCTGCCCACGCCCACAGGTAGTGATACCCGAGCAGTTGCCCGATGGAGCCGTCGGCGCGCGCGATCTCCCGAACCACCCTGTAGGCGGTCTCCCATCGCTGCCCACCGCCGCCGAACTCGATCGGACCCAGCAGTGTCACCAGACCACTGTCCTTGAGCAGCCGAACTTCTCGAAACGGTGGTTCGCCGGCTCGGTCGCGGGCGAGTGCGTCGGCGGCAAGGATGTTGCTCACCTCGCGAGCGCGGTCGATCCAGCCTTCGGATGTGTCGGGAACGCCGACGAAGACTTCGGTTTCACTGGTCACGGTCATGCCTGTACATCCTTTTCGGTCGGTGCAGTCCCGATGGCCCACACGTAAATCGGTTCGGTTCCGTTGATTTCGTAGTCGCCGACAACTTTGGATTTGAAGACGACCGGGTTGTGGCTGGCCACGGTGCGGGCATTGCGCCAGAACCGATCGAGATCGAGGTCGCGGCTCACTCCGGAAGCGCCGAGTGCGTCGAAGATCTTGGCCGTGGCTGGAACGACGAGTCCGATCGAGGCGACTTGCTCTCGCCCCGAATCGATTTCGGCTGCGATGTTGGCGGCTTTCTCTTCCTCCGGCGAGCCGGAGAATGCGGCTTCGTATGCCCATTGGGACGACTGTGCTGCGTGCAGCGCCACGGCCTCGGCTGCAAAGGCAGCCGAGGACACCTCGCCGACAACTTGCTGGATCTGCGAATCCTGCGCGTATCTCGGAGTGTTGCCGTGACTGAAGGTTCGAGTACGAGAGGCGACTCGACGAGAGATCTCGGTTGTCGCAGCCTTGGCGATGCCGGCGAGAGTAGCGAGATGGAACAGTTGGTAGAACGCGGTCTGGTATTTGAATCGCGTCGAGAAATCGAAGATGTTCTCCGGCTGGACTATTGCGTTCTCGTAGACGGACGAGCCGGAGCCAGTCGTCTGCTGGCCGAACCCGTTCCAGTCGTCACTGTGTGTGACACCGGGTTGTCTCGCTTCGACTGCGGCGATCACGAATGCGCCGGTGTCGGTGCGCTGCGAGTACAGGTCGATCCAGTCGGCGAAAATGGAACCCGTGCTGTAGAACTTTGCCCCGTTCGCCAGGAAATGGTCGGCATCGGGTGCGGGCGAGACCTTGGTGTTGGCTTCGCCCAATGCAACGTCGCCGATTTCGGTCCACGCGTTGCCGACCAACTGTCCCTCCGCGAAGCGTCGGAGCCAGGTGTCACGCTCAGGCCCGGGGTCGGCGACCAGTCGGTCTTCGACAAACGCGAAATGACCGCGCAGTGCCTGGGTGATGTTGGAATCGGCGCTCGACAACTCGACTAGTAACCGGATCAATTGCGGGATGCTCGCGCCGGATCCACCGTGTGTTGTCGGCACCCGAACGGCGCCGAAGCCTGCTTTCTTGAGTGCGTCGATCTGTTGGAAGGGAAGCACGTGATCGCGTTCGCGTTCGACGACGGCTTGTGCGATGTCCGCGAAGATCGGACGGAATTTTGCTGCCAGTGTTTCGTAGTCGACCTCACTCTTGATCGGATCTGCAGACCGGGAAACGGCATTCGGCGTCAGTGCGGTGGTCATGGGAAGAATGCAAGCTGTAATCACCAGGGGCGTCGATCCTTCATCGCGACCTGATTCGAAGTGTTGTCAGTCCGCGCAAATCTCGGTTCGATGGCCTGCCGGGCAGTTCTACCGGAATCGAGTGGTCAGTGCGATTGCTCGTGAAGGTGTTCTACGATCCATCCGTTCCATTCGACAGTTCCTCCGGAACCGCAATCGTGTCGGAACGGCTGCCCTGGAGAGCCGGGTCGAACGACCACGCGAAAGTCTCTCGCCTCCAATCGAAGATCGACAGTCGTATGTTCTCCGTCGACGCTCTCGGTGACGCTCTCGAGTGCGTCCGTCCCGACGATGCCGGTAACGCGTCGGACTGCGTGTTCGGCGGCCTGAGCGGCCTGTGACAGTGCCGCTCGGCCGCGCAGGTGCAGCAGCTCCAATTCTCCGGCTTGGTATTTTTCGGCTGCATCGATCGCGGAGTTGCCGTCCAGTCGGCTGAAATAGACTGCGGCGGGCCACGCAATCATGTTGGCCGCGAATCGATCTCCGCCGATGTGACTGCATTCCCACACATCTGCGATCTGTGCCGCGTTCAGCGCCGACACGACCGGGCGACCGAGTTCCGCGCAGCACGCATCCTTCTTTCCATGTGTGCAGACTGCGAAGAGCGGTTCCGTGCGGGAGCGGCCGAAGTCGGGTTCCACACCGGTGGCCATCGATTCGAACGGCAGTACCGACAGGTCCTCGTATCGGTCGACCGACCCTTCCCGCATCCACTGACGTGTGCCGTCCGTCCAGGCGAGTACGCACATCGGGGTGAGGACTCGGCGGTTGCGGGGCCGCCGGATCACCACGAGGCGGATACGACCCTGCGCTGCGTAGATTTTTTCGGTGAGTGCGACGGGGAGAACGTCGTCAGGAGCGGACGCCGGCCAGGGGCCGGGGTGCTCGATCAACACCCACAGATGTGTCATTCCGGAGCGACCGACCATCGGTTCGCCGACGGTCGACGACTGCCGTGTACAGGCGTGAGGGCGTCGACTGGTTTGCGGATTGGCGACAAATTCCGGAAAGCACTGCATAGATGCCTTCCCCAGGACACCGTCGCTGCAGGTGTGGCAGGGAAGGGAAGACATGATGAGGCTCCAGTCTCGTAGGTTAGGCTCACCAGACTATTGGATGGTGAATCCTTTGCTCAGCCGTGGTGAATACGCGTGGCTGTGACGGTCGAAAGCAGTCGGTAACAGGAGTGTCGGGAATGAAACGCAGTAACTCGCGGGCGAAGTACGTGCTGGGTGGTTTTGTCCTCGCCGCCATCGTGGCAACGACAACGGCGTGTGGCAGTGACGACAAGACGGATATCGACAGTCAGTCCGCCGACACCGTGCACGCGGTCACCCATGCCCGCGGAACCACGGACGTACCGATGGATTCGCAGAGAGTTGTCGTGCTCGAGCCGGTTCAGCTCGACACGTCGGTAGCGCTGGGCGTGATTCCCGTGGGCACCGCGGTCCTCAGCGAGACGACCGGTGTTCCGGCGTACCTCGGTGAGAAGGCCGCGGAGATCGAGATGGTCGGCACCGTCGCGGCACCGAACCTCGAGAAGATCGTCGCACTGAGCCCGGACCTGATCATCGGAACGGAATCGCGGCACGGTGATCTGTACGAGCAACTCGCTGCCATCGCGCCGACCGTCTACATGGCGACCCAGACCGATCCGTGGCAGGACAACGTCCAGTTCGTCGCAGAGGCGTTGAACAAGACCGATAAGGCAGGCGAACTGCTCGGTGACTACACGGCACGCTGCGAGGAAGTGGCGAGCAAGCACAGCACCGAGGGCAAGACCGCTCAGCTCATCCGCCCACGCGACGACGTTCTGACGCTGTACGGACCAACGTCGTTTGCCGGAAGCACTCTCGAATGCGCGGGACTCACGATTCCCGCACGCGACTGGGAGAACTCGATCTCCGTCGACCTCTCCCCGGAATTCGTCTCCGGAGCCAACGCCGACCTCATCCTGGTCACCTCCGCGAAACCGGCCGATGCCAGCACGATGCCGAAGGCCGTGGCGGACAACGCCGGATTCTTCCCGAACCCACATCTGGTCGACATGTCCTACTGGATCACCGGCGTCGGACCGCTCGGCGGCCTCACCGTTCTGGACGACCTCGATCGCATTCTCGGAGCATCGAAGTAGCAGTAGGTGAGAACAAGCAGTAGGTGAGAACAAGCAGTAGGTGAGAACAAGCAGTGGGCGAGAACTGGCAGTCGGCAAGAGTCGCTAAGTTGGACCTATGACAACTCCAGTACAGAACATCGCGATCAACACCCTCGGTGGCGTGCCCACCTCGTTGGGTGAATACGACGGCCGTGCCGTGCTCGTGGTCAACGTGGCATCCAAGTGTGGACTGACCCCGCAGTACTCGGCGCTCGAGAAGCTGGCCAGCGAGTACGCCGATCGCGGTCTGACCGTGATCGGCATCCCGTGCAACCAGTTCATGGGGCAGGAACCGGGTACCGCCGAAGAGATCGAGACGTTCTGCTCCACTACCTACGGCGTCACGTTCCCGCTCCTCGAGAAGATCGAGGTGAACGGCGAGAACCAGCATCCGCTGTACGCCGAACTCACCAAGGCTGCCGACGCCGAAGGCGCTGCGGGCGACATCCAGTGGAACTTCGAGAAGTTCTTGATCGGACCGGACGGCACCGTCGTCAACCGCTTCCGTCCGCGGACCGAGCCTGACGCTCCCGAGGTTGTCGCCGCGATCGAAGCTGCGCTTCCGAAGAACTAGTAGCTTCCCAAGAGCCAGTAGATGCGCTGAAAACTGCCGCCGGATGATCATCCGGCGGCAGTGTGCTGTTCACCCACAGCTGCCACTATCGGAGTATGTCCGCAGAACTGATCGTGTCGGTATCCGGAATCAGAGACGAGACATGTTATCTCGCTGCCGGATTCGCTGACGAGATGGACGCTCGAGGTGTCCGCCTGTCACTCCTGGTGGCGCCGCGACTGAAGGACAAATACCGACTGGCCGACGACGCGGTGACGACGGCCTGGCTGCGTGAGCGTCGTGAGCACGGCGACGCCATCGTTCTGCACGGCTACGACCAGGCCGCGACCAAGCGTCGTCGAGCCGAGTTCGCCACTCTGTCGAAGCACGAAGCAAAACTGCGACTACTCGCTGCGGATCGGGTTCTCGAGCATGCAGGCCTTCGGACCCGGGTGTTCGCACCGCCGCGCTGGGTGGCGTCGCCTGGTGCCATGTCGGTGTTGCCGGAGACCGGCTTTCGGACGATGGCAGGCCTCGGCGCAGTACACGATCTGACCCGTGGAACCTTGCAGCGGGGAAGGGTTTTCGGTATCGGCGAGGGCTTCAAGGCCGAGCCGTGGTGGTGTCGCGCATTGGTTCTCGGAGCTGGGCGCGCCGCCAAGCGTGGGGGACTGGTCAGATTGTCGATTACTGCCAAGCAGTTGGGAAACGAGGGCCCACGTCAGGCTGTTCTCGACGCTGTGGACCTCGCGCTTTTTCATGAGGCCACCTCGCAGGTATACCGATGGAACTCCCCGTCGCAGGAACTCGGCGCTGCCTGAATTCGGTCATTGGCAACTATTCGATAGCTGCGAGATGGTGTCGTGTGTCCGGGTTGCCCGAGCATGCAGACTCTTCGCATTTATCCCGTTCCTTGCAGGCAGTAGGGCCGATTAGGTCAAAGTCGCATAAAGTGGACGTTGAATTCGAGTATGGCGTCGCCCAACCTTTTCGCTGCTACAGTGCGTGCAGTTAATCTGCCGCTAGTAGACGAAGTTGAGGTTCACCATGCGCGCACGAGGGTTCTCCAAGTCGGCCGAGGGTCTTGTCGCTCTGGCTGTGGGCGCAGTCGTCTGTGCTGCAATCGTCCCGGCAGTTGCGTCTGCCGCTCCGACCGGCGTGGTTCACACGCTGCCGACGGGCGGTGTCGACGGTGGTGCGAGCGAAGGCACCCGCACCGCAACTGTCGACGACGAAGGTGAGCAACTCACACTGCGGCTTCACAAGATGAATCTGCGGGGATCCGACTTCTCGATGGCCGTGCAGGAAAGCGGCGGCGAGCTGACCGATGTGGTGATCCCGGCGCCCCGTTCGTACATCGGCAGTGTGGAAGGGCATCCGGACGCAATCGTCTCGGCCATCGTCGACTCCGCCGGAACACTGCGCGGGCAGGTGATTTTCGATCGTGGTGCTTCGATCGAGTTCGTGGGATCCGACGTGGTCGGTCGCAGCACGGCGCCGATCGACGCAAAACCCAAGTGGCCGACCGCCTCTATCGCGTCGGCCTCGGCCGCAAGCGTCGGCAAGACGGTGAAGCAGTTCGTGGTGGGATTGGATCTGAGTGGCGAGTGGTACTCCGCGCACGGCGCAGGCAGTCCCGCCGTCGCTCTGGATCGGGCCGAGGAATCAATGGCCCGAACCGCTGCGATCTGGATCAGAGACGTCGGAATTCGACCGATCCTGGGTCGGGTTGTCCTTCGGCCCGATGCCGCGAGTGACCCGTATTCGAGCAGTTGTGAAGACCTCGACCAGTTGGAAGGTCTGTGGTCCGATCAGGTCGGGACGAGCGTCGACCAGGCGACTGTCGTCTGCGCTTCCGGTGGCGGAAATGCCTACTACTCGAGGTTCGAACTCGATCACAGCTATGCGCAGGTCGGTGCCGAGCCCGATGGCAACTTCAGCCGCGTCCTCCGCCACGAGTTGGGCCACAACTTCTACGCCGACGACTATCACGGCGGCGGCGCCGAGGGATCGACCATCATGAACGGCAACGACCTCTCGCGCTTCGACGGCACCGAATTTGCTGCCATCGTCGATGCCGCGGACGTGGCCTCGGATCGACTCGACGACGTCGGTCGGTACACGGCAAGCCCGATCCCGCCGTACGCCGCACTCGACACCGCGCAGGTCCGCTCAGGTGGCACAGTCACCGTCGACGCCGTCGCGAATGATCATGACAGCAACGGAGATTCGATCAAGGTAACCGGGGTCGAGGCGACGTCACTTCTCGGTGGCACCGTAAAGCTCGAAAACGGCGAAGTGGTGTTCGAGGCCGGAACGAAGACAGGCACCGACAGGATTCTCTACACACTCACCGACGCAGCCGGTGGGACGAGCACCGGCTGGATCATCGTCGATGTGAGTGCGTGAGGACTGAATCAGGCGACTTCGACGCTCGACTCCTCGCCGAGAACTCGGAACTCGGTACCGTCGGCAGCCATTTCCGAGTAGCGACCGTAGAAGATGCCTGTGGCTTCGTCGCGGATGATCGCTTGATGGATGGGAACCGCGACGCGCGGCGCTACCGCGCGGAGGTAGTCGATGGCCTCCGAGATCTTGAGCCACGGTGCGGCGGCGGGAAGGGCAAGAACGTCGACCTTCTGTTCGGGGACGTAGAGGGAATCGCCGGGATGCATGAACTGCGCCGGGTTGGTGGCGTCGCCGAGGAGGAACGCGGTGTTGTCGATCATCGGTAGGTCCGGATGGATGATCGCGTGCTCTCCGCCGGTTCCGGTCACCTCGACGTCGCCGATGCTGAACCGGTCGCCCGGCCGGACTCCCGTCCAGCGCCCACCGAGCTTCTCAGCCGTCTGCGGATCGCTGTACAGCACCGCGTCGGGGTTTGCTTCGGCCAGTTCGGGTAGGCGCGCCGGGTCGGCGTGATCGGGGTGTTGATGTGTCACGAGGATGGCGTCGAGGCCGGTGATGCCTTCGAATCCGTGCGAGAAGTTGCCGGGATCGAAGAGGATTTTCGATCCGTTCAACTCCACGAGCACACAGGAATGGCCAAAATGTGTCAGTCGCATGATTTCGAGTATGCGCCGCCCTGGAGTGACTCGCAGGCGGGTTTCGCGGGTGTTGGCCGTCACGCCCCGATCACTCGATGCGAACCATCTCGGGTGCGCCCGGTAAACTGGCCATCACCCGAGCGTTTCACTCCGGGTTCGCGCACTAGTACCGAGGAGCAGCACGTGGCCCGTGTCGTCGTCGAAGTCATGCCCAAGGCCGAGATTCTCGACCCCCAGGGACAGGCAATTGTCGGGGCACTGTCTCGCCTGGGCTTTGCAGGAGTATCCGATGTCCGTCAGGGCAAGCGGTTCGAGTTGGAGATCGACGGCAGTGTCGAAGACGCCGAACTCGAGAAGATCGCCGAAGGCCTGCTGGCCAACACGGTGATCGAGGATTGGACCGTCAGGCGAGTCGAGGCATGAGCGCACGTATCGGGGTTATCACGTTCCCGGGCACGCTCGACGACATCGATGCTGCTCGGGCCATCAACCTGGCCGGCGGTGAAGCTGTCGAACTCTGGCACGGCGACGCAGACCTCAAGGGTGTCGACGCGGTTGTCGTTCCCGGCGGATTCTCCTACGGCGACTACCTTCGTTGCGGCGCGATCGCACGTTTTGCTCCCGCGATGGGCAAGGTTGTCGAAGCAGCCAAGGGCGGCATGCCGGTCCTGGGCATCTGCAACGGTTTCCAGATCCTCTGCGAAGCAGGTTTGCTCCCCGGTGCCCTGACCCGTAACCAGGGTCTGCACTTCATCTGCCGCGACGAGTGGTTGACGGTCGAAGCCAACAACACGGCTTGGTCCTCGCGTTACGAGGCCGGCGCCCAGATCCTCATCCCGCTCAAGTCGGGTGAAGGTCGCTTCCAGGCTTCCGAGAATGTTCTCGACGAACTCGAGGGTGAAGGCCGCGTCGTCTTCCGCTACTCGGAGGAGAACCCCAACGGTTCGCAGCGTCGTATCGCCGGCATCTCTTCGGCCAACGGCCGTGTCGTCGGTTTGATGCCGCACCCCGAGCACGCCACCGAGGCTCTCACCGGACCGAGCGACGACGGACTCGGCTTGTTCTACTCGGCACTCGACGCGATCGTCACTGCCTGATCGCCTGCTGATTCTCACCACTGAACGCCGACCGGAAATCCGGTCGGCGTTCAGTCGTTTGTGGAGGTGTCGCGGGGCTCGGGGGTTACTGGCTGTAGGAACTGAGGAAGTTGCCGAGACGCTCGAGGGCGGTCGCGAGGTCGTCGGTGTTCGGCAGAGTCACCAGTCGGAAGTGGTCGGGTTCGATCCAGTTGAACGCGCGGCCGTGACTGACCAGAATCTTTTCCGATTCCAGTAGATCGAGAACGAACCTCTCGTCGTCGACGATGCCGAACTTGTCGACGTCGAGCTTCGGGAACAGATACAGCGCGCCGTCGGCCTGCTGACAGCTGATCCCGTCGATGCTGTTGAGCGTGCTGTGCGCGAGATCGCGCTGTGCTGTCAGTCGGCCCTGCGGGAGCAGGAGGTCCTCGATGGACTGGCGTCCGCCGAGTGCGGTCTGGATCGCGTGCTGCGCCGGCACATTGGCACACATTCGCATGTTGGCCAGTAGTTTGATGCCTTCGATGAAACTCGACGCCCGCTCGAGTGGTCCGGTGATGGCCAGCCATCCGGCTCGGAACCCGCAGACGCGGTAGGCCTTGGACAGCCCCGAGTACGTCAGACACAAAACGTCTCGCCCGGTCATCGACGCAAGGTTTGTCATGGATCGGCCGTCGTAGACGATCTTCTCGTAAATTTCGTCGGCGAAGAGCATCAGGTCATGCTTGCGGGCAATGTCGACGAAGCGTTGCAGCACCTCCGTCGAGTAGACGGCGCCCGTCGGGTTGTTGGGATTGATGACGACAATCCCTCGGGTGCGCGGAGAGATCCGGGCTTCCAGATCGTCGAAGTCCGGTGCCCAGCCCTGGCTTTCATCGGTGAGGTAGTGAACCGGCGTGCCGCCGGCAAGTGAAACCGAAGCCGTCCACAAGGGGTAGTCGGGAGCGGGAATCAGGATCTCGTCCTCGGGATTGCAGAGCGCCTGCATCGTCAGCGTGATCAGTTCGGAGACGCCGTTTCCGAGATAGATCTCGTCGACGGTGACGTCGGTGATACCCCGCGTCTGGTAGTACTGGACCACCGCGGTGCGCGCCGAATACAGTCCGCGAGAATCGCAATATCCCTGGGCGGTAGGGAGATTGCGGATCATGGCCATCATGATTTCGTCCGGTGCTTCGAATCCGAAGGGGGCCGGATTACCGACGTTGAGTCGCAGGATCGTGTGTCCCTGATCCTCGAGTTCTTCGGTCTTGTCGAGAATTCGCCCTCTGATGTCGTACCTGACATTCTCGAGCTTGCGGGCCTGATCGATGGGTGTGTTCACGCGGTTACGTACCTCTCCGGTTCGGGTGGGCGAGTTGTGTTTCAGATGAGAAGGGCGCCTCAGGGTTCGGTCTGGAAACGGACATTGATTCGCGATAGCGCTAGCGGCGAGAGGAGAGTAGCGCTACTATGATTCGACATGTCCAATGATAGCAGTTCGAGGATTGTCGCAGCCTTGCGCGAATGGATCGCGACGGCACCTCCAGGCGCGAAGCTTCCGTCCACTCGGTCGCTCGTGAGCCTGCACGGGGCGAGCCCGGTCACCGTGCAGAAGGCGCTGCGAACGCTGGTATCTCAGGGGGTTGTGGAGGCTCGTCCCGGTGTGGGGACCTTCGTACGCGCCGCATGCGTCGTGCGACCCAACGACTACGGGTGGCAGACAGCGGCGCTCGGATCGCCGAACTATCGTCTGCAGCTGCCTATTGCGCTGCAGTCCACCTCCAACGACGTGATCGCGCTGCATTCCGGCTATCCGGCCCGAGAGCTGTTGCCCGAAGGGCTGGTTCGTGCAGCATTCACCAGAGCGACGCGAACCGACGCCGTGTTCAATCGGCCCCTCGCTGCCGGGCTTCCGGAACTGCAGTCCTGGTTTGCCTCCGAATTGGGTTCCGCAACTCCCGCCGGGATCACTCCGCCCGGGCCGAACGACGTGGTTGTACTTCCCGGCAGTCAGGGTGGGCTTGCGACGTCCTTCCGTGCGCTGGTGGGGGAGGGGCGTCCGTTGCTCATGGAATCGCCGACCTACTGGGGTGCGATCCTGGCTGCCGCCCAGGCCGGAGTCACGGTCATTCCGATCTCCAGCGGCGCCAACGGCCCTGATCCTGAAGAGCTTTCGCGTGCATTCGAACAGACCGGTGCCCGGGCGTTCTACGCACAACCGAGCTTCGCGAGCCCGACGGGAGCGCTGTGGTCGCCGTCGTTGGCTGACAAGGTTCTCGACACCGTCCGTCGGCACGGCGCCTTCCTCATCGAGGACAGTTCGGCGCTCGACTTCGGAATCACCGCAGATCCCAGCCCCATCGCTGCACGCGACGACAGCGGACACGTCGTTTACCTTCGTGCACTGACCAAGAGCGTGTCGCCATCGGTGCGAGTTGCCGGATTGATCGCCCGAGGGCCGGCCTACGAGCGGATTCTTGCTGATACACAGGCGGATTCGATGTATGTCAGTGGGATGCTGCAAGCGGTAGCGCTCGACGTCGTGACCCAGCCGGCCTGGCGCACGCACTTGCGCCGGCTTCGTCACCAACTCGAGGCCAGACGCGACCTCCTCGTGTCGAGTCTGCGCGAGCATGCGCCGGACGCTCACCTCGACGCTGTACCGCAAGGCGGACTCAACCTCTGGCTTCGGCTCCCGGACACCACGAATCTCGAACGTGTCGTGCAGGACTGCCGGTCGGCCGGCGTCATCGTCGGGGCCGGTGACGATTGGTTCCCGGCAGAACCGACCGGAAAGTTCTTGCGGCTCAACTACGCCGGACCGAACCCGGGTGAGTTCCCCGACGCCGCCCGCATCATCGGCCGAGCAATCACACAACATATGTAGAACTTCACCTCGCTGGTGGTTGACCTGAACTTCCGTTGAGGTTTTATCGTCGTGTCCATGAACAAACAAGCGATGCAGCCACCGGCCAATCAGCCGATCGGATTCTGGACAGCGCGTGCCGGTGAAGCGATTCGCGCGCGCACGCGCGGAGCGCTCGAAGCAATCGGCGTGACCCAGCCGGGGTGGTGGGTCCTGCACCAACTTTCGCTGCACCCTGAAGGTGTGGAGCGAGCTGTCCTCCTGCGAACGATCGGTCCGAACGAATCAACTGACGTGATCGACGCTGCCGTCGACTCTGCTCTCGACCTGGGCTGGGCGCGTGAAGACGAGTCTGTCCTTCTCCCTACTGATGCGGGCACCCAGCAGTTCGATCGCGCCGCGCGGGTACAGCAGATGCTGCAGGAAGAGCGGATGCAGGGAATCAGCGAAGAAGAATTCGTCACCACCATCACGGTTCTGCAGCGAACCATCAAGAACGTGGGCGGCGACGCCTGGCACTGGTAGCCACCACTACCGCCGCCCGCTGTCTGGCAGGGCGGCCTCGATCAACTCGACGGCACGAGATACACCGCCCGCCGCTGCGAGTTCTTTTGCCAACTCTGCACTGCGTCGGCGGAACTCGTCCGAGCTCACCCGAGTCAGAGCCTCTCGAAGCTCTACTGGCGTGACGGTAGCGCCGTCGACGCGTACTGCGACACCGGCGTCGACGAGTGAGTCGGCGTTGCCGAACTGATCGACGGCTTGCGGCACCGCGATCATGGGTGTGCCGGTCACGAGACCCTCGCTGGATCCGCCCATACCCGCGTGGGTCACGAATGCGTCGGCCTGCTGCAGAATCGCGAACTGCGGTATCCAGCGGTGTATTTCGACGTTGGCGGGCAGTGGTCCGAGATCCGAGATCTGCACCTGCTTTCCGATCTGGAGGACGACGTGCCAGCCGTCCGTCTGGCCGAAAGCCTCGACGCAGGTGCGATAGAAATCCGGATGATCGGTGAAGGCTGAACCCAGCGAAATCAACACAAGCTTGCGTTCGGGATCCGGGTTCACCCAGGGTTGATTGCTCGGTTCGAGTGCGGGGCCGACAAACGTGTAGACGTCGCGGTTCACTCGATCGGCGTTGGGCTGCATCGATTCTGCGATCAGCACGATTGCACGGGGTGGGCGTCCGGTGAACTCACGCGGATCGACCTCGACGCCTTCGGCGCGGAAGAACCGGGCCTCGCGATCGAGTAGGTCGACGCCTCTCGGATCGGAACGAATCTCGTCGTACATCGGTGCGGCGTCGGCTTCGTAGCCGTCCCAGGCAACATACGTCGGCGACAACTGGATGATGGGAACGTTCCACTGCTGAGCCAGTATTCGCGCGGGGATCCCGGCGATGTCGTAGAGAAAGAGGTCGGGACGGTCGTCGTCGTAGATTTGGCGCAGCTGCGGCAGCATCGCCTCGTAGTCGTCCTGGAAAATCGTCAACTGATCGATCAGATCCCCATCCCAACTCTTCTCCGGTTCGGCGCCGTCAGGGGAAGGAACGAGGCTGGGCAGCGTGGAGACGTACGGTGCGAATTCGGCCCCGGTCGCCTCGATGACCTCGCGCATCGACTCGTCGTTGGCGTAGGTGACGCGGTGACCGGCGGCGACGAGACGCGCGATGATCGCCAGGCTCGGATTGACGTGGCCAGGTGCCGGAATGCTCACCATGGCGATATGTCTGCGGGTCATCGATCACTCCTGCCGTCTGACTGTTGTCGAACAACAACTGTTCTGGAACAACTCCGGATACCGGACCGAGACTATCCACCAGGCTGGGTAACGGCATCTGATTTTTGCCGGGGAAGTACCGTGCGCACTCGAGTAGGACTACGCATCCGAGTGCCGGGATGGGCGAGCAGACTTCGAAGCATGAGCACACCGACAACACCTTCGAAGACCACTGCAGCCTTCTATCTGCAGGCCGGAATAGCCTTTGCCGTCAGTTTTGTCGGCACCCTCCTCGGAATTGCGTATCTTCCGATCGATGCGTGGCAACGCGGATTTCTCGGAATGTCCTTGCTGTTCTTGGTCACCAGTACGTTCACGTTGGCCAAGGTGATTCGTGATCAGCAGGAGGCGTCTACCGTCAGGGTTCGAGTGGACGAGGCTCGACTCGAGAAGTTGATCGCCGAGCACGATCCGTTCAAGGCAGCTGCCTGAGTCCCATCGGCACAGTGAGGACGAGCGTGCTGCCGAGTGGCTGCTCGTTGCGGCGGGCCGTCAGGTTGCCGCCATGCGCCAGCGCGAGGCTCCTCGCAATGGTGAGTCCCAAACCGGAGCCGTCGGATCGATCACCGCGATGGAAACGGTCGAAGACGGATTCGAGTTGGTCTGCGGGAATTCCGTCACCGGTATCGGTGACGGACACCGTGAGGTGATCACCTTCCCGTGCGAGTGTCACCTTCACCGAACCTCCGGTTGGAGTGTGCCGCAACGCGTTTTCGAGCAGGTTGGCGAGGATCTGTTCGATTCGTTGGCGATCGACCTCGGCCGTGACCGGTTGCGGAGGCAGGGCGGTTGTCAATTCGACTCCACGATCGGCAAAACGTGGCCCCGCTGCTGCCGTTGCGCTGCAGACGACGTCGTCGAGATTCTCGGTCCGGCGATCGAGTTCGAGAGCGTGTTCGTCGGCAGCGGAGACGTCCGCCAGATCGCACGACAGCCGACGCAGACGTTCGAGTTGATCGCGCATCACCGACCACGACGAAGGATCTGTCGGCACAACTCCGTCCTCGATACCGTCCACGTACGCAGCCAAAGTCGATACCGGAGTGCGCAATTCGTGGGCAAGGTCGGCAAGCAGTCGTTTGCGGACCCGATCCGAATGATCAAGGCGTGCAGCCATGTCGGCGAATGCCGTTTCGAGACGCGTGAAATCGGCATCTACGTCGGACCTGCCGATAGTCACGTCGAAGTTCCCGTCGGCGACGCTTTGCGCCGCCTCTGCCAGCATGGTGATCGGTGCCGTGACGCGTCGGACGATGTAGACCGCGGCGATGCCTGCGCCCACCAGCGCGACCACGATCCCGCACAACAGTGCAATGGCCATGGTCTGAGCGAATGCTTCTTCGGTGTGGGTACGGACATTCGAGTCTTCGATGCCGGCCATCATGAGGTGGTTGTGAAAGAGCGGGGCAGCGACGGCGATGGCAACGGCGGCGATGACGAGGCAGGCGACGAACAGGACGACAAGCTGCGCGAGCAGTAGTTTTCCGCGTAGCCCGAGTCTTTTCATGACGACCGCGTTCATGACGACCGTGTTCATGACGACCTCAGGGAGTATCCGACGCCCCTGACGGTTCTGATGAACCGCGGATCGGTCGCGTCGTCGCCGAGTTTGCGGCGTAATGCACGGACATGGACGTCGACGATGTGCTGGTCCCCGAACCAGGACGACCCCCACACCGAGGCGATGATCTCGGCCCGACTCCAGGCTGCGTCGGGTCGGGATGCGAGCGCGGACAACAGGGTGAACTCGGTGGGGGTCAGATCGACCAGGTTGTCGTCGACACGGACCGTGCGGGCCAGGACGTCGATGTCGAGTCCGGGAGGCGTTGGCAGCACTTTCGGCAGCAAACTCGACGCGCGTGGCCGTCTGAGCAGAGCTTTCACTCGCGCAACCAACTCGCGGGGGCCGAAGGGTTTGACCACGTAGTCATCCGCGCCGGCCGCCAGACCCGTCACCTTGTCCGACTCTTCACCGCGGGCGGAGAGCATCAGGATGTACGCGTCCGAGAAGGTGCGGATTCGTCGGCAGACTTCCATGCCGTCGAAGCCCGGGAGCATCAGATCGAGCACGATCAGCGCGGGCTCGAATTCGCGCACCGAACGTACTGCGCTCGGCCCGTCGTGGACGAGGCGAACGGTGAATCCTTCGCGTGTCAGATAGTTGGCGACAACCTTCGCGAGGGCAGTCTCGTCGTCGACGACAAGAACACGCCCCGGTTCCTCACCCGGTCGTAGTTCGGCGCTCATCAAACCGAGGTTAGTCGACTGCGTGTCTGCATTGCTGTCGTGTGGTGGTTTCCGCTCGACTGTGAAGATTCGATGAAGGAAGCCTGTTTGGGCCGGTTATCGGGCTTCGAGGCGGATTTTCGCCGGTAACGTGGCAACTGTGCATGTGCAGCATTGTTGTCAAATCAATTGTGGTGCAGTGCATATCGAACAGAATCAATTCTCGGGAGTGAAACATGTCTTTGACGGTCAGGAAGAGCGCCGCACGGTTCGTACCGGTTGTGGCAGCGGCAGCACTGTTGATTGCCGGATGCTCGGACAACTCCGGGGAGAGCGTCAACCATTCTTCCGAAACAACCAGCGTCGCAGCACAGTCGGAGATTCCTGCGGGTGTCAATGCTGCCGACATCGAGTTTCTCGAAGGGATGTACCCGCATCACGCGCAGGCATTGGACATGGCCAGAATGGTCGACGGTCGAACCGACAATGCCGAACTTCTCTCTCTTGCAGCGCAGATAGAGGCAGCGCAAGGCCCGGAAATGGCTCAGATGACGGAATTGCTGACGAAGTGGGGACGCCCCGATCCTTCGTCGAGTTCGATGGAGGGCATGGATGATTCGGCGCATGCGGGACACGGCGTCGGGATGGCCGAGATGCCGGGCATGATGTCGGCCGACGACATGACCGCCCTCACCGACGCCAGTGGCGCGGAGTTCGACAAGTTGTGGCTGACGATGATGATCGAGCACCACAAGGGTGCCATCACCATGTCCCAGACCGAACTCGACAACGGGCTCGATCCATCGGCGGAAAAGATGGCAGAAGCGATCATTGCCGGTCAGCAGGCGGAAATCACTCAGATGGAAGCGATGTTGAAGGAGAAATGAACGGTTGACCTCGGCCGCGTGACCTTGCTCGGTGGCCGAGTCGGGCATACGTTCGAGGCTGATGGTTTGACCGCTGCAGTGCCGAAATCACACGCGAGGGGATGACCGCCACATGGATCACAGTCAGATGGACCATAGCGAGACGGACCATAGCGCGATGGACCATAGCCAGATGGAGCACGGTGCACACGGTGGTCACGCGGATCATGTCGCACAGTTCCGGACGTTGTTCGCAGTCATGCTGGTAATCGCAGTTCCGGTTGTTGCGGCAGATGCGATGTTCGCTGATCTGGTCGGGTACACATTGCCGGAAAACTCTCTGGTGGAATGGATCTCACCGGTACTCGGCACCGTGATGTACTTCTGGGGAGGCAAGCCGTTCCTCACCGGCGCTGTCGCCGAAATACGTTCTCGGCAACCCGGAATGATGCTTCTGATCGCACTTGCCATCACCGTTGCCTTCTTCGCTTCTTGGGCTGCAAGTCTGCACTGGGTGGATCACACTCTTGATTTCTGGTGGGAGCTCGCGCTTCTGATCGTGATCATGTTGTTGGGTCACTGGATCGAGATGCGTTCGCTCAGTCAGACATCGAGCGCCTTGGATTCGCTTGCCGCTTTGCTGCCCGACGAGGCCGAACGGGTGGTGGGGGAGTCGGTGGAAACCGTGCCCACCGCAGCTCTGGCCACCGGCGACCTGGTGATAGTTCGTCCCGGCGCCCGCGTTCCCTCGGACGGAACGGTCGTCGAGGGCAGTGCCGACATGGACGAATCCATGATCACGGGTGAGTCGAAGACCGTCCGCCGGACTGTCGGAGATCAGGTGGTGGCCGGCACCGTAGCCACCGACTCGGCACTTCGGCTTCGAGTCACCGCTGTGGGAGAAGACACCGCGCTCGCCGGTATTCGGCGCCTGGTCGAACAGGCGCAGAACTCGTCGAGTCGTGCTCAGGTGTTGGCGGACAAGGCCGCTGCTCTGCTGTTCTGGTACGCACTGGGCGCGGCAGTGCTGACCGCGATCGCCTGGAGTATCTGGGGCACACCGGAGAGCGCAGTCACCCGGACGATCACCGTTCTGGTGATCGCCTGCCCGCACGCGCTCGGGTTGGCGATTCCGCTGGTCGTCTCCATCGCGACGGAACGAGCAGCTCGGGCCGGGATTCTGATCACCGACCGCATGGCCCTCGAGGCGATGCGCAACGTAGACACCGTTCTCTTCGACAAGACCGGCACTCTCACCAAGGGGGAGCCCGCAGTGGTCGGTGTGCGCGGCGTCGACGGGTACTCCGACGACGAAGTTCTCAGCGCAGCAGCTGCCGTCGAATTCGACAGCGAACATCCACTCGGGCGCGCCGTCGTCGCAGCAGCGCGGGAGTTGTCGCTCGAATTCACTTCGGGTTCCGACTTTCAGGCGCACAACGGGATCGGGGTTGCTGCGGACGTCGGCGGCGTTCGCGTCGGTGTCGGCGGACCGGGGATGTTGAGATCGGTCGGGGCCACAGCGATCCCGGGGACCGAAGAGTGGCTCAGTGACGGGTCGACGGTCCTGCATGTAGTGCGTGACGAGAAGGTAATCGGCGCATTGGCATTGGCCGACGAGATTCGCCCGGAATCAGCATTGGCCGTCGACGCCCTCCACGCTCGCGGTGTTCGAGTGGCCATGGTCACCGGAGACGCGGAGGCCGTGGCTCATTCGGTCGCCCGCAGACTCGGAATTGACGAGGTCTTCGCCGAGGTGCTTCCTCAGGACAAGGGAGCGCAGGTATCTCGGCTTCAGGCTGCGGGCCACCGCGTGGCGATGGTCGGTGACGGGGTCAACGATGCGCCGGCACTCGCCCAGGCGGATGTGGGTATCGCGATCGGTGCCGGAACCGACGTGGCGATCGCATCGGCGGGAGTTGTTCTGGCCAGCGATGATCCGCGTTCGGTGAGCTCGGTCATCGAGCTGTCCCGCGCCACCTACCGCAAGATGGTTCAGAACCTCTGGTGGGCGGCGGGATACAACGCGATCTCGGTTCCCCTCGCTGCGGGAGTACTGGCGCCCGTCGGGTTTGTGCTGCCGATGGAGGTCGGAGCAATCCTGATGTCGGTATCCACTGTGGTCGTTGCCGCGAATGCCCAGTTGCTGCGACGCTTGGACTTGCGGCAACCACCGGTGACCGCGTTCGAGTCGAGAGTGCTCACACCGCAGTAGTGAGCGGATGAAGGCGGACTACTGTCGGCTCAGGAACGGAACGAGCGCACGCAGCACAGCTTCGGAGTCCGCGACTGCGCTCGCGTGATCAGCCCCCTCGATCACAGTCAAGGCACTGTCCGGGATCATCGACGCGAGATGCTCGGTATCCGGCAGGCGCTCGCGATCTCTCGATCCGACGAACAACAACGCCGGTGTGGTGATCCGTTGAAGCACGGCGTCGTCGATGCCCTGCTCCTTCTCGGCCCGGCGCATGTAGGCCGCGAGTGCGAGGGCATCGTTGATTCGAAAGGCAGTCGCAGTCTGTGGATCCACCGGTTTGCCGCGCCTCGCGCCCCAACCGCTCAGAAACCCCTCGATACCGCCGCTTTCGAGTGCGTCGATGCAGCCTGGGAAGAACAATGCGTCGAACGCCCCCGTCATCGGCCGGCTACTACCGCCCCCGACGGTCAGCGATCGCACCCGTTCGGAGTGCTCGACAGTCAGCGACATCACCGAGCGCCCGCCGAACGAGTATCCGACGACGTGCGCCGGTTCGAACGGAGACTCCGTGTCGAGGATCTCCAGGAGGTCGCCGACCACCAGATCCATTGCATACGAATCGGAGTCGTGTGGTTTGTCACTGCGTCCGTGACCCCGCATGTCGACGAGGATCAGACGATACTGTTCCTGGAGCGCCTTGACGTACCCGAAGCCACGCCAGATGGAGCGCGACAACGCTGTGCCGTGCACCATCAACAGGGGTGGGCCATCGCCCACGATCTGATAGGCGATCCGCGCACCGTCCACCGGATTTCTCACGTCGTGCAACACCCGTCCAGTATGGGTGCCCGTTACTACGCACGTGAACTCGAGTAGTCGTCCGGAGCCATTCCGGCGGATGCCGTGAACTTTCACGACCAGTCGAGCAATCAACTCGGCCTCCCTCAGAGCTACCGGTCACTGCCCGGCCGGGCAGTACCCACCGTTCCAAGCAGTGCATCGGTGAAGGGGTCTGCCGTGCTGACGCCTGCGGCTATGCCCCGAAGCAGAGCCTCGAAATCAGTGGCAACTACGGTGACCTCCTCGAACTCAGGCTCTCCCCCACGGACAACCTGACCGTCCGGTGCGAGCGCCAGGTACTCGTACCCATTGCGTACCGACAGCAGAATCGGGAGGTGAGTGGACCAGAAGGCGTTGATCGCCGCGCGCTCAGCCGGCCCGGAAGCGACCGCCAGGCTCTCGTGCCGGAACGCATTCCAAGGAAACGCCTCATCACTGACGCCGACTCCACCGGCATAGTTCTCCGCCGAGAGAAACCACACCTGGTCGTCGGAACTGGCAAGTACGGAGAACGAACTCGCCCACACGATGAGTTGATCACAAACGCCGACCAGCGGTTGCGGAACTGGGGCAGAGGCCGATCGAGTAGGTTCTTCGCGAACCCAACCTGCGATCGACAGCGCGGCGGTTGCGTCGAGGTGAAGGCACATCGCCCCACAGTAAGGCCAGACCGTCTCGCACCGATAGCGTCAACCGTCGGCCTACTCGGGATCGATGTCCTGAATACCATTCTCGTCCATGCTGATCCATCGCGTTATGCCGATGTCGCGCAGGAACGGCAGATCGTGACTCACCACCACCATGGCACCGCGGAAATCGGAAAGTGCCTGCGTGAGGTGAGCGAGACTCGGTAGGTCCAGGTTGTTTGTCGGCTCGTCGAGAAGAAGCAGCTGGGGCGCGGGTTCGGCCAGAAGGATCGTCGCTAACGCCGCGCGCAATCGTTCACCGCCGGAGAGCGCAGAAGCCAACACGTCGGAATCCGTTCCCCGGAAAAGGAACCGTGCCAACTGCCCACGAATTTCCTCGGCTGTTGCATGTGGCGCGGCCAAAGCGACGTTGTCCGCCACCGAGAGATTCTCGTCGAACACGTCGAGACGTTGGGGGAGCGCACGAGAGGCTACGAACGGAGTCGACGCAGCGAGTGCATCGAGCAATGTTGTCTTGCCGATTCCGTTGCGTCCCAGTAGCGCAATCCGCTCCGGCCCGGTGATCTGGAGCGATACCCCTTGGCCGCTCCGCAACGTAACCTCGGCGAGCCGCGCAACCTGCTGCCCCGGATGAACCTCTGTAGCAGGAAGGTCCAGGCGAATCTCGCGATCGTCTCGAAGGAGTTCCTCTGCCTCCGACAGGGCGGACTTGGCCTCGTCCACCTTCCCGATATGGTTGAGGGCCAGCTTTCCGGCCGAAACTTGGGCTTGGCGTTTTCGTTCCTGCGCGATAATCAGTGGGACCCGCTTGTTCTCGAACATCTTCTGCCCATAGCGCTTACGTCGGTCCAGTTTTGTTCGAGCGTCGATCAGCTCGCGGCTCTGCTTCGCCAGATCGGCCTTGGCGTCGCGAACAGTGGCGAGTGCGTTTTCCTGCTCAGCGGTCACGACCTCCTGGTAGTGCGAGTAGTTGCCGCCGAACACGCGTAGATCCCCCCGACGTAGTTCGACGGTGTACTCCGCGGTGTCGAGCAGTTCCCGGTCGTGGCTGACGATCAGTACGGTTCCCGGAAACTGTTGGACTGCAGCATGAACTCGTGATCGAGCGTCGCGGTCCAGGTTGTTGGTCGGCTCGTCGAGGAGCAGCACCTGCGGATTCTTCAGCAGCGTTGCGGTCAGGCCGAGTAGGACGGTCTCTCCGCCGGAGAGGGTGCCGACGGTTCGGCTCAGTGCCGCCGTATCCGGAACTACCTTCGCGAGGCCGAGTCGATGCAAGGTGGAGAGAGCGCTCTCCTCGATATCCCAGTTGTTGTCCACGAGTGCAAAGTCGGACTCGGATCCGTCACCGGTTTCAATGCGGTGCAAAGCGTTTCGTAGTTCGTGGATACCGAGGATGCCGTCCACCCGAACGCTCGGATCGAGTGTGATGTCTTGGCGGAGGTAGCCGACCTCGCCGGAAGCGGTTACTGATCCGGATTCCGGTGAGAGCTCTCCCGCGATCAATCGCAGCAGAGTCGACTTTCCCGATCCGTTAAGTCCCACGAGACCGACACGGCCACTGGGGAATACAAAATTAGTGCGGGAAAAGACTGATTCGCCGTCCGGCCAGATGAAGGTGAGATCCGAGAGCGACAGAGAAGGATGGGATTGGGTCATGAGTACTCCTGAGGGTGCTTGGACTGTGCGCCCGGCTCAGCAATTGCTGATGGGTGCGAGTGCCTTCGCGTGATGAACCTCTAGAGGAGCAACGGCCCGTTTCCTGTTCTGTCGGGAATGATTCGTGTTCCAGGCTAACGCGGTCGACCTGGCGGTGCAATGGGTTATTCGAGTCCGGCTCCTTGTGATCTTGACAATAGGCAAACGCATCGGCATTGTTACGCCTGCCAGATGATATGGCTGACATACTAAATATTCGAGCAAGTATCAGGGAGGAAATCATGGCCGTAGAGGTACTCGAGTTGCATCACATCGGGTTGGGGATGGGGAATGACATCGCCGACCGAACCCGCGACTACTACCGGGACGTTCTCAATCTGACCCAGGATGCGGGACGCTGGCACATTCCCGGTATTCATGGTTACTTCCTCGATATTCCGAGTGACGTGCAGATTCATCTTCTCGGTAGTGACGGGCCTTCCCCCTACAGCAAGGGGCCGGGCAAGGATCCGGTGGAAAATCACATAGCGCTCGCGGTGGCTGACATCGGGGCCGCCGAACGTGAACTGGACAAGCTCGGTGTTGAATACTTTGCTCTGGACAACGTCGCCTCGCCCGACCTCAAGCAGTTGTTCGTGCGTGACCCGGCCGGCAACCTCGTCGAACTCCACCAGGTCGGATTGTGCAGATGCCGTAAGAGCCTGCGCGCCCAGCCTGCGGCCGGTGCGAACGAATGATTTTCGACGTGGGGGAGATGGCACCGAAGTCTCGCTACAACCTCCTCGCCTCCCTCATCGTTCCGAGACCGATAGCCTGGATCACGACGGTGGACGTCAGGGGTTTGGTGAACGCCGCCCCGTTCTCGTTCTTCAATCTGATGTCGGGGACGCCACCGCTCGTGTGCATCGGGATCGGCGCTCGTGAGGGAATTCCGAAGGATACTGCTCGAAATATCGGCGACACAGGTGAGTTCGTGATCAATCTTGTAGATCTCGAGTCTGTCAAGAGTATGAATATCACCGCCGGAGACTATCCAGCCGCAGTCGACGAAACGGCTGTCGCGGGTCTGGAACTGGTTGCTTCACAGAGCATTGCGCCCCCTCGGTTGGCAAGAGCACCAGTTTCGTTGGAATGCGTGGAACAACAGACGTTGTCGATCGGCTACGGGCGATCGATCGTGGTCGGCGAGATCACGACCGCACATGTCGACGACGAGCATGTGTTGGATCCGAGCCGAGGCCACATCGACGGTGCTTCGCTCGATCTCGTGGGGCGAATGCACGGTGGCGGTTGGTACACAACCACTTCCGACCCGTTCAGACTCGCTCGGGTCGATCAGCCTTCAGTCGTGTCCGGATCTTTGAAATGAGTCCACCACTTGCCGAGGATTCGGCCGAGGTCTTTTCGGTCTCGATCGGACAGAGGGGCGAGGAGGTCACGGCAAGCCTCTTCGAAGGCAGGAACCGTCTCCGCGACAGTGCCTTTCCCGATTTCCGTGATCTGGATGGGAGTGGACCGGCGGTCCGTCCCGGTCCGAGTGCGCTCGACGAATTCGCGCTTCTCGAGCCAGTCGAGGACGCCGGTTGCACTGGCACGGGAGATCCCGAAGTAATCCGAGATGCCGCTCGGTGTCTGCCGCATGTACGGCTCGTCTGTGTCGCTGATCGCCTGAGCGGCAAAGATGAGCAGAACGTCGAGCTTTCGTTCGGAAATCTCGAACGGTTCGAGGCTTCGGTTCACCGAACCGATGATGTCGTCGGCCAGCCACAGCGCGAGCAGCCCCAGTCGAGCAGCGGCAGGGTCGTCGGCAGATCCGTACTGGTCGAACATTGCCAGGACGGGTTCCATAGCTTCATCAGCAGTCCGTTTGCTGCGCTCGGCATTTGTTCCCGCCGCGCCGCGCCGATCGGCATTTGTTCCCGTCGCTTCCACGAATCGAGCTTACAAGTCTGCAGGCCGACCGCGGCAATGCGGCGGAAGCGTCTCGCGCGCGGATCGCTGCACTCACCTCCCCCAGAAATCTCGACAGCAGGAGCGTCATGCTGACTGAACGTCAAATACGGACCGCCGCCGAAGAACTCGACCAAGCAGAGCTGTCCGGTGTGCAGGTCGGACAGCTCTCACTCGGATATCCGAAGATGGACCTCGACGACGCCTATGCAATTCAGACCGCATGGGTCGCGAGAAAGCTTGCCAGGGGCAGGACGATCATCGGTCACAAGATCGGGTTGACTTCGAAGGTGATGCAGCGTGCGTCGAACATCACCGAACCGGACCACGGGGTACTGCTCGACGACATGCTCTTTGCCGACGGTTCCGAGATACCCCATGGGCGCTTCATTGTTCCGCGGGTGGAGGTGGAGCTGGCGTTTGTCCTCGATCGGGACCTCAGTGGCCCCGGCGTCACACTGTACGACGTACTCGACGCGACGCGGTATGTCGTTCCGGCGGTGGAGATCATCGACGCGCGGATCGTGCAGGTCGACCCGGGATCAGGTCGAACACGAACAGTGTTCGACACCATCTCGGACAATGCAGCGAACGCCGGAATCATTCTCGGTGGGCGTCCGGTGGTACCGAACGAGACCGATCTGCGCTGGGTGTCAGCGCTCTGTTATCGAAACGCAGTTGTCGAGGAAAGCGGAGTAGCTGCCGCGGTCCTGAATCATCCGGCAATCGGTGTTGCGTGGCTCGCGAACAAACTCGGACGTCTCGGTGTCGGACTGAAAGCCGGCCACGTGATTCTTGCCGGCTCGTTCACCCGTCCGATCCAGGCGCAGCCGGGGGACACCTTTCACATCGACTACGGCTCGCTCGGCACTGTCTCATGTCGGTTCGCCGAGACCGGATAAGGGGAACAATGACAACCAAGCCGTTCAAGGTCGCGCTTCGGTCCGATACTGCTCCCGCCCTCGGTTTGTGGCTCGGGCTCGGTGAAGCGGTCACTGCCGAGATATGCGCCGGGGCCGGGTTCGACTGGGTTTTGATCGACTCCGAGCACGGTCCGAACGACCTCCGGTCGGTGGCGGATCAATTGCGAGCTGTTGCAGCTGATGCGGTCGAACCGATCGTGCGCCCGCCGAGCACCGACGCGGTTGATATCAAGAGACTTCTGGACATCGGCGTGAGAACGCTACTGCTGCCGATGGTCGAATCCGGTTCAGCGGCGAGGGATGCCGTTGCCGCAACACGATATCCGCCGTTCGGGAACCGCGGCGTCGGTAGCGCCCTCGCTCGCGCCTCGCGATGGAACAGAGATGTCGACTACCTCGAAAGTTCCGCGGACGGAATAACTCTCATCGCGCAGATCGAAACCCCCGGCGCTGTGGCGAACATCGGCGATATTGCGGGCACAGCCGGTATCGACGCTGTCTTTGTTGGCTTGTCGGACCTCGCTGCGACGTCGGGTCATCTCGGCCAGCCGCTGCATCCGCAGGTGCAGGAGGCATTTCGATTCGTGGTGGACGAGTGCACACGAATCGGAGTTCCGGTGGGAACTTTGGCGGGGTCGGACGCCGTGGCCGACCTCGCGATCGGTCGCGGTTGTCGATTCGTGGCAATCGGGACCGACGTCGCGGTGCTGGTTCGAGGCTGTGAGACCTTGTTGGAAAGGTATCGTGCTCCGAAAGCTACTCGTGGAGTTGAAGTCTCGGTCTACTGAAAATCGCACGGTCCTCAGATTTTCGGGCCTTCGGACCGAAGATCGTCGACCTTCGACATCGCTTCGCGGAGTTCCGTGAGCCATTGTTCGCTGTGCTTGCCCGCCAACCGGACTGTCCACATGAGAGCGTCCGCTCGCGAGCGAGCAACTCCCGCGTCCACCAAGGTGTCGAGAACCTTGCGTTCGGGCTGACGTAGTCGTGTCATCACCGGAACTGCGAGATGTGTGAACAGGACGGTCTTTTCGTCCAGGCGTACACCCCAGGCGACCTTGCGTCCGTAGCGAGCCTCGGCCTCGTCGGCGATGCGCATCCGGTCGGCGCGCGTGGTTTCGCGAAAGCGCGAGATCCTTCCGTCCGCGGCGGCCTCGCCACCGTCGACTGCCGGGAGTTCGCCGATCACGACGATTTCTTCGCGGTCGACCTGGACGTCGGCGGTCCCGGTGAACCAGTCATCTGGAAGTCGACCGGCAAACCAGTCGGACGCATCACTCGCGTCGGGAACCGATGCTTGTTGCCAACCTCCGGGACGGCCGAACCTGCGGTCGCCGGAGCTTTGTGAGTTCTTCATGGCGTTCTCCTCGGAAACCTGGTGGAGCATGACGTGCGTTTATTGCACTGATTACATGATTACACCGTTAGTCGAACCGGCGCCACAAATTCGGGCATGATCGGAGTCGTGCGCCTTTCACACGCTCGTCAGAGCTTCCGAACTTTCCGTCGTCCCGTGGCTGCCGTGGCTCTGGGGGTATTGGCCGCAGGATCGGTAGTTGCCTGCAGTTCTGGCCCTGACCAGCCGAAATCAGTGGCAGAGGAGTTCGCCTCCGCGCTCACGTCGGATGACGTGCAAGCGGCGGCAGCCCTGACCACCGATCCGGCGGCGGCCTCGACTGCGATTTCGGCTCTGATCGACGGGCTGGGCAAGGACGAGGGAACATTCACCGTCTCCGACGCCACCGAGTCCGGTGATTCTGCGGGGACGTTCACACTCGATGCGGCGTGGAAGTTCGGTGAAGGTCAGGACTGGAACTACTCGACGCAGGGAAACGCGTCGAAAAGCGGGGACAACTGGCTGATCCAGTGGGACCCGGCGCTGCTGGCCCCGGACCTGACCTCCTCGACCACTCTGCGCTACACGCCCACGACCGGTGCGCCGCCGTCCGTGCTGGACGCGGCGGGTCAGCCGATCATGGAGCAGCAGGTGGTGACGCTGGTCAATCTGGATTCCGCTGCGGTTCCTCCGGTGGACACGGCAGCCGTGGCCGCCCTGCTCTCGCCCATCGCACCGACGATCACGGCGGCATCGCTCAGCGGCGACCTTGCGTCGGCGAGCGGGAAGCCGGTCACCGCAATCACTTTGCGTGCCGAGGATCTTGCACCGATCGAGGAGCGGTTGGCGGCGATTCCCGGAGTGAGCTTGGCGCCGCAAGCGCGGTTGCTCTCGGTGGACAAAACTTTGGCGTCGCCGACGTTCAGTGGGCTGTCCGATCTGTGGCAGGAGGGGCAGGACAAATCCGCAGGCTGGGCGGTGCAGCAGGTGAAGCAGAACGGAACCGTCACCACCGTCGCCGGCCAAGACGGGCCGGTCGCTCCGAACATCGCGACCACCATCGACCGACCACTGCAGCTCGCGGCCGAGAACGCGCTCGCCGGGGTGACGCAACAGGCGGCGATCGTAGCGCTACAGCCGTCGACCGGAGCGGTGTTGGCGGTGGCCCAGAATGCCCCCGCCGACGCACAGGGCCCCATTGCGTTGACCGGCCTGTACCCACCGGGGTCCACGTTCAAGACCGTGACGACCTCCGCGGCGCTGCAAGCCGGCGTCGCTACACCGGACACCGTTCTGGCGTGCCCGGGTACCGAGAACATCGAGGGCCGTCAGATCCCCAACGACGACGAGTTCGACCTCGGATCGGTTCCGCTGCACACCGCGTTCGCGAAGTCGTGCAACACCACCATGGCCAGGATGGCCGTGGGTCTGCCTGCCGATGCTCTGCACAACGCGGCTCTGCAGTTCGGGCTGGGCGTCGACTACGTCACCCCGGGCCTCACGACGGTGACGGGCAACGTCCCCGACGCGAACACGCCCGCCGAACGCGTCGAGTCCGCGATCGGACAGGGCACGGTGACCGCCACGCCTTTCGGGATGGCTCTCGTGGCGGCCTCGATCGCCAACGGGACGACACCCGCGCCGATGTTGGTCAAGGGACAGCCCGGCGTGGCAGATCAGACCGTGGCACCGGCGCCCACCGAGGTGACCGAACAGTTGCGGGTGATGATGCGCGAGACCGTCACAGGCGGTACGGCAACGTCGTTGCAGGACATTCCGGGGCTTCTGGGCAAGACCGGTACGGCCGAAACCGAAGGTGGTCCAGCACACGGGTGGTTTGTCGGAATCAAGGGAGATCTCGCATTTGCGGTGTTCATTGCCGGCGCCGACAGCTCTTCGCCTGCGGTGCAGGTAGCGGGTACTTTTCTGCGCTGAAACCTGTTTTCCGTTGCAGTTGGATCACGCCGTCGTAGCTCAACCGTGACACGTTCGTAGGCATCCCGTGCTTGTTACTCGTGTGACAGAAGTAAAGAGTTACATGCATGGGGCCCGGAGGACAGCACAACCGTCGTGGAAAATATGTCGTTGCTTCGATAACTGCTGTCGTTCTGACAGTGGCGCTCGCGTCATGTGTCATCGGTGGGGAGAAGAAAACCGACGCCGCTTCGGTGGTGGAAGACTTCGTCACCGCCCTCAACAACCACGACGCCGAAGCTGCTGCGGCGCTCACGTCGTACCCCAACGCAGCCCGCCCCTCGATCCAGCAGATGTTCGACGGACTGGCCGCCAAGTCCACCGACTTCGACGTCGCTCAGGTCATGGATCTGGGTAGCGACTCCGGACTCTTCACCCTCGACGCGTCCTGGAACTTCGGCGAAGGCAAGGACTGGAGCTACCAGTCGCAGGGCGAGGTTCGCGATCTTTCCGTCGGCTGGCGGGTGTCCTGGGACCCGTCAGTCCTGGTTCCCGACCTCGGAAACGGGCGCACCGTCTCGTACACCCGCACCGACGCAGCGCCCCCGAAGGTCGTCGACAGCACGGGCACCCTGCTCATGAACGAGCAGACCATCAACGCGATCACTCTCGACCCGACGACCATGCCGGACCCCGTCGACACCACTCGTCGCCTCGCCGCAGTTCTCGAACCCGTCGCACCGTTGGTGACCTCGGAGTCGATGCTGGCCGACCTCGCGGCCAACCCGGGCAAGCCCGTCACCGCCGTACTGCTCCGCGATCCCGACTACGCGTACCTGGAAAGCGATTTTGCGATCCCCGGCGTCGTCGTGGTCAAGACACCCAAGCTGATCGCCTCCGATCGTCGTATCAACTCGCCGCTCCTGGACCCGCTTCGGACCGTGTGGCAGGCCAATCGCGACGCCACCGCCGGTTGGGCGGTCAACCTGGTGGAGTCCAACGGATTCCCGATCAAGCAAGCCGGCTTCCAAGGACCTCCCGGCCCCGACGTCGCCGCAACCCTCGACTCGCACGCTCAACTCGCTGCGATCGAAGCCGTCGTCAGTGCAGGTACTCCCGCCGCCATCGTCGCGATCCGCCCGTCGGACGGTGCCATTCTGGCTGCAGCACAGAACAATCAGGCCATCGAGCAGGGCCCGATCGCATTCACCGGGTTGCGCCCGGCCGGCGGCGCCCTCGATCTGGTCCGCCTCGCATCGTCGATGCAGAACGGCGTCGACCCCGGATCTGTGTCACCCGAACAGTTGGCCGACACCGGGCAGCAACTCGGACTCGGCAACGGCTTCCACATTCAGGGACTCGATCAGCAGACGGCAGTACTTGCCGCGAACCGCCCCGGCGTGGACCAGGCGATGAACAACGTCATGGTCAACAAGACGTCCAACGACTCGGACGCGCCGACAGTGACACCGTTCGGAATGGCGATGCTCGCGGCATCGATCGCCCGCGGCAGTGCCCCGCTGCCGATGATGGTATTCGGACAACCGGCTACCGCCGACGTCACGCCGACGGCATTGCCCGGCGACGTCAACAATCGTCTGCGCGACGCGATGCGAGGGGCCGGCGGACTCGCCGGGTACCCGGACATGATGGCGGCCGGTGCAGCGAGCGGTGACGATCGTTGGTTCTATGGATCACGTGGTGACTTCGCGTTTGCAGTGTTCGTCGCAGACGCCGACGGCGGCGATCGAGCAATGCAGATGACGGACAAGCTCTTCCAGGAACTCGGCAAGCCTGCCGACAAGTAGTACCAGGCACCGCGGGTAGATTCCTGGTTCGTGAACCTGCTCGATTTCCTTTTCCTCGTCGTAGCGGGATTCTTCAGCGGTCTAGTCGGTTTTGTCACCGGTCTCGCATCGATTGTTTCGTATCCGGCGCTGCTGAGCGTCGGGCTTTCGCCGGTCAGCGCGAACATGACCAATACCGTCGCGTTGGTGGCCGTCGGCGTCGGCGCATTGGCGAACTCGTCCCGTGAAGTTGCCGACACGGGTCCGAAACTTGTTCGCTGGTCTCTCTATTCGGCCGCCGGCGGCATCATCGGTGCCCTGATTCTGTGGCTGGCACCGGAAGGTTCGTTCGAATCCGTTGTGCCGGCGATGGTTGTGTTCGCCTCGCTCGCGTTGCTACTGCAACCGAAGATTCGTGAGTTGTCCGGCGGCGGTGACCGTCCCGGAATCTACTCGGCCGCACTGTTTGCCGTCGCGGTCTACGGCGGCTATTTCGGTGCTGGTGCCGGCGTCATCTTCCTGGCCGCGACGCTCATCCTCACTTCCGAAACGGTGTGGCGTGCAACGATCCTGAAGAGCTTCTTTCTCGGCATTGCCAATCTTGTGGCTGCACTCATCTTCGCCTTCTCCGGACAGGTGCATTGGGTGGCCGCGTTGGCGATGGCGCTCGGAGCGTTGGCCGGAGGTTGGTGTGGCCCGCCCGTAGTCAAGAAAATCCCGCCATCGGTACTGCGTGTGGCAGTAGCGATAGCGGGATTCGTGCTGGCTCTGTGGTTGTGGGTGAAGTGAGACCGCCTACTTCACGCCCTGCATCAGCTTCTTGATCCAGGGCGAGGCAAGAGCAAGAAGTACTCCGATTCCGATTGACGAGAAACCGATGATCAGGAAGAACGGACGACTGTCGTCGATGTCGAAGTAACCGGCCAAGGTTCCCGCCATCGAAGAACCCAATGCAACGGACAAGAAGAACAACGCCACCATCTGGGTGTGGAAATGCTCGGGCGCGAGTTTGGTTGCAAGGGAAAGGCCGACGGGGGACAGGAAGAGTTCCGCGAAGGTGAAGAGCAGAAGCACTCCGGCAAGGCCGAGGAGCGGTGCACTGTTCGGTCCGCCACCGGTGATCGGGATGAATGCCAGGAACGCCAGACCCATCGTGCCGGTACCGAGCGCGAACTTGATCGGCGACGACGGCTGACGGTCACCGAGTTTTGTCCACATCGCTGCAAACACACCGGCAAAGATGATGATGAACACCGGATTGATCGACTGCACCCACGTCGGCGGGAAGTCCCAACCGAAGAGATTGCGGTCCAGGAGTTTGTCGGAGATCACCGGCACGGTGGTGAACTGCTGCTGAAACAGCGACCAGAAGGCCGCGCTCGCAATGAACATCGGGATGAATGCAAAGACTCGACTGCGTTCGACCTTGGTCACCTTCTTACTGGTGAGCATGAGGAGGAAGTAACCGACCGACGCGACGATCGTGAGTCCGACAACGACGTCGGACATGTTGTCCGCGGTGATCAAACCGGTGATCGAGGCGACCGCGACGACGACGATCGCGGCAATGCCGATCCCGATGTAGAGCGCGCGCTTGTCTGCAGGCAACGGGTTGCCGGGCTCGGCTCCAATTCCGTGAAGATGCTTCCGACCCAGCGTGTACTGGATCAGGCCGAGAGCCATGCCGACGGCGGCGAGAGCAAAACCGGCGTGGAATCCCCAGGCGTCCTGGACGGCTCCGGTGAGCAGTGGACCGACAAGACCGCCGATGTTGATGCCCATGTAGAAGATGGAGAATCCGGCGTCGCGGCGATTGTCCTGTTCGGAATATAGGTCTCCGACCAGAGAGGTCGCATTGGCCTTCAAACCGCCGCTGCCGAAGGCGACCATGACCAGGCCGACACCCACACCCCACATGCCAGGAAGAACCGACAAGGCGATGTGGCCGGCCATCACCAGCGAAGCGCTGTAGAAGAGCGTGCGCTCGGAGCCGAGAAGTCGGTCCGCCACCCACGCGCCGAGAATCGTCGACAGATAGACGGTGCCGCCGTATGCGCCGACGATGCTGGTCGCTGCCGCCTGACTGATGCCGAGGCCGCCGTCGCTGACGCTGTAGTACAGGTAGTAGATGAGGATGCCTTGCATCCCGTAGAAGGAGAATCTCTCCCACATCTCGACGCCGAACAGGTTCGCCAGCGCAAAGGGTTGGCCGAAGAACCCCCGGTCTTCTTTCTCGCTACGTTCGACGGGCTCCGTAGTGTTGCTCATTCGAAAAGTGTCCTACGTGCTCGGGCATTTCGGGTGGTTCCGAGCCGTGGAGTTTGGTTACGACTTGGTGCGGATCCTCGCTACCAGCGGAGCGAGTGCGCGCCAACCGAGAAGGAACGCGCCGAGGACCAGCGTCGCGACGACGATGAAGCTGAATTGGGTGCCCTGGCCACTCAACACTCGAAGGATCATGCCGATGACGACGGCGCCGAGCCAAACGACAATGCCGGTGGGAAGAAGGAGAACGGCGTTGAACTTGTCGCGGTACAGCGCGAACGTGGCAGCCCATCCGATCACCAGGCCGGTCAGGAAGGGCCACGATGTCTTCGCCAGACCGGCGAGCGCATTGGCTTCTTCGTGGGTACGGCGCCCTATCGCGCAGAAGATTATGACAAGAATGGCGTCGATCAGCAGGAATGGTGCGTACTTCTTCACGCTCACACCATACGACTGTGCGCCTTTATTAACCGCGGGCGGTTAATAAAGGCGCACAGTGCTGTTAGGCCTGGAGGCCGGCTTCGATCTCGAGGGTGATCGTGATCTTGTCGCCGACAACTGCTCCGCCGCCTTCGAGGGGCATCTCGATGGAGATGTCGAAGTCCTTGCGGTTGATGACGGTGGTGGCTTCGAATCCGGCGACGGGGCCCTGGCCCATGCCCGGGTTGACGCCGTTGAACTCGAGGTTCAGCTCGACCTCGCGGGTGACGCCGTGGAGCGTGAAGTCGCCGGCGAGGACGAAGTCGCTGCCCTTGGAGCGCACTGCGGTGGACTTGAAGGTGGCCTTCCGGAACTTCTCGACGTCGAAGAAGTCAGCGGACTTGATGTGGCCGTCGCGCTGCTCGTTCTTGGTGTTGATGGAGTCCACGGAGATCTCGGCCTCGACGGCGGGGGTTCCGTCTTCGGCAACGGTGATCGTTCCCGAGAACTCGTCGAACGTTCCACGAACCTTGGAAACCATGAGGTGGCGAACCGAGAATCCGACAGTGGAGTGGACGGTGTCGATGACCCAGGTTCCGGCGGTCAATGTGGGCAAGGTTGCGGTGGTCATGGAAGCTCCTGAATAAGTAGTTGAATGTTCAAGTTCTTGTAGCTTCAACTATGGACCCCAGGAAATCCTTCCGCAAGATCATGTGAGCTGCATCACAGTGTTTGTGCTTGCGGCATAGACGGCGTGAAGCGCCGACGCTGTCACCGACTGATGCACCGCAATGCCCCAGCGCCCTTCGCCGTTCACCACGCATTCTGCGATGGTGACTGCCGAATTCGCACTACCGGAAGACTCCGGGTTGCGGGGCAGTGAATGCTGGGTGAGCGAGACGACCTCGACCGCCGAGCCCTGTTCGGTCAGGATTTTACTCAAGGCCTCGACCGGCCCGGACGCACTGGCTACAGCGGTGACCTCGCGTCCGTCGCGATCAATGGCGATGAACAACTGATCACCGTCGGCGGTGTGTTCCAGTGAGTACCGACGCACTCCTCCGTTGTATCCGTACTCGCGCAGCAGCAGTTTCCACAGCTGGTCGGCGGTCATTTCGGTGCCCGAGTCGTCGGTTTCGAGCTGCACCCACGAGGCGAAGTCGATTTGCAGGCGCCGGGGGAGTTCGACCCCGTACTCGGTCTGCAACAGATAAGCGATTCCGCCTTTGCCCGACTGGCTGTTCACACGAATCACCGCCTGGTAATCGCGGCCGACGTCGGCGGGGTCGATCGGCAGATAGGGGACTGCCCACGGCGCCGATCCCGGATCGACGCCGGCAGCCTCCGCACTCTCGTAGTGATGGGCGAAGCCCTTCTTGATCGCATCCTGGTGGGTTCCGGAAAATGCCGTGTACACGAGATCTCCGCCGTACGGGTGGCGCTCGTGGACGGGAATTCGGTTGCAGTACTCCACCGTTCGACGGATCTTGTCGATGTCGGAGAAGTCGATTTCCGGATCGACGCCCTGTGCATGCAGATTCAGCCCCAGCGTGACCAGGTCGACGTTGCCCGTGCGCTCGCCGTTGCCGAACAGGCATCCCTCGACGCGCTGCGCGCCGGCCAGTACTGCCAGTTCGGCACATGCAACCCCGGTGCCGCGGTCGTTGTGCGGGTGGACCGAGAGAATCACCGAATCGCGTCGGGCCAGGTTCTGGTGCATGTATTCGATCTGGTCGGCATAGATGTTGGGGGTGGCGATTTCGACTGTGGCAGGCAGGTTGTGGATGACCGGGCGATCGGGACTGGCGTCCCAGAGTTCGGTGAGGCTGTTGCAGACCTGCAGGATGTAATCGGGTTCGGTGAGGTTGAAGACCTCGGGGGAGAACTCGAATCGCCACCCGTCGTGGCCTTCGCCGCCACGGGCCACGTCCTGCGCCGCGCGGAAAATCATGTCGTGCAACTCTTCTCGCTCTTTGCCGAGAACCACGTTTCGCCACGTCGGCGCAGTCGCGGTGTACATGTGGACGACCGCGTTCGGCAGTCCCTCGATCGACTGGTACGTCCGTTCGATCAAATCCGTACGCGCGGCGGTGAATACGACGACGGTGACGTCGTCGGGAACGAGATCGAACCGCACCAGGTCGCGAACGAAATCGAAATCGGTCTGGCTCGCAGAGGGATAGCCGACCTCGATTTCCTTGTAGCCGATCGCCACCATCAGTTCGAACATTCGGCGCTTGCGTTCGGGGTCCATCGGTTCTGCGAGGGCTTGATTGCCGTCACGCAGATCGACGGGCACCCACCGGGGCGCCGCGGTGGTGCGATTGGACGGCCACGTTCGGTCGAAAATCGGAATGTCGACGCGATCCCACGCGGCGCGATAGCGCTCGGACGGCATGGGTGACGGCTTCTGGTTGTTCCAGCGGTTGGCGCGGGTAGTACTCATCTTCGGTTTCTCCTGCGGTCGAGTCGAGAGACCGGCATGGCGAAACCCCGCGGAGGGGTGCCGGTCTGTCAGGCCCCGCCGCGGCAGTCGAGAAGGAGTGCTCCTGTAGCCATGCGGGCTACACTAGAACGAAATCACTTATCAGACAACCTGAGGAGTTCACGTGTCACCGATCGTCGAGCGTCGGCTGCTCACCGACCAGGCTGCGGAGTTGCTGCGAGCGCGGATCGTGAGCGGTGAATGGGAAGTCGGCGCCAAACTTCCAGGTGAAACCACTTTGGCTGCGCAGTTGGGTATCGGTCGGTCCACCATCAGGGAAGCGGTGCGGACCCTCGCGGGCCTCGGCATGCTCGAATCGAGACAGGGTGCCGGCGTCTTCCTACGGAGTACGACACCCCCGGATCAGTGGCCGCGTGTGCTCGAAGCCGAGGCGATTCTTCATGTCGTCGAGGTGCGGAACGCGGTCGAGATCGAAGCGGCTCGCCTCGCAGCGCAGCGCCGCGATGCCGTTGACGTCGCGGCTCTGCGGCAGGCGCTCGACGGTAGAACTGCTGCCGCGCACTCTGGGGACGCAGCGTTTGTCGACGCCGATATCGCCGTCCACCGGGCAGTGGTGGATGCGGCACACAATCCCGTGCTGTCGGAACTCTTCGAGACTTTTGTGCCGCGTCTGCGGGCCGCGTTGATCGAGTTGATCGCGGTTCTGGACCTGCATCCACACAGTCAGCCGGATGCGGACGAGCATCGAATGTTGGTGGACGCCATCGAAGCCGGCGACGCGGAGGCAGCGGTACGGATCAGCCGGGCACACCTCGACGACATGGCGGCAGCGTTGCGACGCTAGACGCCGGGTTGTTCGCGGCGTTCGAACTCGAGGTCCATCTCGAGGTCTTCGTGGTGGGTTGCACGGAACGTGATCAAGAAGACGATCCAACCGGCGACAGCGACCATGATGAAGCTGACCAACCGATATACAAGCCATGCCGCAATCGCCTGCGGTCCACTGGCACCGGCGATCGTCAGCGCGGTGATCAGTGCGGTGTCCACGTAGCCCAGCCCGCCGGGAAGCAGCGGAATGCTGCCGACTGCTTTGGCGGCGGTAAAGGCAATCAGGAGCCCCGCGAAGGAGGGTTCCGCGCCCACCGCCCAGCATGCGAAACCCAAACAAGCGACATCGGCGACACGATGGATGGCCGACCACCCGAATGCGATGACCGAGTCGGTGCGGCTGAGCTCGACCGAATCCAGTTGCTTGAGGATTTCGGACCAACGGTGCATACCGCGTCCGGTCGGGTTATTGCGAGAACGGTTGTACAGCGCCAGAACTCGGTGTCCGATGCGCTCGATGCTGCCGGGATTCTGGGCTATGTATCGCAACGCCAGAAACAGTGCTGCCATGCCCACGATCGAAATTGTGAGCGTCACCGGGCTGACCTTGGTGCCGAACGCCGCTGCGCCGGTAGCGCCGAGTAGTGCCAGCGTCGCGGCGGCGATGACACCGCACATCGCCAACTGCCAGGACGCGACAACCGGCGTCGCCCCCCACTTTCGAGTCTGTTTGTACGTGAATGCAGTGGAGAAGACCTGGCCGGCAGGCAACGTCAGCGCCATTGCCGTACTGGCATAGATGACCGAGAGGTTCTTGAGGTGACCGGCAACCACACCAGCGGCGTTGAGCAGACGTTGTTGAACGGACGCGTAACCGCTGAGTGAAATGAGTTGGGCCGCGACGCACGCGGCCACCCAACCCCAATGGATTTCGGTCAGGACCCGCCAGGCCTCACTTAGCCTGGGCCAGAGATATGCGCCTTCGGCTATCAGGAGGGCGATGAGCGCTATCCCGAGCACCCACTTCAGCCACCAGTAGCGCCCTCTGGCCCGACTGGTCCCGGCCACGGGCGAGCGTGGTCGTCTCAGTCGCCGTGGGGTGTTTCCAGGCTGAGCCATCGACTCACCCTAACCAATTTGATCCGGATCGACCTCTGGATACTTTTCGGGCCACGCCAGATGCGTCAGTCGTCGGCGCCCACGCAGTTGGACTTGCTCGCCGAGTTCCCACTCGGCCTGTTCCTCTTCGTCGGCGAAATACAGCGCGCTCGTCGACGCCAGCACTCGGCTGGGCCGAAGTTTCGCGAGCTCGGTGAGCCGTGATGCTTCGTTGACCGGATCGCCGATCACGGTGTACTCGAAACGTTCGGCAGCACCGATGTTGCCGGCGACCGCGAGTCCCGCGCTCACGCCGATACCGACGTCCAAGCCGGTGATGTCGTTGAGCTTGAACCGCAGCTCGCGAGCCGCCGCGAGGGCTGCCGTCGGAGCGTCGGGTCGATCGAGTGGTGCACCGAAGATGGCGAGCGCCGCATCACCCATGAACTTGTTGACAAAACCGTGGTGGCGATCGATGACGTCGACGACCACACGGAAGAACTCGTTGAGCAGTTCGACCACTTCGCCCGGCGGGCGCTCGGCCGCGGCACCGGTTGATCCGACCATGTCGACGAACAGAACTGCCACGAATCGAGTTTCGCCGCCCAGTTCGGTACCGAACTTCAGCGCGCGCCGGGCCACGTCCTCGCCGACGTGCTGGCCGAACAGCTCACGCAGCAGGCGACGCTCGTCGGACTCTTTCATCATGCGGTTGAATCCGACCTGTAGCCGGCCGATCTCACTGCCGTCGAACACCTCGACGCGTACGTCCGTGGCGCCGCGCTGCACTCGCTCGATGGCGCGTCGCAGTTGTCGGATCGGATCGGAGATCTGAGTAGCCGTCAGCATCGACAGTGCAAAGGCCTGCACGATCGCCATGATCGAGATGAGCAGGATCGCCCACGCGAGCGAGTCGGGGGAGAACTCGAGATCGGTCGTGAGCTGCGTCGAGCACAGCAAGATGATGCCTGCGACGGGCATCAGCGTGCCGAGTCCCCAGGTCATCGCCAGCCGGGTTCCGACGCCCGGCGCCATGGTCCGATCGAATTCGCCCTCGCTCAACGCCTGGGCGGCGACCGGACGCAAGATGCGCTCGCCGAGCATGTAGGTGAACCCGAAGGTCGTGGTCGCGGCCATGCAGACCGTCACGATCACGGCGATCGCGAGTCCGGGCATCTCGGTGATGGTCAGGAACACGAAGATGATGCCGCCCAGAATCCACAGCACCAGGTGGACGATGGCCTGGCGAAGCGGCGCGTGCAGTGCCGCCATCTGCTCGGACCTCGTCGGCGGACCCCCGCGCAGCCGCCAACGGATGACCGACTTCAACATCATTGCCGCCGCGGTGAGGCTGACGGCACCGGCGAATGCCAGGTAAACGCCGAAGATCGCGAAGTTGCGGACCCGGTCGGCAACTATCGCGTCGGACTCTTGGATCGGAACGCCGTACCGCACGAAAGCGAAGACCAGCACCGCGCCGATCAGATTGGCCGCGAGCATGGAGAGCATATAGAGGGGCCACCGGCTGCGGATGGTCACCGCTATTGCTCTGTATGAGGCCCGCACAGGGTTCAATTTAGCTGGCAGAGCTCGAAGTGTTGGTACGCGCGTCCGATTATTGGTCCGCTCACCTGTGTCGGCCGGTCCGGTTAGGCTCGCGAGGTGAACGCAAACAGGGGGCGTGCGGAGCGAGCTTCGAGGATGAACAAACCCATCTCCGCCGACGCTCGGGCGGTGCATCCGGGCGTGCGTATCGCGGCGGAATGGTCGTGGCGCCTCATCGTGATTTTTGCCGGGCTACTGGTTCTCGGATACGTGGTTCTGCGCCTCGAGACCGTGCTCATCCCGGTGGGGCTGGCTCTACTGGCATCGGCTCTGCTGATTCCGGTTGTCGATCGGCTACAGGTATGGGGAGTTCCTCGCTCGGCAGCCGTCATCGTCGTTCTGCTTGCCTCGATCGGACTGGTCGCGGGAATCATGACGTTTGTCGTCGAGCAGTTCATCGACGGGTTGCCCCAGCTCACCGACCAGTTCACGGCCAGCGTCACGCAGATTCAGAACTGGCTCACCAGCGGCCCGCTGCATTTCAGCGAGGATCAGATCCGCCAGGCGGGTGACTCGGTCGTCAAGTCGGTGCAATCCAATCGTGAGTCCCTGACCAGCGGCGCCTTGACCACAGCGACGGTCATCGGCGAGATCTTCACCGGGGCATTGCTGACGCTGTTCACTCTCATCTTCTTCCTCTACGGCGGCGACCAGATCTGGCAGTTCGTCACCCGGATCGTTCCCACCGACGCGCGTCGTCGGGTGCGGATCGCCGGTTCTGCAGGTTTTGGGTCGCTGATCGGTTACGTGCGCGCCACGGTCGCGGTTGCCGCCGCCGACGCGATCGGTATCGGTGCCGGCCTGGCGATCCTCGGGGTGCCGCTCGCCCTGCCGCTGGCGTCGTTGGTGTTCATCGGCGCGTTCATCCCGATCGTCGGTGCATTTCTGACCGGTTTTCTCGCGGTGCTTGTCGCTCTGGTCACGAAGGGTTTCCTGACGGCACTGATCGTCCTCGGCATCATCATCGGCGTCATGCAGCTCGAAGCGCACGTGATGCAACCGCTGTTGTTGGGTCGCGCTGTTCGCCTGCATCCGCTGGCAGTCGTTCTCGCCATTACAACGGGCATCGTCCTCGCCGGAATCGTCGGCGGGCTCTTGGCTGTTCCGATCGTCGCGGTCCTGAATACCGCCATTCGTTCCCTCCTCGCCGACGACCCGGACATCGCGTACGCCGAACTGCACGTCGAAGATCCGGAGACCCCACTGTTCCCCGCCGAACCCGACGAGCCGCGCGCCGAGCCTCGCATCGTGAACCCCACTCCTCCCGATGACTGAGCCCACCCGCCGTCGTCGGCTGCACTATCAGCCGACCGTTCGCGAGGCGTCGGGCGTCGACACCGACCCTGATGCCCCGCTGTGGCGGGCGGCGCAGGCATTTCGCCTCGTCACGCTGGTGTACGCGATCAGCTACCAGTTCGCTTCGGCCTCCGACTACACCAACTCCCGGCTCAGCTGGTTCTTCGTCGCTCTGATGGCCGTGTGGACCGGGGTGTCGGCGCTGTTGCTCGGAACTTCCGGTGCTCTGTTCGGTAAGACGCTTCCGAGGTACCAGGTGGTGATCGCCGATCAGGTGGTCGTCATCTTGCTGATGGCGTCGACGAGGCTGGTCTCCGACCACGAGTGGTATCAGAATCACCAGACGCTCCCCACCACGCTGTGGGCCACCAACGCGGTCATCTCCGCGGCAATTCTCGGCGGACCGTGGCTCGGTATGGCGTCCGGAGTTGTCATCTCGGCGGCCAGCGCGATCATCCGCGACCAGGTCAACCTGGATCTCTGGCGCGATGCGACGGCTCCCGTGCTCGTATCGGTCGGCCTGGCGTTGGGCTTGGCCACCACCACCGCTCGGCGCTCGCATCGACAACTCGAGCAGGCCGTACGTCTGGCGGCGGCTACCGAAGAGCGCGAACGTTTGGCACGCGAAGTGCACGACGGCGTTCTGCAGGTGCTGGCGATGGTGCGCCGGCGAGGAGCCGCACTCGGCGGCGAGGCAGCTGAGCTGGCCGCGCTGGCCGGCGAGCAGGAGGTCGCGTTGAGAATGCTGATTTCCGAGCAGGTTTCGGGTGCCGCGGCAGATGTCGGCGGACAGACAGTGGATCTGTGTCCGCTGCTGACCACGCAGGCCAGCACGTCGGTGTCGGTGTCGACGCCCGCGCACCCGGTCGTGATCGAGCGCGATCGAGCCATCGAACTGGCAGCCATCGTCGACAATGCCCTGTCCAATGTCGGGCTGCACGCCGGTCCTGCGGCGAAGGCGTACGTATTGCTCGAAGATCTGCCGGACGAGGTGATCGTCAGTGTCCGCGACGACGGCGTCGGAATCCCCGAAGGTCGCTTGGCGCAGGCCGAGGCCGAAGGCCGCATGGGAGTATCGAAGTCCATTCTCGGTCGAGTACAGGTGCTCGGCGGAACTGCAGTCCTGCAAACGGGGCCGGGGGAGGGCACCGAATGGGAGATCAACGTTCCGAAGGGGAAGAGTGAGCGTGGCTGACGAAATGGGCGAGAATCCGGTGACGGTGATGGTCGTCGACGATCACCCGATGTGGCGCGACGGTGTCTCCCGGGACCTCGAAGCCGCGGGCTTCACCGTGAGCGCCACGGCGGAGGGTGTCGAGAGTGCGCGCCGCCGAGCCGCCGCCGTGCAACCGGCCGTGGTTCTGATGGACATGAACCTGCCGGACGGAAACGGTGCCGACGCCACCACCGCGGTGCTCGAGGTTTCGCCGAAGAGCAAGGTACTGGTGCTTTCGGCCTCCGCCGAGCGTGACGACGTCCTCGACGCGGTCAAAGCCGGAGCGTCGGGTTACCTGGTCAAGAGTGCTTCGGTGGCGGAACTTCTCGAGGCCGTGCGAGCGACTTTCGACGGACAAGCCGTCTTCACACCCGGCCTCGCCGGATTGGTGCTCGGCGAGTACCGCCGGATGTCGACGGCACCGGCCGACGATCGCGCACCCGAGCTGCCTCGGCTCACCGACCGTGAGACCGAAGTGCTCCGTCTTGTCGCCAAGGGGCTGAGCGCAAAACAGATCGCCACGAGGCTCTCGCTCAGCCACCGGACCGTCGAAAACCACGTCCAGGCGACGCTGCGGAAACTTCAGTTGGCCAATCGAGTCGAGCTCACGCGATACGCAATAGAACAAGGTCTCGAATAACGTTTATCCTGGAAATCATGGAGGCCAGGAATCTACGCGTATCCGATGCCGAACGAGAGCACGTCGGCGAGCTGCTGCAGAAAGCTGTCGGTCAAGGGATGCTCTCGCTCGGTGAGTTCACCGAGCGCATGGACACTGCCTTGGCTGCAAAGACGCGAGGTGAGCTCAACTCGGTTCTCGCCGATCTTCCGGGCATCACGCTGATCTCCGACTACGACCCACCCGCGTATCCCAATGCAGGTCAGCCGATGTACCAAGGCCAGCCGTATCCTTCGCCGACATACCAACCCCAGCCGCCGCCGGTTCACCCGAGCCCGCCTTACCGCGCTCCCGTCGGCGCTCCGGTAGTCGGTAACTACGGAACGGCAAATGCTGCCGTGATTCGTGGACGAATGGCGACGGTGACGCGAAACGGCGCATGGATCGTTCCTCCCGCTGTCGTGGTCGATACCAGAATGTCCAGTGTGACTATCGATTTCACGCGCGCTGTGATGCAGACGCAGGTCGTGAACATCTCGATCGACGACTACGCCAGTTCGATTTCACTGATCGTTCCCGAAGAGGCGACGGTGGACATGAACGGTGTCGAGGCAGTCGGAGGAAGTGCGTCGAACAAGGTTCGTTCCGGCCCGCAGATGGGCCCGCTGCATCTGGTGGTGCACGGCAAGGTGCGATTCGGCAGTGTCACCGCGAAGCATCCCTTCGGTACCACGATCCGAAAGATGTTCGGCTCCTGACCTTTCAGTGATACGCGCGGGTCAACATCTCGGCGACGCACACGGGTTTGTCACCGTGTTCTCGTTCGAATGTCTGCGTCACCGTGATCTGGACGCCGCCATTGATCGGTTCGACTTTGCTCAACGTCGCACGCATGCGAACGCGAGAGCCAACCGGAAGCGGAGCAGGCAACCTGACCTTGTCGAATCCGCAATTGAGAGCAAACGCAAAACCCTCGAGCGAGAACATCGCATACGAGAACATGGGGCCGAGTGAGAGCGTGTAGTTGCCGTGCGCGATCGTTCCACCGAACGGTGACTCCTTCGCGCGATCCACATCGACGTGAATCCACTGATCGTCGCCGGTGACCCGGGCGAACTCGTCGATGGACTCCTGCGTGACATCGTGCCAGTCGCTGACGCCCAACTCTTGGTTCAGGTTGGCGCTGAGGTCTTCTGCTCCGGTGAGTACAAGCATGAATCTTCCTTTGATCGGTAGGTGCTGGCAGTCGGTCAGTGACTTTCGATGCCGAATCCCACACCGTGCGTCTGTGCGATCTCGGCAGTGGCAACGAGATCGAATTCGATCCCGAAATCTGCTTCTACCCGCGCTGCAACCGATTCCGCGGCGGAACCAGCTTCGGCCAGTAGTTTCGGCATCAGTTCGAACAGGTCTTCCATCCCTCCGGGCGTGATGATTTCGAGAATCCGTGCTGGAGCGTCGTCGGGATTCCACACGGCGTGCCACTGGCCACGCGGTTTGAAGATCATGGCGCCAGTCTCCGCGTAGACGACCTCGTCTCCGACCATCGCTGCGACGCGGCCACTTTGAACCACCGTGTACTCGTCTTCGCGGCTGTGGCGATGGACCGGTGAGGTCATCGAATGCGGAGCGATGCGGTGTTGTACAAGAGAGAATCCTCCCTCGGTTTGTTTGCTTCGAACCATCATCCGGACGCCGGTGGCCGCGAGAGTCCCGGTGAGATCTACGTCCGGTCCGAGGACGGTCGTCGTGGTGTGGTTTGCGGAATTCGGTGACATCGATTTGGTCCTTTGCCGTCGTGAGCGTCGTTGGCTGTGCTCCGGTTTCGATTCTCGAATCATGTACCAATCGGTCTAGTGATGCAAGGCTTTGGCTATTTATGCACTTCAAGTGTTGTCGATATGTGTACTGATCGGTATGTTGAACTTATGTCTACGAGGGATTTGTTGGTCGATGCCGCTGCCGACTTGTTGCAGCGGAAGGGGTACGCGGGAACGGGTGTGTCGGAAGTGCTCTCGGCGAGCGCGACCACCAAGGGGTCCTTGTACTTTCACTTTCCCGGTGGCAAGGAAGAACTCGCAGGCGAGGCTCTGAGGCGACGCGGTGAGGCAATGGCCGATTTCATCCGGCATCTCCTGGAGAGCTCACCCGATGCCGCCACCGCGATCTCGGCATTTGCTGCCGCACTGGCTGCGCGTTTGTCGGATTCGGACTACGAACGTGGATGCGCCCTGGCTACGGCAACACTGGATGCCGCAACCGAATCCGAGGTCATCCGTGGTGCTTGTGCGGACGGGTACAACTCGTGGCTGGGGCTGCTGGCTCAGCGCCTCGAAGCCGACGGTTGGTCCCGCGAAGACGCAGAGTCCGAGGCAATTCTCGCTTTGTCCGCACTCGAGGGCGCGCTTGTCCTCGCTCGGGCGCGTCAGGATCCCGCTCCGCTTCACACTTCGGGTCGGTTGCTCTCCGAACGATTGCGGAATGCAGCGCCTCGGCGATAGTTCCCTGTCGGTCGATGATGCAGTCGGTCGATGATGCAGTCGGTCGATGGTGCCGTCGGTCGATGGTGCCGTCAGTCGAAGGTGTCCTCAGTTGAATACGAGAACTCCCCAGGCTGATCGAGTAGTACTACTCATCTGATCGGCTCGGCCACGCAGCAAGCTCGTAGCCATGACCACACCGAGCTCTCCCGCCGTCGATCCGCGACTGGTGACCGCCCTCTCGGCCGAGTGCGACAGCATCGGCCGGCAGTTGCGTCACATGGGCCAGAACCTGTCGATCCTGCAGACTCAGCTGGCCTCGGCTACTGTTCCCCCGCCCATGCCGGTAGTTCCGGCACCCGCAGCTCCGGCGCCACAGATGCCGCCAATGCGTCCTCAGCAGAACGTGCCCACCTGGCAGCCGCCGACGTATCCGGTTGCCGCACCTCGCCAGCCCTGGTGGCAACGCGACGGTGTCATCAGTCGACTCCTGGCCGCGGCCGGTGTTGCCGTCACACTGATCGGCGTCGTGATGCTGCTGGTACTTGCAGCGCAGGCCGGATTCTTCGGACCGCCGCTGCGGGTGCTCGGTGGCGCACTCCTTTCCGGCGCCTTGGTGTTTGCCGGGGTGCGGGTCCACGGACGACCAGGCGGCAAAGTGGGAGCGATTGCTCTGGCCGCCACCGGTTTTGCGGGAATGTACCTCGACGTCGTCGCGGCCTCGGTTCTCTACGGCTGGGTGACGACGCCGCTCGCGGTGGTGATTGCCTTCGGGATTGCCGCGGCCGGGGTTGCTTTGGCGGTGAAATGGGATTCCGAATCACTGGCACTCATGATCGTTCTGGGCGCAGCGGTGCTGGCTCCCGTGTTGACGTCGGGAATATCGTTGACCCTCATCGGTTTCCTCTTCGCGATCCAGTCGGCGACATTCTCCGCCCAGCTCGGTCGTGACTGGAAGTACCTGGGTATGGCGCGCACCGTACCCGTGGTTCTCGCGCTGCTCGTAGCGGTAGCGTCGAATGCAATCTTCAGCGAATCCGGTAACAGTGCAGTGCAATTGGTGATCAGTGCCGGCGTGGTTGCAATCGTGGGGGCCGGCTGCGCGATGGCCGTGCAGTGGAGGGGTTCGCCCTCGCGCGGCGGAGTTGCAGGGGCGTGGTCCACCGCTACCTTTGTTGTCTCGTCTCTTCCGCTGATGAGCGTCGGAGCCGTGCTCGGGCGCACCGAATCCGCAGTGCTGTACGGAATTGCTGCGGCACTACTACTTTCCGCTGCAGCGGCGGCCAAGCCTTTGCCGACGCAACTGCGATTCGGACTGGGCGCAACCGGCGCTCTTGCATTGTTGCTGTGCTGCTTGTCCGGGGCGACGGAATCTCTGGTCGTACCGCTGGTCCTCACCGTCGGCATGATCTTCCTCGGAGTCTCGCTGTATGCAGGTTCGCGCTTCGTCTTCGCCCTCGGAACCGCCTTTGCGGCAATCGGATCGATCGGATACCTCACGACGGTTCCGCCGGAAGCGTTGACGACTGCCCGTGCCGCATCCATGCAACTCGGTGCGATCACGGCACTCTCGAGCCTGACGGCGATAGGTGCACTGGTGATGCTGGTGTGGGCGATTCACCGACTGAAGTTGATCGCCGATTCGAATGCAGCGGTTCTATGGGCGGCCGCAGGGTTTGGTGTCCTCTACGCGGTGACGTGTGCGCTCGTCTCATCCGGCGTCGAAATCTTCGACAGTGCAACCGGATTTGTTGCCGGGCACAGCGTTGCAACCATCGTCTGGATGCTTGCCGCCACGTCAGCGCTGGTGCTCGGCCTGAACAACCGTCAGCATGCTCGCGTTTTGCTCGGAGCTGGTCTTGCTCTCACCAGCGCGGCAGTGGCCAAGCTGTTCCTCTTCGACCTGGCCACGCTCAGTGGGCTGGTGCGCAGCGCTGCCTTCCTGGTGGTCGGCTTGCTGCTCCTGCTGGTCGGGACTCGTTATGCACGAGCCTTCGCCAAGCAGGAGCAGGTCAGCTCCGCTTCTGGATCATGAGTCAGCTTCGCTTCTGGCGAGCGATGAGCTCGCTGACACTGATGGCGCCTGCGTCGTCAGGTCGGTGCCTGCCGGTGGCGTTGTCGTCGCCGTCAGAGGCATCCGAGACTCGGGGCTCGGTGGGACGACGCTCCGGAGCGATCGGTGGAGGCGGCGACTGGGGGGTCGCCTCCACCGAGGTCGGGGCCGAGCCGTTTGTTGCAGCGCCATTTGTTGCAGAACCGTTGGTAGCACCGTTTGCAGAGCCATTCCGGCTCGAGCCGTTGGTACCTGAACCGCTGCTTGCCGAACCGTTAGTACGCGAAGGCGTCCGGACCACCGGCAGCGGCCGTGAGGCCGGGGGAGTCTGTTCCCGAGCCCGCAGGTCCGACAACCAACTCTCGATGGGACGCTCGGCCGGCGCAGCGGGCGTCGGGTTTCTCCGCTTGTCGGTGGTGTTCGGTTGCGGTCGGTACGAAGGATTGGGGACCGGTGCCTCGATCAAGTTCTGGGGCGCGCTGGCTGCACTCCCGATATCGAGACGACGTCGCGGTGCCGGCTTCTCCGCGGCAGGTGTATCCGTGTTCGGTGCCTTGATCGTCATTTCGCTGAGCGGAATGGGCTCGGTGAGAGGATCGGGAACACGAGGTCCGCTTTCCGGCTGTGCAGCCGGGGCAGGCGGCGGCATGACCCGCGAGGCCGCTTCGATCTTGCGCGGCTGACCCGGTCCGGCGATCGCACCGACGGGCGCGATCTGCGGGACGTTTGCGAGCACAAGTTCGTTGTCGAGGATCGGCTCACCCAGCCCGATCTTCTGCTGGATCCGCTTCATCCAGGCCGGGGCCCACCAGCAGTCGTCGCCGAGCAGTTTCATGGTCGCGGGGACCAGGAACATTCGGATCAGCGTGGCGTCGATGATCAGCGCGGAGATCATGCCGTACGAGATGTACTTCATCATCACCAGATCGGACAGGCCGAATGCACCGGTGACCACGATCAGAATCAGTGCGGCAGCGGTGATGATCCGGCCGGTATGTGCCGTGCCGATTCGGATGGATTCGGTAGTACTCGCGCCCTGCGCTCGCGCTTCGACCATGCGGGAGAGCAGGAACACTTCGTAGTCGGTCGACAGGCCGTAGACGATCGCGATGATCAACACCAGGACGGGAGACATGATCGGTCCCGGCGTGAAGTTCAAGAGACCGGAACCGTGCCCGTCGATGAAGATCCAGGTCAAGATTCCGAGCGTCGAACCCAGGCCGAGCGCGCTCATCAACGCAGCCTTGATGGGCAGGACGAGCGAACCGAACGTCAAGAACATCAGCAGCGTCGTCAGCAGGATGACCGATACGACCATCAGCGGCAGACGGTCGAGCAACGCGTCGACGCTGTCCTGCTCGATGGCCGGAGTACCGCCGACGAGCACAGTTGTGCCCTCGGGCCAATCCGCGGATCGCAGATAGTCGATGGTGGGACGTGCCTCGTTGCGCTCGGTCAGACCGGCTTTGAGGACGTTGACCCCGTCCTTGGTCGCGACCTCCGGGGTGAACTTCTCGACCAGACCCGGCGCAGCGTTTGCGGTCTTGGAAATCTGACCGAGAGTGGTGTTGTCCGCTCCCTCGATGACGAGTCGAACGGGCTCGGTGCGATTGCCCGGGAAGAGTTCGTCGAACTGCGCCTGCGCGACACGCGTGGGGCTGTCCGGGGGCAGGTACGTCTCGTTGATACCGCCGAACTTGATGCCCGTCAGCGGAATGATCATCAGCAGTAGAGCCGCGACGATCGGGACCGCGACCTTGAGCGGATGCTGCATGACCCAGCGGGTGAGCTTGCCCCAGAAACCGTTCTCGATTTCCTCGTTGGTCTTGGTCTGGCGCAGCTTCTTGAAGGTCAGCGCGTCGATCCGCTTGCCGAGAATGCCGAGAATAGCGGGAAGAATCGTGATGGACGAGATCGCGGCAAGCATCACGGCAGCAATGGCGCCGTAAGCCACCGATTTGAGGAAGCCCTGCGGGAACAACAGCAGACCGCCGAGGCTGACGGCAACCATGGTCGCCGAGAACATGACCGTTCTACCCGCCGTCATGACCGTTCGGCGTACTGCGGTCGGGGTGTCGTACCCCTCGGCTATCTCTTCTCGGAAACGGCTGACGATGAACAGTCCGTAGTCGATCGCGAGACCCAGGCCGACCAGAGAGACCACGGGCGCAACAAACGCGTTGACCTCGGTGAAGTTGGTGATCAGTCGAATGATGCCGTTGGCGCCGATGACGGTCAGACCGCCGACGATCAACGGGAGGGCCGCAGCGACGACGCCACCGAAGACGAAGAACAGCAGGACACCGACGGCGGGAATTGCGAGCATTTCCATGCGCTTGATGTCGTTGGCCATCGTGTCGTTGAGCGAATTCGCGACAGGTTGCAGGCCGGCGAGTTGCACGTCGACGCCGTCGATGTAGAACTGCGACTCGACGTCGCGGAAGTTGTTGGACACCGCGGTGTCGTTGTCGCCGGCGATCGCGATGCTGGTGACCGCGTGTTGCTTGGTCTTGTCCGCCAGGGCCGCCACCGAGAGACCGTTGTCGACCTTGAAGTACGAGCCGTTGATCTTCATGATCTGGTCGGGGTTGTCGGCGACGAGCCGCTGCAGATTGTCGATGACCTTCGCTTGGAACTCGGGGTCGTCGACGGTCTTGCCCTCCGGCGCCGTGTACAGCGCCAGAACGTCACCCGTCGTGCTGCGTCCGAACGTGCCGTCAGCGAGTTTTGCAGCCTCTACCGATTCCGACCCCGGATCGTCCCAGCCGCTCTGGCTGAGATGATCCTGCAGGCTCAGGCCGTACGCAGCGAGCCCGAGGAGCCCCGCCACCATGACAGCGATGACGGTGAAGCGGGCTCGATAGACGATGCTTCCCCAGCTGGCGAACACTGATCAACTCCTACTCGGCAACACTTTTTCGCCCGATGAGCAGGGCAGAAAGCGGTCGGAACGGCTGCAACCAGGCGCCCTCGTCGGGCAGGGTGTCCAGGCTTACCCGTGGCAGAGGCTCACGGAAGACACCTGGGATGTCCTCGAGATCGACGAAGTCCAAGATATCGGACGACACAGCCCAGCTGGCGTGTTCACGGAACCCGAGAACCTGGACCGGGATACCGGTTGCTGCGATGTCCTCGAGAGGTTCGCGGAACGCTTGGCCGTCGGCGGACGCGACCATGATTCCGGCGAGGCCCTCGCCGTACCGGAGCGCGATGTGCTCGAGCATGTCCGAATCGACATCGCTGTCTTCATCGACCTTCGGCTTGGCGAACACCGCGAAACCCACGTTACGCAAGGCTTCGACCCAAGGACGAACGACGTCGGCGCTGCCGGACGCGATGTTGGTGAAGACGGTCGCTTCAGGCTCGAGCGTGCCGCTGTTCTGTGCGGACAGTTCGGCGGTGCGAGAGAGCAGCCAACGACCCAAAGCGTCGAATCGTGGCCGGTAGGCGGCGGTAGGCCGGCCACCGAGGATGGCGCCGAGGCCCATGTCGAGGTTGGGGGCGTCCCAGACCAGAAGCACCCGCTTGGGGTGGCGGGAGTCACGACCGAAGTCGAGAGGAGATTCCGACGACGTCACGTCGTCGGATAGCTGTTCGCTGACGCTCATGCTCTGATCTTCCCCCATATAAGCTCGGTGATTGCACTACCGACCTTATGGGCTTTGTCCTCGAACTTGGTGACCGGACGCTCGTGGGTCATCGGCGACTCCCAGTCGAGTGCGGTCAGCAGTGGCTCGGCATTGCCGGCTTCTTCGATCCATTCGGCGTACTCGGCGTGATCGGTTGCCACGTGCAGGACTCCGCCGGGCTTGAGGCGGTTGGCGATCAGCGCGAACGTCGGCCCCTGCAGGAGGCGACGCTTGTGATGGCGGGCCTTGGGCCACGGGTCCGGGAAGAACACCCGGACGCCCGTCAGGGACTCGGGGGCGACCATGTTCTCGAGTACGTCCATCGCGTCACCGCGTAGTACGCGGACGTTGGGAATCTCTTCACGCTCGACCTGCTGGAGAAGTTGCGCGAGCCCCGGGCGGTACACCTCGATCGCGATCAGGTTCACGTGCGGTTCCGCCTTGGCCATAGCGGCCGTCGCGGTGCCGGTACCCGAACCGATCTCGATGATCAGGGGTGCCTCGCGTCCGAACCAGGCGTTCGCGTCGAGCGGTGTGTCCGAGACGTCGGCGCCGATGAGCGGCCACTGACGGTCCCAAGCCTGCTGCTGCGCGTCGGTCAGCGCACCCCGGCGAGAGCGAAAGCTGGTCACTCTCGGATGGAGACGGGACCCCTTGGCGTGGTCCGTCTGCCCCGTGTCAGGGGTCTGCGGTGCATGCTGATCGGCTTCGTTCACGAACCCATTGTCACGCATGACCCCCGTTTAGCGCAGACGGGTCTGAAGTTTGAGTTGAGACTTTCTGCGGAAAGTCCTGAAACAGCCGACTTCGGACAGCCAGCGAAAGAGTGGTGTCACCTGCCGTCCTTGCCGAGAACCTGACAGAATCTCACCGACACGATGGGGACGTGGGGTGGGGATGAACACAGGATTTGCATGCAGTAATTGGTCAAGAATGTTGCCCGCAGAATCGATCGACGACGCCTGCGCGGAGCCGATCGACCACTTGCGCGCTCTGGCATATCGGCTGACGTCGATCGATTCGGGAGCCGCAGAGGCGGTTCACTCGGTGCTCGGATCGCTGAGCGCGCCGCTCGAATTGGTGGTCGCCGGGCGAGCCGGGGTGGGGCGGTCGTCGTTGGCGCGGATCCTGGGGCGCGACGACCGGTTCTCGCGCAGAGTCGTCGGCGCACCGGTTGTGGTGACCGAGTCGCGCGCGTTCGACGTCCCTGGAACGTCGAACCCCGATCTGGGTCGTCGTTGCGTTGTCTACGTGGTGGTCGACGCGGTCCGCGACGTCGACGGCCGAGCCATTGCCCGAGTTTCCGATCGTGTGGTCGTCGCTGCGAACAAGGCTGACTTGTTCGGGCCGCGCTGGGACGAGGCGCTGGGACGGGCCGCGGAGATCTCGGAGACCGTCGGCGTGCCCACGGTTCCAGTGGAGACACTGACCGGGCGCGGCGTCGAAGAATTGTTCGAGGCTCTCGGATCTGTTCTGGAGGCGCAGTGGTGGGGCCGGGTCGAGCAGATCGGCCCGGCGCTGAGGCGGTCTGCCTCGCGCAGCGCTGCGGGCAGGGACGAGATCGAGTTGTATCTGAGTTCGGACTCCGCGGTGCTGTTCGGCGCCGCGGCGGCGATGATGAGCCCCGAAATTCGAGCCCTGCTTCAAGGCGAGCCTCCCGATCCTCGTACCGCCGACGACGCGGGCACATGCAGCCGGTGGTGGGGCGAGCTCGTGGACGAGTCGGAACAGGCTCCGCAACAAAGGGTCTCACTGATTCGCCGCGGGTATGTGCGTCGGTGGGCGCAGCTCGGGGGCGATCGCTCCGCTCCGGCGGTGACCGATGGATAGCGTTTCGGTACTTCCGGATTCGGTGCTGCGCGTGGTGCAGCGATGGAATCCGGCATCCGATCCGGGTCGCCAGATCGCCGCCGAAACATCCAGTGGCACTAGAATTTACGTTGTCGGCCCACCGAGGTGTGGACGGGAAGACGTCGCCCGGATGTTCAATGCTTCTGATGACTGTTCGACAGTGACACGCGAGGTGGACGCCGACGTCGTACTTCTGGTCGTCGACGCCGCCAGTGTGATCGGACGCGAGGATCTTCTTCTTCTCGACGACGCTGCAGAGAGCGGAATCCCGGTGGTGGTCGCGCTGACCCGCGTCGACGTCTACCGAGACTGGCAGGCGGTGCGCCGGCGTGATGCCGAGATTCTTGCTTCGCACTGCACTGCTTTTGCTCAGGCCCCGGTGGTCCCGATTGCGCCCGGTCAAGAGCAGTCGCTCGTTTCGGTCGTCAGCCGGGCGGCACGGCAGAGGGAAGCAGGCGGTTCGGATTCCGGTGTCATCGCGCAGACGCGCCGGATGATCGAGATAGAGATCCGGAATCTGCGTGACAGCGTTCCTGGTGCCGAACTGCGGGCCGAGCGATCACAGCTGCTCGCAGACCGCGACGGCCGGCGAGGCGAACGCCTGGTGCAGGTGCGAAGCCGACTGCAGCGAGCGCGCGGGGATCTGTCACAACAAATCGCCGAGGCAACCCGGGCTACGGTCGCGGGGGCACGTGCCTGGGTCGATGTGGCCTCGCGAGCCGAATTGGGTAGCGTGCCGACGCGACTGCAGCACGAGGTCGACCATCACACCCGGGTGTTCGATGCCGCGATGGCGGCAGCGGTGGAAGTGGCGGGCACGACCGGGTACATGCCTTCCCCACGGATTCCGGAGGGCCCGCCGGGACGTCAGCGCGGAAACGAGGACCGGGTGACAATTCTTGTCGGCGCGTCCGCGGGTCTCGGCCTCGGCCGTATCGCGGTGACTCCGCTGGAAATGATTCCGGCCTTGGAGTTCGCGAGTATCCCCGTGACGTTGGTTCTGGGCGGCGCCGCGGCGTGGTGGTTGGCGCGAACTCGCGGGCTGACGGCGGATCGTGCCTACTCCAGGTCGTGGATCGTCGAATCGATGTCGACGGTTCGCGCACAGTGGGAGCAGCGAGTCCAGAGTGTTCTGCTCGAGGCCGAGGCGGATCTGGGAGCGGCGATCATGGCGGAGAGTCGCGAGCAGGTGGCGTCGGCGCAGGCCCGAATCGTGGAGATCGACGGTGAACTTCGCGAGCTTGCCGCGGCCAGATCAGGGCAACTGGCGTCGTGCGAGCGCGACCTCGCCGTTTTGAACGCCGCCTACTGACATTCCGCGAGTGCAGAGTTCTCCACAGCGTCGTAATTTCGGCCTCGACTGATCGTCGGGGTCTGGTAATACTGAGCGGACGGTTTCGGTAGGGGTTGCCGAAGCAGTAGGTCACCATCCAGTAGGGGGAGTAATGGACGCATTTCTGATCACGGCCGGACACATCGACGGGCACGAAGCCGAAGCGCTCGATCCTGGGCGTATCGAGCCCGAGACCTTCGGGCCCTCGTCGGGACCGGTCGATGCCGGCGACCTGAACTTCGACGCCTTCGACTTGGACGGTGACGGAACGGTCGACAGCCGTGTCGTCCACTCCGACGACGACGTCGTGATCGTGTCCGACTTCGATCGCGACGGTAGTGCCGATCGCCTCACGATGATCGAGTCGGACGGCGACTACTCGGCCTGGGAATGCAGTCGAGACGACGAAGGCGCCCTCGTGTGGCAGAAAATCGATGCCGGAGCGCTCTGAGAAGGTTCCGTTTATGTGCTCTGAGCGCCGGGTAGGCACCTGAACACACCAACTGAATCGTTTCTGTGACATTTCTGACCGCACCCGATTACCTGCAGGTGAACAGCCAGCGTTAACCTCAATACATAGGACACCCGGCGTCCGTGAAATCCACGTGAGTGGATGACGCGGCTGGACCCCGTCGAGAGGGGGACACCGGGATCGACTGGTATCGGGGCGCTGCAGTTTGCATCCGGTGTCACGAGAACCCGGTTCCGGCTCACCCCAGGAGAGTTTGATGACCTCAGCGACCATTCCCGGTCTCAATGGAACTGACGGCACGCCCCCCACGCAGCACAAGGAACTGCTTGCATGGGTGCAAGAGGTTGCCGAACTCACCCAGCCTGATCGCGTCGTCTTCGCAGACGGCTCGGACGAAGAATGGGACCGACTGACAACGAAGTTGGTCGAGGCAGGAACCTTCACCCGCCTCAACGACGAGAAGAAGCCGAACTCTTTCCTCGGCAACTCCGATCCGTCCGATGTCGCGCGAGTCGAATCGCGTACGTACATCTGCTCGAAGGAAGAAATCGACGCAGGTCCCACCAACAACTGGATGGACCCGGCGGAGATGCGCACCCTCATGGGTGACCTGTACCGCGGTTGCATGCGTGGACGCACCATGTACGTCGTGCCGTTCTGCATGGGCCCCCTCGACGCCGAGGATCCGAAGCTGGGCGTCGAGCTCACCGATTCCGAGTACGTCGTCGTCTCCATGCGCGTCATGACCCGCATGGGCAGCAAGGTTCTCGACAAGCTCGGCACCGACGGATTCTTCGTCAAGGCGCTGCACTCGCTGGGCGCTCCGCTGGCCGATGGCCAGGAAGATGTCGCGTGGCCGTGCAACGACACCAAGTACATCACCCACTTCCCCGAGGATCGTGAGATCTGGAGCTTCGGTTCCGGCTACGGCGGAAACGCTCTCCTGGGCAAGAAGTGCTACTCGCTTCGTATCGCTTCGGCAATGGCGCACGACGAGGGCTGGCTGGCCGAGCACATGCTCATCCTCAAGCTCATCTCGCCCGAGGACAAGGCCTACTACATCGCGGCGGCATTCCCCTCCGCTTGTGGCAAGACCAACCTCGCGATGATCCAGCCGACCATCCCCGGATGGCGCGCCGAGACCCTCGGTGACGACATTGCCTGGATGCGTTTCGGTGAGGACGGACAGCTCTACGCCGTCAACCCGGAATTCGGTTTCTTCGGCGTGGCTCCCGGCACCAACTGGTCGTCGAACCCCAACGCCATGCGCACCATCGACCAGGGCAACACGGTCTTCACCAACGTCGCTCTGACCGACGACGGTGACGTCTGGTGGGAAGGCCTCGAAGGCGACCCGCAGCACCTGATCGACTGGAAGGGCAACGAGTGGACGCCCGAGTCGGGCACCCATGCGGCTCATCCCAACTCGCGTTACTGCACCCCGATGTCGCAGTGCCCGATCATGGCTCCCGAGTGGGACGACCCGAAGGGCGTGCCGATCTCGGCAATCCTGTTCGGTGGACGCCGCAAGACGACGGTTCCGCTGGTCACCGAGGCTCGCGACTGGCAGCACGGCGTCTTCATGGGTGCAACGGTCGGCTCCGAGCAGACCGCAGCAGCCGAAGGCCAGGTCGGTACGGTTCGCCGCGATCCGATGGCAATGCTGCCGTTCCTCGGCTACAACGTCGGTGACTACTTCCAGCACTGGATCGACCTCGGCAAGTCCGCGGACGCGTCCAAGCTCCCCAAGGTCTTCTACGTCAACTGGTTCCGCCGTGGCGACGACGGACGCTTCCTGTGGCCAGGCTTCGGCGAGAACTCTCGCGTCCTGAAGTGGATCGTCGAGCGCATCGAGCACAAGGCTGCCGGCATCGACACCCCGATCGGCGTCGTTCCCACCGGATCGGCACTCGACATCGAAGGCCTGGACGTGTCGGACGCCGACATCACCGAGGCCCTCGCGGTCAACATCGACGAGTGGAAGGCCGAGATCCCGCTCATCGAAGAGTGGTTCGACTTCGTCGGCGAGAAGCTGCCGACCGGCATACGTGACGAGTTTGAAGCTCTGAAGCAGCGGTTGGCCTGATAAACCGCCCCCGTATGTAGTGGCCTGATGCCGCATTGGTTCAATTTGATGAACCGATGCGGCATCGGTCGTCTGTATGCCCTTGCCTGTAGCCGTTATGCAGTTCAGCCGTAAAGCAGTTCAGCCGTAAAGCAGTGATCAGCGAGCGGGTCGACACACTCGATCCTCAGGAGGACCAGATATGAGCGGGATCTACAACAACGTGACCGAATTGGTCGGGCGCACCCCGATCGTGCGGCTCAACCGTCTGACCGAGGGCCTGGACGCACAGGTCGCCGTCAAGCTCGAGTTCTACAACCCGGCCAACAGCGTCAAGGACCGGATCGGCGTGGCAATCATCGACGCCGCCGAGAAGTCCGGTGCACTCAAGCCCGGCGGAACCATCGTCGAGGGCACCAGTGGTAACACCGGTATCGCACTCGCCATGGTCGGTGCTGCTCGCGGCTACAAGGTCATCCTGACCATGCCCGAGACCATGTCCACCGAGCGTCGCGTGATGCTGCGTGCTTACGGCGCCGAGATCGTCCTTACCCCGGGCTCCGAGGGCATGGCCGGTGCAGTCGCCAAGGCCAAGGAAATCGTCGAGCAGACCGAGAACGCTGTCTCGGCCAGCCAGTTCGCGAACCCGGCCAACCCGGCCATCCACGAGGCAACGACGGGCGAAGAGGTCTGGGCCGACACCGACGGCGCCGTCGACATCTTCGTGTCCGGCATCGGCACCGGCGGCACCATCACCGGCGTCGGACGCACCCTTCGCAAGTACAAGCCCGAGGTCAAGATCGTGGGCGTCGAGCCCATCGACTCGCCGATCCTCAACGGTGGCCAGCCCGGTCCCCACAAGATCCAGGGAATCGGCGCGAACTTCGTGCCCGACGTCCTCGATCGCGAGATCTACGACGAGATCATCGACGTCTCGTTCCCCGATTCCATCGAGGTCGCTCGCGCACTCGGCACCAAGGAAGGCATCCTGGGCGGCATCTCGTCCGGCGCCATCGTCTGGGCCGCACTCGAGTTGGCGAAGCGTCCGGAAAACGCCGGCAAGCTGATCGTGGCTGTCGTGTGTGACTTCGGCGAGCGTTACATCTCCACCCCGCTGTTCGAGCACATCCGGGACTGAGACTTGTGAGTATCCTCGGGACAATTCGCGAGGACCTGCAGGCTGCGCGCGGTCAGGATCCTGCCGCGCGCAGCAATGTGGAGAACGCGCTCGTTTATTCAGGGCTGCATGCCATTTGGGCGCATCGGGTTGCGCATCGTATGTGGGCCGTCCCTGCACTACGCGGCCCGGCGCGAGTGCTCTCGCAGCTGACACGCTTCGTTACCGGCATCGAGATTCACCCCGGTGCCACCATCGGTCGACGGTTCTTCATCGACCACGGCATGGGCGTCGTGATCGGGGAGACGGCCGAGGTCGGTAACGACGTGATGCTCTATCACGGCGTCACCCTGGGTGGTCGCTCGCTCGAGCAGGTCAAGCGTCACCCGACGCTGGGAGACCGGGTCACCGTCGGCGCTGGTGCCAAGATCCTCGGACCTGTCGTCATCGGTGAAGGTAGCGCTATCGGCGCCAATGCCGTTGTCACCAGAGATGTTCCGGCCGAATCCATCGCGACGGGTATCCCGGCGGTGGCGCGGCCACGGACCACCAAGGAAAAACTGGTGGACCCGAACAGTTACATCGATCCTGCGATGTACATCTGAAGCACTCCTTCTTCGATGGCCACCCTCGTGTAGACGGCGGGTGGCCATCGGCGTCTGTTCAGGCTCGCGTCAGGTGCCACCCGCGACGTCCCAGTACGATGGCCGTCGCAGCGCCCAGTGCCGCCCCGATCAGGGGATAGCAAGCGAGAATTAGCCACTGGAGCGAGTTGTCTGGAAGCGCCATGTAGGAGATGTCCAGGCTCGACTCGTAGTCGCGACTCATCTGCACACCCCGGATCGGTTCGTAGGCACCCTGATAGACGATGGTCGTGTCTTGGCCGGTCATCACATCGATCAGACTGCCCACCAGGGGAATTCCCCCGACGACAAATCCCAGAACCGCCAGAATCACGATCAGTGCGCGCATCGAACGAGCCTATCGCCCGGCCGGAAGTTCAGACTGTGATCGACGGTTCTTCGGGGGTCGAGAGGGTCAGGATCGCTCGCACGACGCGTGGACTCTGCTCGAGTGAGCGTTCGAGTTCGCGCAACGTGTGGGCCACACGGGATTCCGCGTAGTCACCGACCAGATCGACGCTGGCCACCAGGTACACCTGCCGCGGACCGAGGTATTCCATGCGCAGGAACGTGATTCGGTTGATCTCGGGCAGTTGGGTGAGAGCTTCGACGGCTGCTGCCCGCAGCGTCGGTGAGGCCTCTTCGCCGACCAGGAATCGGCGGTTGCGATCGATCAGGATGATCGCGATGACTCCGAGAAGTATGCCGACGAAGATGGAGCCGAGGGCGTCGGGGATCGGTGAACCGGTGATCTGGTGCAGTAGGACGCCGACGAATGCGATGACCAAACCGATCAGTGCCGCAGCATCTTCGGCGAACACGGCCCTGGTCGTCGGGTCGGACGTGTTGAGCGCCTGGGCCATGACGTCGCGGTTCACTGCGGATGCTTCGGTTCGGAGTTGCTTGTACGCCTGCCGGAACGAGATGCCTTCGAGGATGAACGAGACGCCGAGGACTGCGTAGGCGACACCGAAGTCGGTGGCCGGTTCGGAATGGAACAGTTCCTGGATGCCGTGGGTGATCGACACACCTGCGCCGAGCGCGAAGAGTCCGAGGGCGGCGAACATCGACCAGATGTAGGCCTCCCGGCCGTACCCGAGTGGCTGGTCTCGGTCGGGAACCCTTTTCGAGCGGCGGTTCGCGATCAGCAACAGCACTTCGTTGCCGGTATCGGCCCAGGAGTGGGTGGCCTCGGCGACCATCGATGCAGATCCGGTGACGATGGCTGCCGCCGTCTTGGCCCCGGCGATCAGCGCGTTAGCCGCAAACGCCAGTACGACTGTCGTGGTGCTCTCGTCGCCGTTTCCCGTCGGCTCGGCCTTGGGTTCGATGCTCACGAACTTCAGGCTAGGCGGGTGGCGACGGTTTCGTGCGGTGACGCTCGGCGACGGAGCGCAGCAGTGTGTCGACGGCGTCGTGGAACTGCGTCAGGCCCGGCTCTTCTACGGGAAAGTGCCCGCACCCGTCCAGCATCACGAATTCGGTGGGTGCGTTGATGCGGCGGAGGAACTGCAAGCTCAGTTCGGGTGGCGTCCATCGGTCGGCGGCCGGGTGGGTGAGCAGAACGGGCGTCGTCCGAAATGTTTCGGGTGCGGTGTGCTCGAACGAGAAGTAGCTGCTGAGGAATCCGAGTGGCACCCGAACACCGCCACCACGCGGATCGGTTGCGCACAGCGTCGCGAGTTCACGGTTGCTGCTCATGTTCGCGACGTCGGCGACCCAACGGATGGGCACGCGGATACGGCCCACCAGTCGTTCGGTGCGGCGCATCAGGGGAGCGCCGTAGACACCCATCGGGCCGAACCGCGCCGCGGCAGCTCTGGCCGACGGATTCGAGGGATCGAGCAGACAGGTGGCGACGACGGCGTCGGCCAGACCGGTCCGCGCGGCTACCTCGTAGGCCAGCAGACCGCCGATGCTGGCGCCCAACAACACCAGCGGCCGATCGTCGGCTGCCTTCTCGGCTCGGACGAGATCGCAGAGGAGATCGACCCACTGCTCGTACCGGACGCCGGCCGGATCGGCTACGACGGTGTCGCCGTACAGCGGAAGATCGGGGAAGAGGACTTCGGCTCCGAGTTTCACGCCGATCCCGGCGAACGGCCACAACGCGCCCGAGTAGCCGCCGGCGCCGTGGATGCCGAGAACACGAACCGGCGCGTCTGGAACCACCGCCCGTGCGACGTGGACGGTGTTGCCGTTCCACTCCCACCACGTCGGGGTCGGCGCCGGCATGTGGTCGGTGTACCGGTCGGGCATAAACTTCGAGTAATCGGCGCTGGTCACCTACACAATTCTCGGTATCGGCGTCGCGGCTGACAACTCGCATCGGAGGACCGTGTCGACTCGGCGGAAAAGGCCCTCCCAGCAGCGCTCGAGGGCTACCTACGACGCGATCCTGGAGGCAGCTACTCGCGTTTTCGCGTCGGAGGGCATGGCAGCGACCACCAACCGGATCGCTGACGAGGCAGGGGTGTCGGTGGGCTCGCTCTACCAGTATTTCGGCGACAAGTACGAGATCCTCGCGGAGTTGGCGAACCGTCACGTGAGTGCTGCGCGGGAGAGTTTTGCGCTCTGCCTTGCCGACATCGTCGAGCGTGAACTCACCCCGGACGAGGCCGTCCGGATGTTGGTGGAGTGCGCGGTCGAAGTGAACAGTAAGCCGCGAGAGTTCTTTCACCTGCTCTACGATCAGGTTCCGCGTACGCGTGAGCTCATCGCGCAGGTCGAAGGAATGAATCGGCAACTGGTACTGGGTTTTTCGGAGTACTTGCAGAGCCGCGGTTTCAGTGCGGACGATGCGTTGTTGACGTCGCGGCTGACCGTGACTGCCGTGGACAGCCAGGTGCATCGGGTTGTGCTGGAATCGGATTCACCCGAAGAACTTCGAGTGCGAACGGAAGCCGTCGTGCGGCAGGCGAGATCGATGATCGCGTCGGAATCCTGATCCGGTGTGCGGAATGGTGACCACAGTCCGTTATGGTTCTGACGTCATCATCGAGGTAATGGGAAGTCGGTGCAATTCCGGCGCGGTCCCGCCACTGTGAGGTCGTCCCTGCGTCGACCGTAGCCAGATACCACCCTCGTTGACGTTGTGTCATGCCACGAGGATGGATCGGTCACACCATGAATGCTGTTGGCGGAGCTCTGTCTCCACCTACCCACCTGCCTTCGCCGAAGGCTGGTGCGCCTCGAGGACGGCTCAGTCCGGGTATCGTGCTGCCCGCTCTGCTGGTCGTCACCGTGCTCTCTGCTGTGTGCGCGTTGGCATTCGGATCCGAGATGCTCCCCGTGTCCACTGTGGTGGACGTGGTGCACTCGCGCTTCGGAGGCCCACCCGTCACGCGTTCCGAACTTGCGATCGTGTGGGGGATCAGAGCACCTCGGGTACTGCTCGGTCTGGCCGTCGGCGCTGGTCTTGCCGTCGCCGGCGCGGTGGTGCAAACCCTCGTCCGCAACGCTCTCGCCGATCCCCACTTGCTGGGAGTGTCGTCCGGCGCGAGTGTAGGTGCCACCGCCGTCATCACCACCGGACTGTTCGCCGGCGCGGGAGTGTGGGCGCTCAGTTTCGGCGCGATGATCGGGGCGTTGGGAGCTGCGATTCTCGTCTTCACCATCGCGACGCTGCAAGGCGGTATCACTCCACTGCGATTGGTTCTGACCGGCACCGTTACCGCATCCGCCCTGTCGGCGATCGCGAGTTTTCTGGTGCTGCGTACCAATGATTCCCAGGCCGCGCAGTCCGTATTGTTCTGGCTCCTGGGAAGTTTGGCCGGGGCATCCTGGGACAAGTTGTGGGCGCCGGTCATCGTAGTGTTCCTGCTGACGGCAGCGGTGTTCGCCCTGCACGGTTGGCTGGATGCGCTGGCGGCCGGACCGGACGTCGCGGCTTCGCTCGGTATTCCCATCCGAACCCTGCGAAACGTGCTGTTCGGCGTGCTGGCAGCGTTGGTCGGCACGATGGTTGCGGTGTCCGGCGCGATTGCCTTCGTAGGCTTGGTCATACCGCACGTCACACGCATGCTTGTCGGAGCCAGACATCGAGTGGTGTTGCCGGCGGCAGCGCTGATCGGCGCGTCGTTCCTGGTGTGGGTCGACGTCGTGGCGCGGACCTCGTTGCGGCCGACCGAGATCCCGCTGAGCGTGGTGACCGGGGTGATCGGTGCCCCGCTGTTTCTCCTGCTTCTCGGCCGTCGGCGCTACCGATTCGGTGGCAGTTCGTGAGCGCCCGCGCCCTGGCGGTGACCGCGTCCGGAGTCGTCGTCCGCATCGACCGCCGAGCCGTCGTCAAGGGCGTCGACATCGCGGCGGACGCCGGTGCAGTAGTCGGCGTCGTCGGTCCGAACGGATCGGGCAAGTCGACTTTGTTGCGTGCGCTTGCCGGTCTCGGACCGATCGCCGACGGTGACGTACGCGTCGGCGGCGAGTCCGTGCACGCGATGTCCGCGCGTTCGCGGGCCAAAGCCATTTCTTTTGTGGCGCAGGAAGAGCAGAGTCCCGCCGATTTGTTGGTTCACGAGTACGTGACTCTGGGGCGCACGCCACATACAAAGCCCTGGAGTGTCGGCGGAAAGCACGAGAATGCCGTCGTTGATCGTGCTCTGGGCGAGGTCGGAATGATCGAGCACAGGCTCTCTTCGATGGACACGCTTTCCGGCGGCGAGCGTCGGCGGGTATTTCTCGCCCGAGGTCTCGCGCAGGACGCCGGCGTGCTCATCCTCGACGAGCCGACCAATCATCTCGACATCCGGCATCAACTCGAACTGCTAGATCTGGTCCGGTCGTTGGACCGGACGGTGATCATGGCACTGCACGACCTCGATTTGGCTGCGGCAGTGTGCGATCGGGTGCTCGTGCTCGCGGATGGAGTTGCCAGGGCGTTCGGACATCCATCCGACGTACTCACCACCTCGGTGGTGGCAACTGTCTTCGGCGTCGAGACTTTCGAGCTCGTGAACCCCGCGACAGGCCGTTCACACCTCGTATTCGAATCACGAAATTCTCAACTACAACAATCATTTTCGGAGAGTGCACTTTGATACATGTCAAGACTCGAGCGTCGTTCGGTGCGGTTGTAGCCGCGACAGCGTTGTTGACAGTTGCCGGCTGCTCGGCAACTGCACCGGTGGACGAAGCTGCAGACAAGACTTCGGTGACATTGGAGAACTGCGGGACCGAAAGCACTTTCCAGCTTCCGATCGAGAACGTCGTTGCGACAAGCAATGCGGCCAATATCGGCACCATTCTCCGAGTCGGCGGTTTGGATCGTCTCGCGGCCGTCGTGTTGAACACGAACAACGACGCGGTCATGGAGTCGATGTTCGGCCCTGGAATTGCGGACGTCCCACACCTGGACGGAACGATCACGCTGGAGACGATTCTGGGTAAGCAGGCGGACCTGGTGGTCGGCTCCTACAGTGGCTTGTTCAAGGGAGCCTCCGGTGTGACGCCGGAATCGCTGCAGAGCAACAACATCGATGCATATGTGATCTCCGATAGTTGTCGGCAGAGTGCCGCAGCGGATTCCGCGCTCGGCACGATGGGTCCGTGGGATGCCCTTCGTGCGGACGTGACCAATTACGGCAAGCTGTTCGGAACCGAGGACACCGCCGCCGAGGCACTGACCGAATTGGATTCACGTTTGGCACGTCTGGAGTCCGCGCCAGATGCCGCTGACAAGCCGAAGGTTTTGATCTACGACAGCGGTGAAGAAGATCTGTACACCAGCGGAGGCAACGGAGCCCCCAACGGAATCATCGACGTCGCCGGGGGAACCAACGTGTTCGCCGACGTCGACAACACCTGGTTCAAAGCGAGCTGGGAGACCGTCGCGAAGTCAGAACCCGACGTCATCGTGATCATGGATTACAAGAAGAGCGCTGACGAAGTACAGGGCAAGATCGACGCGATCAAGAGCCGAGAAGGCCTACGCGATCTCGACGCCGTCAAGCAGAACCGCTTCGTCGTACTCCCGCTCGCGATGTTCACCAGCGGATTCCCCAACGTCTACGGCGCGGAAGAGCTGCGCGCGAAGATCGAAGAGTTCGGACTTGCTCCGTCGAGCGGGATCGACTGGACAACCGCGCCGTCGGCATGAGTGTCGACAGTGGTTCGAATCGGGTGATCGTCGTACTGCGGCCGACCGTCAGCGGCCTCGACGAGTCGGCCGCGCGACGGATGTTCGACGCTGTTCGGGCCGGCACCGACGCCGACGTTCGTATTGCGTACCTCGATGTCGCGTCGCCGAGCCTTCACGAGGAACTCGATCGAGCGCATACCGATGACGTGGGCAAGGTCGTGTTGATTCCAGTTGCGGTGCCGAGGGATCGGTACCTGCTCACGTGGACCAGCAAGGCGGTTGCGAACTGGCGCGAAACCCGGATCGGTGCCGAACTGGAAGTTTCGCTCCACGAATCGGAAACGCTCGAAGGTGCCGTGGCCGCGCAGGTGATCGATGAACTCGGCGCGGCAGGAAAGCCGATCACTGCCAGTCCGGCGTCGTATCGCAGTCCGGCTTGGTCGGTGATCGAGCAGCACGATACACATCTGTTGGTGTGCAAGGGGCCCCGCTGCATGGCGTACGGAGCAGGGCCTCTCCACCGGGCCATGAGTGCGGCGGCCAAAGGCACTTCGGCAAAGGTGACGGGAACCGGTTGTCTGAGCCCGTGCAACCTGGGCCCGTTGGTGATCGCGAACCCCGGTGGCACCTGGTTCGGTCATGTGGACGCCGGTGACGCTGAAGCATTGGTCGTAGGTCAGGAGAATCAATTGGTGGATCACGTTCTGGACCGGTAGATACAGGTCGGCGAAACAGAGAACCCGCTGAGCGCGAAGTGCGCTCAGCGGGTTCTGTTGTCCTGTCTCAGGAACCGAAGGGAAGGGTTCCCGGCGGGATCTGGTATCCACTGCTGCCGACGGAGGCGCTGCCCCAGAGTGCGAGGAAAGCGTTGATGGCGTTGGTGAGCATATGAATGTCCTTTGTGAGATGACTGATTCGTTTTCGACGGTACCGGGTGGATCTGTGGATTCGCTGGGAGTTGGCACCCATTTCATGGGGCTGGCACCCGTTCCGGCAGGTCGGAACGGGTGCCAACTGTCAGCAAAGGGTGCCAACTCCCGGGTGGGTCAGCCCACGTAGCCGGGCGGCATGAGTACGGACTTGGTCTCGCAGAAGGCTTCGAGGCCCTCAGGTCCGTTCTCGCGCCCGATACCGGAGTTCTTGTAACCACCGAACGGTGATCCGGGATCGAAGGCGTACCAGTTGATCGCGTAGGTACCCGTGCGGATCTGCGCGGCAACTTCGAGTCCGTGATCGATGTCGGTGGTCCACACCGATCCGGCGAGGCCGTAATCCGAATCGTTGGCGATCTTGATGGCCTCGTCCTCGGAGTCGTACGGGATCACCGAGAGAACGGGTCCGAAGATCTCCTCGCGTGCGATGGTCATCGAGTTGTCCACGTCGGCGAAGATCGTCGGCTCGACGTACCAGCCCTTGTCCAGGCCGGCGGGACGTCCACCACCGAGTACGACGCGCGCGCCTTCTTCCTTGCCCTTGGCGATATAGCCCTCGACGCGCTCGCGCTGCTTCTCGGAGATCAGCGGGCCGAGTTGTGCTGCGGGATCGGACGGATCGCCGACGGTCATGAAGCCTGCCGCGGTCTTCATTCCCTCGATGACCTCGTCGTAACGCGAACGGGGAGCGAGGATTCGGGTCTGAGCGACACAGGCCTGGCCGGTGTTCATCAGGCCGGACATGACGAGCATCGGCATTCCGGCGGCGATGTCGGCGTCCTCGAGGATGATCGCGGCGGACTTGCCACCCAGTTCGAGGGAGCAGCGCTTGAGGTTCTGCGCGGCGATGGCACCGATCTTGCGACCGACGGCACTGGATCCGGTGAACGTGATCTTGTCGATGCCCGCATGAGAGACCAGGTATTCGCCGGTCTCGGCTCCGCCGGGGAGCACGGAGATGACGCCTTCGGGAACGCCTGCCTCGGTGAAGATCTCGGCGATCACGTGGACGGAGAGAGGGGATTCGGGTGCGGGCTTGAGCAGTACGGTGCAGCCGGCGAGCAGCGCGGGGGCCAGCTTGTTGATCGCCAGGAACAGCGGGACGTTCCAGGCCAGCACGGCGGCGACGACGCCGACGGGCTCACGGGTCACCTTGGTCTGCCCGAACGCACCGGTGCGCTTCTCTTCCCACGCGAACTTGTCGGCCAGCTCGGCGTAGTAGCCCAGCGTCGCCATCGATGGGGTCTGCTGCATCATGCCGACCATGGCGGGCGGCTGGCCCATCTCGTTGGAGATGAGCTGGTTGATTTCCGCGCTGCGCTCTTCGATCAGCTTGGCGGCCTTGGCGAGGATCGCGCCGCGCTCGGCGGGGGTGGTGCGTGACCACGGTCCCTCGAACGCCGCGCGGGCTGCGGACACAGCCGCGTCGATGTCTGCCGGTGCTGCGATGGGACAGCTGCCGACGCGCTCCTCCGTTGCGGGAGAGAACACTTCGAGTACCTGGTCGGTGGCCGGGGCCACCCATGCTCCACCGATGTAGAGCTTGTCGTAGTCAGTCATCAATTCATTCCTCGGTGTTGTCGGTCGCCGCGAGGGCATACGCGTCGTCTGCCTGTGCGGTGTCGGTGAAACTGGTGAATCCGTATTTCTCGTGCGGTCCGATGGCGGCTACCTCGAAAAGACCGGTGCCGGTGTTGGTGTTCGTGCCTTCGGTGAGCGTGAAGGACGCGAGGTTGTCGACGGGGGAGAACATGCGTTGGAACGGTTCGATCTCGTGGACCTTGTGGCGGAGCCCTTGTACGACGAGTTCGCCCTGCCACATTCCGTGACGCCAGTCCTGTTCGAGCCCGTAGCCGGTGCCGATTCCGATGTAGTTGGCCAGCAGCAGTTCGCAGGCGACGGTGAGGACTTCACCGCCTGGCCGGTGGAAGGTGATGGTCGCTCCGGTGACGTCGCGGGTGTCGGGGCAGAACGTCAGTTCGTGTTCGGGTCGGCCGAGCCATTCGTTGTCCCTGGCTTCGTCCGGCCACACTCGCATGGCTTCTTCGACGATGCGCCTGCCCTGCTCGTCTTCCTGCATGATCACCGAGATCGTGAACTCGTCGAACTGCATGACCGCGTAGATCCAGAAGAAGTTCTGGATTCCGTCGACGGCGCGTCTACCTTGCGGTTCGGCCTCTCCGACCGGACGCACACCCCACGAGCGGTCGCGGTTACCTCGCCACGTCTTCGGGTCGATCGCGAGGTCCTCCCCGTCGACGGTGAGCGATCCGGTCCACGTGCCGGTCTGCAGGAAGCGTGAGGTGTCGAACGTGACTCGTTCGAGTTGACGGCGAAAGTGCTTGGGCTCGAGCGCCGCCGGGATGGTGGCATCGAAGGTGATGTCGAAGGAGAGATCGTATTCGCTGCCCGGTTCGAGTACGACGCGGAGCTTCTGCAGTCCCTCGAGCACTTCGACGCGCAAAGGTCCGACGGCGGTGTCGGTACGGTCGGCACCCAGCGCCTTCGACATGCGAGCAACGATGTGGTCGTCACCGCGGCGAAGGACAGCGAATGCGTCCATGACGCCGAGGTTGGGGTACTGGCCGAGTCCGACGATGAGGAACACGTCGGGGGATTCGGTGGGGTAGCAATTGAAGTAGTAGCGGTCGTAGAAGTTTCGATCCGAGGTGGCTACGTGACGGATCGGTTCGGCGATCTGGTGAACGGGATAGTCGTCCATCGGTGAGAGCATGTCAGGCCAACCTCTCCCAGTAGGTACCGTCGAGCATCGCGGCGAGCGAAGCGCGGTGCATGATCATGTCGTCGGGGTCTTCGGGTCGCTGTGACTGGCCGAAAGCTATGGCGCGGGCCTGGATTCGCCACATGATGACCGCCTGACGCAGTGCGGCATAGGTAACGTAGAACTCCAGATCGTGTGGGGTGTGGCCGGTGATCTCGGCATAGGTCTGCGCGAGATCCGGCAGTCGAAGGAAGTCGGGAAGGCCGGGTAGGTTCGCCAACCCGGCGATGTCCTCGAAGAACCTGTGCAGGAATGCCATCCAGCCCAGATCCATCTCTCGCGGGCCGAGAGTTGCCATTTCCCAGTCGAGTACGGCTACCGGCGCGAAGTCCTGGTACATGACGTTGCCGATGCGCGAGTCGCCCCAACAGAGCACCGCCGGAGAATCGTCCGCGGGATTGTTCTCCTCGATCCAGTCGAGGGCACGTTCGATGAGCGGTGATCTGATGCCGTCGGAGACCACCCACTCGTAGTACGCGCGCTGCTCGGCGATGTGCGCCGTGAATGCGTCTCGTGCAGTCGTTCCCGAATTCGGGAGTCGGAGGAAGTCGAAACGCTCGCACGGCTTGTCGATGGCGTGCAATTGAGCCAGGACGTCGACCGAGTTCTGTTGGAGGGTTTTTCGCTGCTCGGGGGACGCTTCGGTGACCCACGATCCGAAGTTGTACGGCATGACGTCTGGCGGCACGTCGCCGGAGATTCGTTCCATCACGAAGAACGGCGCACCCAACGCGTCCGGGTCGGATTCTGACCAGTACACCGCGGGTACGGGCACCGCCGAGTGCTCGCGCACCTGAGCCATGGTGCGGAACTGGGATTCGAGGTCGTAGGTCGGAAACACCGGCATGGTCGATTCCGTCGGTGCCACCCGAGCGACCAAGGGATGATGATCGCCGTCCCAGGTGGCGTCGAAGAGGATGGTTTCGCTGGACATGCCGTTGGCTGCGGGCAAGGTGACGTCGGCGACGGTCACAGTGGATCCGCTCGGCACTTTGCCGGCCATCCACCGTTCCAGGCGCTCACGGAGGTCTTCGGTGTCGCGGAGGGAATCGCTCGGTCGGGCGACCTGGGCGTGATGATCGGTTTCATCGGTCGAAGAAGCAGTCGAGGCAACGTCAGATGAGGAAGCGTCTGGGCTCACGGTCACCTCCTTCCCGTAGGCGTCACGTGCAATGCCCGTAACGGTGTGAGTCAGAACACTAAAACACGTTACAGAAATTGGGAACAGGCGGCACCCGTTTAGTGGGACTCCCTGCGGATTTATCGGGGAAGAACGCGTGTCAGATAACGGCGGTGAGCGCGAGCAAGCCCGCACCGGTCAGAGTTCCGGCGCCACCCAGCTCGGCGGGAACGATCCGGAGCCCGGCGATGAACGACAAACGGGCATGTCGGGCAGCCGCGTCGAGCATCGGTTCCCACAGCGGTGCACCCGACTGGGCGAAACCGCCGCCGATCACCGCGAGGTCCACGTCCAGGAGGGCAGCCGCCGAGGCGATGGCACCACCGAGCGCCGTCCCTGCGCGGTGAAGCGCGTCCACGGCGATCGCGTCGCCGCTGCGTGCACCCTCGGCTAGTTCACGGCCGGTGTTTCCCGACCAGCCCTGGCTACGAGCCCATCGCACCGCGGACGGTCCACTGGCCACCGTCTCGAGGCAGCCGACGCCCCCGCAGCTGCACGGTTCGGAAGATCCTGGAGCGACGAGGTGGCCGATGTGACCGGCGTTCCCCGTGCGACCCCGAGCAATCTCACCGCCGAGGACGATTCCTCCGCCGATTCCCGTCGAGACGACCAGGCTCATGAGGTTCGGGGTCCCGCGTCCGGCGCCGTGGTGGAACTCCGCCAATGCCGCTGCGGCTCCGTCCATGGCGAGGGCAGTTCCGGCATCGGGAAAGACGCTGCGGACGCCCGCTACGAGCTCGAATCCCTGTGCCCACTCGGTGATGTTGATGGGGGCGACGACGCCGGCGACGGTGTCCACCGGCCCGGCGCAAGCGATGCCCACACCGTCGACGTCGCGGCCGTCTGCGACTCGTTCGAGCAGCGCCGCACACGCTCTCCACGGGTCGGTCTGCGGCGTCGGCACGCTGTCGAACACGGGAACACGGCCGTCCTCGGACACGACGCCGGCCGCCATCTTGGTGCCACCGATGTCGAGTGCGAGGCGCATGTCGCTATCGCTTTTCGAGAACCACGACGAGGTTGCTCACCAGGAACTCCCGAAGACCGGGGACTCGGACCATCCACCACGCCCACGACGGGTGGTAGCGCGGGATCGCGGCGAGCAACGTGCCCTGGCTGGTTCCACGGGCCCAGCGTAGGCCGTCGGTGGCGCCGACTTTGAACAACGACACCCCGAATCTGTTCTTCGGTTCGCGTCCGGTCTTGCGGAGGTACCGCTTGGCTGCGTACTCGCCCCCCAGCGCGTGCCACGGTCCGGTTTCGTGGCCGCCGAACGGACCCCACCACAAGGTGTACGAGAGAACCATCAAGCCGTCGGGCTTGGTCACGCGCAGCATTTCCTCGGCCATCAGCCAGGGCTCGCTGACGTGTTCGGCCACGTTGGAGGAGAAGCAGATGTCCACGGACGAGTCCAGGAACGGCAGTGCCAAACCGGAACCACGCACCGCGCCGCCCACGGTCAGACCCGCAGCATGCATCTCCGACGGATCGGGTTCGACGGGAATGTAGCGGGCACCTGCGGCTTGAAAGACCTCCGCGAAATAGCCCGGACCACCGCCGACGTCGAGGACGGTGAGACCGTCGAGGGATCGTCCGGTGTGACCTTCGTGCAGGTCCGAGATCAACTCGACGGAGTCGCGCGCGAGCGCGCCGTAGAAGATGTCGGGCGCGGACTGCTCGTGGCGGAAGTCGCTGAGCAGGCCGAACGAGCGTTTCAGGGTTGCCCGTCGGCCGAAAATGCGGGTCACTGCGGGCTTGGTCACGGGTAGCAACTTTAGCCACTGGGTCGCCCGGTCCACGAACACCGTCAGGAGCGCGGCAATACGGACGCTCGAACAGTTAGGGTGTTCGGCAGGGTTACCGGCCGGTCAGGCGGGGCATCCCGCAGGATCGCCCGAACCGGGGTGGCCACCGACCAACTCAGGGAGTAACGCACGTGCGCGAGGTTCTGTTGCTCTGCTGGCGCGATACCGGGCATCCCCAGGGTGGTGGAAGCGAGCGTTACCTCGAGCAGGTCGGATCCCAGTTGGCCGAGCGCGGTATCAAGGTGACGCTGCGGACGGCGTCGTACCCCGGGGCGCCCGCGTCGGAGGTTCGAGACGGCATCACGATCAGCCGGGCCGGTGGACGTTTCAGCGTGTACCCCCGCGCTCTGGCCGCCATTGCCGCCGGACGTCTGGGTTTCGGATCGCTCAAGGGCATTCGCCCCGACGCGGTGATCGACACCCAGAACGGCATCCCCTTCTTCTCGAAGACCGTGGCGGGTGCGCCGGTCACGCTTCTGGTCCATCACTGCCATCGTGAACAATGGCCGGTGGCAGGCAAGCTCGTCGGCCGGATCGGCTGGTGGGTCGAATCGCGATTGTCACCGCGCACCCATCGACGTAGTCAGTATCTGACGGTGTCGCTTCCTTCGGCCGAAGAATTGGTGGACCTCGGTGTCGAGCGCGAACGAATTGCCGTGGTGCGCAACGGTGCCGATCGGCTCCCCGTCGGCGTCGACGCGGGTGGATCGATCACCAGGGCCGAGCGTCCCACCATCTCGGTTCTCTCACGACTGGTGCCGCACAAGCAGATCGAGGACGCACTCGAGGCCGTCGCAGCCCTGCGTCCGACGCTTCCGGACATCCATCTCGACGTCATCGGTGGTGGTTGGTGGGAGCAGAACCTGCGAGATCGCGCCGCCGAGTTGGGAATCGGTGACGCCGTCTCGTTCTACGGTCACGTCGACGAGGCTCGTAAACATGAACTCCTTGCGCAGTCGTGGATTCACCTCATGCCTTCGCGGAAGGAAGGGTGGGGCCTGGCGGTCATCGAGGCTGCGCAGCACGGTGTTCCGACGATCGGTTACCGCAGTTCCAAGGGCTTGACCGATTCGATCGTCGACGGAGTGACCGGGCTGTTGGTCGGCGGTGAGCACGCCGGCGACGGCGACATCGCTGATCTGACGCAGGCGGCAGGCACCCTGCTCCGCGACCACGAACTCCGCACGGTGCTCGGTGAGAAAGCTCGGGTGTGGTCGGGCGAGTTCTCCTGGGAGCAGACCGGCACCGGAGTGCTCGAGGTGCTGACCGCGCACAAGGACGGTCGTTGGGTCTCAGGACTGGCCGCGCCTCGCGAGTCGAATTCGGTTCTGGTTCAGTCCGACTGAGATCAGCGCGATCACGCCCATCAGTATCCAGGCGAGATGCGCAACGATGACGGCCGTTCGGGCACCGGTCGACGCTTCCTGCGCGGCGACATCTCCCGGTACCCGGTAGAGCTCGAGATCGTTGTCGGCAAAGACCTGTTCCAATCCGTCGAGTGTCGCTGCCGCCTTGCCGAGTTGGCCTGGTGTCTCACGCTCGATCAGTACCCATCCGACTCCGAGATCGGCCAACTGCGTAGGACTCCCGCCGGCAAGCAGCAGATCCTCGACCTGGGTGGCCCGGGTTCCTTCACCGCCGACAGCACCACCGGCAACCACCAGTTGGCCGGTCTGCAGCACGTCGAGGGGTAGGAAGCGTGGTGCTGGATCGAGTACCGGCGCATCACCGCTGTAGGGGAAGGCGCGGAACATCCCGGCGGGAAGCACTGCAACGTCACCGGTTTCGTCTCGTAGTTGCTCGGCCACCACGGTCCAGGACCCGGGATAGTGCACGGGCTTCAATGCGCCGCCGACACCCCACACCAGATCCGGTAGCGCCACGATCGTCACCACGACGGCGGCGATCGAGAATGTCGGGCGGGGAAGGGAGAACCGATTGCCCGCCCACATCACCGCGGCGGCGGCAGCGAGTGCGTAGAACGGTACGGCCAGCGCGACCCACTTCTGGGCGTCACGCAGTAGACCGGCGCCGGTGAACACCTCGACCGACCATCGGCCGACGTCGAGCCCCCACGGAGTAGCGCCCAGGGTCGGAGCGAGCACCGCGAACAGGGCCAGCGCGCCGAGTCCACCGACAACGGGGTTCCGGCGTCGGCGCCATAGAGCGGGCACACCGGCAAACACCACGACAAGCAGAAGAACTGTTCCGACCAACGCGAAGAGTGTTGTGCGCGTGGAAGGTACCGCTGCCGAGTTCCAGATACCGCCGAGCCCGGCGAGGCTGCCGAGCGTCGCGAGTCCGGGTTCTGCTCGGGCGGCAAAGGCGGCGACTCCCGCCGGATCGGAACCGTCGCCTGCTGCTCCGGATACGAAGGTGGCGACCAACCACGGCGAGGCGGCGACGAGGAACAGCCCGATAGCGCCGCAGACACGCCGCATGGCCGAGGTTCGGCCTCCGGGGGTGGCAACCACCACCAGCGCGGCCGTCAGAGCGAGTAGAGCGCCGGTAGGTGTCAGGCCCGCGAATGCCAATGACGCGGCCAACGCCCACCAGGACCCGGGCGTGGCTCGGCGAACTCCGATTCCGGCACCCACGATCCACGGCAGTGCGGCATATCCGGTCAGCAGGCTCCAATGTCCTTGCAACAGGCGCTCGGCCACGTAGGGGTTCCAGAGCATCACCGTCGACGCGACCAGTTGTGGACCGAGACCGGCCGTCGGCAGCAGGACAGCGACCATGCGCGCCGCACCCCAACCGGCGAGCCAGAGCGCCACCAGCAGGATGAACTTGACCACCAGTCCGCCGTCGATCACGGTGCTCAACGCTGCGATCAGCGCGTCCTGGGGAACGGCGCGGGCTGCGGCGTCGGTGAGTCCGAGGGCGGAGTCGGTCAGGTACGAGCGCGGCGTGCTGACGGCGTCGCGCAGCAGGAGGTAGCCGGGGCCGAGCAGCGGTCCGAGGATCAACAGTGCCAGCGCCAGGCTGTACGCCGCAGGCAGGTAACGGCGGTATCCGGCTTGCACTGTCATGACGCGCACGATACGTGGTGCATCATTACTGCCATGCCTCGCCAACCACTCGATCGCGCCGCCGCGGCCGGGGTCGGCATGGTTTTGGTGGGATCGATGACGGCCAATGTCGCGTCGTACCTGTTGGCATGGTTGGCCAGCCGATGGTTGGGTCCGGTCGGCTACGGCGAGTTCGCGAGTCTGCTTGCCGCCCAGTTGGTACTTGCGGTTCCGGCTTTGGCGTTGCAGACGGTGGTCGCCCGCGAGGCGGTGCGTGGCAAGAGCACAGATGCGTTGCGGTCGTTGGGGTATCGATGCACCGCGATCGTCGCCGTCCTCGCGGTTGCGCTCGCTCCGGCGATGGCGTGGCTGCTCGACACCGGAATCGTGGCGTCGTTCTCGGCATTGGTGACTGCGCCCATGTTGGTTCTACTGGCAACGGAGCAGGGGTTGTTGCAGGGTCACGGTCGATTCGGCACTCTCAGCGCCGTGCTGGCCGGGGCCGGGGTGATGAAAGTCCTTCCGGCAGTGATCGTTCTGGCTTTCGGCGGCGGGGCAGGCGCGGCATTGGTCGCGGGCGCGGCCGGAACTGCGTTGCTGGTGGCGATAGTTCGAGTGGTCGACCGAACCGTCTCGGTGAGCGAGGACCGTCCGGTGCGTATCGGCGTCGTCTCCGTGCTCGCGGCGTCGCAGGTTCAGCTTGCGTTGATCGCGTTGTCTTCGCTGGACCTGCTGATCGTCCGCGTCGTCCTCAGCGAGTACGACGCCGGTGTCTACGCACTCGGAGCCGTCGCGACGAAGGTGGCGTTCTGGCTGCCACAGGCAGTGGGCGTCGTGCTGTACCCGAAGATGGCGAATCCGGCGCACTCGGCGCAAGCGGTTCGCTCGGCGTTGGCGGTGCTCGTCGGTATCGGCGCCGTGTTGGTTCTGGGGGCGGCGGTTGCCGGCCCGCTGGTGCCGATGCTCGTGGGCGACGCGTACGCCGCCGTGGCTCCGATGCTGTGGGCCTTCGCCCTGCACGGTGCAGCGCTGGCGGTACTCCAGGGTGCTTTGCTGTCCGCAATCGCGTCAGAACGCACGCGAGTGGCCCTTCTGGCGTGGGCAGGACTGGTTGTGGAGGCGACGGTCATGCTGGTGTGGGCGAAGACGCCGGGAGAGTTGATCGGCGTCGCCGTGGTGGTTGCGTCGACGACGGCCTTGGCGGTGTCCGTCGCCGCAGTGCGAAGTGCCGACCGCGCCCGGCCGGCACCTCACAGCGACGTCAGTTCTCCAGACGCGTGAACAAATCGTCGAAGTAGTCGAGCGTACGCATCGCGGTGTAGACGGATCCGTAGTTGATGTTCCCACCCGTGTAGACGACGTTGTCGCCTTGTACTGCGCGGATACGGTTCCACATCGCGCGGTCGTCGGTGACGGGATCCACGCCGGGCGCGGTGGTGACGATCATTCCGTCGGCCGAGTCGAGGGAAGTCACCAGGTTTTCGGTAGAGATCTCCTTCTGTCCCTCGACGGGCCACTGGAGCTGGACGCCGAGGTCTTCGGCCACCTGCGTGGAGATGCCCTTTCGGTTGACGCCGTTGACCTTCTGATTCACGTAGTTCAGCAGCACGATCTGCTTGCTCGCCAAACTCCGGGCGTGGCGTTCCTTCAATCCGGCTGCCTTGTCCTCGTACGCTCCGATGACCTGACGGACTTCGGGGTTCTCGGTGCGATCCAGCCAACTTGCCAACTGGTCGATGTTCTCGCGCCACGGACGGGTGAAGTCCATCGGAAGCACAGGAGCCGTCTGGCTCAACTGCTGCAGCGGCCACATGTCGGAGGCCTCACCGATGTCGGTGCAGATGATCAGGTCCGGTTCCAGCGCGAGAATTGCCTCGACGTTGACCGGTGCCTCGAACACCTGCGCCGTGGGATCGGCCGGAACCCACGGCTCGGCGGCGTCGAAGCTGTACGCGATGACCGGCAGGCCCATCGCAACGGCTGGTTCGAGGTCGAGTCGGGAGTCGATGGCGACGACGCGCTTCGGTGTCACCGGGATGTCGTAGGTTCCGAGCGAGGTCGTGACCGTGCGCATCCCGGACGCATCGCCCTCGGTACCGGCGGACCTTGCGCAACCGGCGGCGAACAGCCCGGAGAATGCAGCACTCCCGACAACAAATCTCCGACGTGTCAGATCGCTGACACAGATGTGCGAACCCAGAACTGTTGATGCGGGCATGTGGCTCCTCGTGTTCGGGGTGGTCTGGACTTCCAGAAAACGCTAAGCCCGCGACCACGCGGAGGGAACGACCCGTTGCGCCAATCCGTACGCCGATCCGGCAACAAAGTCCCGAAATGCAGCAGAGCGCCCCTTCCGTGTGGAAGGGGCGCTCTGCTTACTGCCTGAATCAGTCCTTGCGCAGATCCGGACGCGGGATCACCTGAGTGTCGTCCGAGGTCCAGTCGTGCTCACCCGGAGCCGGCTCGGGCGAACCCTGGCCGCTGGGATTCTGGTTCGTTCCGCCGTGTGCAGCGCGGGCCGGAGTTCCGCCCTTGCCGCCGCGAAGGCCGAGGAAGATACCGGCGATCAGCGCGATGACTCCGAGGACACCTGCCACGATCGGGACGGTGCGGCCGAACAGCGAGAGCTTGTCCATGCCGTCACGCGCCTGCTGGACCTGGTACTCGATGGTCGCCTCGTCGAAGGGCAGCGTGACCTTGAGAACCTCGACGTCGACGGCATCCTTGTTGCGGCCGTAGTACTGGTGCAACTGCTCCTGGCCCTTGACGACGACACCGGTCTTGGGCTCGACCCACAGATCACGGACGTTGGTGTACCAACGCGTCATCGTGATCGGGGTTGCGCCGCCGGGAACGCCCCAGGTGTCAGCGGGAAGGCTCAGCTTGTTGGTGGGGGAGTTGACGACCTTCGACAGGTCGACGGGATCGATCGTCTGCTGGAAGTGGTACACCTTCAGACCGTTGATCTCGGTCTCTTCGACGAAGTCGATGTCCTTCGTGGCGCGAGCGTTCAGGTCGAAGTAGGGGTAGCTCTTCTGTTCCGTGTTGAACGGGAACTTGTACTGCAGACCGTCGCGGGAAACTTCTTCGGCGGGCTGGTCGCTGGACGTCTGGACGGTTCCGACCGGATCGTTGGTCGGCATCGAGCTGACGCGATCGAGCGTGACGCGGTCCAGGGTTGCGGTCAGCAGTCCGGTATCGCCCTGCTTGTCGGTACGACGGACCGTCTGGCCGGCTTCGACGGTGATGATGTCGGCGTCGGACGGGTCCTGCGTGGTGACGTAGCGCTGAGCGACGATCGGCACGTTGGTGTCGACCTGTGCCTTTCCGCCGAGGAGGGCCGCCGAGTTGAGGACGCTACCGGTGCCCGTGGCGACGGTGGTCACCTCGAGGTCGAGTGGCGTCTTCTCCAGCTTGCCTACCGTGTAGGTAGGAATGAGGATGGCGATGGCCAAAAGGAAGGCACCGAGGCCCACCAGAATGCAAGGAAGTATCCGGCTCGGCCCTGAGCGTTCCGCCATGCTGTGACTCCTAACCCGTTAAGTCTTTCGAGGTTCCCCAACCGGCACAATATGAGCTGCGCAGATCGCATGGGGCCCCCGATGGACACCATGTGTGGCAGAACACTAACAGTCCACCGGCCCGGTTTGTCGCATGAGGGCATGAATTGGCCAGGCATTTTGTTGTGAGTCCCTGGTGGTTTCCCTCAATCGGCCTGGGGTGCACACTTATCCGTGATGATCAGTTCCACGAATTCCTCTCAGACGGTCCCGCCACAGGCTCGGGGCTTCGTTCCGGCTTTGGACGGTATGCGTGGATTGGCCGCGCTCGGCGTCCTCGTCACCCATGTCGCGTTCCAGACCGGTGAAGCGCAGTCCGGTGCGATCGGGCGCGCGTTCGGTCGACTCGATCTCGCCGTAGCGGTGTTCTTTGCCTTGTCCGGATTTCTCCTGTGGCGCCCCCACGCGGCAAAGGCTCGCGGAATCGGGCAGCCGCAGTCGACCGTCCGGTACTGGATCTCCCGCGCGACGCGCATTCTGCCGGCGTACTGGGTGGCAGTGGTCCTGATCCTGCTGTTCCTGCCCGGAGCCGGCGGGGGCTACCAAGTGTGGCTGGCGAATCTCGGGTTGGCGCAGGTCTTCGTGCCGTTGACACTCACCGAGGGCCTCACGCAGATGTGGAGCCTGTCGGTCGAGGTGGCGTTCTATGTTCTGCTGCCGCTTTTCGCGTATCTGATGGTCCGACTACGAGGAAACTCGGTCCGGTTCCGGCTGCCGCTTCTGCTCGGGGTGTCGGTCTTGGCCTTGACGTGGGCATTCATTCCGATTCCGACGCCGGACGCTATCCACCACGACAACTGGTTGCCGGGCTACCTGCCGTGGTTCGGCGCCGGCATGGTGCTGGCCGAGCTGGCAGTGGGCCCGTCGACATGGGTGCATCGCCTCGCGCACCGTCGGGTACTCCTGACCCTGATTGCCTTTATCGCCTTCGTTCTCTCGTGCACTGATCTGGCCGGGCCCGAAGGTCTGGTGCGGCCTGAGCCGTGGCAGTACGCGATCAAGATTGCACTCGGTGCGATCATCAGCTTCTCGTTGATCGCGCCACTGGTTCTGCGCGATCAATCGCAGCATCGGTTCCTGGCCAGTCCATTGGCGCTGGCAATCGGACGCTGGTCCTACGGCCTGTTCATCTGGCACCTGGCCGTACTGAACGCTGTGTTCCCCGTATTCGGCATAGTTCCGTTCTCGGGCAGCTTCTTCTACGTCCTGGCCCTCACGGTCGTCCTGAGCGTCGCTGTGGCCTCGGCCAGTTACGCCTTGGTGGAGGAACCGGCGCGCGTCGCGGTCACGCGGTGGGAGAAGCGCCGCCACATCGGTGAACCGGCAAAGGGCAACGCGGCCAACCCGGTCACGACCAAGGCCACCAACATCGAGAACTGAATCGCGAACGAATCGCCCACATAGCCGCCCGGTGCCCGCCACGGTCCGGTCGAGAGCAGCGTGATGCCGATCATCGCGGCCACGCCGGCGGTGCCGACGAGAATGCGTGCGGTCCGAGCCGGGCCGAAGATTCGCAGCGCGGCAAGTCCGAGGATCGAGCACACAACTGCGATCGCCGCTCCCACTCCGCCGCCGATGACGGTGGCCGCCGCGAGCACGCCCACCCATCCTGCCGCGACGCTGCGCCACGGTCGGGGTGGTGTGAGGGGCTTGGGCTCTCGGCGCGTGGGGACAAGAGCCGCGAACAACAGCGGGATCAGCAACACGAGCCCGCCGAAGATGCCGAGGCGGTACCAACGGTCGCTGGGGAAGTCGATGGTGACGGTTCCCGCGGTGCCTGCCGGCACGATCCAGCCCTGCTGCCAACCGTTCACGACCACCGGCGTCAGCTCGGAACCGTCCGGCGCCGTGGCGATCCAACCGATGCTGGTGCTCTCGGGATTGACGATCAGCTGATCGGCGGACGAGTTCGTGACGGTGAGTTCGCGGTGATTCGCCGTCCACGCGGTCGATTCGAGCGGTGTATTCCGTTGCGCGGCTGAAGGACCGACAGCCGTCAGATCGAGATTGTCGACCGAGAATGCGGGGCCTGGTTCGACGACCACTTCAGGCTGTCCCGCCGGCAAAGTCGCCGAAGCGTCCACACCGCACACACGTGCCTCGACGGGTGCGCCGGTCCGAAGTTGCGTCGCCGTCGCCGTGATCGAGGTGGGGAACTGCTGTCCGGCAACCGAAATGGTCGGGCCGTCGCCACAGGTGACGGTGACGGTGCGGTTGTCGAATGATTCTGCGCCCTGCACTCCGGAACCGGCGATCGGGGTTCCGTCGGCACCGACGACGCCGACCTCGGCGAGGCCGGTGGGCTGCGCCTGGGCGAAGCCGAGCGCCGTCTGATCGAGGACCGGTTCCCAATCGGTGATGCTCAGGACGATCTTGTCGGTGACGAAGGGGGAGAGGGTAACTCGACTGGTTCGAGGCGTGTCGTCCGAGGGTTCGGGCAGCTCTCGCACCTGCGGCCCGTTGCCGAGATTCACCGCGACACTGGTCGGCAGCGACGGCAGAGTGCCAAGTCCCCGCGTGATGTCCAGGCCGGTGACCAGGGTGGGCTCGGGAAGATTGAGAGTCATTGTCGGTTTCGGGCCGCCCGGTTCTGTGGTGCTCTGCGGCGCCGACCACGTGGTGCGTGCGTCGCCGTCGGTGGCAGCGAAGGCAGACCCGCGTGTGTCGCCGATGTCGCTCGAACCCGAAGCCGTGATTCGGCCGGGGACGGAAAGCAGATCTTCGAGGGCGTTGCCCTGACGCGCTCGGACAGTCAGTGTCGGTGCAACGACTGTGTTTTCGGGCACCGTGAGCGTGCGCTGGAAGCGGCTCGGCTCTTCGGGTATCGCCATGAATGCATTGCTGCACCGCACGCGGTCCGTCGAGTCGGCGCAGGCGTTGCGGCCGGGGAACTCCTGGCTCAGGTTCCACGCGTTCACAGATGCGCCCGTCGGCGTGCTCGGCAGGACTGTGTCGAAACGGATCGGTACGGTCTTCGGCGCGCTGCGATCGGAGAAGTCTTCGACGGAGAGTTCGCTGATGCCGAACTGTGTTCCAGGCGATCCGTTTTCGGTGTGAGTCGCTGTGACGCGTACCCACGGAGTGTTGCCGCCCGGGATCGAGACGGTGATGGGCTCACCGGGACGCTCCACCTTCACCGCCGTGCTGCCATTCGGTGTCGAGACCTCGAGCCATTTGACGGGAGCTCCGATTGCCGCGGCACTGGTGGTCAGATGAAGCAACCCACTGGAAATCGGTGTGTCGAAGTCGATCTGCAACCACTGGCCCAGTGCGCGCTCGATGCCGTTGCTGAACCAGCCGGTGGCCGGATCGCCGTCGACCGTCGACGCGGGACTGCTCGACGGTGAAGTGCCGCCCAGCTGGGTGGCGTCGGAGGCGGCGCTGGAAACGGTGATCGAAGCTCCGCTCCAACGGCCTTCCACGAGAGGCGTGTTCGCTACCGGGTAGTCGGGCACCAGATTGTAGGTACGACGAGCGTCGTCAGGGGTGCGCAGGGCGGAACTGTGGTTGTCGACCTGACCGAAATCGGTTTCTCGATCGCGCGGTGTGTCGGTGACGGTGACAGAATCGACGGGCAGTCCCGCAGCTTCGGCGTCGGCGGCGAGAATCATCGGCCCGGTCCCCGGAACCAGCCCGCTTTCGTGAAGTCGTACAGACGATTCCGGCCCACCTTGTACACGCGGAACCTGGTTCAGGTCGACGGAGTACGGGCCACTGACCGCCGGGGTGCCGTCGGGCGGGGTGACCTCGAAGATTTCGATGGCCGGGTAACCGGGACGCAGATCGCTGTCCGCGACCAGCCCTTCGATCGGTTCGGGGCTGTCGTCTTCACCGAAGTGGGCGACTCGCCCGATCCCCGGCGAGCCTTCGACCGCCTGGTGCACGAGTATCGGCCTGGCCGAGCGCGACGTTTCGCCGTCGAGGTCGTTGCGCATCACCAGGTAGTGGATGCCCTGCCCAAGCAAGGTCTGTGCGAGGCCGTCCGACGGACGTCCGTCGGCGATGAGACGTTGCACCGAATCGAGCGCTCGGATGGCGCCGGGAGGGGTCAGCGGGACCGAGTCACGCACCGCCCACGGCGTACTCGCCAAAGCCTGAAGCGGTTCGTCACGCGTCAGACCCCAGACCTGGCTGCCGAAGGGCGCTCCCGGGACGACCAGGGCACGTTCGGCTTCCGATCCGGGGGAGGTGTTGTCCTCGAGCCACTGCGCTGCTTCGTTCCAGTACGAGGGAACGTCCGGGTAAGCGCCGCGGGGAGCGAGCTTTCCCGTCCAGGCCAAGGCAGTCGAGAGGGTGAGGGCAACGAGGATCAGGCTGGTCAGTGCGACCATCGGTTCGCGCTCGGGATGGGCGAACGCGCGGCGCCATCGGGCGAGTGGAACCGATCCCGGTAGTGGCACTTTGGCCAGCAGGTGTGCGAGTCCGAGCACCAGCGGCAGACGGACCAACGGCTCGAGCTTGTGGACGTTGCGCAGCGGAGCACCCGCCGAGTCGAGGAACAGGCGTACCGACTCCGACACCGGCGAGCTGAGTTCACCAACGTATCCCGCGGCCAGGCCGGTGATACCGACGAACAGGACGAGTGTCAGCCGGCCGCGAGCAGGCATGGACCGCATGCAGAGCCCGGCGAGGCCGGCGGCGGCAACCAGACCGGTGGCGACAACTGCTGCGGGCTGGGTGACCAGGACGGCGCCGGCAATGCGTTCGGGGGAGACGAACGGGGTCCAACTGTCCGTGCCGCGAAGTATCTCGGCCAGCGACGCCCATTGCGTGGTGACACCGGCGGACTCGATGTAGTCGAGGAACGGTGGGCTGATCTTGCCGAGCAGCAGTAGCGGCACGATCCACCAGAGTGTGCCGAGAGCGACGAACAGCGCCCACCACGCGGTGAACTTCAGCCATGTTCGGTTGGGTTTGTGCGAGAGCCACCAGATGATCGCGACCAGGCAGGCCGCGGCAGTGGCGACGGCATTGATCGAACCCATGAGCGCGACGGCAAGCGCGGATTGCGCGGCCAACCGCCTCAACCCCCGTGAGCGGTTAGGGAGTCCAGGGACTCCTTTTCCACGCACAGGGCCGAAGGCCAAAATCACCGGCAACAACACCCACGGCGCCAACATCATCGGCAGGGTTTCCGAGGAAATCGAACCGAGCGTGGTCAGGACGCGGGGAGAAAGAACAAAGGCAACCGCTGCGATGACGCGCGAACTACGGCTGCCGATACCGAGAGCCTCGGCAACTCGGATGATGCCCCAGAATCCTGCGATCAGAAGCAACGCCCACCAGATGCGCTGGGTGATCCACGGCGGAACGTTCGCCAACTCGCCGAGGGCGAAGAACGGCCCGTGCGGAAAGAAATATCCGTAGGCCTGGTTCTGAACCTGGCCGAGCGGGGCCTGACTACTCCACTGATGCGACGCGCGTTCGAGAAAACCGAACGGATTCTGCGTCAGGTCGTACTTGGTGTCAGCGGTGATCAGACCCGGCGATTGCAGAAAAGTGAGAAGAAACGCTACGACGGAGGCGCCGAACAGCCACCGCTTCGACAGGGGCTCTGCCGACGGGGCGGTGTCTACCGAAGACACCGCTGCGTCGGCGGAAGAACGGGAACTCGCGAGGCCTGCGCTCTCAGCGGCTGCCGTACTCAACCTGGTTCAGCACGGAAGAATCTGCGTTTCCGCTGCGGTCGATCTCGGGACGAGTGTTGTCCGACGCGGCGGCCGTGACACCGAAGATGACGCCGGCACCCAGAACGGCACCGATGACAGCGCTGGCCACACCGGGGACAAGGAACTTCGTCATCGCGGATCTCCCAATTGGTCGTTAGTCGGTCGTTCGCGGTCGGACGGACTTACCGGCCCGTACGAACTGCTCGGGTCAAGGTATCACCCGCACTCGAGAATCCGGACGATTACCCTCGTGACGTGCTGGTCAGTCGAGGGTTTCGGCACCGAGCGCGGTCAACAGAGTGCGCAGTTTCGTAGATGTCTCGTCGAGTTCGTCCTGCGGATCCGATTCGGCGACAATTCCACCACCCGCGCTGGCCCAGGCGTTGCGGCCGTCAGCACTGATCTCGGCGCAGCGGATGGCAACCACCCAATCGCCGTCACCGGCCTCGTCGCACCATCCCACGGCGCCGCCGTAGAAACGCCGAGGCTCCTCGGTCTCGCGGATGACTTTCAGTGCCGCGTCGGTGGGTGTTCCGCACAGCGCGGGCGTCGGATGCAGCGCGATGGCGAGGTCGAGCGCAGTGGTGTCGTTTCGCAGCGTGCCGCGGATCGGGCTGGCTAAGTGCCAGACCTCGTGAGTATTGGTCAGTTCGGGAGTTGCCGGTACCGACAGATCACTGCACATCGGTTGCAGGACCTCGCGGATCCACGCCGTCACGAAGGCGTGCTCGGCCAGATTCTTCGTCGAATGCAGAAGGCTTTCGCCTGCCTCGCGGTCTTGATCGGCGTGGGCGGATCGCTTGGTGGTGCCGGCCAACGGGCGACATGTCACGACGCGCCCGCGTCGACTGACCAATACTTCGGGCGTCGCGCCGACCAGGCTGTGGCCCTCGAATTCGGCTCCCGCAGCAGAGAGGTCGACGGCAAAGGTGTTGGCGACGGGATTGAGCGCCGCCATGCGTGCGGCGAGCGCGGTCGGGGAGATCGGGGTCTGCGTCCGAAGTTCCACAGTGCGAGCCGCGACAACCTTGTCGATCTCGCCGCTGCGGAGGCGTCCGATCAACTTTTCCACCCGACGACGATGCTCCGACGACGACGGGATCTCCCGGTCAACCCGGGTCGTCGGCAGGGCCTGGGGATCGCGCGGTTGCCACGGCCGCGACGCGATCGTCGCCTCGGCAGGTTCGTACAACGCGGTTGCGGCAGCCGGGTCGAAGGGGAGCGCTCCGACGATCAGCTTTGTCGTACCTGCCGACAGAGCGTGGGTGGCCGCGTCGGAGCTGTCGAAGCTGCGTCGTACGCCGCGGGTGACCACGCTGTGATCGGGGCGCGAGAGAACAAAACCGTCCATGGTGGCTTCGACACTAGTCGGCCACGGATCAGGAATGCGCGAAGGTCACTTCCCTGGAGGGACGATCAACACCGGCCGATGACTGTGACGCAGAACATGATCCGCGACGCTGCTCTGCAGTAGCGACCGCAAACCCGTAGTGCCACGGGTGCCGGTCACGATGATGTCGACGTCCAATTCGTCTGCGGTTTCGCAGATTGCAGACCAGATCGCGGATCGGCACTCGGCGCTTCTGCCTTCGACGGTCAGGCCTGCGGCCTCGGCCAGTGCGACGCCCTCGGCGAGGGTGACTTTGGCGTCGGTGTACGCGATGTCCTCGACGTCGTCGTCGGGAACCCACTCCGGTTGCATCACCCCGGACAGGCCGGACATGCGAGCGGCCTGGCGAACCATCGGCTCCCAGGCAGTGACGAGAACAGCACGATTGGCGGAGAGGAAACGCCCCGCATAGTCGACTGCACGCTTGGCGTTGTCGGAACCGTCGTACGCGATGAGCATCAGACCTTGTGGCATCACGACCTCCTCGTCAGCGGGGGAATCGGTTCTCTTCCAGGCTACCGTCCCGATGTGCCCGTGAGGGAGTGTATGGGTACCGGGTCCGTTACGGTCGAGGTATGCGGATCAAGTTTCTGAAGGCTGCGACGACCATTGCTTTATGCGGAGGGTTGGTTGCGGGATGCTCGGGCGAAAACGGGACCGCCGATCCGGTTTCGAGCGCCCCGACCAGCACCACCTCCGAGATCACGTCGACGCCTGCGGCATCCAGCTCCGCGCCCGTCGCCGCGTCGTGCGGTAGTGACCTTCTGGCTTCACTGTCCCTGCGTCAGAAACTTGCCCAGCTGCTCAACGTCGGCGTCACCGGGACCGACGACGCGTTGTCGATAGTGCAGAACGAGGAGATCGGCGGCATCTTCGTCGGAAGTTGGACCGATCAGTCGATGCTCACCAATCGCGAAGTGCCGCAGGTTGCTTCGGCGTCGAAGTTGCCGTTGATGGTGACGATCGACGAAGAAGGTGGACGAGTTTCCCGCGTCGCGGACATCCTCGGGCCCGATCCGTCGGCCAGGGAAACGGCGCAGACCATGACAGTGGAACAGACGTACCAGATGGCACTCGAGCGTGGACGTGGGTTGAAGGATCTCGGGATCACCGTCAACTACGCCCCCGACGTCGACGTCAGCAGCCAACCCGACGACTCCGTGATCGGGGACCGCTCGTACTCCGACGACCCCCAGACCGTGGTTGCCTACGCCGGTGCGTACGCGCAGGGTATGCGCGATGCCGGAATCTTCCCGGTGATCAAGCACTTTCCCGGGCATGGCAGCGCGTCGGGTGACTCGCACCGGGGCGAGGTGACAACGCCGCCGCTACAGGATCTGATCGCGTCGGACCTGATTCCCTTCCGGGAGCTGTCGGGAACCGGAGTCGGCGTCATGATGGGTCACCTCGAGGTTCCCGGTCTGACCGAGCCCGGTACCCCTGCCAGTATCAGCCCCGCCGCCGTCGCGTTGCTTCGCGACGGAGTGGGTTACGGCGCAGCGCCGTTCACCGGCCCGGTATTCACCGACGACCTCAGCGGAATGCAGGCGATCACCGACCGATACGATATTGCCGACGCGGTTCAGGCTGCGCTGGTGGCTGGAGTCGATCAGGCATTGTGGCTGACAACCGACGACGTTCCGCGGGTGCTCGACCATCTCGAGCAGGCCGTCGCGTCCGGTGAGCTTCCGCAGGCGCGGGTCGATCAGGCCGTGGTCACAGTTGCCACTGCCAAAGGTGCCGTGACCTGCTGAGTCGAAGTCAGGATTCGACGCACAATCTTACCGTAGAGTAAGATCGACATTTACCCTGTGGTTGGAGGAAGCATGGCCGGCGGTACCAAGCGACTGCCACGCGCAGTGCGTGAGCAGCAGATGCTCGACGCGGCTGTGGACGTGTTCTCCGACAGGGGGTTTCACGAAACTTCGATGGACACCATCGCAGCCAAAGCCGAGATCTCGAAGCCGATGCTGTACCTGTACTACGGCTCGAAGGAAGAGCTGTTCGCGGCGTGCATTCATCGTGAAGGGCTCCGCTTCCTCGAAGCGCTCGCCCCGGCCGGCGCGCCGAACCTGACTCCGCGTGAACAATTGCGCGCCGCTCTCGAGGGCTTCCTCGGGTTCGTGGGCGCAAACCGCAAGTCGTGGATGGTGCTCTACCGTCAGGCCGTCGGGCAGCAGGCTTTTGCGGGAACCGTGCAGTCCAGCCGCGATCGGTTGATCGAGTTGACTGCGCATCTGCTCGAGTCCAGCACCAAGGATCCTGATGCCGCGCACGATTACGGGATCATCGCCATTGCGCTCGTCGGCGCCGGTGAGGCGGTAGCCGACCGGGTCGCGGGTGGGGAAATCGAAGTGGATGCCGCAGCGGATCTACTCGAATCCCTCGCGTGGCGCGGCCTGTCGGGCAAGAAGAAGTCCGAATAGCCCCCAAACCACTCTGAGCGAACGTACCTTTCCGCGCATCCAAGGCGCTGAAAGGTACGTTCGCTCAATTGGGGTGGGTGGGAAACCCGACAAAACTCAGGTCAGCGCAGCGTCGCCGTGACGTGCGGGTAGCCCTTCTTCGGGTGACGCAGCGACAGATCCCAGCCGCCGTCGGTGCGATCAGCGTAGGCATTCAGCGTCGCCGGTAGCAGAATCGGCTTGCCGAAACGCACGCTGTAGGTGACCTTGTCCGCGACGGATCCCTCGACGGTCCGCAGAACTGCCGCGGCACTCCACATTCCGTGAGCAATGGTCTTCGGGAAACCGAAAGCCTTGGCGCCCAGAGACGAGACGTGAATCGGATTGCGGTCGCCGGAGACGGCGGCGTACTTGCTGATCGTGGTCTGGTCGACGCGGATGGTGCTCATCGGCATCGGCGGGACCTCGTCGGCCTTGGGCTCCGGACCTGGCTGGCCGGACAGGGAGGTCTTCTGCTGGTTCAGGAAGCTCGAGGTCTGTCGCCAGACCAGTTCCCGTCCCACCCGAATTTCGGTGATCACGTCGATCAGCAGGCCCTTGCGGTGCTCACGCAGGTTCTCGGCATGCACCGAGAGGTCAAGCGGTTCGCTGACGGAGATGGGCCGCAGCGATTCGATGACGTTCTCGGCGTGAACGGAGCCGACGGCGGCGAAGGGGAAGTCCTTCGACACCATCAGCTTCATCACGGTCGGGAAGGCCAAGGTGAAGGGATACGTGATCGGCAGAGTGTCGCCGAATCGCAGTCCGGTCACGCGGCAGTACGCCGCCAGATTGTCGGTGTCGACCTTCAGTCCGGTGAGGGTGAAGGTCTGCTGTGGCACCGAGCGCGAGTTGGACTTGTTCCACGGCAACAATCCCAGTACCGCCCGGGAGTAGATGTCGATGGTCTTTGGCTGCTCGGTGAGCGCGACGGTCTTTGTTGCCATCATGCGCCCAGGAGGCTCTGGCCGCAGACGCGAACGACCTGTCCCGTAACGGCATTGGAGGCCGGGCTGGCGAAGTATGCGACGGTCTCGGCGACGTCGACGGTCTTGCCGCCCTGCAGGAGCGAGCTCATGCGGCGGCCGGCTTCGCGGGTGGCGAAGGGGATGGCTGCGGTCATGGCGGTCTCGATGAAGCCCGGTGCGACGGCGTTGATGGTGATGTTCTTCTTCGCCAGGACGGGAGCTTCGGCGTGTACGAGGCCGATGACGCCGGCCTTGGAGGTGCCGTAGTTGGTCTGGCCGCGGTTGCCCGCGATGCCGGCGATGGAGGAGACGTCGACGACGCGGCCGCTTTCCTTGAGGGCGCCCTTCTCGACGAGGTGCTCGGTGATCTTCTGCGGTGCAAGAAGATTGACGTTCATGACCATGTTCCAGCGGCCCTCGTCCATGTTGGCGAGGGTCTTGTCGCGGGTGATGCCGGCGTTGTGGACGATGATGTCGGCTCCGCCGTGACGCTCGAGGAGGTGAGCTGCGAGGACCTCGGCTGCGTCGGCCGCCGTGACGTCGAGGGCGAGGGACGTGCCGCCGACCTTGTTCGCGGTCTCGGACAGTGCTTCGCCGGCGGCCGGGATGTCAGCGCAGACCACGTGTGCGCCGTCGCGGGCCAGGACCTCGGCGATTGTGGCACCGATGCCGCGGGCTGCGCCGGTGACGACGGCAACCTTTCCTTCGAGCGGCTTGTCCCAGCTTGCGGGCGCGACGGAATCTTCAGCACCGACGACGATGACCTGGCCGTCGACGAAGGCGGACTTTGCCGAAAGGAGAAAGCGCAGAGTCGATTCCACGCCGGACAGTCCGGTGGACGCCTTGGGGGAGACGTAGACCAGCTGAGCGGTGGAGCCGCGCTTGATCTCCTTGCCGACGCTGCGGGTGAAGCCTTCGAGCGCGCGCTGCGCGACATGCTCGTCGACGCTCGACGTTTCTTCCGGCGTCGTGCCGAGAACGACGACGCGAGCCGACGGTGCGAGGTTGCGGATCACGGGCTGGAAGAACTCGAACAGCTGCTCGAGCTCGCTGACCTGAGTGATTCCGGTGGCGTCGAACACGAGTCCGCCGAAGCTGCTGTCGTGTGCCTGAGCGGCCGGGTAGTCGGAGAGCAGTACGCGAAGTGGTTCTGCGAGCCGACCCTTGCCGCCGATGAGGACAGGTCCGGCGAGTGCGGGTTCCCCTGCTTTGTAGCGACGCAGGTTCTCGGGCCTGGGCAGGCCGGCCTTCGACGCGATGAATGCGCCGGGGGCGGACGAGAGGAACTGTGAATAGAGGTCGGGAGCTCCCTTGCTGGCTGCCACGGTCCTACCTTCTGTTGTGTTTCGGGTTGTCTCTCACCGGGCAATCGGAAGAATGCGGCGATAGACAAGTAACTTACTACTGAGTAAGAATAGTCTTCAACAGGTAATCGCACCATCCTTGGAGACGCAAGTGACAAGCAAAGCCCGTTCAAACGCAAAGCCCGCCGCACCGCGCACCGCACCGGCCGCAGCCGCTGCGAAGTCCGCAGGTCAGCGCCGTCCGGTTGCGATCGTCGGCGGAAATCGCATTCCGTTCGCACGCTCGGACAAGGCGTACGCACAGGCGTCCAACCAGGACATGTTCACTGCGACGCTCGACGGTCTGGTGAGCCGATTCAATCTGCAGGGCGAGAAGCTCGGCATGGTCGTCGGCGGTGCGGTGCTCAAGCACAGCCGTGATTTCAATCTCATTCGCGAGTCCGTTCTCGGCAGCGCGCTGAGCCCGTACACGTCGGCGTACGACCTTCAGCAGGCGTGTGGCACGGGACTGCAGTCGATCATCGCCGTCGGCGACGCCATTTCAGCCGGCCGCATCGATTCGGGCATCGGCGGCGGCACGGACACCACGTCCGACGCCCCGATCGGCGTCAACGATCAGGCGCGCGAGTTCCTGCTTTCCCTAAACCGTGCGAAGTCCACGGGCGACCGCATCAAGCTGCTCGGCAACGTGCGTGCGGGCATGCTCGGCCTCGAAATTCCACGCAACGGCGAGCCTCGCACCGGCAAGTCGATGGGTGACCACGCTGCGATCACCGCCAAGGAATTCGGCATCAAGCGCGAGGACCAGGACGAACTTGCCGCTGCCAGCCACAAGAACATGGCGGCTGCCTACGACCGCGGTTTCTTCGACGACCTCGTCACCCCGTTCCTCGGCCTGACCCGCGACGACAACCTCCGTCCCGGTTCGACCGTCGAGAAGCTGTCGACGCTCAAGCCTGTCTTCGGTACCAAGCTCGGCGACGCGACGATGACGGCAGGCAACTCGACGCCGCTCACCGACGGCGCTTCTGCAGTCCTCCTCTCCACCGACGAGTGGGCAGCCGAGCGCAATCTTCCGGTTCTGGCGCACCTCGTCGATTCCGAAACCGCTGCCGTCGACTACGTCCACGGCAAAGACGGGTTGCTCATGGCTCCCACGTACGCGATTCCGCGTTTGCTGGCCCGCAACGGTCTGACCTTGCAGGACTTCGATTACTACGAGATCCACGAAGCCTTCGCTTCGGTGGTTCTGGCAACCCTGCAGGCCTTCGAGTCCGACGAGTACTGCAAGGAACGCCTCGGCCTCGACGGCGCGTTGGGATCGATCGACCGAAGCAAGCTCAATGTCAACGGATCGTCCTTGGCTGCAGGTCACCCGTTCGCGGCAACCGGCGGACGTATTGTGGCTTCCCTCGCAAAGATGCTCGCGGAGAAGGGTTCGGGCCGCGGTCTGATCTCGATCTGTGCGGCCGGTGGCCAGGGTGTCACGGCGATCATCGAGCGGTAACCGCTCCACAATCTCCCCACGCGACTGAAAACTGCGCTCACCTGCAGTGATCGTCGCGAGGGGATGCGTAATCGGGGATCCGGCCACGAGGGGTGGCCGGATCCCCGAACTCTTTGCAAACTTTTTCGCGCAGGCGTGTAACGCTGCAGAATAGCTACCGATATTCATGACAGCCCCGTGTTGCTGCCTGACCCCCGACCTGGCAGCAGCGCGGGGCTCTCGTATGTCCGGATATCCTGTATTGAGTTGTCGGTGAGCGCCGCAGCGACGGTTGATGCAGCGAGGAGCCAACAGGTGAGTGACGAAGAGGGTCCGTCCGTCGAGAAGACGAACAGCGAGGACTCGTCCCTCCCGGAACAGGAACTCGAGTCGGTCGGGGAACCTCAGTCGGTCGAGGAACCTCAGGCGGTCGAAGAGACCGAGTCGGTCGAGGAACCCAAGACCCCTGAGGACACCGAGGCGGTTGTCGAGGCTGAATCAGTAGAACCTGAACCAGCCGAAGCACCAAGGCCTGTCGACGAAGAAGCAATCGATTCCACAGAAGCGACAGTCGACGAAGCAGTAGACGAGCCGACAATCGTCGAGCCCACAATCGTCGAACCGGCCATCGACGAATCGGCAAACGAGGTCACCACCGTCATCCCACTCGTCCCAGCGGGGGACGCACCGCCGACGGAAGTAGTCGACTCGGCTCCGGCGACAGAAGCCATCGACGAGCAGACAGAGCAGTTCGAGCCCCCGGCAGTGGTGGTTCCCCCGAAGCCGCCGCGTCCCGAGTTCGTGCAGCAGTACGACACCCAGCAATTCGAACCCATCCAGCAGCAGTACGAGCCTGTTGTCCGCGAACCAGAGGCAGTTGCACCACCAGCACCGCAACAACAGCCAGAAGCGCCCGCTCCGGAGTCTTCCCGTAAGTGGGTCAAACCGGCGATAGCAGTCGGCGCCATCTTTGCCGTCGCAGTTATTGCCTACGGAGTGGACATCTTCACGTCGTCGGGGAAGACACCACGCGGCACCCAGGTCGCCGGGGTGGACATCGGTGATCTCACGCCTGCCGACGCAGAGGCCACGCTGCGCGCCGAACTCGGCCCAAGGCTCGTCGAACCGGTAGCGGTACATGCCGGCGGCGTCGATTCCGAGATCGTTCCCGCATCTGCGGGTGTGGACGTCGACTGGTCGGCGACGCTCTCGGGCGTGAACGCTCAGCCGATCAACCCGATCACCCGCATCACGTCGTTCTTCGGCTCCCGCGAGGTGCCCGTGGTGTCGACGGTCGACCAGGGTGCGTTGGATGCCTCGATGTCGCAACTTGCGGCGAACAGCGATCGTGCGCCCGTCGAAGGCGCAGTCGTGTTCGAGAGTGGGAAGGCGACGGGTGTTTCACCTGCCGCCGGCCAGGCTCTCGAAACGCAGCAGGCGGGCGCAACGTTCGCCGCGGAGTGGTCTGACGGTGGCGTCGTCGATCTTCCGGTCGACGAGGTGCCGGTGACGGTCACTCAGGCCGGTGTCGATCGCGCACTGCAGGAGATTGCCATTCCGGCTGCCTCGGGTGATGTCGTGGTCAACGGCCGTGACGGCAAGGTTGCGACGCTCGGCGTCGACCAGATCGGTGAGGTTCTGACCTTCACCCCTGACGGCTCGGGTGGGCTGACTCCGCAGTACAACACGGATGCTGCGATCAAGATTCTGACTCCGCAGTTGGTATCGACTGAAGTACAACCCAAGGACGCGTCGTTCACCTTCGCCGGTGGTAAGCCGTCGGTTGTGCCGGGTGTTGTCGGTGATCTGATCAACTGGCCGGACACGGTCAAGGAACTTCCGGTTCTGCTGGGCAGCACGGCTTCTCGGGCAACACCCGCCGTGTACGGACCGGTCCCGCCGGCGTTGACCACCGAAGCCGCGGATGCCCTCGGCATCAACGAGGTGATCGGCGAATTCACCACCGGTGGTTTCGAATACGCGTCTGGTGTGAATATCGGCCTGGCCGCATCGGAGATCGACGGGGCCGTGATCAAGCCAGGGGATACGTTCTCGCTCAACGAGTACACGGGCCCGCGCGGTGCGGCTCAGGGATACGTCGAGTCGGGGATCATCAACAATGGTCGCCCGGACAAGGCTGTCGGCGGCGGTATCAGCCAGCTCGCGACGACGCTCTACAACGCGACGTATTTCGCAGGCATGGACGACGTCGCGCACACCGAGCACAGTTACTACATCTCGCGGTACCCCGAGGCGCGTGAGGCGACCATCTTCGATGGAGCGATCGACTTGCAGTTCCGTAATCCGGCGAAGACCGGCGTGATGATCGAGACGATTGCGACGTCGTCGAACATCACCGTTCGGATCTGGGGAACCAAAACCGTCGATGTCGCTTCGACGACCGGCCCGCGTACGTCGCCGACGTCGCCGAACACCGTGACGTTGCCGGAGGGGCCTGGTTGTGTGGCTTCGAGCGGTGCGCCCGGATTCACGGTCAGCGACACCCGCGTGATCACCGACCACGCGAGTGGCGCCGAGATTTCCTCGAACACCCGGACCGTCAAGTACGACCCGGTGCCGATCGTGAAGTGCGAGTAGGGAACTACTTGCCGACGAGTGGGCCGAGGGAGCGGCCCGCGAGGTCGACGATGCCTGGCTCTTCGCCGTTGGTGATCAGGTTGATCACGACGCCGTCGATGCCGTGGTCGAGGATGCGCGTCTGAACCTGCTCGGCGACGTCGTCCGGGCTGCCGACGAAATGGCGTTCGGTGGCCTTGGCGACCACGTCTTCCGGCGCCGTGGTGATGTCGAGTCCACGCTCCGCGAGAAACGTTCGCTGATGCGCGCGAGCCTTGTCGCCGTCCTCGTCGATCATCATGAACGTGAGGAAGCTGGTCTCGAGGGTTGCGGGATCGCGACCGGCTTCGTCGCAGCGTGCCGCAAGTGCTTCCATCTTGCGCGGCAGTTCCGAGGGATCGCAGATGATGTTGAGGTGATCCGCGAAGCGAGCGGCGAGGCCGAACGTCTTCTTCTCACCGCCACCGCCGAGCAGGATCGGCAGGTCGTCGCGGACTCGAGGCTCGTTGATGGCGTCCTCGACGTGGTACCACTTGCCGTCGAAGGTGGGGCGCTCACCGCGGAGCATCGGCGCGATGATCTGCAGTGCTTCGTCGAGCTTCTGGAAGCGCTCGGTGAACGTTCCGAACTCGTATCCGAACGAATTGTGTTCGAGTTCGAACCAACCGGCGCCGATGCCCAGGATGGCCCGACCGCCGCTCACCACGTCGAGGGTGGTGACGGTCTTGGCGAGCATGGGCGGATTGCGGTAGGTGTTTCCCGTGACCAGTGCAGACAACTGGATGGTCTCGGTGGCCGTCGCCAGCGCGGAGAGCGCGGAGTAGGCCTCGAGCATCGGGGCGTCCGGCGCTCCGATTCCGGGGAGTTGGTAGAAGTGATCCATCACGAATGCAGTGTCGAAGCCTGCGGCTTCGGCTTCGCGGGCCTGCGCTATGACGGTGGGGAAGAGGTCCTTGACCGGACCGCCGTAGCTGAAGTTGGGCATCTGGTATCCGAGGCGAGTGCTCACCGTTTCGACGTTACTCGCGATCGGTTGACCTGGCACGATTTTACCAACTCTATGGATTCCGTTGTGCCGGGCAGACTTCCGGAATTCAGAGAAGTTCTTCGGCCGCTTCGCGTCGCTTGGCGCGCTGCTGGTGAAGCTTGACTGCCGCGATTGCGACGCCGCCACCGACGATTCCGCCGACGAGAGCGCCGACCCACGTGGACGATTCTTCGTACGAATCGAATTTGAGGCGCGCCATGATGCCGACTGCCGCGACGAGGTACAGCGCGATGCTGATCACGACCCGGGGACGGTTGTAGTTGGACAACACGTAGACATCGACGTCGCGCCGAAGTGCATAGACAATCGTGACCACCGAGCCGAACAGCGCGACGATCAGCAGCGCGAGCGAGATCCACGCCCCTGTTCGGCCGGCGACCCAGGGCAGAATCGCCGAGCTGACGAAGACTGCCCAGAAGACACTCTGCAATCCCACCGCCGAGGCTTCGTTCCAGACGTCGCGCTGCCGCTCGTCCTTGTAGAAGTCGTCGTCCAGATCTCCGACGAACCGCATTGCCTTCATCATGGTGCTCATGCCGTCTCCTCTGGAATTTCTGCGGTGAGTGCCGATTCGGGTAAGGGGAAGAGCGCTTCGACGGTGGTCCCCAGTGCCAGTGCCAGGCGAAGTGCCAGGTAGACACTCGGTGCGTAGTCGCCGCGTTCGACGGAGACGATGCTCTGTCTGCTCACCTGACCTGCCGTGGCCAGTTGCGCCTGGGTGAGGCCGGCGAGGCGTCGGTGCTCCCGCACGTTGTTGTCGCCGACCTTTCCAGTCATAGGAAAAGTAAAGAATACTTGTCACATGATGTCAAGTTTACTTGTCATATGAGAGGCTGAAGAGCATGCGTGAACGATTTCTCGAGATCGCCCTGGCCAATCCAGTGGTCGCAACGATCGTGGATCGGGCGCCGAAGCTGGGATTGTCGGAGTGGTACCTGACGGCGGGTGGGCTCTTCCAAACCGTCTGGAATCACATCGACGGCCGTGACCTCGGCGCCGGAATCAAGGACTACGACCTCTTCTATTTCGACGCCGGCGATCTGAGCTACGACGCGGAGGACCGTGTGATTCGTTCGGCGGCAGAACTGTTCGCCGATGTGGATGCCGATGTCGAAGTACGCAACGAAGCCCGCGTGCACCTGTGGTACGAGCAGCATTTCGGGATTCCCGGCGTTCCGTTCACCAGTTGCCGCGACGCTATCGACCACTTCGCTTCCACAACTTGCTGTTTCGGGATCACCAAGTCTGCGGGCGGCACTGTGGACGTGTATGCCCCGCATGGATACGACGATCTTTTCGACATGATCGTCCGTCCCAACCCGGTGCTGGCACCGAGAGAGGTTTACGAGGCCAAGGCGGCACGGTGGCGCGGGGAATGGCCTGCGCTGACCGTGGAGCCTTGGCCGGAGACCCTGACCTAGACTTCGATCGGCGGATGCAGCCTGTCCATGGTCCATTGCCGATTTCGGCGTGCAGCAAGTGAACTGGCCCCGAGTGAGGCGACGAGAAGGCCGCCGAGGACGGCGATCGAGACCCACAGTCTCGAGTCGATACCGCCGACGGTGAGTTGTCGTAGCCCGTTCACCGCGTAGGTCATCGGGTCGAAGGGGTGGATGATCTGGAACGGTTTCGCGGTGGTTTCGACGGGATAGATGCCGCCGGCCGAAACCAGTTGCAGCATCAGGAACGCCAGGGTGATGACGCGTCCGACGGATACTCCGAAGATGGCGTTGAATGCCTGGATCAACGCCATATACGTGGCAGTGATGAGCATCAGGAATCCGACGGTGCCGAGGGCGTGTGTGGGGTGCAGGCCGACGGCGAAGTGCACGACCAGGTACATCACGATCACCTGGCAGATGCCGATGAGCAATGCCGGCCAGTACGAGGCGAGGACCACTCGCAGCGCGCCGAGTCCGTTTGCGATGGGCCGGTTCTGGAGCGGCTTGAGCAGCATCCAGGTGATGATGCCGCCCACGAACAGCGCGAGGGGCAGGAAGAACGGAGCAAAACCGGTACCGAAGGTGCTTGCCCGGTTCTCGTAGGTCTCCTGTAGTTCGACCGGGCTGGAGAGGGTTTGAGCGGTTGCGGTTCGCTGCTGATCGGTCCAACTGGGAACCTGACCGGCGCCCTCGGTGAGTTTGGTCGCGAGTTCGGCAGACCCGGCACGGAGTTGCTCGGTGCCGTCGGCGAGTTTGGCTGCACCATCGGAGAGTTGGACGCTGCCGTCGGTGAGTTGAACCAGTCCACTGCTGAGGGTTTGAGCGCCGTCGTTGACTTGCTGACCGCCGTCACGCAGCTGCACCAGGCCGTTGCGGAGTTCACCGCCGCCGTTGGCCGCGGCATTCAGCCCTGCTCGGAAGGTGCTCGACGGATCGTCGAGTTGGTAAGCGAGTTGTTGTGCACCGCTCTTGAGTTCGCCTAGTTGGCCCATGGTCGCTTCACCGAAACCCTGAGTGCGCAGCATGTCCTGGGCAGGCGCGAGGGCATTGGCGATCTGTTGGCTGACAGGATCCGGGTTCAGCCGAAGGCTGGCCACCGCCTGCCCGACCAGCTGTGCGACGTCTGCTTGTGTGTTCCCGAGGACGCTCAGTTGGTCGACGACCTGGGTGACGCCACCACTGAGTTGGCTTGCGCCGTCGCCCAGTTGGACGGCTCCGAGATCGAGTTGCCCCAAACCGTCGGTCAGTGCGAGGACGCCGTCCGTGGCGGTATTGATACCGGTCGAGAGTTGCGCTGTACCGCCGGCAAGAGTGGCTGCACCGTCACGTGCGGTAACCATGTTGTCGGCCAGCGTTTTCGAGCCCGACGCCAATTCGCCGGCTCCGGCGTTGGCAGTGTTCACTCCGGCCGAGAGCTGGAGTGCTCCGTCGGCGGCCTGCTTCAAACCTGCACCCGCATCGGTCAATCCGACCAGAACCGTCTCGACGGACTGCGCGCCGATCTTGTCGCTGACTTGACTGAGAACCTGCTGGGCGGCATTTTGGCCGATGATGGTGCCGAGGTAGTTGTTGACGTCGTTGAAGGTGAACTGCAACTGAGCTTTGTGGGGGTCCTTGGACGTCGGGGAGGCAACGGCCTCGCTGAAATTCTCGGGCAGAGTGAGAGAGAAGTAGTACGTCCCGTCCGAGACTCCCTGTTCGGCTTCCTGCTGTGAGACCAGGTGGAGATCGAGCTCACCGGAATCGAGAAGTGCTTGGCTTACTTCGTCGCCAGCCTTGAGCTCTTGACCCTGCACCATTGCACCGCGGTCGGTGTTGACCAGTGCGACGGGGACCTTGTTGACCTCACCGAACGGATTCCAGAAGGCCCACAGGTACATTGCGCCGTACAGCAGTGGCATCAAGATGATGGTGACGAGTGCGATCCTGGGCATCGCGCCGCGGGAGAACCGCTTGAGTTCGGTTCCGAGAGACATTCCAGCGAGCATCGCGGTTACCTCGCCCCTTCTTGGTCGGGATTGGTGACTTCTTGGAGCAGGGCGACGGCATCGATGGGTGATCCGTCGGGCAGCGGGTTGACGGTCGACGCGATGATGGTCTGGTAGCTCCCCATCTCGACGAGTCGCTCGACGAGGTACGCGCGTTCGGAGTCGCGCCGCACCTGTTCGAGATCGTCGACGACGAGCAGGGCCGGCTTCTTCGTGTTCGCGACGGCGATACGCAGCAGGGTCGCCTCGAGTTCCCCGAGATCGCTGACGTACCGGCCGAGCGCAGGTAAGGGATGATCGCCGAAGGCGGGAGCGCACACCGCTTCGAGTTCGCGGTCTCCGGCACGTCCGATGAGCTTGTACCAGGGCGCATCCCAGCGAATTTGTTCGGTGATCAGATCTCGGACGGTGACGGACTCGGCAAGCTCGTCGATGTCCTCGAACCCGGCGACCCCGGCGATCTCGAAGATCTCTCGGGGACGCGTTCGACCGAAGACGGACAGTGATCCGGAACTGGCTTTCATTCGTCCGCTGAGTGTCAGAAGTAAGGACGTACGTCCTGAACCGGCGGAGCCTTCGAGGATGGTCACACCGCCTGCACGAATCTCGAGATTGACGGGTCCGAACACCGGCCCCCATGGGCCGTCGAGCGCCAAGTCCGTGGCGGTCAATGCCAGTTCAGGGGCGTAATCGAGTTGTGCGTGCTCTGGTGCGACCACGATGATCACCTGTCTGTTGATCTACTCGGCCTTCGAAAGAACCGAGTGCTGGTTCAGTGGACGTTCGTGCTCACCCAATCACATCGGTAGCGGGTGAGCGGTCCCACGAATGGGATGTGTCGGACACGATCGGTAACTTGGAGACCGAACGGTATGTATTCTGTTGGAAACGGACAGGGGGTGTCGAGGTGCCGGTTCGTAGACGCGGTATGTGCGCGTTACTGGTCATGGCCGCCCTGTCAGTTGTCTCCTGTGCCGGTGAGCGCGAGTCGCCCCCGTTCGTGTCGAGCGAGAGGCTTTTCGAGTTCACCGGTCGCAATGTCGGACCCGTGACCGTTCCGCCCTTGCCTTCCGATCGGCACGAGTCCGAAGCAGCGCCATACGGAGCCATCACCCTGTCCGGTGGGTGGAGCGGCGCAGCCAATGTCTCGCTGCCCGGATCCGTCACGTGTTTCGAGCACAACTGGGCGGATTCGCTGCCCGCCGGTCACCGCCAGTGGGCCTACGAGGTGCACACGAGTTCCTTCTACGAGTACGACGGCGGCGGCGAATATCCGGGGCGTGATTTCCAGTTGCAGGTCTACGTGAACGAAAACCCGGAACCAGGTCAGTCCGGGGCGACGATGATGTTCTCGGATCAGAGCGGACAGTTCGTGTCCTTCGGCGGCGGCGTCGACAATTCCATCGAAATAGTCAGTTCTCCGGACCGCAGGCGCGTGGCGCTTTCCCTGGTAGGAACGGCGGCACGGCCCGGCGAACAACCGACGACGTCCGTACTGTCCGCACAGATCAGTTGCCCGACCGTCGAGCGCAGATGACCACAGATTGCCTTGACTGCCGAGCATGAAAATGCCGGTCCCGAAACATTCTCGGGACCGGCACTTTTCATGAATCAGGAACGAATCAGAATGCTGCTTCGTCGATCTCCATGATGTCGTTCTCGGTGTTCGCGATGATCTCGCGTGAAGCGGTGAGCTCGGGCAGGACGTTCTTGGTGAAGAAGGACGCGATGGCGACCTTGCCCTCGTAGAAGCCCTTGTCCTTGTCGGAAGCGCCGTTGTCGAGTGCCGCGAGAGCGATCTCGGACTGGCGGAGGAGCTGCCAGCCGATGAGCAGGTCGCCGACGGACATCAGGAAGCGGACGGAGCCGAGGCCGACCTTGTACAGCTCGGTGGGCTGCTCCTGAGCTCCCATGAGGAAGCCGGTGAGCGTGGCAGCCATGGCCTGGACGTCTTCGAGTGCGGTGGCGAGCAGCGCGCGCTCCGCCTTCAGGCGACCGTTGCCGGCTTCGCTGTCGATGAAGGTCTTGATCTGTCCGGCAACGTGAGCGAGCGCGACGCCGCGGTCACGAGCGATCTTGCGGAAGAAGAAGTCCTGAGCCTGGATGGCCGTGGTGCCTTCGTACAGCGAGTCGATCTTGGAGTCGCGGATGTACTGCTCGATCGGGTAGTCCTGCAGGAAGCCGGAGCCACCGAGGGTCTGCAGGCTGTCCGTCAGGTACTGGTACGCACGCTCGGAGCCGACGCCCTTGACGATCGGGAGCAGCAGGTCGTTGACGCGGAACGCGGTGTCCTTGTCTGCGCCCGAGACGAGCTGGGCGACAACCTCGTCCTGGTGTGCTGCGGTGTAGAGGTACACCGCGCGCAGGCCTTCGGCGTATGCCTTCTGCATTGCCAGGCTGCGACGCACGTCGGGGTGGTGCGTGATGGTCACGCGCGGCGCTGCCTTGTTGGTCATCTGGGTCAGGTCAGCACCCTGAACACGCTGCTTGGCGTAATCGAGAGCGTTGAGGTAACCGGTGGAGAGGGTGGCGATTGCCTTGGTGCCGACCATCATTCGAGCGTGCTCGATGACGTCGAACATCTGGGCGATGCCGTTGTGGACCTCGCCGACCAGCCAGCCCTGTGCGGGGATGCCGTGGCCGCCGAAGGTGACCTCACATGTGGCGGAGACCTTCAGGCCCATCTTGTGTTCGACGTTGGTGACGAAGACGCCGTTACGCTCGCCGAACTCTTCGGTCTCGAAGTTGAAGTGCGTCTTCGGGACGAAGAACAGGCTCAGGCCCTTGGTGCCGGGTCCGGCGCCTTCGGGGCGAGCGAGAACGAGGTGGAAGATGTTCTCGAACAGGTCGTCCGAGTCGGCCGAGGTGATGAAGCGCTTGACGCCCTCGATGTGCCAGGAGCCGTCGTCCTGCTTGATCGCCTTGGTGCGTCCGGCACCGACGTCGGAGCCGGCGTCGGGCTCGGTGAGGACCATCGTGGCGCCCCATCCGCGTTCGACGATGGTGGCTGCCCACTTCTTCTGCTCTTCGGTGCCGTTGTTGAACAGCACGTCCGCGAAGGCGGGTCCGGCCTGGTACATGTGCGCTGCAGGCTGTGCGCCCAGGATCAGCTCACCGATGGCCCACACGACGGAGCGGGGAACCGGCACGCCGCCGACCTCTTCGCTCAGTCCCATGCGGTACCACTCGGCATCCCACAGAGCCTTGAACGACTTCTTGAAGGATTCCGGAAGTGCAACGGTGTGCGTCTCGGGATCGAAGACAGGGGGGTTGCGGTCCGCGTCGGCGAAAGATTCGCCAAGCGGTCCCTCGGCCAGGCGTGCGACCTCTGCCAGCATGTTGCGGACAGTGTCGGCATCCAGGTCGCCCCAAGCGCCTTCGCTCAGTGGCTTCTCCAGTCCGAGAACCTCGAAGAGGTTGAACTCCAGGTCCCGAACGTTGCTCTTGTAATGGCCCATGTCTTCTGCTTCTCCCAGTGAGGTGGTGCGGTCCAGCACTCCTAGTACCGCCCGAAGTTTATTACTCGTCGGTAACTTAATACATGTTACTAGCCGTTCTTTGCATTGCCAACACCGGATTTGCGTCCGATGACAAGCGCGTCGACCGCGATTCCCGTTTCGGTGTGTCTGTGCGGATTTCCGGCGATCTCGAACTCGAGCCTTCCTTGGAACTCCTGCATCAATTCTTCTGGTGTGTAAAGGATTTCGGGATCTTTCGGTCCGCCGACGCCGTAGTCGATGTTGCTTCGGTCGTGCCCCAAAATCATGAGGATTCCATCAGGTTTCAGAGAATTTATGGCACGGTTCACAACCAGGGTCCGTTGTGGTGCGGGCAGATGAAGGTAAAGAAGCAGGGCCAAGTCGTATCCCTGCCCGTTCCTGGAGGCGTAATCCGCGACGGTGACGTCGCCGCATCGGTAGTCGAGCCGCTCGAGAACCGATCGAGGTGAGCGGGCCGCGATCGTGCGGGCTTTCTCGATCGCGACGGCCGAGTAGTCGATGCCGGTGACCTCCCAACCGCGGGTCGCGAGCCACAACGCGTTACGGCCCTCGCCACACGCCAGGTCCAGTGCCTGGCCGTGGGGGAGGGCCGTCGCGTATTCCACCAGCAGTTCGTTGGGAGGAGCGCCCCAGACGAGCTCGGTTTCTTCGTACTTCTTGTCCCAGGCCGCCGCATCCATAGATGACGACGGTAGTGCCACTCAGTGGTTACGCACTCCGTCCATCGGGTTCTTGCGAAGGGCGGCGCGCGTCGGGATCGCGATGGAGACAAATCCCAGAACAGCGGTCACCGCGACGATGGAACCGTAGATCGCCGGTGAAATCGCCGGGATCGGCTGCCCGGACACCGCTACGGCGATACCCATCAGAGGCGGCAGGGCGATCAGTGATCCGACCACGACGGCGATTCCCACCACCATCAACGACTCGATGCGCATCATCGCTCGGACCTGCCTCGTCCGCGAGCCCACCAGTTGAAGGAGCGCGAACTCGCGGGAACGCTCGGCAGTGGCGGCGACCAGGGTGTTCACGACGGCGACTGCGAGATAGCCGAGCAGGACGAGTACGGCGAGGATGCTGACCCAGGACTGCATACGACGCTGATCTTCGCCCGCGGCCCCGAACTGGTCCTGGTTCATCGCGGCGATCGAGGGGAACGAGCGCAACGACTGCTGGACTTCGGCCGACCGTCCGGGTTCCGCAGCAACCAGAACGGTGTCGATCAGAGCGTCGGTGGAGTGCTGACGCAAAGTCTCGATCGGCATGGTCACGTCCCCGAATCCGAGGCCGCGACCGTATCTTGCGACGACCATCGGATGCACCAGTGTGCCGTCCCCTAGATAGAGGTCGACGCGCTGACCTACCTTGGCTCCGAGTGTGAAGGCGCCGTCTTCGCTCACGGCAACGGTATCGCCGGTCAGAGCGCTCAGGTCGCCCTCGGTCACCGCGAGATCGAGGGTCGCGTCGGCGCTGGCGGCGTCGATGCCCTGGGCAGCGATCGCGCTGTCGGCTGAGCCGCCTTCCTCACCGCTGGGTACCGGCAGGACTTGACTGCGGACCACCGGGTTTGCCGCGCTCACTCCAGGCACCGATGCGATCGAGTCGAGGAGCGAGGGAGCGATACCGGCCGGCGCGCCGACGATCAGGTCGGCGGTGACGCCCTTGATCGACTGGTTGGTCGCCTCGGCGGCGACGGTGCTCTGGCTGAAGAACTGCACCGAGCCCAGTGCGATTGCGAGAGCCAACGGAACAACCGCCGACGAGAGCCGTCTCGAATTGGATTCGGCGTTGGCGGCAGCGAGAACTTTGGACGCCGACCCACTACGGCGCAGTGGACCGCCGATCACCTTGATGATGCCGCGCACCAACAAGGGGCCGAGCAGTGCGACCGAGAAGATCAACAACAGTGCGCTCGAACCGGCTCCAGCGGCTGCCACGCTGCCGGGCAGGAAAGCGGGGAGCACGCACGCGCTGAGGCCGGCGGCGCCGAAGATCAGCCCGGTGACGATGCGTCCGCGGCTCAGTTTCGCCGGGCCGCTTTCGGATTCGCGAAGCGCTTCGACGGGGTCGAGCTTCGCCGGTCGTCGTGCCGCGATCGCCGCTGCCGCGCGGGCAGTGAGTACGCAGATCAGGAAAGCCGCGATCGCCGGAAGCGGGCTGTACGCCAGCGCGAAATCGGTGGGCATGACCCCGGCGTCGGCAAACTGTGCACCCAGGAATCGGGCGAGCAGGTATCCGGGCACCGCGCCGAGAGCCGCCGCAGCCGCCGCGACGAGCAGCACTTCACGTCCGATCATGACGTGGACTTGTCGCGTGGTGGCCCCGATTGCCCGCAACAGAGCGAACTCTCGGCGTCTGGCGTTGATCGAGAGCGACAGCGTGCTGGAAACGACGAACATACTGACCATCAACGCGAGACCGGCAAACGACGCGCAGAGCACGATCAACTGGGTCCGCGCAGCACCGGCGTCGAGGAATTCGATGCCTCCGCGCGCAGTGCCGGTCGAGACCTCCGCGCCGGTTCCGGCGAGTGCATCGCGGGCGAGAGCGGCAGCATCCACGCCTGCGGGAGTGATCAATCCGACTGCGGTGAAAGCGTTCTGGTGCGGCCACAACCGTTCGGCCTCTGCGTCGTCGAGGAAGACGAGTGCCGGACGGTCGGGTGACGGCACCGAAGCCGAATCAGCTGTGCCGACGACGGTGTACTCGTCGGCTATCGCGCCGTGAGCCAGCGTGATTTGCTCGCCGAGAGCGGCGCCCGTGGTCGAGACCACCTCGTCTCGGCTCTGCGGAGCGCGCCCCTCGGTGAGCGAGTACGGCGCCAGTTGTGCTGTGTTCCAAGGATGTGCGTCGAGTACGACGCCCTCGGCGGTGCTGACGGGGACGGAGATGTCGGGAATCACCGTGACATCGAGGGCATCGAGCTTGCGGACGGTATCGCCGTCGAGGAGAACTCGCTCGGCAAAAGGCTGATCGGCGTCTTCCTTGACCTCGAGCGCCTGTGGTGCACTCACGACGGCGTCGGCACCGGCGTAGAGATGTGGTGAGACTCCGCCTCGCACTCCCGATTCCAGCAGCACACCCAGACCGCAGGTGAGGAGCGCTGCGCAGAATACGGAGACGAACACGGCGACGAAACCGGAGCGATGCGCTTTCAGGTGCGCAAAGGTGTGCGCTTTCATCATCACCAGTCCCCGAGGTGTGTCATGCGCTCGGCGATCTGCTGCGGCGTCGGGCGGTCGATGTGCCCGACCAGTTTCCCGTCGGCGAGGAACAGCACACGATCGGCGTACGACGCGGCCACCGGGTCGTGCGTGACCATGACGATGGTCTGATCGAACTCGGCGGCTGTCCGGCGCAACAACTCCAGAACCTGCTTGGCGCTGCGGGAGTCGAGGGCGCCGGTCGGCTCGTCGGCAAAGAGTGCGTCGGGGTGAGTGACGAGGGCGCGCGCGATGGCGACGCGTTGCTGCTGACCGCCGGACAGTTCGGAGGGTTTGCGCTTGCGGTGCGATCCGAGTCCGACGGATTCGAGGACGAAGGTCAGGTACTGCTTGTCGGCTCGTCGTCCGGCGAGGAGTAGGGGGAGCGTGACGTTCTGCTCGACGTCGAGAGCGCCGAGCAGGTTGTAGGCCTGGAAGACGAAACCGATGTGATCGCGACGGAAGATGCTGCGGGCCTTCGGCTTCAGCTGTGAGATCTCGGTGTCGCCCAGCCACACCGATCCGCTGCTCGGTCGATCGAGCCCTGCGGCGCAGTGCAGGAAAGTGCTCTTGCCCGATCCGGACGGGCCCATCACGGCGGTGAAGGTGCTGCGCGGCAAGGTGAGGCTGATGTTGTCGAGGGCGGTCACGGCGCCGCGGCCGTTGCCGTAGATCTTGCTGACGCCTTCGAGTCGCACGGCGGATGTTCGGGCGGCCGTGGCACCAGGGGCCGGCGGGGCGAGGACCGAGTGTCGATTCTTCATGGGATGAACGCTATGGAGATTCGGCATTCGTCGACATCCAGCAGGGTCCCGAATCAATGGTGTAGCCAGCTGTAGTGGATCGCGGCATCAGGTGCGGCATGCTGGGGCAGTGAAGAAGAGAACCAGGGCTGCGGTGTACGTGCTCGTCGAGGGTGCGGCAGCCGTGGTCTCCCTGTTCTTGCTGATGGTCGGTCTCATTCTGCTGTCGCTCTCGATTCTGATCGTCGGCTGGTTGCTGTTGCCGTCGTACGTGCGGGTGCTCCGGTGGTGGGCGGGTCTGGCCCGCAAGAGAACGGCTGCGTACACCGGACGCCCTGTTCTGCAGCGATACCCACCGATGCCAAGCAATCCGACCTTCGGGGATTGGCGCCGGTTCCTCACCGATCAGTCGACCAGGCGCGACGCGGCCTGGCTGTCGATTCATGGTCTGGGGGCTTTCGTCGCGGCGATGCTGACCATTGCTCTGCCACTCGGTGCACTCAATTCGATTGCCGTCCCGCTGTACTGGCAGCAGATGCCCGCCGGTGAACCCGTCAACAATCCGTACCCCGTGACGTCGTGGTTGGGCGCTGCCGGAATGCCGTTGATCGGCATCCTGTACCTCCTGATCGCGTGGTGGTTGATCCCCGCGATGGCGAAGTGGATCAGCTGGTCGACCACGACTTTGCTTGCGCCGGACACGCGTTCGGACCTCTCGAAGCGCGTCACCGCCCTGACGGCCAGCCGCGCTGCGGCGCTCGACGCACATTCGGCCGAACTCAAGCGCATCGAGCGGGATCTGCACGACGGCGCGCAGAACCGTCTGGTCGCGGTGGTGATGATGTTGGGGATGGCCGAGCGGTCGTTGCAGAACAATCCGGACCAGGCTCTGCCACAACTGCATCGGGCCCAGGATGCGGCCACCGAGGCGTTGAGCGAACTCCGGACGTTGGTGCACGACATCTACCCGCCGATCCTCGACGAGTTGGGTCTGGAGGGCGCGATCTCCGCGCTCGCCGGGCGCTCCGCCGTGCCCTGCGTACTCGAGATCGACGAACTCCGCCGTGCCCCGGCTGCCGTCGAGGCTGCTGCGTACTTCGTCGTCGCCGAGGCCTTGACCAACGTCGCAAAACACAGCGGAGCGCGCAGCGTCACCGTCACGGCACGGACGGAGGCGTCGGACGACTCGTTGGGTGAGACGATGCTCATCGACGTGATCGACGATGGTCAGGGCGGCGCGAACGAACGCCCGGGCGGCGGCGTGGCGGGTATCCGACGCCGGGTCGAGGCTTTCGAAGGAACCGCAGTATTGGAGAGCCCGGAGGGTGGACCGACAACGATGAGGGTGGAACTACCGTGCGGATTCTGATTGCCGAGGACGACGCTCTCCTGCGAGAGGGGCTGGCACTGCTGCTCCGCGGAGAGGGCTTCGAGGTGTCTGCCGTCTCCGACGCCGCACAGTTCCTCACGGTGTTCGAGGAGACCGCCCCCGACGCCGCGGTGCTCGACGTCCGGATGCCTCCTACTTTCACCAACGAGGGGCTTCGAGCGGCGATCGAGGTGCGCAAGCTTCGCCCGGGCTTTCCCGTCCTGGTCCTTTCCGCGTACGTCGAGGATCGCTACGCCGGTGAATTGTTGGCAGGAGGCGCCGGCGGGGTCGGGTACCTGCTCAAGGAACGGGTCGGCAAGGTAGCCGAGTTCGTCGACGCATTGAACCGGGTCGTCGACGGCGGAACCGTGATGGATCCCGAGGTCGTATCCCAACTGATGAGCCGTCGACGCGCCGACGATCCGATCAGATCACTGACCCCACGCGAGTCCGAGGTTCTCGGACTGATGGCGGAGGGGCTGGGAAATCAGGAAATCGCCAGGAAACTGGTCGTCAGCGACACTGCTGTGAGCAAGCACATAGGAAATATCTTCGCAAAACTCGGCCTGTCGGCTTCCGAAAGCGGGCATCGTCGTGTTTTGGCAGTTCTAGCTCATTTACGCGCCTGATCGTGGATCTGGACTACATACCTGACCGAAGCGTAATGTGAGCCAGCCTCATGTTGTTGCCGTGATCGAACGGTGACCTGAGAGGCAGGGGCTTATGTCCTGTACGTAACGTGTGATGTCGAATGCGCGTCATCACCAGAAACCAACGAGGAGATCGATCAATGGGTAAGCCGATTGCCAGTGTGGCCGGAGGTCGGCAGTCCGTCCTTCTCGGGCTCGGCGTTCACCGCCCGGAGCGAGTCGTGACCAACGACGAGATCTGCGAGCTGATCGATTCCACCGACGAGTGGATCCAGACGCGATCGGGTATCAAGTCGCGCCGGTTCTCCGGCGAAGGTGAAGGCATCCTCGCGATGTCGATCAGCGCGGCCCGTAAAGCACTGGACGTCAGCGGCATTGCTCCCGAGCAGATCGGCGCCGTGATCATCGCGACGTCGACGTGGGACCTGCAGACTCCTCAGGCTGCGTCCATCGTCGCCCACGAGCTCGGCATCAAGGGTCCGGCTGCATTCGACGTCGCGGCAGGCTGCGCCGGTTTCTGTACCGCCCTTGCCGTGGCCAGCGACCTCGTTCGCGGCGGCACGGTTGATCACGTACTCGTCGTCGGCGTCGAGTTGATGAGCGAGGCCACCGAGCCCACCGATCGCAGCGTTCGCTTCATCTTCGGTGACGGCGCAGGCGCAGTTGTCGTCGGCCCGAGCGATACCGTCGGAATCGGCCCGGTCGAGTGGGGTTCGGACGGCAGCCAGTCCGACGCCATCGTTCAGGAGCCGAGCTGGCTCGACTACACCAAGAACCCGACCGGACCTCGGCCGTGGATCAAGATGGCCGGTACCGCGGTGTTCCGCTGGGCTGCCTTCGAGATGGGCAAGGTCGCCACTCGCACCCTGGAGAAGTCGGGGCTGGGTATCGAGGACATCGACGCTTTTGTGCCGCACCAGGCAAACCAGCGCATCAACGAGGTCATCGCTCGCAGCATGAAGCTGCCCGAGGGCTTCCCCGTCTCCAACGACATCGCCGAGACGGGCAACACGTCCGCGGCCTCGATCCCGCTCGCCATGGAGCAGATGCTGCGCGACGGCCAGTGCAAGCCGGGCGACAAGGCATTGCTTCTCGCCTTCGGTGCGGGTCTGTCCTTCGCCGGCCAGGTTGTCGTCATGCCGCCGTTGGCTGGAGCGGAATCAGCCTGATCTTCTCTCGTGACGAGCGCCTCGAACCCCACGGTTCGGGGCGCTCTTCCGTTTCCGTCCAGATCGTCGTACCTCTGCGATGTGGCACTCTGGCGAGATGGTCGAGAGTATGGGGGAGTCCGAACGTATGGGTGTGACGGGCGGCAGCTTGGCGAAGATGGGCGGGCAAGTGGCGCTCGCCAGCACGGTCAGTCGGATCACCGGCTTCGTCCGCACCCTTGCCCTTGCCGCGGTCCTCGGCATCGCCCTGGTCAGTGATGCGTACAACGCGGCCAACAGCTTCCCGAACATGGTCTATCAGCTCCTCCTCGGCGGAATTCTCGCCAGCGTTCTGCTTCCGTATCTGACACGGCAGCGAAGTCGTGGGCGGACGCTCGAACGAGAGCAGACGCAGCGCGTTCTCACCGTCGGAGCGCTTGCTCTTGCGCTCGTGACGGTAGTGGCGGTGGTGTGCGCGCCGCCTCTGGTCTCGGCTGTGATCGATGATCCGGCTCAACGAGAGTTGACGACGCTCTTCGCGTACTTGCTTCTGCCGGAGATCTTCTTCTACGGCGTCACGGCGATGATGACGGCAGTACTCAGTGTTCGATCAGTGTTCGGCGCGCCGGCCTGGGCGCCGGTGATCAACAACGTCGTCCTTCTGGTGACGGTCGCGGTCTTCCTGTGCATCCCGGGGCCGGTTACTCTGACTCCCGAGTCGATGACCACCGCGCAGGTTCTGGTGATCGGTATCGGCACTCTGCTCGGGATCGTGGCGCAAACCGCCGTCGTTGCTCGAGCGCTGCACCGCAACGGGTTTCGGTGGCGCCTTCGCGTGCGGGTCGTACCGCACACCTGGCGCCCGGTGCGCGTCGGGGCGCCGTTGCTCGGTTGGGTACTTGTGTACGTCGTTGCCGGTCAGATCGGTGTGTGGGTGACGATGAAGGTCACTCTCTCCCGTCACGTCTACTCGATGTACACGCACGCGGATCTGCTGTTTCAAGTGGCGTACGGCATTCTCGGTGTGTCGTTGTTGACGGTGCTGATGCCGCGGATCGCCAGGTCGGTTGCTGCGGGTGACGACGTCGGCGTCGTATCCGATCTCGGCCGGGGAGCCCGGTATTCAGTGGTGGCGCTGATTCCGGTCACGGTGGCGCTCATGGTCTTCGGCCCCTCGTTGACCACCCTGATCTTCTTCGGCCGGGTCGACGGCAGCAGTGCCCGGTTGATCGGGACGGCCGTTGCGGTCAGTGCATTCGGGCTGGTGCCCTTTGCGATGGTCATGCTTCAGCTTCGAGTGTTCTACGCCGACAACAACACCCGAACTCCCGCGGTGATCGCGCTGGTGATGGTGGTAGCCAAGACGGCGCTCGTTCTTCTTGCGTCTCTGTCGGCGAGTGACGAAACGCTGGTCCTGGCCGTCTGTGCGGCGGGCTCGTTCTCCTACGTGTGCGGAGCGGCGCTCGGCCACATCCTGCTTCGAAAGCGATACGGGCTGTTGGGATTCCGTCGCGTGCAGGCTACCGTCGGAAGGATTTCGGCGGCGGCAATTCTGGCAGGTGGTTGTGCGCTCGCTTTGGTGGTGGCGGTTCAGAACCGAGTTCCCGAGCCCAGGCTTGCTGCTGTTATTTCATTGTCGGCGGGTGCGGCCGTCGGAGCAGTCGTCCTGTTGGGCGCATGCAAGGTCGTCGGTGTTCCCGAGATTTGCCGGGCTCGGGCCCTACTGTTGTCCTGAGGACAAGAGCGGTACCAGCAGTTCGTCCGGAGTGAGGGCGCCGTGCTGTCCACGGAGGCCGGACAGTCCCGATTCGACAGATCGACGTACGACGGCCACGTCCCCGGACGCAATGGCGATGACATCACCGATCCGGCCGTGATACTCGGAATGCACTGCAGGCCCGAACAATCCTGCGACTATGCCCTCGGATCTCGTCCCGATCCACATGCGGTCACCCAGTTCGGCGCGCCAGCGGTCCGCAACATCTTGTGCAGCGCCTTCTCGGGTGTGGATGTGACGACATCTAGGTTCACCGGCAAGAGCGAGTACATCTTTGGACAGAATCGGAGTGTTGTCGAAGTCGATCTTGTTCTCGTCCAACACGTCGACCATTCCGTGGTCTGCCGTCACCAGCAATCTCACGTCCGGACCGAGAGCGGCGGCGAGTTGCTCGACCAGTCGATCGACAAGCATCAGTTGGAAAATCCACGGCTCGGACTCGGGGCCGTAGACGTGGCCGAGTGCATCGATCTCGCTGATGTAGCAGTACGTGAACGTACGGTCGGCAGATTTCGACGCGGCCACGGTGCGAGCGAGGAGGTCTCCGTATGCCTGGATTCCGGCGAATTGGGCGCCGCGCATTCCCGCCCGGGTGAGGCCGCTGCCGTCGAATTTGGACGGAACGACGGTAGTGACGGTGATGCCGGCGGCCGCGGCACGATCGAAGGTCGTGGCCTGCGGCTGCAGGGTCTCCGGGACGATGGAGTCGGTCTGAGATTCCTTCTTGCCCGCGCTGTGCCAACCCAGCCAGTTGAACACCGAATCGGCTTCTTCGACGTAAGACTGGTAACCGGTGATTCCGTGCGCCCCCGAGGGCAGCCCGGTCCCCAACGAGACGATGCTGGTGGCCGTCGTCGTGGGGAATCCTGCCCGTATGGGCGTTCCGATCAGTGAGTTCAGGAATGGTGCGTGTTCGGCGTTGCGGGCGAGCAAGTTCGCGCCCATCCCGTCTACCAGCAGAATTACAGTCTTCTGGCTGGGCTGTAGATCGAGACGGTTCGCTTCGCCGCTCACTCCGAGAGAAGCGAGTACCGACGGCGCAAGCGTCGACAGAGTCGGCTGCGAGTACACATCGAGGAGAGGGGCGGGGGCGGGCATCCCATGAGATTAGGCGTTGGACGCAGAAAACTGCATACCTTCTGGGCGAGTGTTCAAATCCGTGCGGTCAAATCGGGACTTTCCAGATGATCAGCGCGCAGAGACCGCGGGCCGGTGCGGCCTCTGCGCGGAGATTCACTCCATGATCGTGGAGATCTGGAACTTGGCACCGAGTGGATCGGCCACCGACGCGAGACGGCCGAAGGGCGTGTCCTCGGGATCGCGCAAGACGCTGCCGCCGAATTCGACGACCTTGGCGACGGCCGCATCGGTGTCGTCCGCCCCGAAGTACACCTGCCAGAACGACGGCACCTCTGCCGGGAGGAACGAGCTGGCATCCATCAAACCGGCGACGACGGTGTCGCCCTGCTTGGCCTGTGAGTACCGGAACTCGTCGCTGTCGCCGATGGACTCGTAAGTCCAGCCGAACACGTCGGTGTAGAACGGCAGGACCGCGGCGTAGTTCTTGGACAAAGTCTCGTGCCACACCGGGGCTCCGGCCTCGCCGACCAGACCGAAGCCGTGGTGCTGATCTGCCTGCCAGATACCGACGACTGCACCGGCAGGATCGCCCACGATCGCCATGCTGCCCTGGGGACCGACCTGCATCGACGGCATCATGATCATTCCGCCCGCGGCTTCGGCCTTGGACGCCGACGTTGCCGCATCAGTCGAGGAGATGTAGGTGGTCCAGACGTTGCCGTACGGGTTTCCCTCCTGCTGAGGTCCGAGCCCGGCGATGGGCTGCCCGTCTTTGCTGAAGATCGCGTAGCCGCCGTACTGCGGGTCGTCGTTTGTGTCAGTCTGCCAACCGAACACGTTGGTGTAGAAGGATTTGGCGACCTCGGTATCGGAGCTGGTGAGGTCGATCCAACAGGGTGTTCCGTCGAGCGCTGTGCGTGCGGGCATCTGAAACTCTCCTTTACCGAAACGGATACACAAGTACGGGTCGCGCAAATGCTTGGCCGAGGAAGGCGCGAATCTCACGCTACGCGCGTACCCCGACACATTCCCAGGGCTCGAGAGCTTTGGAGTATTTGACCGTTCGCGCTTACCGGTGGGCCGGACCTGCCGACGTAGTCGATCGCCGAATCGTCCTTGATACGCCGAAGTTGATGGGGCACTTGCTCGATCGGCGAGGCCGTTCCGCGGGTGTAGTGCCGGTACTTGTCAGCTCGTGATCAGCCCCGTGCGATCGAGCCACGCGAGCGCATGACGTGAAAACTCGTCCGGAATCTCCAACTGAGGGGTGTGGCCGGTATCGCCGAGAATGATGGTGGTCCAGTGTGGATGTGCGGCGGCGGCTGCCCGGGCAGCCTCGACCGGGACAAGCCGATCGCGATCGCCGTGTATCAGGAGCGTCGGAGTCGCGATCTCTCGCAGTGTCTTTCGATAAGAGGCCGGACGGGCGAGGGTCATCAACAGTGACCGTGCTGCCTGCAGGAACTCGGCATCCTGAGTGGGTTCGCCGCGACGAATCGCAGTCAAGGCAGCGCCCGCGTCGAGGACCGCGGGGTCTGCTCGCGTCGGATCGGCAAAACACAATCTGGTCATCTGAGCGGCCAACTGCCGGTCGGACATCTTCCGGCGTCCGAAGCCGAGAACCTGCTCACCGACGTACGGCATCGAGTAGAGCGCGAATTGGGCGGCGACGGTCAGGTCGGGAAGTTGGACGGGCAGGGGGAGCGCCGGATCCACCAGCACCAGGCCGGCAACTGATTCGGGATTGGCATGGGTCGAGATTGCCGAGACCATTCCCCCCATCGAATTGCCGAACAGGACGGCAGGTTCACCTACTACTGTCTCGAGAAAGCGATTCAGGAGTGCTGCGTTGGCGTCGACGCCGGTGTGCCGCCCACGGGCAGAGGTGAGTCCGAATCCGGCGAGATCCAGTGCGTACACACGCGTGCGCGCCGCCAGCGTCGGTGCCACCCGCACCCAGTTCAGGTGCGAGCCGCCCAGTCCGTGAACGAGCACGATGGGCGGCGCTCCGCTGGGACCGCCGAAGTCGATCCAGTGAACATCACCGCCGAGGTCGGTGATGTTGCTTGTCCCGCCCCACGGGTGTGTGAGGGTGCTTCCGTCGGCGGGTTCGGCCGAAACAGCGGATTCCATACCTGACAGGATGCACCGAGGCGCGGTTCCAGTCACGCTCTCGTCCCGGTTCGGTATCCGAAACTGTGTCCTCGATCACGGATTATCGGGAAGCTCGGGAAACGGGCAAAACGGAATTTGACTGGTGTCAAGTACTTTTCGCGGTTGTCATCGCTTTCCGACGGCCGTGGTGTGCGTCCGGCGGAGGTCGGTTCGGGCATACTGAAAACCATGTGGTGGATGGTCGGGCTCATTGTTCTGGCCGCGCTGGTTTTGGCATCCGTTCTGGTCGGTTTCGTTTTCCGCCGCCCGATCGCCGAAGCCAAGTCGGCGGTGCTTGCCTTCGACGACGCCAGCTCTCAGCCCCAGCGCGACTGACCACCGTCGAGCGGAATTGTTGCTCCAGTCAGATACGCGGCATCCGGGCCGACCAGGAAAGCCACCGCGGTGCCGATGTCCGTTTCGCAGTCCCCGATCCTCCGTAGCGGAATCCCGGCAACAAAAGCGGCAGCCTCTTCCGGACGCGCATCTGCCCAACGCTGTAGCCCGGGCGAGGATGCATGAGGAGCAACCGCGTTGACTCGGATCCCGTCGACGCCCCATTCGCACGCTGCTGCGCGACTGAGGGCTCGGACGGATTCCTTCACGGCCGCGTATCCGCCGTAGCCGGCGGCGTCCCAGCGGACGGCCACGGAACTGACCATGTTGATGATCGCCCCGCCGCCGCGTTCCTTCATGAACGGGTAGCAGGCTTGCATTGTTCGCAGCGTCGCGACGGGACCGGAAGTCAATCCGTCGGCAAGGCGCTCCGGAGTGAGGTCGAGGACGTTGCCGAGCGGGTTGAGGCTGGCGTTGTTGATCAGGATGTCGACGCCGCCGAACAGTTCCACGGTTCGCGCCACGGCAGCGGTGATGGAACCCGCGTCGGCGATATCCACGAGCACCGGTTCGGCACGGCCTCCGCGTTCGGTGATCTCGTTACATGTGACGACGAGTTTCGACTCAGTGCGGCCCGCCACCGCGACGGAAGCACCTTCCTTGGCAAGCGCAAACGCAACACCCTGGCCGACGCCTTGCCCTGCGCCAGTGATCAGGGCCACTTTTCCATCCAACTTGCCCACTGCTGTTCTCCTGCTCGTCATTCAACGGTTCCCGAAGCGTTGTCCGAATCGCGCATTGTTACTCGTGGGTTCCCGCTGGATGAGATGTGAGTTACGTCCCACTCAACGGCACCGCTTCAAATTTCGGCTGTCTTACGTATATTGTGAGCGCCGTTACACACCGTACGCGCGGACCGCGTAAATACCATGATGAGGAGCTAGACATGGCACAGACTGGAAGTATGGATCCGATCACCGCAGGCAACCTTGCTGACGGCGCAAAGATCCTTGCGGGACTCGCAGGCATCATCACCGGCATCGCAGCTATCGCGACGTTCGCTGGTGCAATTGGCAACGCTGGCAGCACCGCCGCACCCAAGGCTTGATCTGCAAGTTTTACGCTCCTTTCGGCCCGTGTCCTGAAGGCATTGCCTTCGTGGACGCGGGCCGGAGGTCTATCTGTGCCTGAATGTCTGTGTCTTGCAGGCACATTCAATTCTGTGATGCGTCAATTGCCGCCGGAACATCCACACCTTCTTCGTGGATTTGGGGTCCGAAGTTCGGCAGCGGAGTGAAGTCGAGTGCCGCCTCCGAACCGCGGTAATGGCGGAAGTAGAAGAGGGATCGGTCGGGCCGCACCAGGCTGTCCGGTTCGCTTGTCTTCCATCCCCAGTGGACGTCCGCTCGCAGAATCTCCGACAGCCTCACGATGTTCTTGCAGCCGTGGCTTTGCAGTCCAAGGCATTTCAATTCCTCGACGTCTCGCAGTTGCCCGTCGCGCGTCCACCTGGATTCGTAGACCAGAGCGTCGAGAACAACACGGTGTGAATCCGCCTGAGTAACTCCGGCAAGTAGAGCCTCCCAGTCCAATCCTGGTGCGTGTTCGAGGTATTCGTCGGCGTCGATGAATGCTGCCCACGCGACGGTGTCGCGGTACCGGCTCACGTAATCGACGTAGGCCTCTACCTGTCCGTGCACGATCCGACCGTCCTCCTCGCGCGGTTGCCAGTCGACGATCGTCACCGGAAGGTCGTGCAGTTCTTTGCGGAATGCGACCTGAACTTCACTGTCCGACATCGATCGGGTGAAGGCGCCGTAAGAGTTGCCTCTCTTGTCCTCGCTGCGGCCGTGCCAACGGTTGAGGCTGAATGCGCTTGTCTTGCGGGTGGACCCGACGGAACCGGTGTTGTCGTAGAGAACAACCTCCCAGCCTTGCTCGATGTGGTGCAGGCACCAGTCTCTGATGAAGGGGAGATGTTCGCGGGGGAGCAGGACCGCAACCACGGCGCGGCGTCCGGTGTCAGAGCTGTTTGGGTGGTTCTTCGGGTCCGTGATCACCCGACACACGATAGTGCTCTGCGTGGAAGCGAGTTACTCGATATTGAACATGGAGATAGGTTGACACATCTATCAATTTGTCTCATAGTCGAGTCATGACAACATCTGTGTCACATTCGCCACGGTTTGTTCCTTCCACCGGGGAGTCCTGGCGTTCGCCCTGGGCCATGTACGACGCATTGCGAGAGAACGACCCGGTGCACAACGTGGTGCCGGAAGCCTCGCCGCAGGACGACTACTGGGTGCTCACCCGTCACGAAGACGTCTACAACGCCGCTCGTGATTACGAGACGTACTCGTCGGCAAAGGGATTGACCACCGTCTATGGTGAGCTCGAGCAGATCGGGATGCAGGACAATCCGCCGTTCGTGATGCAGGATCCGCCAGTGCAGTCGGAGTTCCGGCGCATGGTGTCGAAGGGTTTCACTCCGCGTCAGGTATCGGCGGTCGAGCCGATGGTTCGCGAATTCGTCGTCGAACGTATCGAGGCGCTGAAAGCGCGTGGCAGCGGCGACATCGTCGTCGAGCTCTTCAAACCGTTGCCGTCGATGGTTGTCGCACACTATCTGGGTGTGCCGGAATCGGACCGTGACCAGTTCGACGGCTGGACCGAGGCCATTGTCGCTGCCAATTCGGCAGGTGGCGTGGCCGCGGCAGCGACGACGGCGCAGGCCGCCACCGGTGAGTTGATGATGTACTTCGCGTCGCTGATCGAACGCCGCAAGGTCGAACCGGGTGACGACACGATTTCGCACCTGCTCGCCGCTGGACTCGGTGAAGACGGCGACATGTCCGGCCTGCTGTCGATTCTGGGCTTCGCCTTCACCATGGTGGCCGGTGGAAACGACACCACGACAGGAATGCTGGGTGGTTCGGTGGCGATGCTGACCGAACGCCTCGATCAGCGTCAGATCCTGCTGGACGATCCCGCATTGATCACCGACGCGGTCGACGAGTTGCTTCGACTCACCTCACCGGTCCAAGGACTGGCACGCACCACGACTCGGGATGTGGCTTTGGGCGGCAAAGTGATTCCGGCAGGACGTAAGGTTCTGTTGATGTACGGTGCGGCCAATCGTGATCCCGAAAAGTACGGACCCGACGCGGCGGAGTTGGACGTCTTGCGTCGACCGCAGAAGATTCTCACCTTCAGTCATGGCGCCCACCACTGTCTGGGGGCGTCGGCAGCTCGGATGCAGGCTCGAGTTGCGTTGGAAGAGTTACTCTCCCGGATTCCAGATTTCCATATCGACATCGACGCGATGCAATACGCGCCGGGCAACTACGTGCGCCGTCCACTCACAGCGCCGATGTCGGTGACCCGGCCGTGAGCAACGACTGGCTCGGTGAGGGGCGCGCCTTGGCGGCAGCCGAGAAGATCCTCGACAGTGCGGCGCAACTGTTCGTCGAGAAAGGTGTCAACGCCGTCGGTATGGCGGAGATAGCCTCTGCTGCAGGATGTTCCCGGGCCACCCTGTATCGGTACTTCGAGAATCGGCAGGCCCTTCACATTGCATTCGTTCACCGCGAAGCGCGCAGGCTGGGAACTGCGATCGCGGAATCGGTAGCGACCATCGATGATCCGAGCGAGCGTCTCGAAACGGCGATGCTCACCGCAGTCTCCGCGGTGCGCAGCACTCCGACGTTGGCTGCATGGTTCACTCCGGGTGATGCGAGTCTTGCAGGTGAACTTGCCAATTCATCCGACGTCATCAACGGACTGGGCGTCGCGATGCTCGGTGAAAACGGAGCAGGCACAGCGTCACGAGCACGCTGGATCGTGCGAGTGATCCTCTCACTGCTCATGGTGCCGGGGGCGGACGAGAACGACGAGCGGACGTTGGTGCGTGAGTTCGTTGCTGCGCTGTTGAACGCTGGACGAACCACGTGATCATCCCTTCCGGGTGATGCGCGAGGACTACGTGGCGATCGAGGATGAACCGGTATCCAGACACAGGACATCGCGAGTTCCCGAGGAGCGTAAGAGAAGATGACTACACCATCCGAACTCGACCCCAAGCCCGCTACCGAAGCGACTCGCCTTGCGAATGCCCAGGTTCTCCGTGATCTTCCGTTCGATGACACATTCGACTTCGAACTGATTTCTCGAGGTCTGGTAGCGCCGCTCATCGACGGCGGGTTGGTCAAGGGTGACAAAGGACAGTTCATCTTCTCCTACGGCGCCTACGGGTTCGCCGACGGCGAAGCGCCGGACACAGTCAACCCGAGTCTCTGGCGCCAAGCCACTTTGATGGGAAAGGGCGGCGGGCTCTTCAAGCTTGCCGATCGCCTCTACCAGGTGATCGGTCAGGACTTGTCGAACACTACGATCATCGAGGGTGATACCGGGTTGATCATCGGTGACACCCTGATGTCCGCGGAAACAGCCGCTCTTGCGCTGGAGTTGTACTACCAGCACCGCCCCAAGGTCCCGGTCAAGGCAATTATCTTCACACACTCCCACGGCGACCATTTCGGCGGAGTCAAAGGATTTGTCACCGACGAAGAGATCGAGTCCGGTGCCGTAAAAGTCTATGCACCAGACAGTTTCACGGAGGAAGCGATCTCCGAGAACGTGCTCGCCGGCACAGCGATGACGCGTCGCGGAATGTACATGTACGGATCATTCATGCGTCCAGGCCCGCAGGGGCAGGTTTCCGGTGGTCTCGGACTGTCCACGTCGCACGGCACGTCGACGTTCGCGGTGCCGACCGACGTCATCACCGAACCGGTACACGAAGAAGTCATCGACGGTGTGCGCGTGACGTTCATGCTCGCACCGGGCACCGAAGCGCCGTCCGAAATGCTGTTCTATCTACCCGATTTCAAGGCGCTCGGGTCAGCGGAGGACGTCACGCACACAATGCACAACCTGTACACGTTGCGCGGCGCCAAAACTCGCGACGCCAAGGCCTGGTCGCACTACGTTCGTCTGGCGATGGAACTTTTTCCCGACGTCGAAATCATTTTCGCGCAGCATCATTGGCCCACGTGGGGCAACGACAAGATCTTGAAGCTGATGTCGGATCAGGCAGACCTGTACAAGTATCTGCACGATCAGACGTTGCGTCTTGCCAACAAGGGACTGACACCGGTAGAGATTGCCGACCAGATCGAGGTACCCGACGCCATCGGAAAGCAGTGGTACAACCGCGGGTACTACGGCTCGCTCAGTCACAACGTCAAAGCGATCTACACCTTCTATCTCGGTTGGTTCGACGGCGTTCCCGCTCACCTCAATCCTCATCCGCCGGTGGAGAACGGCAAGCGCTATGTCGAAGCCGTCGGCGGACCCGATGCGCTTCTGACCAAGGGCAAGCAGGCGTTCGACGACGGAGACTACCGCTGGGCCGCGGAGTTGGTGAACCATCTGGTGTTCGCCGATCCGAGTAATCAGAAAGCGCGAGAGTTGTTGGCGGACACGTACGAACAACTCGGCTACCAAGCCGAGAACGGTACGTGGCGCAACTTCTACCTGGTCGGAGCGATGGAATTGCGGCATCCGCTGGCGCCGATGCCGTCCAACAACCCCACTGGCCCGGCCGTGGTCGCAGTGATGCCGCTCGAACAGATGCTGGATTTCGCCTCGATGGCCCGAAGGCCGCCGACGTCGACCTGTCGTTGCGATTCGTATTGTCCGACACCGCGGACAACGTCCTGGTCACAGTGTGCAACGGCGTGCTGAACTACGACACGGACAAGGCAGATGCTTCGGCCGCCCTGACTCTGACCTTGACCCGTGCCGTGTTCAACGAGGTGTATCTGGGAACGACCTCGCTCACCGAATCCATCAAGGCCGGAACGGCAAAAGCTGTGGGAGATCAGTCTGAACTGGAGACGTTCATCTCGCTGCTGGAGGACTTCGATCTGTGGTTCGACATCGTGACGCCGTGACAGTCGCACCAGTCACGCCGTGACTGGTGCGACTGATCGATGATCAGTGTTCGTGAATGATGACTCCGCGCATGATCTTTCCCGACTTCATGTCGTCGTAGCCCTGGTTGATGTCTTCGAGGCGGTACTCGGTGGTGACCATTTCGTCGAGCTTCAAGAGCCCGGCTTCGTAGAGGTTGAGTAGACGGGGGATGTCGGCGCGAGGATTGCATTCGCCGAACAGGCTTCCGCGGAGCTGTTTTTGGAACAGGGTCATTTCGGCGAGGTGCAACTGTGTGTCAGTGGCACCCATTGGTGAGACCGCTGTCAAGACTACGCGGCCACCCTTGCGGATCAGTCCGACCATTGGCTGGATCATGTCGCCGCTCGCCACCCCGACGGTCAGGATCGCGACGTCAGCCATGACGCCCCAGGTCAATTCGTTGACCAGCGTCATGGCCTCGTCGATCGACGAAGCAAAGTGGGTCGCTCCGAGAGTTTCGGCCATGGCCTTCTTGTCCGGCGAGATGTCGACTGCCACGATGTGCCTCGCGCCCGCGATCTTCGCCCCCTGGATTGCACTTCCACCGATCCCGCCGATTCCGACGACGACCACGGAGTCGCCGGGCGAGACCTCACCGGTGTTGACGGCAGATCCCCAACCGGTGGTGACTCCGCAGCCGACGAGGCAGGCCTTCTCGAGGGGAATCCATTTGTTGATCTTCACCACGGACGCTTCCGGCACTACCGTGTAGTTGCCGAAAGTTCCCAGAAGCGAGAAGGTTCCGACGTCGTGCCCGCGAGCTGTCGCGCGGTACGTCCCGTCGACCTGTGCGCCGGCCATCAGAATGGCGCCGAGGTCGCAGAGGTTGCTCTGTCCGACTGCGCACCAACGGCAGCGTCCACACGAGGGAATGAAGGAGAGGACGACGTGATCGCCTACCTCGACGTCTCGCACGCCGGGGCCGACTTTCTCCACTATGCCCGCGCCTTCGTGGCCACCGATCACGGGGAGTGGGACTGCCAGATCACCGGTCACAGCATGATCGTCGGAGTGGCACATGCCGCTGGCAACCACTTTGATCAGGACTTCACGTTCTTTCGGATCTGCGAGCTCGATCTCCTCGACACTCCACGGTGTGTTGTGATCCCACAGCACTGCGGCCTTCGCCTTCATCGACATTCCCTTCGAGCGTGCTTCGCGGCGCAGTGTCTTCTCGTCTGCTCCTGGACACATGCTGTCTCCCCTCGGGGGCCTAGGTCATGCATCTGCGCGCCACGGTCTGGTGTTTTCGCGCCGTTTCGCCAATCCATGAAGTGAATTTGCGATAACCTTAGTTATGGTCACCACCCGGTCTGGAGAGAAGACTGCCGACGGCGTTCCTGTCGGTATGGGAGGCCTCTGGTGGGAATCTCGTCTGCGGGAGCAATTCATTCCCCTTGATGTGCAGGTATCCCGATCGATTCTCCGCGAGGGATTCGCCGCATCGGTCAAGCGGCGCTCGCTGGACGACTTCGGTCTCGTCGACCTCAGCTGCGATCCGTGCACAGGAAAGCGAACCGCAACTCAGGTATCCGAAGCCACAGAAGACTGGGTCGTGCTGATCGCAATCCGGTCAGGACGCGAAGCGCTGACACGAGCAGGTGAGACGATTCTCGTGGGCGCTGGTGACGTAGTTCTGTGGGATACGCGCAATCAGGCCGAGTTCGAGGTGCTGGAGTCGATTCGTTCGATCAATTTGCTGATTCCTCGCTCGGCCCTGGCGGAAGTCTCCGGTCGAGCGTGGCCGGCTTTCGGCGGCGCGCTGGAACGGGACTCACCGTCGGTACGTTTGTTGGTTTCCTATCTGTCGATGCTGGCCGATTCGTTGGCCGCACTTCCTGAATCCGCGGTATCAGCGGCCAGAAATGCCACCCTCGAACTGTTCGACGGGGCGGTGAGCCAGACCATCGGAACTGAGGACGCTGTCGGTTCCGCCGCGCTGCGCTTGTCGATCGATGCCTGGATCGACGGGCACCTGTGTGATCCGTCGTTGTCGTTGACCTCTGTTGCCGCCGCCCACGCGGTCTCGGCCCGGACGGTCCAGCGAGTTTTCGGCCGATCCGGTGAGACGTTCAACGGGACGGTACGGGCGCGGCGGTTGGCCAGGGCACGCGAAGAATTGCGTCGCACGAACAGTTCGATCACCTCGATCGCCACCCGATGGTGTTTCTCCGACGCAAGCCACTTCTCGCGACTTTTCAAAGAACGGTTCGGGACTTCTCCGGCGGCATTCCGCTCTCGGAAAATGCGGAGCTGACGTCGGGGCCGCCTACTCGAATCGGGAAGGATCTCCCGCGCCGACGCGCACGATCTCGGGGGCACCGGACGAATAGTCGACCACCGTGGTGGGCTCGGTGCCGCAGTCACCCGAGTCGATGACGGCGTCGAGTTGGTGGTCGAGTTCTTCCTTGATCTGCCAGCCGTCCGTCATCGGCTCCTCGGCGCCGGGCAGGAGAAGGGTGCTGGAGAGGATCGGTTCACCCAACTCTTGCAAGAGCGCCCGCACTACCGGGTGGCTGGGGATACGCACTCCGACGGTCTTCTTCTTGGCGTGTGCCAGCCGACGCGGAACTTCCTTCGTGGCGGGAAGGATGAACGTGTACTGCCCAGGCGTAGCGGCTTTCACCGCGCGGAACGCCGAGTTGGTGACGTGGACGAAGTGCCCGAGCTGCGCGAAGTCGGCACAGACCAGCGTGAAGTGGTGATCCGACCGCAGGTGACGGATCTCGCGGATCCGATCGGTGCCCGAGTGATTGTCCATTCGGGCACCCAGGGCGTAGCAGGAGTCGGTGGGGTAGGCGATGACCGCGTCGTTGCGCAGCATTTCGACGATCTGGCTGATCGCGCGCGGCTGCGGGTTTTCCGGGTGAACGTCGAAGTATCGGGCCATCAACCCAGCTTAGTTCAGCTTGCAGATCACGAATGCCGTTCACCGTTCAGACTGTGGTCGGCGAGCAATCCCGTCAGCTCTTCGGCGTAGGCGAGTTGCTTACGTAAGTGTGTGCAGCTTTCTTCCGCCCGGGTATGGCAGGCGGTGACGAATTCGGTTGCGGCGGTTCGTGTTGACGCGTCCGAAGCTTCGTCGCCGAGCACTGCCAGGGAATTGAGGAGTTGTTTCATTTCTTCGAGACTGAATCCGAGCGGCTTCATTCGTCGGATTACCAGTAGCCGTTGGACGTCCGCCTCGGTGTACAAGCGGAATCCTCCGGCGGTCCGCTCCGATGGAGTGACCAGACCGACCTCGTCGTAATGACGGATCGTCTTGATCGACAGTTCGGTGCGTTCGGCAACCTGCCCGATCTGCATGTTCTGTCCCTGGACCGCATGTTCCGGCTCAGACATCACTCCTACTTTCGTCGCGCTGGGCTTCCATACTCTCAGTGACCGTCACCCAGGCGTCCGGACAGGCGCAGATGGCGCTCGGCCGATGCGTCGTCGAGCCCCACGATCTCGACATTCTTGCCTCTGGCCGCGTACTTGGTGGTGATCGCGTCCAGTGTCGCCACGGTCGACGCGTCCCAGACATGAGACTCGGACAGATCGATGACAATGTTCTTCGGGTCGTCGACATAGTCGAACTGGTAGATCAGATCGTTGCTGGATGCGAAGAACAGCTCGCCTCGAACCGCATAGACACGGGTGTCCTCGTCCGGATGCGCGACGTCGATCACTTCGGTGAGATGCGCGACGCGGCGGGCGAAGATGACCATCGCGGTGATCACTCCGACGATCACGCCGTAGGCAAGATTGTGGGTCGCGACGGTGACCGCCACGGTGACCAGCATGACCAATGTCTCGCCGATCGGCATGCGGCGCAGGGTCTTCGGATTGACGCTGTGCCAGTCGAAAGTGCCGACCGAGACCATGATCATGACGGCTACCAATGCGGCCATGGGAATCAACGCCACGACATCGCCGAGGCCGACCACGAGTATCAGCAAGAACACGCCCGCCAGGAAGGTCGAGATTCGAGTGCGAGCGCCGGAGACCTTGACGTTGATCATGGTCTGGCCGATCATCGCGCACCCTCCCATGCCTCCGAAGAAGCCGGTGACGATGTTCGCGACGCCTTGGCCCCACCCTTCTCGGGTCTTGTTCGAGTGAGTATCCGTGACGTCGTCGACGAGCTTGGCCGTCATCAACGATTCGAGGAGGCCGACGAGCGCCATGGCCAATGCATACGGAGCAATGATCGACAGTGTGTGCATGTCCAGAGGGACGTCGGGGAACAGTAGCGTCGGCAGGCTCGACGGAAGCTCGCCCTCGTCGCCGACATTGGGGACGTTGAACGCGAAAATGACTGTGGCGCTGGTCAGTAACACGATCGCCACCAGTGGAGCCGGGACCGCGCTGGTCAGTTTCGGCAGGAATACGAGTATCAGGAGGGCGACGGCCAGAAGTGGGTAGACGAGCCACGGAACATCGATCAGGTGGGGGAGTTGGGCAATGAAGATCAAGATGGCCAGTGCATTGACGAATCCCACCATGACGCTGCGCGGGATGAAGCGCATCAGCTTGGCGACGCCGAGGAGGCTCAACACGATCTGGAGCAGGCCGGCCAGAAGGACTGTCGCAATCAGGTAGTCGATTCCGTACTCGCGCGTCAGTGGAGCGACGACCAGTGCGACGGCGCCGGTAGCTGCGGAGATCATTGCGGGTCGTCCGCCGACGACGGCGATGGTCACTGCCATCGTGAACGACGCGAACAGTCCTACCCGCGGATCGACGCCGGCGATGATCGAGAACGAGATCGCCTCGGGAATCAGTGCCAACGCCACGACCAGTCCGGCCAAAACTTCCGTTTTGAGACGGCGAGGTGACCGGAGCGCGGCCCGAACCGAATTGTCGTTGGTGGATGAAGCGATGGTTACTGCCATGAGATTCCGTCCTGACGAGGTTCTCATACTCTACCCTCCCGTAAGGGTAGAGTATGAACGGAGTTCTCACTACGGCGCGAATTCCTGTCGAATTATGTTTCCCCGCAGTGAATCTCGAACCGCGAGATTGATCGAGAGAGGCAAGGCTCGCGGCGGCGGTCAGATGTGACGACCAGTAACCCTTACCAATTATTTACCTACTGTGTGGTTTTTGTTTATTGAAAACGGGTCAACTCGGGCGTTGGCTCCGTTACAGTTCGGCGGCAAACGTCAATCAGGTTGTTCCGAGAGGACATCATGTCAAAACGCCTACTGAATGCTGCGCTCCTTACCGGTCTCCTTGCCGGTGGAACCGCTGTGGCCGTGATTCCGGCGGCCGCGGCGCCCGTTGCAGAAACCACGTCGACAACGTTTCAGGTCACGTGCCGCGCAGTTCCGAGTGCGTTCTCCGGTCCTTCGTCAGACGGAAAGCCTGCTACGGTGCGAGTTTCGGCTCCTTCGGTCGTGGCGCCAGGTCAAGTCTTCGACATCGAGGTGGATCCGGGTAGCGTCCAGATCCCGAACGATGTGAGCGGCGCAAGTGTCAAGAAGATTTCGCGTCTGAAGATCGATCTGCCGATTCCGACCAACGCGGAGTTCGTTTCGGCGACGGTCACCGATCCGGGCAATGTTGTTGCCGGGAAACCTGCTTCGGTGATTCGTGTCAACGAAGACGGCACTCCCGCAGCGGACGGTCCGATACTCCGGTTGTCCGGCGCAAACGAAGCGATTGGCAACAGTCCGTCATCGTCGTCGGGTGCGCACGGCGGGCTTGCGATCAACGCTCAGTCCGGAGCCGAGACCAACATCGTCTTTCCGAAGATCAGAATCACCGTAAAGGCCGGGCCGTCCGGCGCAGTCGAAACCAATGTCCGGACTTCGGGTGCTGCAGGTACTTTCGGCGGGCCGGAGTCGTTTTTGACCTTCCTCCCTCAGGTAAGTCACTGGCTCGCGGGAACCATCTGGGCGCCCACATCCTGTTCTCCTCGCGACGGTGAGACGGGTCCCCTCAACGCCGGTGCCGGCGCATTGGCCTCCACGAAAATCGACGGAGACCTCGGACCTGTTGATCCCGAGCCTGGAGCAGACATCGTGACGACGCTCGAAGGGCCGACGACAGCCGCTACCGGCACCAAGGTGTCTTTTGCTTCTCACGTCGATCCGGAAAACGCAACGGGAACAGTACAGTTCATGGTCGACGGCAAGCCCGTCGGTGACCCGCGGCCGGTGGTTCGCGGTATTGCCCGCCTGGATCTGACCTTCGGTAAGGCGGGTACCAAGTCCGTGACCGCAGTCTTCACAGCTACCGGCGACGAGGCGAAGTACACGTCGGCGGCACACATGCTCACGGTGACCGGTGATTCAACAGGCCCGGTCGATCCCGACCCGACCGATCCGGGCACTCCGGGTGGTCTCGGCAGCCTCGAGTCCGTTCTGCCGCAGCTGCCCACAGGTTCGCTCGGTGGCAAGTGATCACGGTCCTACTTCACCGAACACTCGATGACCGAGTCTTTTTGAAAGGCAACATATGAACTCCCGTTCTCTGGCTGTTTGCGCAGTCGTACCAGCTGTCGCGGCCGGACTCCTCGCTGTGTCCGCTCCGGTAGCAGCGGCTTCCGATACCGTGACGCGAACAGTTTCCTTCGAACACAAGTGCCGGGTCGACGGCGCCACCGATTGGGATTCGTCGTTCTCCGACAACCTGGAGGTCACGGCGCCCACGTCCGTGCGTCCGGGCGAACAGTTCACAGTGAAACTGCATCCGGGCACCATGCGTAGTTCGGACTCGGACACCGGTCGTATCAAGTACGACATCGCACTACCGCAAGGGGCAACCCTGGTGTCGTACTCCCTCGTCGGTGATTCGTCGTCGAACTTGACCGGCGAGACTGCGGTGCTGCTCCGGGTGGGCGCAGACGGAAACGCGAACCCGGCGGGTGAGTACCTGCGAATTACCGGCACCGGCAACAAGACAGTCAACGACGGTCCGAGCGCCAGCGACAACAAGCCCAAGGAAGGGCTGCAAGTCAAGGCCAACACGGACTTTCGTTTGCCGGCAGTCGAATTGAAACTCGAAGCTCGGTCCGACGAGGGAAACGCGACGACGCACCTGCGCGCCGGGGCGACGAGCCCGAGTATCAAGATCAAAGACACGAGCATGAGTTTCGGTGAGTCCCGGTGGGTCAATGCCGCTGGGTATTGTGTTGCTTCGGGCGAGGGACGCAGCGCCCTCTCGACTACCGAGGTATTCGCGACCAACCAGACCGAGACGACGGTCGCTGTCGCACTGGAGGCACTGACGGGCGAAGACGTCAAGATTGCGGCGAGTATCGACCCGAACCCGGGTGAGGGCACGGTCGAGTTCTTCGACGGCGAGACGAAGATCGGTAGCGCCACAGTCGATTCCAATGGCCATGCAGAACTGGTCTGGCCGTTCCGCGACCAGGGCGAGCATCGTATCACCGCAAAGTTCTTGGGTACCAAGAAGTTCAGTTCTTCGGAATCTGCAGACAAGACCGTGACCGTCACCGTGCCCGGCGTCATCGTCGTCGAGCCGGTGGATCCGACGGAACCGGAAACTCCTGGTGGAACCGGAAGCCTCGGGGACATCTTCTCGAAGCTGCCGACGGGCTCACTCGGAGGCTGAGTCACCCAAACGGCAGGGGAGCGTCGACGTTTCGGCTCGAATACGGTTGTGTGATCGAATACTGGAATGACAGGTTCGAATCATGCCGAGAGCCGCAACGCCGGCGTTCCCTATTTTTCTCAATGGGAGTCTCCGTCACGGAAATCGGGCCAGAACCACAAAAGGTAGCTCACCAAAACTCGTGCCCTTTTACTACCGTTAGTTGAAGAACTGCGCGAACCGCGGGTTCTTACATCAACAAGCCTTCGAACTCGCCGCTGCGGTTCAGGTATGAACAAGGTAGGGAAAATGCGCAAGGTTAGTTTGCTCGCGTCCGCTGCAGCAGTAGCTGTCGGTGTGGCAATGATCGGGACGTCTGCGGCCTCAGCAGCGCCGGGAACGATTCCCGGTCATGGGCTGTTCGACGTGCCGTGGGAGGTGTTGCCGGGAACCTACACGACGTCTGGACCCGTATCAGCTGATATGCCGTGCATATACGGTCGGGCAAAAGTCGACGGCGACGGTGAATTGAATGTCCTCGAGTTCGAAAGCACCCTCGAACCGGCGACAGTCACCATTCTCTTGACGGATTCTCGCTTCACCACCGCGTATTGCGCTGATTGGAAGAGAGTGTCGTCAGTCGGATCGTTGGATCTCGGATCGCTTTTCGGGTCCTAGACGTCTCCACTCTATGTCGAGATGGACCTCTGGACGTGACCACGGCCCTCTGCCATCTCGATTGAACGCTCGGCTCGCGGATGCGCTCGTTCGTCTCGAGTTTTCGACCACTCGTCGCATGAGTCCATGACCAGGGACTTTAGCCCTCAGTAATTACCTACCAATCGGTATATTCTGCGAAGGTACGGACTTCGTGAACCGATGTGAGTTGGCTCCGGGGGACGTGCCGGCCTCGCAGGACCGCCCGCAAAGTCAGCCCGGTGAGGCCACCAGAGTTCGCGCATTTCGACAGATTGCCGCTGGGGCCGTCCGCTACGAGGGGAGCGGACGGACCTGACAGCACGAGAGAGTGCCATGCCTGAACGTGGTCAAAGCAGAGTGGACGCGGGGATCATTGCCGTCGTCGCAGTCATAACCGGTGTGTTCGTCGCACTGACCGGCCATGGTCTGGTTGCAGCGCTGGCCACCGTGTTGGGCCTCGCGCTCGGGATGGCGATTGTGCGGTATCTGATCAAAGGTCGCTGATCAGAGTCCTCTGATCAAATGTGGCTGATCACCGCAAGAGTTCAGCAGGTCGCGAGAATGTCTGCGATGGTGTCGTGTTCGGCTTGGGTAACCCACAAACCGTATGCCGCTTTTACTTCCACTTGAGCAGTCACGTACTGGCAGCGGTATGCCTTGTTGGGTGGCAGCCACGACGCCGCGTCGGAATCCGACTTCTTCTGGTTGGTGGGCCCGTCGACAGCGCGCAGGTTTCGAGGGTCGTTGGCCAGATTGGTTCGCGTTTGCGTGTCGAGTTGCTGCGCGCCCTTCTGCCAGGCGTCTGAGAGTGCGACAACATGTAATCCGTAGCTAGTAGGTAGTGCCGTTGACATCATCCTGGGCTTCCTTCCACGGATTCGGGATATGTGGGCGAC
>NZ_JAWLSE010000050.1:0-2027 GCF_033142365.1 Rhodococcus sp. IEGM 1241
GTGATGACCCGTTGATGGCGAGCGATGACCGCCCGTCCGTCGAAGACCACCAATGCCCGTAACAAGACCCGCACGTGCCGGCCGATGAAACGTGTGAGGACAGAGTATTTCGCCATCCGCACCGTGATCAATGCGCTGCGGTCGACCCGTGGAAGTATTTGACAGGGTTTCCTGGAACTAGCGGATTGTCTGTCGTGGCACAGCCCTCAGCTATGGTGCGGACAAGCGGTTGGACACCGAATGTACATCGAGTAATTCGGTGCGCGAAGCCATCGACTCACCAGCGCTCGTCTCGAAGCAGGACACCAGGCCGCTTACCCTCAAAGGCGAGCGGCCTGGTGTTGTGGTGGGTGCTTGTTCAGTCAGGACGTCGAGGTCAGGATCCGAAGATCGGGCCGAGTGACCCGCTCGACGGCGGTGTTATCGGGGTGGTGTCGGTGACCTCGACCGTCACGTCCTTGAGGGGCGCGGCTGTACCGATGCCGTTGGAGGCGGTCACCGTGAACGTGAATGACCCTGCCTTCGTGGGGGTTCCGGACAGTACCCCCGCCTCGGTAAGCGTGAGCCCGTCCGGCAGTGCACCGACAGTGACGGCCACGGTGACGGCGGGTTGTCCGGTGACGGTGAAGGCATGATGGTAGGGCTGGCCGACGACGCCGACAGTCGGAGCCCCGGTCAACGTCGGTGCCCGGTCAAATGCGATAACCGATACCGTGCCAGGGCGTGTGTCGTGGGTGATGTAGGCATGTGCGCCGTCGGGAGAGACCGCTACCCCGAGCGGGCTCGCACTGACAGGGACGGTGGCGGTGACAGTGTTGGTGGCCATATTGATCACTGATATTGAGTCATTGCCCTGACCAGTGACATAGACATAGTTGTCGCTGGGAGAGATTGCCACCCCGGACGGGCTCGCACTGACAGGGACGGTGGCGGTGACAGTGTTGGTGGCGGTGTCGATCACTGACACCGAGTCGCTGCCGGGGTTGGTGATGTAAGCATGTGCGCCGTCGGCTGTGATTGCGACCTTGTACGGCAGCCTGCCGACGGGGATGGTTGCAATGACGGTGTTGGTGGCGGTGTCGATCACCGACACCGTGCCAGGGCCATTACCGATCTCTGTGAAGTTGGCTACGTAGGCGCGCAGCCCATCGGGGCTGATCGCCACTCCTGCCGGGTCTATACCAACGGCGACGGTACCGGTGACGGTGTTCGTGGCGGTGTCGATCACCGACACTGATCGGCTGGTCGCGTTGGTGATGTAGGCGCGCAGCCCGCTAGGGCTGATCGCCACTCCTGCCGGATCTTTCCCGACGGGGACGGTACTGGTCACGGTGTTGGTAGCTGTGTTGATTACCGACACCGAGTTGCTGCGGAGGTTGGTGACGTAGGCGCGCAGTCCGTCGGGGCTGATTGCCACCGCGTACGGCTCTTTTCCGACCGGGACGGTACTCGTGACCGTGTTGGTAGCTGTGTTGATTACCGACACCGAGTTGCTGCTCTGATTGGTGATATAGGCGCGCAGTCCGTCGGGGCTTATCACCACTCCTGTCGAAGAGTCCCCGACCTGGACGGTAGTGACCACAGCGTCGGCGGTTGCCGGTCGAGTCGCTGTGGTCAGCGACATTGCAACGGCCAGTATTGCAGCGCCGAGAACTGTTGCGGCCCGAGATCGATGCTTGCATGAGTGTGGCCGTTCGATGGCGGTAATGGTGGTGTCCTCTTCCAGACGCAGTTCGCACGCAGGTGTGCGCAGTAATTACGGCAGTAATCACCACACAGAACATAACGAATATTCCCACTGTTGCTGTACACCTACAGCAACATTAAAAAGCCAGGATCACTAACAGAACCCCCGACAGTTCCACGAATGGGTAACCAGATAGGCACCCTGAGTTGGCCACCCTGCCATAGCGATTGATGCGCGATCAGTCACCCAGCTCACCTCGAAGGGAGAAATGATCAGAACTTGTGGATCCCGGGAGGGCGTACCTTCCCGGAAGATGATCTGCAAGGTATCGAAAATTCTG
>NZ_JAWLSE010000051.1:0-1969 GCF_033142365.1 Rhodococcus sp. IEGM 1241
TCATGAGTCACACGGCGTTGTAGCGACGACACCTATCCTGTCAGCCGGCCCCGGGCCGGCCACTACAAACACTTACATGCGATTCAATCACACGCAGTTGGTTGATGATTTCGACCGGGTAACGGCGGCCTTAGTACGACAGCGTTCTTCAAACAATGTGACAGTTCCCAGCGGCCCGATGCGCATTCGACCGCTGCTGGTCTGATCAGTTCACTGATCAGACCAGCAGCGGCCTCTCACGAAAAATCGAGGCTGACGCCTAGACCGCAGGCTTCTCGACCGACTGGTCTGCAGAACCGGTGCCGAGTGTGGAAATTAGTTCGACGACTGTTTTGACGATGCTGATGACGTCCCCAACTGAACCCATGACTGTCTCCCTCTGTGTGTTTGATTCTTTCTGTTGGTTGCGCGAAAGACTGTCCCTTACATGCATTTTTGGCCGCATAGAGCACAATCTTCAATACGCGCAATCCAGAGTGTAGGCCGCTGGTTCGGCATCGGCATGAGGGTCGGTGAACCGCTCACTGAAATGATCCTGGGGCAACCAGATAGCTGTATTTGACCTGGAAGGAAAAACAGACAGTATGTACTGCGCATCTTATGATTAGCCAGCCAAGAAACTAGTTGAACGGAGAGTGAGCGACATCACATTTCGGGCTTGATGGCGTTGACCTGACGTGAGTTTCGATTCGGCCAGTATGCCCATCGAGCAGATGGGAACCCACCCCCCCATAAGTGAATCTGCGAAAGATGTAGATGTCCCTTGCGGATCGATCCGCAAGAGCGCCGCGCCGAACCGCGAAGAGAGCGCACGACCTGCACGCTCGGCGGGATGCGGAATTCGAGCATGGAGACGAGGCGTCAGTGACGGCGGGGCGCGTGACGGAGGACGACGTTCTCCAGGCCCGCCTCAACGAGTTGTACGGCGCGCCCGATCGGCGGCTCACGAACGCTGCAGTGTCGAAAGGTGGCGCGCGGCGCATTCCGGATTTCCGCACCGTACCCCTCTCAGTTGCGTACCGGGGTCCGCGAGAGCCCGTCAGATGAGGTGGAGTCGCGTTGGCACTCGATTTTTGTGCACGATACTGCTGAAATGGCGTCGCGATTGCAGTCGGGGTGGCATGACCCCCGTGAAGTGACCCGTACGCTATGAGAATCCTTCCGCCCTGCTCAAGGGCATGAAAGGCTTCATCTCATGGCTGGACGTAAACGACACACGCCCGAACAGGTCATCCGAAAGCTGCGCCACGGCGACGAACTCGCCGCCACAGGTGGCAGGTCCCCGATAGTCGGACCACCGCGCTTTAGAGCCGCGGTTTGATTGGTTTCAGTCGATCTCGCACCCATCCACCGGTTGGTGGGTGTGGGAGCACTGGGCAGCGTACTCGGCCGGCGTGAGGTAGCCCAGCGACGAGTGGCGGTGCCGATGATTGTGGTCGTCCTTGAAGTCCTCGATCACCACTCGCGCTTCGAGCAGGCTCGTCCAGTGGTTGCGGTTCAGGCACTCCTTCCGAAGGCGGTTGTTGAAAGATTCGATGTGCCCGTTGTTCCAGGGAGTTCCCGGCGGGATGTACGAGATTCCCACACGGTTCACGCAGAACTGGTGTAGCGCACTAGAAATGAATTCTGGCCCGTTGTCCATCCGTAATACCAGCGGCGGCCCGCCCCACAGCGCGAACGTCTTGCCTCGTTCCTCGACCAACCGCTGCGCGGGGATCGAACGCTCCACGATGTTCATCAGCGACAGGCGCGTGTGCTCGTCGATCATCGATGCAATCTTGACGGCTTTGCCGTCGACGGTGGAATCGAACTGGAAGTCCATAGCCCACAACACGTTCGGGGCGTCGGCTTCGGTCTGTGGGCATGAGCTGACCCCGCCTCGTTTGCGTGGAGAGGAATGATCGAAACCTGTGGATCCCGGGAGGACGCACCTTCCCGGATGATGATCTGTACACGAACAGGATTCTGA
>NZ_JAWLSE010000052.1:0-1658 GCF_033142365.1 Rhodococcus sp. IEGM 1241
GCGCCTGGTTCTGCTTCGGAGTTGGTGGTGGCTGCTGCTTTTGCGGTGGTTTTGGGGTGTGAGTCGCGGGTTGGTGTGGATGATGATTTCTTCGAGTTGGGTGGTAATTCGCTCAATGCGACCAGACTTGTCAGCCGCATCAACGCAGACCGAGGCACTGACATACCGCTGCGGGCCATCTTCGACTCGCCGACGGTAGCCGAACTTGCTGCGGTTCTCGACGCCTCATCATCCTCGAGTAGGCCGGCCCTGACAGCCCGGGTACGCCCGTCCGCGATCCCGTTGTCACCGGCTCAGTCCCGGATGTGGTTCCTCAACCGCTTCGAACCTGAGTCGTCGGCATACAACATGCCAGTGGTCCTTCGCCTCTCCGGCGCCCTCGACGTATCGGCGCTTGGTGCGGCAGTGTGTGATCTGGTGCTGCGCCACGAAGTTCTCCGGACGGTCTACCCTGAAGTGGACGGCATCGGTTTCCAGAGAATTCTCTCGCCGGATGACGCGGCCGTGGACATGACGATCGAGTATGTGTCCGAAAGTGCTCTCCTCGTACGAGTTTCCGAAGTCCTCGGCGCCACTTTCGACGTCACGTCCGAAATTCCCATGCGAGCTCATCTGTTCCAGCTCGACGAGTTCGAGTACGTCCTGGCGATGACGGTGCATCACATTGCGGGTGACGGTTTCTCGATGGGTCCGTTGACGCGTGATGTGATGGTGGCGTACGAGGCGCGGTCCCGAGGTATGGAGCCGTTGTGGGCGCCGCTCGAGGTGCAGTACGCGGATTACGCGCTGTGGCAGCTCGAGACGTTGGGTTCGGAAGAATCGTCGACCTCACTCGTCACACGACAGTTGGACTTCTGGCGGAACGCTCTCGACGCAATACCGTCGGTGATCGATCTGCCGCTGGACCGACCTCGTCCCGTGGAAGCCTCCGGCCGTGGAGCCATGTTCTCGGCCCATCTGAGCCCCGAGGTGAACGCGCAACTGGAGAAGGTCGCGCGTGACAACGGCGCTACGTCGTTCATGGTGTTGCATGCCGCGCTCGCTGTTGTGCTTTCGCGCTACAGCGGTGAATACGACGTAGTTGTGGGAACTCCTGTTGCGGGCCGAGGAGAACGTGCACTCGACGATCTGGTCGGCATGTTCGTCAACACCCTCGCACTACGTTCCGTGGTGTCGCCCGGCGCTCGGTTCGCGGAATTGCTCGAATCGGTTCGAGAATTCGACCTCCAGGCGTTCGCGAACGCCGACGTTCCGTTCGAGCGCCTGGTCGAGGTACTCGATCCGGTTCGTTCGCAGTCGTACTCGCCCATTTTCCAGGTCAGTTTGACCCTGCAGAACATCGCATTGACCGAACTCGAGTTCGACGGCATACGTATCGCCGAAGTCGACAACGTCGTGACCACTACACAGTTCGACCTGGACTTCGTGTTCAACGAAGCACTCACCGCCGACGGGTCTCGCGGGGGTCTGGACCTACATCTGACCTATGCCACCGATCTCTTCGACGAGGCAACCGCAGCGCGATTGGTCGATGCATACGTCGCAGTGGTGAGCGCTGCAGTGGCGGACACGTCCACCATCGTCGAGATGTTCGAGGTGGAGTCTGTGGTGGAGCGTGGGTTGGTGTTGGGGGGTGTGAATGAGACGGATCGTTGTGT
>NZ_JAWLSE010000053.1:0-1634 GCF_033142365.1 Rhodococcus sp. IEGM 1241
CCGAACCGCACCGCGATCCGATCACCAAACCGCGCAGCAGCATCATCGAACCACGCCGACAACGTCGAATCCACACCGCTGTCGACACCCGTGTCACTCCACGCCAGAACACGATCCAACTCACCGGCGGTCAGAACATCCACGTCGCCAACGGCAGCAGTCGGATTCGCGACAACGCCACGGAGGACGGACACGAACCGATCAGCGAACTCGGTCGCTGTCGACGCGTCGAACAGATCCGTCGCGTAGGTCAGGGTGCCGGACATACCGGCGTCAGCGGCGTCTTCAAGAGTGAATTGCAGATCGAACTTGGCCAGTGCTGCGTCGAATTCCGCAGCAGCGGCGGTGAGTCCGGGCAGTTCGAGAGCACTCTGGCCAAGGTTCTGGAAGGTCAAAGCCACCTGGAACAACGGATGACGAGCCTGCGAACGAACCGGATCAAGAACCTCCACCACACGCTCGAACGGAACATCCGCATGCGCGAACGCCTGCAGATCCACTTCACGCGCAGAAGCCAACAGATCCGTGAACGACATCGACGGATCAACCTCGGTGCGCAGCACCAAAGTGTTGACGAACATGCCGATCAGATCGTCGAGCTGCGCCTCACCGCGACCGGCGACAGGAGCGCCGATTGCGATGTCGGTTGTCGCGGACAACCGTGCCAGCAGCACGGCCAGCGCAGAGTGGACAACCATGAACGGGGTTGCGCCCGTCGCCTGACCTGTTGCTTCCACGTCGGCCCACAGTTGCGCGTCGATGGTGAAGGTGTGGTTCGCTCCTTGTCCCGTTGCGATCTCGGGGCGGGTGCGATCACTGGGAAGGTCCAGCTGCTCGGGAAGGTCGGCCAGGGCATCGGACCAGTAGTTGATCTGCTGCGCGATGATTGACTGCGGATCGTCCTCGGACCCGAGAACCTCACGCTGCCACAGTGCGTAGTCGGCATACTGCACCGGCAACGGCGTCCACACCGGGGCTTGACCCTGTGAGCGGGCGAAGTACGCGGTCATCACGTCCCGGGTCAACGGGCTCATCGAGAAGCCGTCGGTCGAGATGTGATGCACCACGAACGACAACACGAAGTCATCATCGGCGACCTGGAACAGCTTGGCGCGCAACGGAACCTCGACGGTGACATCGAAGCCCTGGGCGAAGAACGAATACAGCTCCGCCTGGATTCGGTCGTCGGTGACGCGTTCTGCACCGAGATCGATCGAGACATCTCCAGCCGAGAGGATCTTCTGGTAGCCGATTCCGTCGACCTCGGGGTAGACCGTGCGCAGAACCTCGTGGCGACCGATAACATCGTGAACTGCCGAATTCAGGGCGGCCAGATCGAGCGCACCCGTGAGCCGAACGGCAACAGGGACATTGTTGACAGCCGATGCCGTGTCGAATCGATTGAGGAACCACATGCGCTGCTGCGCAAACGACAACGGAACCTGCGCCGGACGCACCTGCGCAGTCAACGCCGCACGCGAACCACCACCAACATGAGAACCGAGTCGGGCAGCAAGCCCTTCAACGGTCGACGCCTCGAACAACTCCCGCACCGAAACCGAAGCATCCAACGCCTGACCCAACCGAGACGTCACCTGCGTCGCAATCAGCGAATTACCACCGAGCGCGAAGAA
>NZ_JAWLSE010000054.1:0-1462 GCF_033142365.1 Rhodococcus sp. IEGM 1241
GGAGATATTGTCAAATCCTGTGGATGAGATTGTTTCAGGCGACCTCCGATCCGGTGCTTGCGGGCTCGACTGCCCCGGCGTCGAATGTGGTGATGTCGGTGGGTCGTTCGAGCAGTTTCCCCTTGTGGAACACCGCTCCGGCCCGCACGAGCGCAACCAGATGTGGTGCATTGACCGCCCGCCAACGAGCCTGGGCGGCGTCGATCAGCTTGTAGGCCATGGCAAGTCCCGCCGCACGGGATCCGGGCCCCTTGGTTACCTTGGTTCTCAATCGCACTGTGGCGAAAGTAGATTCGATGGGATTTGTCGTGCGTAGATGCACCCAATGCTCAGCCGGATACTTGTAAAACTCGAGCAGCACATCGATGTCGTCGACGATCTTCGCGACGGCCTTCGGGTACTTCGCTCCGTAGTCGAGTTCGAAGGCCTTGATCGCCACTTGCGCTTTGTCGATGTCCTCCGCGATATAGATTTCCTTCATCGCCGCGAGCGCTCCGGGATGAGCCGACTTCGGTAGCGCAGCAAGAACATTAGATTGTTTGTGGAACCAGCACCGCTGCTCACGAGTTTCCGGGAACACCTCCCGCAACGCCCTCCAGAATCCGAGAGCGCCGTCACCGACCGCGAGGACAGGTGCCGTCATGCCGCGCCGGCGACAGCCGCGCAGTAGATCCGCCCACGACTCGGCCGATTCGCGGTACCCGTCGGTGAGCGCGACAAGCTCCTTTCGGCCGTCCGCGCGGACCCCGATCATCACCAGCAGACATAGTTTTTCCTGCTCGAGCCTCACCTTGAGGTGGATGCCGTCGACCCACAGATAGACGAAGTCGGTACCCGAGAGGTCCCGATCCTGGAAGGTCTTCGCCTCGTCCTGCCACTGGGTCGTCAACCGGGTGATCGAGGAGGCCGAGAGCCCGGCACCCGATCCGAGGAACTGCTCGAGCGCCGGTCCGAAGTCGCTAGTGGAGAGCCCGTGCAGGTACAGCAGCGGCAGGACCTCGTTCATCTGCGGGGACTTGCGCACCCAGGCCGGCAGGATCGACGACGAAAATCGCTGCCGTTCTCCGGTGTCCGGGTCGATACGCTTGTCGTTGACCCGGGGGACCTTCACGGTGACCGCTCCCGCGGCCGTCAGAACGTCGCGTTCGGTGTGGTATCCGTTTCGGACCACCAGGCGGTGCCCGTCCTCATTGACCTGGTCAGCGAACTGGTCGATGTAGGCGGCGACCTCCGCTTGCAGTGCGGCCGCGAGCATCTGACGGGCGCCGTCGCGGACGATCTCGTCGAGCAGCGACCGTCCGCTGTCGTCGTTGGACTGGTCGTTCTCGTGTACTACCGTGAGCACGGGCGTACCTTCCCGCCAGCGTTGGCGCGCTGGTCTTGATCAGAATTTTCGATACCTTGCAGATCATCTTCCGGGAAGGTACGCCCTCCCGGGATCCACAAGTTCTGATCATTTCTC
>NZ_JAWLSE010000055.1:0-1419 GCF_033142365.1 Rhodococcus sp. IEGM 1241
CGGATGATGATCTGTACACGAACAGGATTCTGATCAAGTCCAGCGCGCCAACGCTGGCGGGAAGGTACGCCCGTGCTCACGATAGTGGACTACGACGACGACTCCAACGAGACCGGCCAGGCAGTCGGCGCGGGCCGCTCGTTGCTCGACGAGATCGTCCGCGACGGCGCCCGGCAGATGCTCGCCGCAGCCCTGCAGGCCGAGGTCGCCGACTACATCGCCCGGCATGCCGGTGAGATCGACGACAACGGTCACCGGCTGGTGGTCCGCAATGGCTACCACGCCGAGCACGAGGTGGTCACCGCCGCCGGCGCGGTGGCGGTGAAGGCGCCGCGGGTCAATGACAAGCGCGTCGACCCCGACACCGGTGAACGTAGGCGGTTCTCCTCGACGATCCTGCCGGCATGGGCCCGCAAATCCGCGCAGGTGTCCGAGGTGCTGCCGCTGCTGTACCTGCACGGGCTCTCGACCAGCGACTTCGGTCCCGCCCTCGAACAGTTCCTCGGCACCGGTGCCGGCCTGTCGGCCAGTTCGATCACCCGCCTCACGACGCAGTGGCAGGACGAGGCGAGAGCCTTCGCCGCCCGGGATCTCTCGGAGGCGGATTACGTCTATCTCTGGGTCGATGGTATTCACCTGAAAGTGCGTCTCGAGCAGGAGAAACTTTGCCTGTTGGTGATGATCGGTGTCCGCGCCGACGGCCGTAAGGAGCTCGTCGCCCTCTCCGACGGGTACCGGGAATCGACCGAGTCCTGGGCGGACCTGCTGCGGGATTGCCGCCGGCGTGGGATGCGGGCCCCGGTGCTGGCGGTCGGTGACGGTGCCTTGGGGTTCTGGCGGGCCCTGCGCGAGGTGTTCCCGGAAACGCGGGAACAGCGCTGCTGGTTTCACAAGCAGGCGAATGTTCTTTCTGCGCTGCCGAAGTCGGCTCATCCTGGTGCGTTGGCGGCGATGAAGGAGATCTACCTCGCCGAGGACATCGACAAGGCGCAGGTGGCGATCAAGGCATTCGAGATCGATTACGGCGCGAAGTACCCGAAGGCGGTCGCGAAGATCACCGACGACGCCGACGTGCTGCTCGAGTTCTTCCGGTATCCGGCTGAGCACTGGGTGCATCTGCGCACGACAAATCCGATCGAATCGACTTTTGCGACAGTGCGTTTGAGAACCAAGGTGACAAAGGGCCCGGGGTCGCGGGCGGCGGGGATGGCGATGGCCTACAAGCTGATCGAGGCCGCCCAGGCCCGCTGGCGGGCCGTGAACGCCCCGCACCTGGTGGCGTTGGTGCGGGCCGGTGCGCTGTTCCACAAGGGCAAGCTCCTCGAACGACCCGTCGAGATCACCCCGGAACCGTCACCGGACACGCCGGTATCCGAGGTCGCCTGACACACCTTAATCCACAGAATTTGACGATTCCTC
>NZ_JAWLSE010000056.1:0-1416 GCF_033142365.1 Rhodococcus sp. IEGM 1241
GGTGTGGATTCGACGTTGTCGGCGTGGTTCGATGATGCTGCTGCGCGGTTTGGTGATCGGATCGCGGTGCGGTTCGGTGGCGAGTCGTTGTCTTATGGTGAGTTGTCGGTTCGGGCGAATCGGTTGGCGCGCAGGTTGATTGCTCAGGGTTGTGGTCCGGAGTCGTTGGTGGCGGTGGCGTTGCCGCGGTCGGCTGATCTTGTGGTGGCGTTGTTGGCGGTGGTGAAGTCCGGTGCGGGGTATTTGCCGGTGGATCCGTCGTATCCGGCTGATCGTGTCGAGTTCATGTTGGCCGATGCTGCTCCGGTGGCTGCGATTTCGTGGTCCGGGCGTGAGTTGGTGTTGCCCGCTGGTTTGCCGGTGGTTGATATCGACGCGGTGGATGTGTCGGAGTTCGAGGGTTCGGTGGTGACGGATGCGGATCGTGTTGCGCCGTTGCGGTCGTCGAATGTTGCGTATGTGATTTACACGTCGGGTTCGACGGGTCGCCCGAAGGGTGTGCAGGTTCCGCACATCACGGTGGCGAAGTTGTTTGCGAATACCGAGAGTGTGTACGGGTTCGACGAGTCGGATGTGTGGACGATGTTCCACAGTTATGCGTTCGACTTCTCGGTGTGGGAGTTGTGGGGTCCGCTGTTGTACGGCGGCACGTTGGTCGTCGTGGACTATGTGACGTCGCGGTCGCCGGAGCAGTTCCTGGAGTTGCTTGCTGCTGAGCGGGTGACGGTGCTCAATCAGACGCCGTCGGCGTTCTATCAGTTGGCCGAGGCTGATCGGTTGGCGTCGGAATCCGGTCTGGCTGCCGAGTTGTCGTTGCGGTGGGTTGTTTTCGGTGGCGAGGCGCTTGAGCTTCGACGCTTGTCGGACTGGTATGGCCGCCGCGGTGACTCTGCGCCGACGTTGGTGAACATGTACGGCATCACGGAGACGACGGTGCATGTCAGCCATCGTGTGTTGGATGCTGCGTTGGCGGCGGATGCGTCGGCGAGTGTTGTGGGTCAGGCTATTTCGGGTCTGCAGGTGTTCGTGCTCGATACGCGTTTGGCTCCGGTGCCGGTTGGTGTCGCGGGTGAGATGTATGTCTCGGGTGTGCAGTTGGCTCGGGGTTATCTGGGTCAGGCGGGGTTGACGTCGACGCGGTTTGTGGCGAGTCCTTTTGCTGCTGGTGAGGTGTTGTACCGCACGGGTGACGTGGCGTCGTGGAACAGTGCTGGTGATCTGGAGTATCTGGGTCGCGCGGATGATCAGGTGAAGATCCGTGGGTTCCGGATCGAGATCGGTGAGATCGAGTCTGCGGTGTTGGCGGATGTGTCGGTGGCGCAGACGGCGGTGGTTGTTCGTGAGGATTCTCCGGGTGATCAGCGGTTGGTGGCGTATGTGGTTTCGGCTGCGGGTGTGAGCGTTTCGGTCGACGAT
>NZ_JAWLSE010000057.1:0-1350 GCF_033142365.1 Rhodococcus sp. IEGM 1241
TGAATCGCCCTGGGTCTGATGGAGGCTCTGGCTATTTGATTTCAACCAAGGCCTGCTCACCCTGCTCAGTAGCGTAGAACGTCTTCTCGTACTCTGCTGGCGGGATGTCGCCGCAGTGACCATGCAGCCGCCTGTGATTGTGCCAGTGCACCCACGACAGTGTCGCCAGTTCCACGTCGTCGATGCTGCGCCATGGACCAGGATGCGTTGGGCCGTAGATGAGTTCGTACTTGTAGTAGCCGTTCACGCTCTCGGCGAGAGCATTATCGTAGGAATCGCCCACGGTCCCGATCGACGGTATTGCACCGAGTTCGGCGAGCCGTTCGCCGTAGCGGACCGAGGTGAATTGACTGCCCGCATCGCTGTGGCAGCGCAGCCCGGTCAACCGTGTGCCGCGACTGAAGCGGGCCATCTCGATGGCGTCGAGCACTACCTGGGTGCGCATGTTCGCCGCGACGCGCCAGCCCACGATCATCCGAGAGTAAGCGTCGGTGATGAAGCAGACGTAGCCCATTCCCGCCCAGGTCGGGACGTGGGTGAGGTCGGTGACCCACAGTTGGTTCGGCTCAGTCGCAGTGAAATCCCGCCCAACCAGATCGGGGTGCCGATCCGCCCCGGCCGTTGCTCGGGTGGTACGCACCTTCTTCCCTCGCCGCACACCAGCGATCTGCTCGGCACGCATCAGCCGCGCGACCTGGTCACGGCCGACATCGATGCCCGATCTTCGGGCTGCTTTCCACAGCTTCCGCACCCCATATACCTGGTAATTCTCCTCCCACAACCCCCGTAGCGCCGGCCGCAACCGGCTATCGGAGACCGATCTAGCTGACGGCGGTCGGCTTTTGGTGGCGTAGTAGCTGCTCGGAGGTATCTGCAAGGCCTTGCAGATACGCTCGACCCCAAGCCTCCGACCCGCGATGACATCGCCGCGATTGGCATCGATGAACGCGGTCATCTCTTGTGCTGGCGGTCGAGCTCCGCCCCGAAGAAAGACGCCGCACGCTTCAATATCTCGTTGGCGCGCTGCAGTTCTCGGATTTCCTGCTCGAGTTGCTTGATCCGATCGGCCTCGGCGGTGCTCACTCCCACAGTCAGACCGTCATCGATATCGGCCTGCTTGACCCACGACCTGACGGACTCGACCCCGTAACCCAACTGCGAGGCAACCCGCGCTGTCGTCCCATGCTCGGTCCCCAGCTCGGCCCGCAACGCCCGGACCATCCGCACCGCACCGGCCTTCTCCTCCGGCGAATACCGCCGCATCGTCGGCCTCCCTGACACCCGTTCATTCGGCATGCTTCCATCCTCGTTTCCAAGGCCAGAAGTCTCCACCGAACCCAGGGCGATTCA
>NZ_JAWLSE010000058.1:0-1327 GCF_033142365.1 Rhodococcus sp. IEGM 1241
GAGCGTGGGTTGGTGGTGGGTGGTTGGGATGGTGTGGGGGTTGCGGTGGGGGGTTTGACGTTGGTGGATGTGTTGGATGGGCGGTTTGCTGGTGTGGGTGGTGGGGGGTTGGTGTGTGGTGGGGTGGTGTTGTCGTGGGGTGAGTTTGATGTTCGGGTGAATCGTTTTGCGCGGTTGTTGATTTCGTTGGGGGTGGGTCCGGAGTCGCGGGTGTGTGTGGTGTTGTCGCGGTCGGTGGAGTTGTTGGTGGCGGTGTTTGCGGTGGTGCGGGCTGGTGGGGTGTTTGTTCCGGTGGATGTGGGTGCGCCGGTGGAGCGGGTGGGGTTTGTGGTGGGGGTGGTGGATCCGGTGGTGGTGTTGTCGCGGGGTGGTGATGGTGGGTGTTTGCCGGTGGGGGTGGGGTTTGTTGATGTGGGTTGTGTTGATGTTTCGGGGTTTTCGGGTGATCCGGTGGGGGTGGGGGATCGGTTGGGGGTGTTGTTGCCTGAGCATGCGGTGTATGTGATGTTCACGTCGGGGTCGACGGGTCGTCCGAAGGGTGTGGTGGTGTCGCATGCGGGGGTGGTGAATCGGTTGTTGTGGATGCAGGGGGAGTTTCCGTTGGGTGTGGGGGATGTGGTGTTGCAGAAGACGCCGGTGTCGTTCGATGTGTCGGTGTGGGAGTTGTTTTGGCCGTTGATGGTGGGTGCGCGGTTGGTGGTGGCGGATCCGGGTGGGCATCGTGATCCGGTGTATTTGGTGGGTGTGATCGAGCGGTGGGGGGTGTCGGTGGTGCATTTTGTGCCGTCGATGTTGGAGGTGTTCGTGGGGGAGCCTTCGGTGGTGGTGGGGTGTTCGAGTGTGCGTCGGGTGTTTGTGTCGGGTGAGGGGTTGTCGTCGGTGTTGGCGGGGCGGTTTGCGGGGGTGTGTGGTGCGGAGTTGGTGAATTTGTACGGGCCGACGGAGGCGTCGGTGGATGTGACGTTTCATGTGGTGGATGGTGTTGTGGGGGTGGGTGTTCCGATTGGTCGGCCGGTGTGGAATACGCGGGTGTTGGTGTTGGATTCGCGGTTGCGGCCGGTTCCGGTGGGTGTGGTGGGGGAGTTGTATGTGGGTGGGGTGCAGGTGGCTCGGGGGTATGAGGGTCGTGTGGATTTGACGGTGGGTCGGTTTGTGGCGGATCCGGTGTCGGGGGTGGTGGGTGCTCGGGTGTATCGGACGGGCGATGTGGTGCGGTGGGGGTGTGGTGGGGTGTTGGAGTTTGTGGGGCGCACGGATTTTCAGGTGAAGGTGCGGGGGCAGCGGGTGGAGTTGGGTGAGGTGGAGGCGGTGTTGGCTGCTCAGGTGG
>NZ_JAWLSE010000059.1:0-1269 GCF_033142365.1 Rhodococcus sp. IEGM 1241
TGTGGGTGTGTTGCCTGTGGGTGTGGATGTTGTTGTTCTCGATGGTCTTGATGTGGGTGGGTTTTCGGGTGGTCGGGTTTCTGATGGTGATCGGGTTGCGCCGTTGCGGTCGGGTAATGCGGCGTATGTGATGTTCACGTCGGGTTCGACGGGTCGGCCGAAGGGGGTGTCGGTCAGTCATGGGGCGATTGTCAATCAGTTGGCGTGGTTGGCTGGGGAGTACGGGGTGGGTGCTGATGATCGGGTGATGGCGCGTGCGCCGTTCACGTTCGATGTGTCGGTGTGGGAGTCGTTTTTGCCGTTGACGGTGGGTGCGCGGTTGGTGGTGACGCGGCCGGGTGGGCATCGTGAGTTGGATTATCTTGCGGGTGTGATGGTCGAGCATGCGATTTCGGTGGCGGAGTTCGTTCCGTCGGTGCTTGCGGCGTTGGTGGCTGATGGTTTTGGTGGTGCGTTGGGTTCGTTGCGGCATTTGTTTGCCGGTGGTGAGGAGTTGTCGCCGGAGCTTGCGGTGGCGTTGGGTTCGTTGACGTCGGCTGCGGTGCATAACACGTATGGTCCGACGGAGGCGGCGATTACGACGACGGCGCATCGGATTGTGGGTTCGGTGTCGGGGGTGGTGCCGATCGGGACGCCGGTGTGGAATACGCGTGGGTATGTGTTGGATTCGCGGTTGCGTCCGGTGCCGGTGGGTGTTGCGGGTGAGTTGTATCTCGATGGTGCGCAGTTGGCTCGTGGTTATCATCGGCGTCCGGATTTGACGTCGGATCGGTTTGTGGCGAATCCGTTTGTGGTGGGTGCTCGGATGTATCGCACGGGTGATCGTGTGTTGTGGAGTGCTGCTGGGTCTTTGGTGTATTTGGGTCGGTCGGATTTTCAGGTGAAGATTCGTGGGGTGCGGATCGAGCTCGGTGAGATCGAGTCGGCGTTGGGTGCGTTGCCGGGTGTTTCTGGTGCTGTGGTGGTGGTGCATGGGGGGAGTCGTCTGGTCGGGTATGTGACGGCTGGGTCCTCGGTCGATGCGGAAGTTTCGGTGGATTCGGTGGGGGCGCGGGCTGCGGTGGGGTTGGTGCTTCCGTCGTACATGGTTCCGGATGTGGTGGTTGTTGTTGACGAGTTCCCGTTGTCGAGTGCGGGGAAGTTGGATCGGAAGGCGTTGCCGGAGCCTGTTTTCGGTGTGCGGGTGTTTCGGGCGCCTGGTTCTGCTTCGGAGTTGGTGGTGGCTGCTGCTTTTGCGGTGGTTTTGGGGTGTGAGTCGCGGGTTGGTGT
>NZ_JAWLSE010000005.1:0-226158 GCF_033142365.1 Rhodococcus sp. IEGM 1241
CTACGCTACTGAGCAGGGTGAGCAGGCCTTGGTTGAAATCAAATAGCCAGAGCCTCCATCAGACCCAGGGCGATTCACCCCTCATATTCGGCCAGCTGTAGCGTGAGCGCTAGCCGAATTGATAGTTCTGGTCGAAAGTTGCCGAGATGGACCTGAGTGACGCCGGACTTCCTTCCGTCGCCATATACGGGCACGACGAGCTCACGAAACGCTCGAGATTGGTCGGGAACATCCAGAAGGGTGATTTCAGCCATGGTGCAGCACATTCATGACCCTCCCGATTTCGTTTCCCGGGGGAAGTCGGCGAACCTCTGAGATCGCTCTGTACTCCTCCTGGATGTTGACGTTACATATTCTCGCCAGCTGTGTAAAGATTGTAAGATGTCCGACTGTGTGATCTCGAGGGCATTCGGCATCTCCCGTTTTGGAAGGTTGGATTTGTTGAGGGGTCGTTGTTTTCGTGACTCATTTTCAGGATCCGTCTGAGGTGACCGCTGCGCACTCAGGCGTAAGGTCCACACCTGCGAAGTAGATATTTGTATCTATCTGGCATTCTTCGATCGCTCAGGGGCTGTTTGATATGCCGCCTAACGGTGCTTCCCGCCGAGTTCATCATCATTTCCGCTCGGTGCTTGATGACGGTATCCGGCCCGCTTGTCGGACCGGATACCGTCAGGTCCGCGCACACCCAGGTCCGCGCACACCCAGGTCCGGGGGGCAGCTATGTCATGACTGAGCGCGCTCGCGAGCTGGCATGCTCGAAAATTCTGCCGCGCTCGTTTCGCGTCGACTCTTGTCGCGCCACAGTAGGTAGACCAGAACTGCGGTGGTCAGAGTTGGGATGATCATGAGTCGGAAGAGCGACTCAGGCGACCATGATCGGTCGATCAGCATGCCGATGCCGATCGGCATGAGGATCATTCCGATTCGGCTGACGCCGATACCGAGACCCATTGCTGCCGAGCGATTTTCCGGACCGAATAGTTCGGGGACGAGTGCATAGAGGCCGATACTGATTGCGCACTGGACCAATCCGAGGGCAGGGGCAACGACCAATGCGAGAAGTAGATTCGTCGACACCAAGGAGAAGATGCCGAGTAGCACAGCGGAGGTCAGTGTGAACACAGTGATGAGCCGGAACAGGGATATCCGAGTGGACAGAACCGCCACGACGATACCGGATGTTGCTGCGCCCAAAGAGAGGAGGAGAACTCCGCTGATACCACTGTCTGTGGACATCCCCGCCATTACCAACAGCTTCGGTAGCCACATCGTGCTGAAGTAGTAGGTCACCACGATCATGACGAATAGCAGGATGACCACTATCATCTGCCAGGATCGAATTTCGAAACCTGTTGTGGAGTTGTCTTTCTCGACCGCGTTGGCAGTACCGTTGCTCACGGAGGAAGTATGGGGATCGATGCCCATGCGGACGAGTAAGTCGTCGAGTTGTAGGCGGGACCGGTTGGTGTTTTTGGTCTCGAGAAAGTCGGGAGTGTTGGGAATGCCGACGACGACCAGTGCACAGGCGATGCCGGTGATGACTGCGCCAAGGGCGAACGCACCTTCCCATCCGCTACGAGACATCAGAACTGCTGCGCCGGCACCTCCAATGGCGCTGCCCAGTGGCAGTCCGATGGACAGCACTCCGATGGCGGCCGTTCGACGATGGGTGGGTGCGAACTCACTGACTGTGATCGTGAGAAGGGGGAGCATTCCACCGATTCCGATGCCGGCGAGCATCCGGAACGCCGATAGCTGGAAGATATCGCCGGCAATTGCTGAAAAGCCGGTAAACACAGTGATGAGAGCTAGAGACACGATCATCAGTATTCGTCTGCCGAAGCGATCGGACATGGGGGCCAATCCCATTGCACCGATGGCCATTCCGATCGGTCCCATGGCAAGGAGGATCCCGGTGTCTGTTCCGGTCAGGTTCCAATCGTCGGCCAACGGTACGACTGCCAGCGACATCGACAGTAGGTCATAGCCTTCGGCCATGTTCGCAAAGATGCAGATTACGAGTACTCGGATCTGTAGCCGACTGACTGGTGCTGCATCGATCAATTGTCGGGCATCGGTCATGCGTGGTCCTCTTGGTGGAAGTGGCAGAAAGGGGGGCCGGGCTACCGGTGTCGGGGTGGGGAGTCGACGTGGATGGTCCTACCGAAATGCTTGGATTTCAATCGCTGACTGCTCGCTCTTGAACCGCGATGCGACGCGAGAAATGTGTGGACGGCATTGAGGTTCCACGTCAATTGAATACTAATGTGCCTCAATGTATTTCGAGGGAGTTTTGGGAGATTCTGCCAGCGGTGCTGCGTGGAGGCTGCACGTACTGGTTCTGCGCACGAAATGTGCGATCCGGGGCTGGTGTGCTACCTAAGATACGCGAAGACCGTTGCCCGCCTGTGATTCTTGCGGTAGGCAACGGTCTTCGTGCGATCGGAAGGGTACCTCTACATGCTTGCCGGACTGAGATTGGACTCGTTGCTGGTGGTCTCGAAATCGTCGAGATCAGGCCGGTGCATCATTTGGAAATAGTCGACCAGCCGCCATGGCATCACGGTTCGGATCGATCCGAATGCATTGCGGTAGTACGGATTCATTCCTGGGTGTGTCCACACCAGGTTCTCATGTTCGGCGTCGACCCGGGCGAGGTAGCGTTCGAATGGTGCGGGTTTGACCTCGATAGTGGCCAGGTCGCGCACCAATGCCTCTGCCATAAGCGCCACGGCATAGCGCGACTGCACTTCCGAGGTGAAGAATGCACTCCCGCCGTGTCCGAGACCTGTTGTGGGGCCTTGCAATATGAACATGTTGGGGAATCCGGGAACAGTCACACCGAGATGGGCACCAGTTCCCCGCGTCCATGCTTCCGCGAGCGTCGTGTTCTCGCGCCCAATGATGTCGAGTTGGGCGGCGTTCTTCGAGACGTCGTATCCCGTGGCAAGCACGATCACGTCCGCACTGACCAGTTCCCCGCTGTGGAGCCGGATTCCTCCTGATTCGATCTGCTCGATTGCCCCGGTCTCCAGCCGGACCTGGGGCTTGGTGAGCATCTTGTACCAGCCGTTGTCGAGGAGTATTCGCTTGCCGTATGGCGGGTAGTCAGGAACGCATTTGTCGATCAGGTCCTCGCGTCCGGACAGTTGCTCGTGGATGTGTTCGGTCATCTCCTCGCGGTGGCGATCGTTGATCCGATTGAGAGACCGCTCGGGATGTGGCCAGTCAGGGTCCTTGCGCAGAGTCGGCAGCAATCCATCGCCGTAACGCCAGATCATGATGAAGCGGTACCAACTCGAGTAGTACCGCTCTTGTGTCAGCAGCGCCTGGGCGTCCTCGTTTATCAGCTCGTGAAACCGGGGAATGGGGCGAATCCATTGGGGAGTGCGCTGCAGGACGGTGAGTTCGGATACTTGGTCGGCGATCGTGGGCGCGATCTGCATGCAGGACGCACCGGTGCCGACGATGGCCACCGACTTCCCGGAGACATCCAGGTCTTCCGGCCACTGGGCGGCGTGGAAGATGGGCCCGTCGAATTTACTGACACCCGCGATATTCGGAGTCTGGGGCGCGCCGAAGGGGCCGATCGCCGTGACGAGATACCTGGCCTCGATGGTCTGCTGGTTCCCGTCGTGATCGACGAGGACGCGCCAAGTGCTGGTGTCCTGTTGCCATGTGGCAGAGACGAAACTCGTGTTGAACTGGATGCGCTCGCGCACCGCGAACTCGTCGGCACAGGTTTCGAGGTACTCCTGGATTTCGCTTCGTGCAGAGAAGAAGCGGGGCCACGGGTAACGCGGGCCGAAGGAGTATGAGTACGAGTGATTCGGTGTGTCGACACCGCATCCGGGGTAGGCGGTCGATCGCCAGGTTCCGCCAACTCCCGATTGTCGTTCGATCACCAGATGGTCGATCCCGATATCCGCCAGCATCGCGGATATCGCAATCCCGCTCTCGCCGGCTCCGACCACAAGGACGGGTAGCAGTCCGTCAGGAGATACCGTTGCTCTCTCTGAACCGGTGGGATCCGGGATGCCGGTGAGTGGAGATTCGAATCCGATCTGCTCACGAATCATCGTCGCGTACTCGGCGGGGACACGACGTCCGATCGCGACACTCATCATCTCGGTCAGTAGTTCGTCATCCGGGGAGGTGAGGACAGGTTCAGCTGACCCGCTCAGGATCTGCAGCGCCATATCGCGCAGCTCTTGCTGTACGTCATCCTCCAAGCCGGCGTCTTCAGGAGCGATCAGCCGCACATCATTGACGGGTCGGAACCGAGGGCTCAGCCAATAACGATCCCCGGTGTGGTGGAAGACCATCATCAACAGGGCACGTAGGTCGGCTGCCGCCACCGCGCGGCGCGCGGAGTCTGAATCGAGTGTAAATCTTTGTGCTTGAGGGGGATCCGTGATCCGGGTTGTCACGAGCGTGCTCCTCTGCCTTCGTTGCCGACCAGATTGAACTGGCCGAGTCCTACGCCTCCGTCGATACCGATTTCCTGCCCGGTGATGTATCCGCTCGCGTCCGCAGCAAGGAATCCGATCAGGTCGGCGACCTCGGAGGGCTGGCAGAGCCGGCCCGTGGGTATCGTTCGAAGCAGAGCTGAGCGGTCCGATTCCCGAAGCGCCGCGGTTCCAGGGGTTTCGACGAACCCAGGCTGCACACAGTTCGCGGTGATGCCGTAGGCGACATTCTCGATGGCGACGGTACGGATCGCGCCCTGAAGTCCGGCTTTGGACGCAGCGTACGCAACTTTTCCGGCGAGACCGGTTTTCGCCGCCATGCTGGAAACTGCGATGATTCGCCCATAGCGGCGTTCACGCATGCCCGGTAGGCACGCCTGAACGACGCGGAAGGCACCCGTCAAGTTGACATCGATGTCGCGGTTCCATTTCTCCCTCGACATCGAATGTGCGGGAGCGATCGTGTCGACGATCCCAGCGTTGCTGACGCAAACGTCGACATCGCCGAAGATATCTTCGGGCAGTGGGTCATTCGCCACGTCGAGAATGACGTCGGCCGGTGGGTTGATATCTACCGTGACCACCTTGAATCCGATATCACGCAGTCGATCGACAATGGCGCGGCCGATCCCGCCCTCGGAACCTGTGACGAGTGCAACTCGTTGGCTCATATTCACCTCTCTTGGAACAGACGTCGCGTATCCCGGGCGGTTTGCGCGCCGGGTTCTAGGGAATCAGACCATGTTGTGTAAAAAAATACTAGTGGGAATATTTACAGGACATGGGGTATTGCGTTGTTGCGGATGAAGAGTTAGCGTAGGGCGCGTCATTGTGAAGAGGATCACTTTGCCGGCTCCAGTCGGCTCCTGACCATTGATGAATCCAAGCTCCCCAGCTATGTGAAACCCATTCACGGAACGTGGATCACGGGAAGTCGACTGTGTCGAGACCCCGAATTCCGACCGATAGCTCTATCACCGTCGAAAGGCTGAATAGTCGATGACCCGCACACAGGAACTGGAAGCGCTGCTCGAGTTCGATTTCGCAAACGCGGTCGATGCGCTTGACCACTTTGCGCGCGCCACCCCAGATCGCCTCGCTGTCCTGTACGGCGAGACCGGAGAGCGTTTCACCTTCGGAAAGTTCAGCCAATTGACTGACAATTTCGCAGGAAATCTCGAGAAGATCGGGATCAACCCCGGTGATCACGTTGGGGTTCTATCGATGAACCCCATGGTTTCGGTGATCGCCATGTACGGCGCCTGGAAGGCAGGGGCGGTCTACGCGCCGGCGAACTATCAGTACGCCGGCGATCTGCTCGCCTATCAGTTGAGCGATTCTCGGCCGGCCGTACTCATTGTCGATGAGGCGCTGTACGGGGAGGTGGAGCGAATCGCCGACCGGTTGTCGTCGTCACCACGGATCGTCCGCGCCGAAGGTTTGCAAGCAGGCGAGTTCGCGCAGATGCTCGAGGCCGCGCGGCGACCGCAAGTCCGGGTCGAGTTTGATGATTCGGCGAGCATCATCTACACCTCAGGTACAACCGGACCATCCAAAGGTGTTGTCCAATCGCACCGTTGGCTGAACGTGTACACCTGGATGGGGCGGCGCCTCCTGACTGCCGACGACGTGGTGTACAACGACCTGCCGATGTACCACATCGCGGGAGCGCATATCACCTTTGTACGGGCACTGTGGGCGGGTGCTTCGGTCAGCTTGTGGAACCGGTTCAGTCCCAACGATTTCTGGCACAGGATCAATGAGACTGGCTGCACCACTGCAGTGCTGTTGGACGTGATGATCGCATGGCTGGTCAATGCTGCTCCGTCCGATGCGGATCGCCATAACCCTCTTAACAAGGTTCACCTCCAGCCGTTGCCGGTCAACCACCACGAGTTTGCGACACGGTTCGGCATCGACTTCACTACGTCGGGTTTCGGTCAGTCGGAATCCGGGCTGAGTGTCATTGCACTCTCGGAGCAGTTGCCTGCCGGTGAGGGAACACCGTCGACGCTCTACCGGGGGTTGACCCACGATCAGATACGAGACATGTTCATCAGCAATGGATTGCCGGTGTACCAAGGCGCTGATGAGATACCGAAGGGCACGATGGGTAGAGAACTGCCATTTTCCGAGGTGACCGTTCTCGACGAGCAAGATCGCGAGTGCCCGCCGGGTGAGGTAGGTCAGCTCGCCATCCGGCCCCGCATCGCCGACGCATTGTTCAAGGAGTATCTGGGCAAGCCGGAGGCAACTGTGCGTGCCTGGCGAAATCTGTGGTTCCATACGGGGGATGCTGCAACCCGTGATGCCGATGGCACATTCTATTTCGTCGATCGCATCGGCGACCGACTGCGCGTCAGAGGCGAGAACATCTCGAGCTTCCATATCGAGGAGTTGCTGATCAAGCACCCCAAGATTCAATTGGCAGCAGTGGTTGCGGTTCCTCCCGCCGAGGGCGATGAAGACGATGTCGTCGCGTTCGTCGAGATGGTGGAAGGCGCCGAGTTCGACGTAGATGAGATCCGCGAGCACTGTTCGAACACAATGCCCAAGTTTATGAGGCCGAGGGAATTCGTTGCTGTGGAACAGATTCCACGGACAGCAACCAACAAGATCGAGAAGTACAAGTTGCGAGATGCGTTCTTGAAAGGTGCGTCAGTGTGAGGATCGCCGGAAAATTTTGCGCTACGCCGTACGAAGCACTGTGAGGAGAGCTCGTGTTCAACATTGGAGTTGATATCGTCGACCGGATCGATGTCGAATTGCTTCGTGACGGCGATGAGCCATTGGTGGACTTCATGATCGAGGCGGCAGAGAGCTGACGATGAATACTGTGACGACAAACATTGCGACATTGATCGGCGCGTCGTGTCGCGAGAACAGCGAGCGAATTGCGTTGGGCGATGCGCAGTGTTCGCTGACCTACCGTGAGCTCGAAGAGCGAATCGTTTCTGCGGCAGCTGATCTGGTACGGCGCGGCGTCAAGCCAAACGATCCGGTCGCATTGTTGATGCTCAACGGAGTTGACTACAGCGTGGCCTACTTCGCAGTTCAGACAGTCGGTGGCATCGCAGTGCTGGTGAATGCGCGACTGGCCGCACCGGAGATCGAGCATGTCCTCGAGGACAGCGGTGCGCGAATCCTGGTGACCGAGAGTCAATTATTGGACCGGGTGCCGTCGCGAATTGCATCGAGCGTTGTGACCGTTGCCGAACTACGTGGATCGCCGACCCAGGACGGGTATATCGGCGATTGGGCAGGGGCGGAGCGAACGGCCGGCGATGTGGCAAACATTCTCTATACTTCGGGAACCACGGGCCGACCGAAGGGCGCGATGCAGACACATGCGAACCTGCTCGCGAACTGCGAGACGTCGCGAAGAGAGTTTGTCATCGGCGCCGAGGACACCGCACTCGTGGTCGCGCCACTGTTTCACGCCACCGCGATCAACTCTCAGCTGATCCCGTTCGTGGCGTCCGGGGCGACCTGCGTGCTGGTTCCGGCATTCGACCGTTCGACTGCAATCGCCACGCTGCGCGATCACCGCGTGACGGTGTTCGCCGGTGTGGCCGCGATGGTCGAATTGTTGGCACTCGATGATGCATTCGTCGAGGCCACGGTGCCAGATCTCCGAGCGGTCATTCTCGGTGGTTCACCAGTCGGTCCTTCTACGCTGGAAGTGCTGCGGAGACGTTTTCCGAGCGTAGGCGTCGCGAACGTCTGGGGGATGACAGAGGCGACATCAATTGTAACCGTCGGCCATCGCGATGACCTGTTCGAACGACCTTGGACCGCAGGGAAAGTCGTCGATGGAACCGATCTGCGAGTCCTGGTTGACGGCGAATTCGTCGTTGATCCGGACGTTGTTGGTGAACTAGTCGTGCGGGGGCCGAACGTCACAGCCGGTTATTGGAAAAATCCCACGGCCACCGCCGAGACGTTCGTCAATGGCTGGCTGCATACCGGAGACATCGGTCGAATTGATCCCGAGGGCTTCGTCGAGGTACTGGATCGATTGAAGGACATGATTATTCGAGGTGGTGAGAATGTGTACTCGGTCGAGGTCGAGGCCGTACTGGTCGCTCATCCGGGGGTCGCCGAGGTCGCTGTCATCGGCGTACCGGACTCTGTGTTCGGGGAACGCGTGTGTGCTGTCGTAGCGCGGGCCGCGGGCTCGAATGTCTCGGCGGAGCAACTGCGCGAGCATGCCTCTCGCGATCTGGCCGACTACAAAGTTCCTGACGAAGTCCGGTTCGTCGAGGCTCTGCCTCGCAATGCATCCGGAAAGGTGCTCAAGCGCCGGATCGGTGAGGCGATCCCTGCAGGAACGTAGAGCTGGAGCCTCAGCGGTTTGATCGGCGAAACTTGCCGGATGCGAGGTTCTCGGGCAGAACACAGTTTGTGCCTTGTTCGCAGCGGAAGCGGTGGTAAATGCTGACCCAGGTCACTCGTAGCTCAGATTGCGGTGTCCGGTGGCGCAGTCGCGGCACCGGACACACGCCGACTAACGCGATCAGTCGGCGGCGATGATCGGTCGATCACATGGCGAGGCTTTAGACGGGAACAATCAAGCAACTGCTGCTCGCGGTGGCGAGGACGGTTCCGCTGGAGTCCTGGACCTCGGCTTCGGCAAATGCAATTCTCTTGCCGGGCTTGGTGACCCGCCCGCGGGCGAAAATCTCGCCTTTGCCGGCGTGGATGGGCCGCAAGAAGTTGACCTTGATCTCGATTGAGCTGTAGCCGAGTCCGATCGGAAGCGTGGAATGGACCGCGCAACCGGCCGCAGAGTCGAGCAGAGTGCACGCCAAGCCTCCATGGACCATCCCGATCGGGTTGTAGACCGACTCGTCTGGCTCGCATGCGAAGACGACATCTCCGACGTCAACGGCGATGAGTCGTGCGTTGATAAGTTCGCAGATCGGTGCCCCGGCGGTCTCGCCTCTCATCCATGCTGTGAGGAACTCCAGGCCTGAACGTTCGTGCCCGGCGGCCGCTGTTGCATGAGGATTGTGCCAGGAAACCGTCTTGGTTCGGAGTTCGCCGGCGTCTGAAATCGCCTCATTGTGTTTGGTTGTCATGCCTCGGACCGTAGCATGCTGAATCCGTAATCCGGACTCAGGGTTATGATGAGCTAATGGCACGTGAATGTTCTGTCGCAGCAGCCTTAACCGTGGTCGGCGAGCAGTGGTCGCTACTCATCCTCCGCGAGGTCTTCCTCGGTGTGCGTCGCTTCGACGGCATTATGGAAACCACGGGGGTCTCACGGACGATTCTCACGAGTCGGCTTCGAAGCCTGGTCGCGGCCGGCGTGCTGGAGCGCATCGACTACCATGAAGCGGGTTCACGAACCCGTCAGGAGTACCGCCTCACGCCAGCCGGTCGTGAACTGCAGCCGGTATTAACTGCGCTTATGCAGTGGGGTGACAGGTATCTCGTCAGTCCAGCCGGCCCGCCATTGACGGTGTTCCACGCCGACTGCGGTGCTACAGTGCGCGCCACCCTACGATGCGAGCAGGGACACGTACTTCCCGACACCGGACATGCGCTGAACGTGCGACACAACCGATGACAACGGTGCGTCTCGGGTGCCGCAGTGGTCGAACGGACCAGTTGCTCGACCGCTGTCAGGTAAGGGATCAGCCTCGCCGTAGTTATGTACGCGTCGTGAAATACGTTCGTCGACAAGCATGAACTCGACGACACTCTCGATATCCTTGCTGCAATGATAGTTACCCGTGAATTGATGGTCGCAGTGGCGGGGAGTGTCCAAGATGTGGCTGCTGCCTCCACAGCATTGGCAATGCCGGTGTCGACGCTGCTCTGCCCAGACTTTGTTGGTGATTGCGGCACAAGGATTTTCGCTTATCCATCAGGGGCGACGAGTATCGCCTAGTCGCGGTGAACAACGCGACGGCCGCTCAACGCGGCAGGACTCATCGTTGACGCGGCCGTGACTCCGGCAGTCGGCTATGCAACGGCTTTCCAAATTTTCGGGATCGTCGCTGTCGTGGCTGCCTTGATCGCATTGGCCACAATCAATCCGACACGAGATGCAGTACGCGTCAACGGCAAAACGCATATCGCTAGTTGAGGGTCAAACCGCTGGTTGTCACTTTCGCGGGCTGGTCATGTGGCAACGTGGACTCATCCGGAATTGGTGGACACGGCGATGGACAGGTTTGTGCCAGCGCTTCGCGAGATATGAGTCGAGAGGGCGAATTCGGTGCAGTCTTTGCCCTGGAATACTCAGCGGAACTGCGGTATGTCTAAAGGTCGGTCGCCCGGATGTGGTCGTGTCAACCGACCACATCCGGGCGAAGGCTTTTGTTAGGCGTGTCGTTCGAACACGGCTGTCGATGCATATGGTTTCGATGCCAGAGCGACCTTCGCCTCGATCCATTTCGGCCTCTTGCGTGGCGGTGTGCGTCAGCCCTCAGGGCGTGAATCCAAGAAATTTCGTGTGCGGCTGCATACGGACCTATCCACCGCAACCTACGGCACCGTAGGTTACGGTGGAGGTGAAACCTACGGTGCCGTAGGTTGGGGCGAAGTCGCGCATTCACTCAACATGGAGGCAAGAAATGACGAGGATTCTGACGCAGCTGGAGCTGCTACAAGAGCTGCAGCCGGTTGCCGAGGAGAACGTCAACCGCCACATCTCCATGGCCAAGGAATGGCATCCACACGACTACGTTCCGTGGGACGAGGGTCGTAACTTCGCAGCCATGGGCGGCGAAGACTGGAGTCTCGAGCAGTCACAGCTCGGCGAGGTAGCTCGCGCCGCGATGATCACCAACCTGCTCACCGAGGACAACCTGCCCTCGTACCACCGCGAGATCGCCGAGAACTTTTCGCAGGACGGCGCCTGGGGAACGTGGGTCGGCCGGTGGACCGCCGAGGAGAACCGTCACGGCATCGTGATGCGTGACTACCTCGTCGTCACTCGCGCAGTCGACCCCGTCGAGCTCGAGCGCTTCCGCATGGAACACATGACAAACGGTTACAGCGCGCCCATCGACGAGGGCGACGCCGGCCTGCTGCACTCGGTCGCCTACGTGACCTTCCAGGAACTCGCGACGCGCGTCAGCCACCGCAACACCGGCAAGGCTTGCGACGAGCCGATTGCCGACAAGATGCTTCAGCGCATCGCCGCTGATGAGAACCTGCACATGATCTTCTACCGCAACATCTGCGCCGCCGCGCTCGATCTTGCTCCCGATCAGGCGCTCAAGGCTGTGGCGAACATCGTCCAGAACTTCCAGATGCCGGGCGCCGGCATGCCGAACTTCCGTCGTAACGGCGCTCTCATGGCCAAGCACGGCATCTACGACCTTCGCCAGCACCTCGACGAGGTCGTCTGGCCCGTCTTGCGCAAGTGGAACATCTTCGAGCGCAACGATTTCAGTGCCGAAGGCGAGAACACGCGCGAAGAGTTGGCGGCCTTCCTCGAGACCCTCGCCGCCAACGCGACGAAGTTCGAGGAACAGCGCGATCGCATGCTCGCACGCGAAGCCGCCAAGCGCGAACAGCAGGCCTCTTAGGGCATGTCTCATGAGGACGAATGGACTTGTGGGCGTGCTGTGGCATCTCAAGTGAGCAGCTGTTGCGGTTGGTTCCGGATGCGGTGTGTGAGATTTCCATCAAACCTATGGCGGTGACCCGGCGTCGCGATCGGTGCGTGATAGTACGAAAAAGGTCCGACGACGTGAGCGTGATGACGCTGGTGAACATTCAGCGCATCGGCGCACCCAACGCAGCGCGCCGACGGTGACCTTGCGCGGCAACCTGGAGACTCGTCCGGGATGCGCAGGATGCAATCTGACTGCGCACCAAGAGAACCCAAGAACTGCGCTCGGTCCCGGATTCGTACGACCATGATCTCAACGTGTTCGCCCGCACTGGTCACACGAACCTGGAAATGGAGGACACCAGCCCGATGCGCGTGATCGCATACACACCTGCTCAGGGTGCGCGCTTGACACAGTCCGCATCGTTGCCGCTTTGCGGTGGGCGGGTAAGCAACGTCGCCACGAGGCCGCCGCGACTTGGATGTAGAACGCGCTTGTCCCTCCATAGCTGCGACAAGCGTTCTTGATGGAGCAGGTGATGGGGAGCCAGGATAGCGCCTTGTCGACGCCCCGGACCAAGAATTTGTCGATGCAGATAACCTCAATGAGCCTGCGGCCGAGGCATATCGGAATCATCTTGGTCACGCAGTCAGCGGCGGCGTGAAATCATCGATGGCGGCGGCGAGCTGATCGACCGCATCAGTTCTGTTCTCCAATCACCGGTCTGCCAGCCGTCGTCGGCCCCTGGGAATCCTGTTCGCAGCCTTGGCAACCCGACGGGCTCTGCAGTCGTCGCATGTGTGAACGGCGCGATTATGCGACGAGCAGGGCAGGAGATGATGTTCGAGCAATGTTCGCTACGCACTCGTCATCGTGATGAACGGAAGTTTTTTTTGTGTCGCAGGACTCCATGGTCGGGCACCTATCCGGCGGCCAAAGCATTGATCCGGACCAGATCTCCGTAATTGCAGATCCAGACCAGCATAGCGCGGTATCCGCTTCGAGTTCGGGGGGCTTTGTGAGCTCGGAGACGGTGTCATCGTTATAGATGACTGCTACGACGTGCAACTTTTGTGAGGTCACCAAATCTCCGGGAGGTACCGTGATTTGCTGCCGTCCACACGTGGGGGGGCGGGCACGCCGATGATCCCACCTTGCTTGGCTCGAATCATCATTTCCGGGTGTGGGCCATGCCGGATCTCGGGCAGGGTTCCCGCCGCCTGTTCCCGACCTGAACTCCGAAACAACCAGCCGGTGAACGTGACTCAGTCCGATCAGGACACAGCGGCGACCTGCTGTCGATTCGACGAGCGGGCGAACTCTGGCCGCGAGATGCTCCTGTGTAGCCGGACGGTACTCCGGTCTTTCAATCCTGCCGATTGCATTGATTCCTGCACATGAACTTGGCCAGTAATCTTGGCCGTCGCCCCACTTCGAAACCAAGACAGGAGTCTCGTGTGTCGTCATCGCCGACCACCGACGCTATAACTAATTTTCCGAACAAAGAATCGTCAGCAAGACGCCGAAAGCTGAAATTCGGCATGATCGTCTCGGGCGTCGGGGGAGGCGGTGGTGGGTCCGGCACGGAGTTGTGGCGTCTTCCTGACGTCCCTACTAACGCGAGTACCAATATCGACTGGTACATCCAGCAGGCACAGGAAGCCGAAGAGGCTCTCTTCGATTTCGTATTCGCAACAGACAGTCAGTACGTTGAGCCAACCTTCACTCAGCATCATCTTAATCGGCTCGAACCGCTGTCTATGCTCGCTGCCGTTGCCACCCACACTCGGCATATCGGGCTGGCAGCTACGGTTAGCACGTCGTATTCCGAGCCTTTCGACGTTGCCAGGCGATTCGCGTCCCTTGACCTCATCAGCGGCGGCCGTGCGGCTTGGAATATCGTCACCAGCTACGACACAGGTACCGCCGGCAACTTCAGTCGCACAGGCCATGGCGATTACCCCGACCGATACCGCCGAGGATCCGAGGCGGTTAAGGTGGTGCAGGGTTTGTGGAATTCCTACGAGGACGGGGCGTTTGCGACGTCGAAGTCCGCCGACAGCTACCTCGATCCGGAGAAGATTCATCGTCTCGATCATCGCGGTGAATTCTTCGCGGTCACCGGTCCGCTGAATGTGCAACGGTCCCGGCAGGGGCAACCCGTGCTGATCCAGGCGGGGACCTCCGAGGACGGCCGAGAACTGAACGCTCAGGTCGCCGACGTTGTATTCAGCTTTGCCCGGAGCGTCGAGTGGGCAGCGGATTTCGCGAACGATGTGCGGCGTCGTGCGCAACTGCACGGCCGTAATCCAGACGACCTCATCTTCATCCCCGCACTGAGCGTCCGGATTCGCGAGACCGACGAGGAAGCCCGTGCCGCCGAGACGGCGACGCTCGCCAAGCGATCAGTGCTGCGCCGACTGGACAGATTGCGACGTCAATACCCGCAGGTCGATTTCGACCAACTGGAACTCGACTCGCCGCTGCCTGAATTTGGCAGCAAGGCAGCAGTTTCCGCCGTCGAGGAGCTCTACGAAGAGGCCTACCGGAACGGTTGGACCCTGCGGCAGCTTCTAGATGCAAGCGCTTATCATCACGCGCACTTCGTCGGCTCCCCGGTGACAGTGGCCGACGAGATCGAAGCCTGGTACCGGTCCGGAGCGGTCGACGGCTTCAACATCTTTGCTGGCGAGCCGGAGGACTTCGCAGCATTCCGGACACTGGTCGTGCCTATCCTGCAGGCACGAGGAATCTACCGGACGGAGTATGAGGGCGATACTCTGCGCCAGGTCCTCGAGATCCCTGTTCCAGTCAACAGTCACACCTTAGCTGCGATCGGTTCCGGCACCGCCTGACACCGAGTATTCGAGAAATGCCGCCTGACGCCGAGTATTTGAGAAATCAGGTTCGGAGGACCAATCAGGCCATGGCAGCGCGGCCGAGGACCTCCGAATGGTCGGAGTGCGGTGACGACTCTCGACGATAGCCGCCCAGGGACTACTCAAGTAGACGTCGTCGTCGCGCTGCTGTTATCGGTCCCCACCTCAGGAGCGATGGAGGTACGACGCACAGGCTCATTGGCATCCGAGAAAGACCAACACCCGTGCTACCAAAAGATTCGCGTACGCCTCTAGAGACGCCGGCGAACACGTAGTCGACACACTTTAGGCCTCGGCAGCCCTGCAAACCGCGTAGCGCAGACACAATGATCCGCGCAGCCGCAACAATACTGACGAAACAAGGAGAACGGGCGATGACTGAACGTCGACCTCTAGTGTTCGGTGCGATTCTGAATGGTGTTGGTGGAGCCGGAGGAGCTGAAGAACTTTGGCAGCATCCCGAAGTGCCGATCGATGCGAGCTCGAATTACGAATGGTACATCTCCCAAGCCGAAGAGTTGGAAGCGGCGCTGTTCGACTTCATCCTCATCACCGACGGCCAACATGTACATGCTAAGTCGCCGCATCATCATTTGAGTCGGTTGGAACCGATCACGCTGCTGTCGGCGATAGCAGCTCGAACCTCTCGAATCGGGTTGGTGGCGACGGTAAGTACCACGTATACGACGCCGTGGGATATTGCGCGGCGCCTTGCTTCGCTGGATCACATCAGTGGTGGGCGTGCCGCTTGGAATATTGTAACGAGTTACGATCCAGGAACTGCGAAGAACTTCGGTCGAAGCGAGCATAGCGACTATGAGGATCGGTATGCCAAGGCGCACGAGTCGGTCGACGTGGTGCGTGGCCTGTGGGACTCATACGAGGATGATGCGTTCGCGTCGTCGAAGAATGCGGATCGGTTTCTGAATCCGTCAAAGCTACATGCATTGGATCACTCCGGCACGTATTTCGATGTCGCAGGCCCGTTGAACATAGCGCGCTCGCCGCAAGGACATCCGGTGCTGGTGCAGGCTGGCGTGTCGGAGCCAGGACGTGAGCTAAACGGTCGTGTTGCGGACGTTGCGTTCAGCTTTGCGACATCGGTTGATTGGGCGGTGTCGTTCGCAGACGATGTGCGTGCGCGCGCAGTCAGTTACGGACGCGATCCCGAGCAGATCATGTTCCTCCCTGCACTCGGAGTGGTAATTTCGGATACAAATGAGGAAGCGGAAGAATTGCATTGGCAAATCATTGATCGCACCCCTTACGAACGGCAGTTCGACCGCTTGCAGCGCCAATATCCGACTATTGACCTGAGCGGACTTGATCCGGAAGGCAGACTGCCAGATTTCGGGATCTCTGCTGTGCAAGCTTCGAACGATCGCTTGATCAACCACGGTCGAAATGAGCGTTGGACAGTGAGAAGGATCGTTCGAGAGTTACAGCTGAACTCGGCCCGGTTTTGGGGTTCGCCAACAACGGTTGCCGATCAGATTCAGCAATGGTACGAGGCTGGAGCCGCTGATGGGTTTGTGCTGTTCGTCGGTGACCCGGAGCAATTTCGACGTTTCGCCGGGGAAGTGGTGCCCGAACTGCAACGCAGAGGAATCTACCGTGCGGAGTACTCGGGACCGACACTACGAGATCAGTTGGGGCTGCCACGCCCTGAGCGGCTCGATCGTGCGACGCCATCGCAATCGAAAGATTTTCGTCAACAGATCGCTTCACTCGACACATGAGCCTCCCTGGAATGTTTTGCTGAGTGTGGCGTCAGATGTAGCCCCAATTGTTAAGAGCGCTCGGATGCTTATCAATTGCGGCTTGTTCGTCACCGTCGATGGCGGCTCCGGCATTGCACTCAATGAGGACGAAATCGTCTCTGCCTTCTCCTGTAGAGACAGCAAATATCCAGGCGCAGCAAGATTCATGCTGGCCGTTGCCGTCCAGCAAGGTGGGCAACGGCTGGACTGCTTCGACACAGTCTTGCCCAGAATCTATAAATGGGACGACGATTTTGCGCCTGATGGCTGGAATTACGACGTCTACAACCGGTATGGCGGGGGGACGTCCGGACGTTGTGTTTATGGCCTATGACCTGACCGCCTTGGACTCGCGATACGTGCAGGGCACAGGACACTATGTGGACTCTCGTACGACGAGGGAATCGACGCCGCTCACGCGCGACTACAGGTGATGAGCGCTTCGGCGGGCGCAAACAGATGCTTCCGAGCGATTGAACTCGCGTGGAGTTGCCCTTCGGCGAGATGGCTGTGAGTTGACGAAACTCGAAATATTCATATTCAATTTTGCTTATCTGGTTGAGCTTTCATCTACGGAAAGGGCCACCCAACGCCTCGCTGAAGGCCGGTCGAGCGCCCCGGAAAATGGACTGTCGATAGCGGCCACCAATCCGGACAACCCTCACGCGTGTCGTGGCTTGTGTGTGGATGGAGCGTCATCCGTTCCCCTCAGTCTGCTCACGTCTGTCGCGGGTAACAGCAAGTATGCTGCTGCCACTGACCCACAGAAACTGGGTCTGCTCGCCACGTCCGGAATGGGTGCGGACCCCCTGTAGCGGGACAGTGAACGCCATACCGCAACTTCTTTCTGAAGCGCTGCGGCAAACTTCCCATCTGGATCAACATCGGCTGGCAGAGTCGAGTGGTTGTCAAACGTGCACTCGAATGCCTCGACGTCGAACTCTCAGAGGCCGGTCGGCCCATCTTGCTCGGCGAGATGGCAGTCGCCGCGGTGGTGCGGGCTGTTGGACTCGCGGGTCGCTCCGGCGCGCTGCCTTGATGACCTGACAGCAGCATAGGGTAGAAGGTCCTCGCAGGACGCGGATGAATCGCCACCGAAAGTATGAGCGGGTCCCCGAAAGGGTTGAACTTTCTCCGGTTTGTGTGACTTCGAGTACTACTGGTCGGTAGCCTTCGCTCCGAGCACGCAGATGTGACTCACGACATATCGACGATCGTGATCTCGCGGTGTGTCGATTCCATGCCTGAGGAGCCCAATGTCCAAGAATGCCTTGAGAACCCGAGTTGCCCCCACTATGGCGATCGCTGCAGCCCTTGCATTGATAGGAGGCGGGATCGCCACCGCAGAGGAGAATTCCTCGCTCGGTTCGTCCGGTACACCCACCGCTACTCCTTTGACGTTCGACGGGTGGTCGTCATGCCCCGTCGAAGACCTCGACGTTGCGACCTGCGCAACCGTCGTGGTGCGCGGCGGTTCGATGAAAATCGGGGGACTGACCGTGCCCGTCCCCGACGGCGGACTGAAGATCGCCGGCGGAGTCAAGTACGCCACCCAACCCGACGGCAGCTTCGTCGAAACCTTCGTCCCCAAGCCGGACGGCCGCAACGGGGTGTACTCGAACCCAATCTCCGTCCCGGGTGGCGCCATCGGAATCGACACTCCACTGAATCTGACCCAGATCACCGCAACAGTCGAAGCTGTTGGGCTACCGAACATCAAGGTGCTCGATCAAGAGCTGACGATGCCGGTACGACTGAAACTGTCGAACTCGTTGTTGGGTAACAACTGCTATCTCGGCTCCACAGCGAACCCGATCAACCTGCACCTCACCACCACCGGTAACCCGCCCTCGGAGCCCATCGGCGAATATCCCGGAGCAGTGTTCCCTGCCGTTCAGCACACCGACAATCTCTTCGCAGCGCCCGCCGCCAGCGGATGCGGGGTCTTCGGTGCACTCAACTGGGCGGTGAACCTGCGAGCAGGAACCCCCTCGGCCAGCGGAAAGAACTCTCTGACCACTTCCAGCGACGTCTACACCGTCGCCGCGCGCAAGGTACGACCGCCGGCAGCTTCCGCTGCGCAGGCAGCCGAACCTGCAGCTGTGGCGCAGATGGGAGCCGCCGGGTAGAGATCACACCCGCCTGAATTTCTTTCGACTGACGGTTCACCCCAAAGGTATTCGACAGAAAGGCACATCACATGTCATCACGCACAATGCTCGGCAAGGCCCCCGCGATCGTCGGGGCAGCAGCCGCATTGACCCTCGCTGCATCCGGGATCGCAGCAGCGTCCACCACGATCAGCCCCGCCACAGCCACTCCGGTGACGGCCACCAGCAGTGGGCTCAGTTTCGTGACAACCGGCGGTCTCGAGTTGTACTGCACCAGCGTCAGCGGAACCGGAACCACCCCTGCAGCGCCCGGTAACGTGAACTCCGGAACAGGCGGCATCAACATCAACATCGCCAGCGTGGCACTGTCCGGATGTGACCTCGAAGGTGTGCCGGCAACGATCACCACGTCCGGTTCCTGGGCTCTGAACGTCAACGCCGACAGCGGATCACCGATGGGAAGTATCAAAATCCCCAACGGCGGAGCCCACGTAGTCGCTGGTAGCTGCGTCATCGACGTCACCGCCAGCACCGCCGGCCCCGTCCCCTACAACAACACAACCCACACCGTCACCGCCAACAACACCGGAACGGTGAACTTCACCTCCAACGGCGGAAGCGCATCCTGCCCTGCAGCAGGAGCCGGAACAGCGAAGATGACCGGAGCGCTCAAGTTCAACTCCACGCCCGGCATCACCGTCACTCCCTGACCCGGAATGTAGTTGCATCACAGTCACACCCACCTTTCGGTAACACTGCGGGTGGGTGTGACTGCTCTCCGTGGCTCCACCACTTAGACCCGCTCCCGTGGGAGTCGATCCGCCTGAGAGACATGGAGCTACATCGACCACCAACCTCGGGCAGAAAACCTCCCTAGACGAACACCACATAGGGAACCCGGGCGGCGTCGCTGGTTCGGCGTACTCCACCGATCCGGGGCAGCTCAATCCGTCCCTCGACGACCTGACGTCGTACTTCGCCCATCGCGCACCCCTGTCATCGGCGGCAGCTACCCATCATTTAGTGCAGTTAAACAGGACTGATGGACAGTGGCTCTGTTGTGTGAAGATTCACGCCACCACGGGCGACGGTAAGACAGGCTTGGACCTATGAATGACGATGAGTTCAGGGGCACGTGGAGTCAGGGGCACGTGCCGCAAAAGAAGCACAGGGAACGTCGCGGCACACCTTTCTTGGTGTTGTGTTGCGCTCTGCATCGTTCATAACCTCGCAATAGGCGAACCGAGCTTGTCGACAAGTTAGGTTTGACGGGAACATCCGCGAAGCGGGTGCGTGCGTGAGCTTGTGCGGGTTCCGGCGCGTCGAGGAGGTGAGGTCGGTGTCGAGAGTTCGCACGGGGGAATCCGTTCTCGCTCGTGGCGTGCGGGTCATCGAGTCCTTCGGTGTCGGTGATGTCAGTCTGACCGTCTCCGACATCGCGCGTCGTTCCGGTCTGCATGTCGCGACCGCTTCGCGTTTGATTCACGAGCTCGTGGGTTTCGGATGGTTGGAGCGGGATGGCCGACGCGTGCGCATCGGCGTCAGGCTGTGGGAGGTCGCCTCCCGCGCGTCGTCGACTGTGGGGCTTCGCGAGGCCGCGATGCCGTTCATGGAGGACTTGCACGCGGTCGTCGGACAGCACACGCAGCTCGCTGTCCTCGAGGCTGACGAGGTGTTGTTCGTCGAGCGCTTAACGGCACCGGGCGCGGCGGTGAACTACACCCGGATAGCGGGTCGCTTGCCGCTGCATGCCTCGTCCTCCGGGCTGGTTCTGTTGGCGCACAGCGCCCTTGAGGTTCAAGATCGCATCTTGCGAAGCGAACTGCATGCCTACACCGACAAAACAATTCGAACTTCTCGCCAGTTGCGGACAGCGCTGGCGGAGGTTCGTCGGCAGGATTTCGCGTTCTGCGCTGGCCACATCTATCCGGAGACGACGGGTATCGCCGTTCCCGTCCGAGACTCGAACGTCGTCGTGGCGGCGGTGGCGCTCGTAGTCCCCAACGATGACCAGGCACGTACCTGGATACCCGCCTTGCAAGCGGCAGCTCGGGGCATCACGCGTGTGATGGCCACCATATCGTTCCCTCGAAGTGAGTATGAACATAAATACTCTCTCAATGATTGAGAAATCGATAGCTCTGGTGTGGGCGCAGCAGCAATCCTCGAATCATCAGGAATCGAGGAGGTACCGCCATGGCATACAGCACGGCAATCCCCGGCGCGCGCGCCGACCGAACCAGCACGGCAGCGGACTGCGCATTGAGGCTGACAGCGAAAACGCCCGCCTCGGATGGGGTAGTCGCCCTGACGCTCGAACACCCGGACGGTAAGCGTCTGCCCGATTGGGCACCCGGCGCCCACATCGATCTGATGCTCCCCTCCGGCATCACTCGACAGTATTCGTTGTGTGGGGACCGTTGGAATCCCAACAGCTACCGGGTCGGTGTTCTTCGGGAATCAGCGGGACGCGGTGGTTCTGTTTTCGTCCACGACGTCTTGGAAGTAGGTGATCTGGTGGGTGTCGGCGGGCCGCGGAACAACTTTCCCATGGTCCCGGCTCCGAAGTACCTCTTCATCGCTGGCGGCATCGGAATCACACCTCTCCTCCCGATGATCGCTCAGGCGGAGAAGTTGCACGCCGAATGGAAGCTGTTGTACGGAGGGCGAACCCGCGCTTCGATGGCCTTCGCCGACGAGCTCGCCGTGTACGGTGACCGGGTTGTCCTCGCCCCCTTCGACGAGGTGGGCAAGCTCGATCTGCCCTCGTACCTGCATGCAGCCGGCGAGAAAGAGGCGAAGGTCTACGTATGCGGCCCGGGCGGTCTCCTGGCCGCAGTAGAGCGCTACTGCACCTCGTGGCCTGTCGGAAATCTGCGCACCGAACGCTTCGTCCCCAAGGAGCAATCAGGTCCCGCGCGGACCGATCCCTTCGACGTCGAGCTTGCCCGTAGCCAGGTCACGGTGACTGTCCCTGCGCACGGCACGGTCCTCGATGCAGTGCGAGAGGTGGGAGTCAACATTCTCTCGTCCTGCCGCCAAGGGACGTGCGGGACCTGCGAAACGACCGTGCTCTCAGGCAAACCGGACCACCGCGATTCCATCCTCGATGACGACGAGCGCGCTGCGGCCGACTGCATGTTCATCTGCGTTTCCAGATCGTGCTCCGATCGCCTTGTACTCGACCTTTGATGCCGTGCCACCCGAAGGACTTCTGATGACTCCGTTCGCTTCTACTCGAGACCTCCCGGTCAGCCGAACCGATCCGTTCGATCTTGACATTCTCGAGGACCCACATTCGTTCCATGCCGCGCTACGCGATGCGGGGCCGGTGGTATATCTCGAGCAACGCGAAGTTTTCGGTATGGCGCAATACGAGCACGTGCACGCTGCGTTGACCGACTGGCAGGGGTTCCAATCCGCTGCGGGCGTCGGTCTGAGCAATTTTCGGTACGAAAAGCCTTGGCGGCCACCGAGTCTGCTTCTCGAGACCGACCCGCCGCATCACGATGCGCCCCGCGCTGTGTTGAGCAAGGTCCTCGGACCGCGGGCACTGACGAAACTGCGTGATTCCTGGTTCAGTGACGCCCGGTGCCTCGTCGACCGGGTTCTCGACTCCGGAACCGAGTTCGATGCCGTTGCAGAACTCGCGTCGACGTTTCCTCTGCGCGTTTTTCCCGATGCCGTGGGAATTTCGAACGCAGGGAGAGAGAATCTACTGCCGTACGGCGACCATCTTTTCAACGCCTTCGGACCGTCGAACTCGCTGGTGTCGAAGGGGACGCCCCGTGTCGCGGAGCTCTCCACGTGGGTCAATGTTCAATGCTCGCGAGATTCGTTGTCCACTGACGGATTTGGAGCGCAGATCTGGTCTGCAGCGGACCGCGGCGACATCACCGCCGAGCAAGCCCCCTTGGTCGTGCGTTCGCTGCTCTCGGCCGGCGTCGACACCACAGTCAACGGTCTAGCTGCGGTCCTGTTCGCCTTTGCTACCAACCCCGACCAATGGGCGCGGCTGCGGACCGACCCGCTTGCTTTCGCCCGACCCGCGTTCGACGAGGCCGTGCGCTGGGAATCGCCCGTACAAACGTTCTTCAGAACCGCCACCCACGACATCGAAGTCGGGGGAGTTGTCATCCCCGACGGTCACAAGATCCTCATGTTCCTCGGTTCCGCCAACCGGGATCCCCTGCGGTGGGAGCGCCCCGATGTCTTCGATATCACCCGCGATCCGTCGGGCCACGTCGGGTACGGCATGGGCATTCATCAGTGCGTCGGTCAACATGTCGCTCGCCTCGAGGCCGAAGCCCTCCTAACGGCCCTGGCCGCTCGGGTGGCGACCATCGAGCCCATCGAGCCGCCGACTCGTCACCTCAACAACACCCTGAGATCATGGAAATCGATGCCCCTTCGCGTGCAGCTGGCCTGAACACCGCAGCGTATTCCGTCCATGACCATCACCCGTCGGAGCTTTCTGTGCCGAATGTGATGACATCGGAAGGCGTTGTGGCGGTACGTGTATCGAGCCGTGTACGTGGCCGCGTCCATGTCGACGTTGCAATCGAACTTCGTCCCACCCGGACCCGGATGGAAGGCGCGCATCGAACTCGACCACATGGCATTGGATACGTGCCCTTGTCGTGAGGCGAATTGGTCACGCCCCGATCGACCCGGGCGGACATCGGCGGCTCGATGTCGAGGGGTACCTGTGGCTCCTGGCTGGTGATCAGTCGTCGTAGCGGCCGCATTGCCACCGTGGTCGCGTAGTCCGAGGCGGCGTGCGATCACCTCGCCGATCGTCGCGGGCCGACTGCTCGACGCCCAGTGGGCGCAGGGAACGAGATACCACGTATTCGCCGTCCCGCTGCTCGCCGGCACGGTTGCCCTTCGCTATGCGGAGCAGGCGCCCGGTTCTGACGGATAATGCCGGCCGATCCCGCCGAAACACGCAAGCAACGGAACAGATTTCACGCTGAATCCGACCGCAGCGGGGAAGGGCTCTTGCATCAACCGTTATAAGTCAGACTGATACTTATCATAAGTGAAATTTGTTTGACTGATCCCCGGGGCAGGATCGAGAGTGGTTGTCATCACATTCGCGTCAACCGAAAGCCGATTTCCTGTGGATATCTCCTCCCTTCCCGCCCCTTCGTTCGCGCTGGGCACCGCATCGATTCGCGGCGCCCAGCACGCCGTCGTCCTGGCTGCCGGCCGCCTTCTCGACCTCGATTCCGTCGCGCCGGCTCTGAACCTGAGCCAACCCGTCAGTACCCGCGACATCCTCGACGATTGGAATCGTCTGCTGCCGTTGCTGAAGTCGCTCGCAGTGTCCGGAGAAGGCGAGTGGAGCGACCTGGACGGCGCGACCGTTCTCGCTCCGATCGAACCGCGCCAGATCCTGCAGGCAGGCGCCAACTACCGCACACACGTCATCGACCTGGCGGTCAAGCACACCGATCCGTCCGACGACCGCTCCGAGGAGCAGGTCCGAGCCGACGTCGCCGCCATGATGGACAGCCGCGCGGCAGAGGGGGAACCGTACTTCTTCGTCGGGCTTCCCTCCGCTGTGACGGGCCCTTACGACACCGTCGCACTGCCATCGGGCACGCACAAGAACGACTGGGAGCTCGAACTCGTCGCCGTCGTCGGAAAGCCTGCCTACCGGCTCTCGCGTACCGAAGCGTTGGGGGCCGTCGCGGGCTACACCATCGCCAACGACCTCACCACTCGTGAACTCGTCTTCCGCAAGGACATGCCGGAAATCGGAACCGACTGGCTCCGAGCGAAGAACGCCCCCGGATTCCTTCCGCTCGGACCGTGGATCGTGCCCAAGGAAGACGCCGGCGACGTCTCCGAGATGCGCCTGACCCTCAAGCTCGACGGCAAGACCATGCAGGATGAGTCCGCCAAGGACATGTTGTTCGATGTCGCGGCGTTGGTCTCCGCCGTGTCGCAGACAGTGCAGCTGTACCCGGGCGACCTCATCCTCACGGGCAGCCCGGCCGGCAACGGCATGCACTGGGGACGGCTACTGCAGGACGGCGACGTCATGACGTCGACCATCACCGGTCTCGGCTTCCAGCGCACCCCCGTGGTGGGTGCGTCATGACCTCGATTCTCGTGATCGGTGGCGGTATCGCAGGATCCGCTGCCGCCATCGCACTCGCGGCGGGTGGGGCATCGGTGGACCTTGTCGAAGCGACGCCGCGTGCGAACGCCACTGGATCCGGAATCACATTGCAGGGAAACGCCCTTCGCGTGTTTCGAGACCTGGGTGTTCTCGACGAGGTACTCGAACACGGCTACAGCTTCGACACGCTCGGCATCCGAGCTCCCGACCTTAACGGCACGCTGCTGGTGGAAATGGCCGACGCCCGAACCGGAGGACCGGATCTGCCGGCAGGCATGGGTATGGAACGGCCGGTGCTGGCGGGCATCCTGCATGATGCCGCCGAACGTGCCGGAGCGAAGCTACGCTTTGGTGTCGCAGCAACCGACATGACCCAGGACGACGGCGGAGTGTCGGTGACGTTCTCGGACAACACGTCGGGGCGCTACGACGTGGTGGTCGGCGCGGACGGAGTCCGATCGTGGACACGGAAGGCACTCGGAATCAACCTGACGCCCCGCCCGACCGGAATGGGAATATGGCGGCTCGTCGGACCGCGGCCAGACAGCATCACCCGCACCGACCTGATCTACGGCGGAGCGGGTTACATCGCCGGCTACTGCCCCACCGGCGAGAACTCGCTGTACGCCTACATCGTCGAGGATGCCCAGGACCGCAGTGCGCTCACCCCCGAGGAACGGCTTGCCGTCATCAAGGGCCTAGCGGAGAACTATCACGGACCGTGGGACGACATCAAGGTGAACATCGACGATCCGGCGGCGATCAACTACACCTGGTTCGAAACGCATGTCCTCGAAGGCAGGTGGCATCGAGGGCGCATCGTGCTCATTGGAGACGCTGCGCACTGTTGCCCTCCCACCGTCGCTCAGGGCGGTGCTCAGGGCCTTGAGGATGCGATCGTGCTCGCCGAAATGGTGCTCGGCAGCGACGACCTCGACAGCTCACTGCGTGACGACAGCCTGCTCGACGCGTTTGCCGCGCGCCGGCTCCCTCGTGCCCGCACCGTCGTCGAGGCCTCCGTGCAGATCGGGACCTGGATGCTCGAACGCGATGCCGATGCGGACGTACCGGGACTGATGGGCCGCGTCGCCGGACTCGTGAGCGTGGCACCGTGACCGGGCAGATCGTGGACGTGCATGCGCATGCCATCGTGCCTGAGATCGAAGCCGCAGTCGCCGGTCAGCCAGGTCTCGACAAGCACCGCGCGCTGGACGCTCGACGCAACGGGGCGGAATCGGTCGCCGTGTCGGGGAAAATGTTCGGCGCTCGTATCCCGCAGTTGACCGACGTGAACCGGAGGCTGGCCGATATGGATGCCGCCGGGGTCGACGTCCAGGTGGTATCCCCGTCACCATCGCAGTATCACTACTGGGCCGATCCCGAACTGGCGCAAGTCGTGACGTCGAGCGCCAACCGCGGCATCGCGGCGCTCGTCGCGGAGGAACCGTCGCGCCTTGTCGGACTCGGGCTTGTTCCGCTGCAGCACCCCGACGAGATGGTTGCGGCGTTGGATGACGCAGTTCTCGCATGTGGGCTCGCGGGCGTCGAGATATCGTCATTCGCGCCGGGCGTCGAACTGGCCGACGAGCGACTCGAACCGTTCTGGACGCGTGCCGCCGAACTCGGGGCGATCGTGTTCCTACATCCATTCGGGTGCTCACTCGACGAGCGGCTCGACCGCTTCTATCTGTCCAACACCGTGGGTCAGCCGGCGGAGAACGCAGTCGCGTTGTCGCACATCATCTTTTCCGGAGTTCTCGACCGGCACCCGGCGCTGAAGATCGTCGCGGCGCACGGCGGGGGATACCTGCCCACGTATCTCGGACGCTCCGATCATGCATGGGAGGTCCGTCCCGAAGCGCGACGGTGCGCAGATCGCCCGAGCAGCTACCTGGCCCGCATCACCTTCGACTCGTTGGTCCACGGCCCCGGCGCGTTGCGCACGCTCGTCGATGCAGTCGGAGCGGAGTCGGTGGTGCTCGGTTCGGACTACCCGTTCGACATGGGTAACGAAGACCCCGTTTCGGAGGTTCACGCGGCCGGTTTGTCCGAGTCCGTCACCCGTTCCATTCTCGGCGACAATGCTGCCCGGTTGGGCCTGTCGCCGGCAGCCCGAGGAGTTCTTTCATGAGCTACGCATTCACACACCTGCGCCACGTAGACCTGGCGGTGCCCGACTATCGGCAACAGGTCGACTTCTACACCAACCATTGGGGATTGACCGAGGTGGGAACCGACGGCGCCGTCACCTACCTCGCAGCCGAAGGGTCTCCCGAGCAATACGTCGTCCGTATCCGCAAGGCCACCCACAAGCGGCTCGACCTGGTCTCCTACGGCATGGCCGATTCCGCCGGTGTCGACGCGCTGGCCGAGCGCCTCGGCGCGGGAGGGGTGCAGCTGATCGGCGAACCCGGCACGCTGCAGACCATGGGCGGCGGCTACGGCTTCCGGTTCTTCGACGTCGACGGCCGCACCATCGAGGTGTCGGCAGAGGTGTCCGTCCGGCAGCACCGCAAGATCGAGGAAGGCGAGTCGATCCCGGTCAAGCTCTCGCACGTGGTCCTCAACTCGCCGGACCCGGAAACCACGGTTGCGTTCTACGACAAGTGGTTCGGCTTCAAGCTCTCCGACACCCTGACCCATCCGCACATGGGCAAGATGATGTGGTTCCTGCGTACCAACGCCCAGCACCACAGCATGGCGGTCGCCAGGGGACCGCACGTCTCACTCCACCATGCCTCCTTCGAACTCCGCGGGCTCGACGAGTACATGCGGGGAACCGGCCGAATGTTGCGCGCCGGCGTCGAGAAGATCTGGGGACCGGGACGTCACACCGCCGGAAATAACACGTTCTCCTACTTCCTGGACCCCAACGGCAACACCATGGAATACACCACCGAGCTCGAGACGCTCGACGAGGACACGTGGCACCCGTCGTTGCTCGATTTCACGCAGCCCGAGGTGGCCGATCAGTGGGGCACAGCCAATGCGATGAACGAATTCGTCGCCGCCAGATCGTTCAACGACCCGGACAAGGGACTGTTCGTCCCGCCTCCGGTGTGACCCGAGAAGAAGAAAGGTAGATCAGGTGGACACACACAATGCCCGCGCCGAAATCGGTGCCCCCGCGCGTTCCGAGTTGCTCGCAAATTGGAGGGTTCTCGCGTTCGCGACGGTGGGGGCGGGACTGGGGTTCAGCGCCCTGGGATACACCCTGGGACCGTTGATCGTCCCCCTGCAAAACGAATTCGGCTGGGGTAGAGGGCAGATCACCCTCGCCAGCCTGTGGAGCTCGCTCGGAATGGCCGTCGCGCTGCCGTTCGTCGGCCCGCTCCTGGACCGATTCGGCGTCAAGCACGTTGCTGCGGTCTCGCTTCCGCTGTTCGCGCTGACTGTCTTCGCGCTCAGTCGCTTCAGCGGCGGGCTTGCGTTCTTCCTTGTTCTGTATGGAATTACGGGTGTATTCGGCGTCGGAACCTCGGCCGTCACCTACGCCAAGGCCGTGGTCGAACGCTTCGATCGTCGGCGCGGTCTGGCCCTGGGCATCATGGCAACCGGCCTCGGCTTGGCGGGGCTGGGGTTACCACCCCTCATGGCGGCCGTCATCGCGTCGGGAGGTTGGAGGAACGCGTATCTGACGCTTGCACTGCTGGCGCTCGTGCCGCTGATTCTCCTGGCGTTTACCAAGTTCGACTCTCCCTCAAAGGGCGCTGGCGCAACGACTCTCGTCGACCCCGACCTTGCCCCCAGCGTCAGGCAGTCACTGGCGACGCGTGAATTCTGGACTCTCGCCGTCTCGTTCTTCCTGCTCGGCTGGGCGCTGCTCAGCATGGTTCCACATTTCATCCCGATGCTCATCGACACCGGTGTCGACCCGGTCAGAGCCGCACTGCTCGCGTCGTTCGTCGGCGTCGGAACCGTCGTCGGTCGCCCGGTCCTCGGGTGGCTGATCGACCGGTACTACGCCACGCACATAGCCATTCCGATGTTCGTCGCCGCCGCGCTCGGCTGTGTTCTGCTGCTCGCCGGAGGCGCATCCTTTGCGCCCCTCACAGCACTGCTCATAGGGATCGGGTTCGGCGCGGAGATCGACCTCATGTCCTACCTGAGCTCGAAGTACATACACCCACTCAACTTCGGAGCGCTCTACAGCTACATCTACAGCGCGTTCATGATCGGCTCCGCCATCGGTCCGGTCGTTGCCGGCTACCTGTTCGACAGCACAGACTCCTACCGCACAGCGCTCGTCATCGCCGCGGCATTCCTGTGCCTAGGATCGCTCACACTCGCGTCCCTGCCCCGATACGACCGGGGAGCCCCGCGCACCGTCGCGCGCGAAACCGAAGCACTCCCTATGGAAAGGTCTGTATGAAATTCGCAACGTGCATCCACGAGGGCCGCGAGAAGGCCGTCGTAGTGCAGGAGGACGCAGTCCATCCACTCGAGATCACAATGCGTGAACTCGTCGACGGCGGTTTGGGCAAAGCACTCGAGCTGGGGGCAGAGGCGCTCCGGAAGCCCGGATTCTCGCTCGACGACGTGGCACTGTGCGCGCCGTTGCAACCGTCGACCATGCGTGATTTCGTCGCCTTCGAGGAACACGTCGAGGGCGTGCGGCGCAGTATGGACGGGGGCAGCGGTGTCGTCGACGCGTGGTACGAGGCGCCCCGCTTCTACTTCACCAACCCGTACACCGTCAGCGGCCCGAACGCAGTGATCCGGCCTCCGGCTGCGTGCAAGACACTCGACTTCGAGATGGAAGTTGCTGCAGTGGTGAGCAAGTCGGGTTCGAGCCTGTCGGTCGAGGAGGCACGCGATCACATCTTCGGCTACACGATCCTCAACGACTGGTCGGCGCGCGACATACAGCGACGCGAAATGCAGGTCAGTCTGGGTCCGGCGAAGGGGAAGGACTTCGCGAACACCCTGGGCCCGTGGATCGTCACTGCCGATGAGTTCGACGACTACCGCGACGGCGACGGCTTCCTCGACGTGTCCTGCACCGTGACGGTGAACGGCGAGGAGGTCGGCCGCGATTCACTGGCCAACATGGGGTGGACGTTCGAATCTCTCGTCGCGTACGCCTCGCGTGATTCCTGGGTCCACTCCGGCGACGTTCTGGGAAGTGGGACTACCGGCAACGGAGGCTGTCTCGCGGAACTGTGGGGCCGGCGTGGCGAGCAGTCACCGCCGCCGCTGCGAGTCGGAGACGTCGTGACCATCACGGTCGAGGGTATCGGCTCGCTCACCAACACAGTCGGCGACGGTCGTCCGTCGCCGGAGGTCCCACCAGCTCGGCGCGTCGACCACGCGGCGATCCGTAACTCTCGGAAGGCACTGTCATGACCACCTCATCCGTCACGGCGGCACTCGATCGCACCGACCCGGAAGGTGAAATCGCGAAATCGGTTCGTAGGAATTCGAACTGGGGACGGTGGGGCGACGACGACGTTCGCGGCACGATGAACTTCCTCACCGACGACGTGCGTGCTGCTGCAGGCTCGCTGATCAGGCGCGGTACGTCGTTCTCGCTCTCACAGAGTTTCGATATGGAAGGCCCGCAGAAGGGGTGGCGGCGACGCACCAACCCGGTCCACACCATGCTCGACACCGGAACCGACGCTGCCGCCGGCGTCCAGGGCTTCCCACATGGACTCGGCGGCGCCGACGACGTCGTCTCCATGCCGCTGCAGTGCTCCACTCAGTGGGACGGGTTGGGTCACATTTTCGATCACGGCCGGGCATGGAACGGGCGTCCCGCCGGCGAGGTCGTCACGTCCGCTGGTGACGGGGTGACCGGCATCGAGACGGTCGCGAACGGCATCGTCGGTCGCGGAGTGCTGCTGGACGTCGGTAGGCGATTCGGGGACGACAGGGAGCTGCCCGACGGGTTCGCCATCACTACCGAGCATCTCGTAGCGACGATCGAAAGCCAGGGAGCCTCATCTGAGGTTCGGCGCGGCGACATGGTTCTGGTGCGCACCGGCCAGCTCACGCGTGTGCGACGTGACGGGTGGGGCGACTACGCCGGAGGTGCGGCGCCGGGATTGTCGTTCACCACCGCGGATTGGTTGCACGACAGTGAGATTGCCGCGATCGCGACCGACACGTGGGGTTTCGAAGTCCGGCCAAATGAGTTCGATGTGGCGTTTCAGCCCCTGCACCAGGTCGCGATTCCCAACATCGGGTTGTTTCTCGGGGAGATGTGGGATCTGGATTCGCTCGCGGCCGACTGCGCATCCGACGGGGTCTTCGAGTTCTTCCTCACCGCGTCGCCCATCCCCGTGACCGGCGCCGTGGGCGCGCCCGTCAACCCCATCGCCGTGAAATAGTTGGGTCTACGGTTCACCGCCGGTGGACATCGACGCTGCCAGCGAGACGATGTCGCGCAGAAATGCGTGTTCGGGATCGCGGTCGTAGACCGGATGCCACCACATCGCTTCGACCAGCTCACCGATGTCCACCGGGCACTGCATCGTTCGGATGCCCGCGTCCAGAGGCAATAGCTGCACCAGCCTTTCCTGAAGGATCGCGATGCGGTTGCTGCCCGCCACCAGGTTCGGGACCGAGAGGAAACTTTCGGTGACGACCTGGACGTGGGGTTCGATACCGTGCATTCGCAGTTGGCGCGTCGCAGGCGTCGACGCTGTCTGTCCATGAAAAACGACTACCCACGGGAATGTCACGAGGTCATCTACCGTCAGAACTTCGTCGATGTGCACATTGTCGGTCGACGCCACGACGACCCACCTGTCGCGGTAGAGGTCGTGGTGGGGAAGGTCGGTGACGAAACCGTGTGGCACCAGCATTAGATCGGTTCCGAGCAGTGTGTGTTCGGCTCGGCCGACAAGGTCCGGTCCGGTCGGTCGAAAGCGTAGTCGTGCCCGCGGGGCGGCGTCGGTGAACAATCGCGTGAGGGTGTCTCCGAGGACGGTCAGACCGTAATCGCTGACCAGGACCGTGAATTCGCGTGTCGAATCGACTGCCTGGAACTCTGGTTGCGCGGAGAACACGCGAGCAACGCCTTCCAAGGCGAGGCGGGTGCGCTGGCGGAGCTCAGCAGCCAGCGGAGTGAGCCGGTACTCGTTGCCGACGCGATAGAGCAATTCGTCACCGAAGTGCCGGCGCAGACGAGCAAGGGCAGCCGAGAGTGCTGGTTGACTCAACCCCAACTGACGAGCCGCTTTCGTCACACTCCGGTGCTGCAAGAGAGCATCGAGTGAGACAAGCAAATTGAGGTCCAGGTTCGCAACATTACCGACTTCACGCACTAAGCGAAGGTAGCGCGTTTCTGTTCGTCAGTGGTGGTTCACCGCGCATTGCCGTCCTGCGAGTACTCGGTGCTATCGGCCTTTGCCGTCGATAGTAAGGTGCGACGCGACAAACAGTGTCGATGAATTGGTGGGAGCGCCGCGAGCGGGCCGGCGACCCCTTGCTGGACGAGTTCGCGGTCCACCTGCACGAGCATTTCAACGACGGATGCGCCTCCACTGCTGCACTTTACGAAGAACTTCGACCATTGGAATATCACGGCAGCTACTGCTCGATCCGCGACTAAGCCGTCTGCCGCGCCGCTCCGGTACCAAAGTTCGAATTCATCGGCGACAGTGGCGGGTGATAACCGAGTCGGTCGACGAGTTGTGAGAGTTTCTTGACGTACTCCCACGGTGCGGGCAGAGGCCGGAGACGCCCGTGGAAACGATCCGCGAGAGTGACCACGCCTCGAGGCTCGGAGCGTCGAAACGCGTGCGATTTGGCTGCACGTCGTGTTTCGCGCGTACCAAGACGCCGGCCTGACGCTTGACAGGTTCTCGGAATTATGTCTTGTTCGACCCCGAGGGGTGGACGAGGGTGGATCCAGTTTACTTTGAGTCGCGAGCTCGATCAGTGTGCGTTCCAGCTCGTCGGCACCGTTGAAGGTTTGTTTCGATCCGCCGGCACTCTGCCGTATGGCGTCCGCAAGGGTTGTTCCGGCCTTTTGGTGATATCGAGACAGCAGCCTTGTTCGTTCGATGGGATGGAAGAAATCGTCTTCTGGGTCGCCGGGGATGGAATGCTCTACTTGTTGTAGCAGACCGAGGGCGGCCTCGGCGTCCGGAGAAAGAGGGCTTTGTGCCTCACCGAACCTGGCCTCGATGGCAGATACGGGTGCGTTCAGCAGGTGGCGCAGCGTAGCGATCCCGTACGTCTGGACAAGGGGATAGCTGGGGGGCTCGCCCATAGAAGCATTTTGCCTGAGTGTCGAGCTCGTACGGGTGTGAGGGTGCGGGGTGTGACTTTCCGGCTGCCGCCGATCCTGCCGGCGTATGCGGATGGTGACATGTTCGCGGGGGTTGTCCGTACGAGTTTTCAGCGGCCAGGACGGCGATCGGTTTCTCACTATTGCCCTTTGGGCTCGTCGACGGGAAGATTGTCCCAACGTCGACAACTGGCTTCTCGTGTACGAGATCCGTTCCTCACCAGTCGATTTCGGCGGTACCGGGCCAGCTTGACTTGGTTCGCACTCTTTGTGCTCGGCACTGTCACGTTACTCGAAAAATGAAGTGGGGAAGCATGTTTGATACGGTATTCTGCGGGACGCCGCCAGTGCGTTCACTTTCAGGCGGCGGCAGTCTCGGTTCGGCAGCGGATCTCGAGGATCCGGCGCGATCAGGACCCGTGGAACGGATGTCGGCACCGGCAGAATTCCATCGCTCCGGTGTAGTGGTCCATCACCAGGATTTCTGCGCACCGAGCGGGTTGGGGTGCGAACCTGAGGCAGCGCTCGATCCAGCCGCGCTCGAGCGAAGGGGCCGGGTGCGCGCAGTTCCCGCATCGGCCGGGACGTTCGGCGACACGTACGGAACCGTGGTGCTCCGGGGGCATGCCAAACATCTTGGTGGTGCGATGTTTCCAGGGCAATGGTTCGGCTCGAGCGGAAGCTATGTCACGAAAGCCTGGCGGCGATATGCGAGGACCGAACGCGTTGAGGCTGCGCTACCTGGCTCCCTGATAATCCGATTGCGCAGACTGAGTTTTTTGGTGCAAGTTGCGGCTACTGCGCTGACGCCCAGAAATTCTCGGACTATCTGGGCAACGATCATGTGGTGGTAACCGCGAACAGAATCCGATCCGGCTCGCGTTGCATACGGGTGATCGCGACGCGGCCTCCGATCCAAGCACCAAGTGCACCAATCGCAACAGCGACAGGGATGGCGAAATAGTTCACCGGGTTCGGTAGCAGCGCCCCGAGTAGCACGCCGGGCGCCGTTGTCGCGGCGAAGATGACGATGGCGAGGATGATCAGTCCGAAGGACGAGCCGTTGAAGGACCCGCGGGTGTTGAAGGAGAACGTCTTCTTCATCTCCGGAACCGGGTAGGGCGCTTTGGCGGATATCGCCACTACCAATCCTGCACCGACTCCCATCATCGAAATGCCGACGGCGATCGGCACGGCCAGTCGGTCGGTCCCGAGGTCCCCGAAGATCCGTACAGCAGCTGTTGCGACGACCACGAAGGGTGTCATCACGATTGCCCACGCGATTTGTCGGCCCCGGACGTCAGCGGCAGCGGCTTCGGGGATCATCACCAGATGCCAGATCGATGCGCCGTCGAATCCGTACAGATTCGATCCGGCTGCCATTGCCAGGTAGATCAGGAACCAGGCACCCCATGCGGCGGAGAAGGGGATCGATGACGAGATCAGCGGTCCGAAGCCGGAGACCAAGGTCATGATGGCAACGGAGAGCAGTTGTGTTCGTCGGCGCATGTCTCCGTGCCAGAGCGAAAGCTCGCGAGAGATGACGGTGCCCAGTCGGGATGCGCGCCAACCGGTTCGAATGTCGCGGCCCTGGTTCTTCAATTGCACGGAAGTGGCGCCCGCTGATTCTGCGACCTTCCCGTTGAAGTAGCGAACGACCAGGCGTTGCCATGACCACAGCAGTGCGAGATCGACCAGCACCAGGGCGAGGACTGCTCCGGCGGCGAGGAGCCAGGCGTCTCCTGCTGCTGCGTCGACACTGGTGATTCCCCACGCGAACGGGATCGAATGCGCGACCGTGAGCGGCCACGTGACGTCGCCGTCCACGACCGTGCCGAGGCGACTCTGCAGCGGAAATTGCAGCAGATACAGCCCGCCGAAGAACGTGCCGAATGCCAACAGTCCCAGTTCGCGGCTGCGACGACTCCGCAGGAGCTGCGACATCGCCAGCATCGCGACCCGTGAGGTGCCGACAATGAGCAGGACCGTTGCGGGCCAAGCGATAATGGCCAATGGCAGTGCGGCAGGGTGGTGTGTAGCGGCATAAATTGGAATCGCTGCTGCAGCCAACGCGGTAATCGGCACGGTCATACCGAACAGTGACGTCGAGAACAGTGCTCTGGCGAGTCGGACGGGTTTCAGGGGGAGTAGTTGGAAATGTCTGGGGTGAAGATTGTCATCTGACAGACCAGACATGATCGGCATCAAGATCCACATCACGCCGATAGCCGACAGTGCGAGACTGGTTGTGCCGCTGACGAGTTCGGAAGAGCTCGCGCTCGTCCCCGAGGCTTGCAGGCACAGCAGAGCTGCCCCCAGAACGCCGAAGAGTGCTGCCACGACTTTGATGACGGCTCTGCCGCCGGTGAATTGACGTTTGTAGAGGGTCACGCGCATGCGGAGAACAGTGCGCCACAGTGAGGTTGGGGCGCTGCGCGTCGTCGGCAAGCTCGTAATGCTCATGCGCGCATCCATGACAGTCCGTCGGGATTGGGACTGCGGCTACCGACAAGGCGGACGAATGCCTCGTCGAGAGTGTTGCCTGCGCGCACCTCGTCGACCGTTCCTGAAGCCACGACGCGACCGTCTGCGATGACTCCGATGTGAGTACACAGTTGTTCGACAAGGGCCATCACGTGACTGGAAAGAATGACCGATCCACCTGAGTGGACGAACGAGAGCAGAATGCTCCGAATTCCGGCCGAAGAAATGGGGTCGACAGCTTCGAACGGCTCATCCAGTACCAGTAAGCGAGGGCCGTGCAACAAGGCCGAGGCCAACCCGATTTTCTTCGTCATGCCCGCTGAATAATCGGCGATGACCGTTCCACCTGCATCGGCGAGATCGAGCGCGGCCAACAGTTCGTCGCGTCGTGACGCGATGACGTCCTCTGGCATGCCGCGCAGGCGTCCGAAATAGGTGAGTAGTTCATGGCCGGTGAACTGGGCGGGTAGCGCCAGACCGTCGGGTAGAACGCCGAGCAGACTCTTCGCTGCGACAGGGTCGTTCCACACGTCGTAGCCGTACACCAGGCTGCGACCGTAGTGCGGGCGAAGCAATCCGACAGCCATCGACAGTGCGGTCGTTTTTCCCGCACCGTTAGGGCCCACCAGGCCGAACAACGAACCTGAGGGCACCGCGAGGGAAAGGTCGTTCACAGCAACTTTCGCGCCGAACGCCATGCAGAGGTGTTCCACCTGTAAGGCCATCGGTCCGGGAGGCAACTGGCCTGTCTCGGGGAGAGGGTGCATCGATCGAGGGTAACTGTCCGGAGCCCTGTGCGCGGAGACAGAGCGGAGCGATGCAGGCTGCGTGCACCGAATGTCATTGGTAGGTGGTTGGTCGCGGCATGAGTCGCTGGTTCGCAAGCTGAGCGGATGGCAGGAGTCGAACCTGCGTGGACGGTTTTGCAGACCGCTGCCTTGCCGCTCGGCCACACCCGCATTGATCCAATTATGTTCGTAGTGAACAACAGTCGCCAGGATTGTGATCAGGGTGAATTGATCGCCATGTGACGGATTGTGGGGAAGGCGGTGAACTGGCGGGCTAGGCGCGGGAGAACACCGCGACCAGGAATTCGGAATTGTCCTTGAACGGGCGCAGGTCCCACGTGGACAGCAGCAGATCAGCCTCGAGGCCACTCGCGGCCGCGTCGGCGAGAAACTCGGGGAACTCGTAGCCGCGGCCGGCACCGAATCCGATGACCACTCGGCCGCTCGGAGCGAGATGACGAGCAAATCCTGACAATACTGCGTGCCTGGTTGGCGGAGCGAGAAACGCCATCACGTTGCCTGCCGACACGATGACGTCGAAATTCGCCTCGACACCGCGGGCCGGTAGATCGAGCTCGGCGAGATCGCCGACAAGCCACGTCGGGCCGGGGTGGTCCTCCTCCGCGGCAGCGATGAGAACCGGGTCAACGTCGACTCCGACAACCACATGCCCGACGTCGTGCAGATAACCGCCGAGTCGGCCCGGCCCGCACCCTGCATCGAGAACCCGGCCACCGCGTCCGAGCATCGCGTCGATCAAACGTGCTTCCCCGACAATGTCCTTGCCGTCCGCTCTCATGGAACGGAAACGCTCGACATATCGTGTGGAATGCGTCGAGTCGGCTGCAGTGATCTCTTCCCACTGGCTGGGGATGCGCTCGTTCGGGGCCTGTGCAGTCATCTTTCGAGGGTACCGACAGCTCACCGGGTGCCGACGACCGTCCCGTCTGCGGCATATCCGACGAGGGTTGGACGAGGGGAGATGAGCGAGAGGGGAATCCATCCGTAGAAGCGGTCTTCGGCAAGAATTGTCGGATAGATTTGGCCGTCTGCGGTGTGAAGTTCGGCCCGAACGGCACCTCCCGCCCCTGCGTCGTAGGTCGCCTCGTGCGGACCGGCCTCGTACCCGGCGCCGCCCCCGAATGAATCTGCGCCGTACAAGTCGTCGTTCGATCTGCAGCCGTGTCCGAGGCTGATGAACTTCGACGGACCAACCTTGTCGGTCTCGGATGACGTCTCGAAAACCGGGGCGACGCACCTCCAGCCATCAGCGCCGTGGGCAACGAAGACGCTGAACACGGTTCCGTCAGGTCCGGGGATGGACCCGACCCGCTCGGCGGTGGACGGATCTATTCCGCCGTTGGTTCCCGGCATGGTATGCCAACCCGAGTACATATCCGTAAACGGTTTTGGCATCATCGCCGTGGCAGCGGCGCAGCCCACCATTCCCGCTGCACAGAGCATCGCGACGAGAGCTACGGCGCCTACTCGGCGGCGTGGAACTCTGGGTGTTCCAATGTTGTTTTCGTCAGCGATGATTCGGATGCGAGTGGCAACCTGGACGTTCTCGGGCCAGAGTTCGGCGGAAAGAGAATCGGTCGGCCGCAGCTTCTCGAGGGTGGTCAGCAGATCTTTGCTCATGGAGTACTCCCGTGTTCGGCGGCAGCGCAAGGTCGGGCGGTGTTCATCGGGATCGCGGTGTCAGGTTCTGAAGCCAGCCCGGTGCTCAATCGACGCCGAGCGCGAAAGAGTCGAACATGCATGGCTGGAACCGAACACCCGGCGACCCGCGCTGCTTCGGTGGCGGTCAATCCGTCCCAGGCAGTCAGGAGTAGGGCTTCACGCTCGGTGACGGTGAGTGTTGTCAGTGCTTCGAGCAGTTCTGTGCGGTCGGTGACAGTGACGTCGGCGCCCGGCGTCGATGCCGCAATCTGTTCGATGCGTCGCATCTTCTCGGTCAACGCATCATGGCGCCGAACGCTCCGACGGTTGTTGTTCACGGTGTTTCGAGCCACCACCAACAGCCATGGAAGTGCCTGTTCGGGCACTTCGTCCAAGCGTCGCCAGGCAACGAGGAACGTCTCGGAGACAACTTCCTGTGCGCTGTGATGATCAACGTGGCGGCAGGTGTACGCGAACACCCGACCGGCGTAGGCGTCCCACAAGACGGTGAAACGCTCTTCGTCGCTCGGTGGTGGCCCGTCCTCGGATTTCGGCGTCATAAGAAGAGATGTCCGGCTGGTTGCTGATCCTTACAGCGTGGGCGCCAATGGACGGTATGCCGTGTTACTCCGGCCGAGGATTCCGACGGTCAGGAGCAACAACGCAAGGATGTACAGCGTCATGATCCAGATGCCGGCAGCGGCAGGCTGCCACTTGTTCGCCTGACCGAGCAGGATCAGGGCGTCAGAGGTGAGGAACAGTGCGCCGCCGATACCGGTGATCGTGTTGTAGGCCAGTGCGGTGGACGCGGTTCCCACCAGGATTGCGGCGTACACAGGGACGGCAATCCGAAGTGCCGGTTCGAGACCGGTCCAGGCGTACGACACAAGGGCAATTCCGGCAACGGCGTACGCGCACAAAAACCATGGCCGCCTTCGTATCTCCCGAAGAGCGCCGTGCGAGAGAAAGAATCGGATGAAACAGACGTGACCGATCGCGAAGGCGGCCATCCCGATGACAAACGTGGAGTCCCAGATCAGGAACAGGTCTCCGAAAGCGCAGGCAATCAGCGCAGCAGCAACAATCCTCGGTCCGCCTTGGTCGACAACCCAGGCAGCCAGAATCGGCGCGAGCATGACCTTGGTGATCCCGTCCCAGGGCACAGCATCAGCGGCATTCAGGATCAGATGAAGAATCGCCACCGCGGAAAACCCGACAAACCATGGCGACCGGAAGGTACTCGGCAGTCCGGCGTCGCGAACAGATTCACGCATCGGCTCAGTGCACGAAGTCCGCTGCACGCTCGGCGAGATCGAGCGCCGGCTGGGGGAGTATGCCGAGGATGAGCGTTACACCGGCGCCGAGGCCGATCACACTGCTGGTCAGTGCACTCGGCACCACGACGGTCGGTGCGTCTTCCGCCGATTCGGTGAAGAACATCAACACGATCACTCGCACGTAGAAGTAGGCGGCGATCGCGCTGCACAGGACGCCGACGATCACGAGAGGCGCGGCCCCACCCTCGGCGGCCGCGCTGAACACCGCGAACTTTCCGATGAACCCACTGGTCAACGGAATCCCGGCGAAAGCCAACAGGAACAGTGCAAACACAACGCCGACCAATGGTGAGCGTCTGCCCAATCCGGCCCAGCGCGACAGCGCAGCGACCTCACCGTCAGCGTCCCGGACCACACTGACGACGGCGAACGCACCCACGGTGCTGAATCCGTAAGCCAGAAGATAAAACATCGCCGAGGCGAGGCCGGCATCCGAGTCCGCCACCACGGCGGTCAGAATGAATCCGGTGTGCGCGATAGCCGAATAGGCCAGCATTCGCTTCATATCGGTCTGCGTCACTGCAACGATCGATCCGACAACCATCGTGAGAATCGCGACCGCCCACATCAGCGGGCGCCAGTTCACGTATTCATTGGGCAGGGCCACGTAGAAGACGCGAAGGATGGCGCCGAACGCGGCAATCTTGGTCGCAGTCGCCATGAAACTGGTGATCGGCGTCGGCGCCCCTTGATAGACGTCGGGAATCCACGAATGAAACGGCACTGCACCGACTTTGAACAGCAACCCCACTGCCACCAGGGCCGTTCCGAGCCAGAGGAAGGCGTCGGTGCCCGACCCGATGCGTGCTGCGTCGGCGATACCGGAGAGCGTGACCGTCCCGGCATAGCCGTACAGCAACGCAATTCCGAAAACGAAGAACGCCGACGAAAATGCCCCGAGCAGAAAGTACTTGAGCGCAGCTTCCTGGGAGAGCAGGCGACGTCTACGTGCCAGACCGCACAGGAGATACAGAGGCAGTGAGAACACTTCGAGCGCAACGAACATCGTCAGTAGATCGTTCGAAGCCGGAAACAACAACATACCGCCGACCGCAAAGAGCGTGAGCGGAAAGACTTCGGTCTGGGCGATACCGACCTTCACTGCTTCTTGCTCCGCAACACTTCCCGGGACGCTCGACGCTTGAGGGGTGAAACTGCCGAGCGCGTCATGTTGCGCAATCACTTGGGCGGTGTTGCCCGAGCCTCGCTCGGCAATCAGCAGTACCGCGGGGATCGACACAAGAAGGATCGTGGCCTGCAAGAACAGCGTCGGTCCGTCGACAGCAACAGAACCCATCATCGCCGTCGACCGCGTGCCGGCGAGCAGAAGCACTGCCACGAATGCGGCCGCCAAACCTCCGACACCGAGGACGAGTTGCACTGGGTACCGAATACGCCGGGGTGCAAAGGCTTCGATGAGTACCCCGACCACCGCAACACCGAACACGATCAACATCGGTGCGAGCAGGCTGTATTCGATACTGGGTGATGCCGCGTCGGCCGAGCCGAGGATGGTCACGTCGTTGAAGGAACTCATTTGTGGGCACCTCCTTCGTGGTCGGCGACGAGCGGCGTCGGTGCCTCGTAGACGACCGTGTGGCTCACTGCAGGAGTGATGACGTCCAAGGCAGGCTTGGGGTAGATGCCGAGAAGCAGGAGGAGTGCGATCAGAGGGGCGACCACCACGAGTTCGCGTCGCGCGAGGTCGCGGATCGTTCCCTGCCCTTCCTTCACCGGTCCGCCCATCATGCGCTGATAGAGCCAGAGTATGTAGATCGCGGACAGTACAAGCGCGACAGTCGCCACGATAGCGGCCACGTGGTAGCGCGAGTACGTTCCGATCAGCACCAGGAACTCGCTGACGAACGGAGCGAGACCCGGCAGAGACAGTGTTGCCAACCCCGCAACGAGGAATGTGCCGGCCAGGACGGGTGCGACTTTCTGGACGCCGCCGTACGCTGCGATCGATCGTGTACCTCGCTGCGAGACCAGGAAGCCCGCAATCAAGAACAGCGCGGCAGTGGAGATTCCGTGATTGACCATGTACAGCGCGGAACCTGCCTGGCTCTGGCTGGTCATCGCGAAGATTCCGAGAATGATGAAGCCGAAGTGTGAAATCGACGTGTAGGCGATCAGTCGCATGACGTCTGTCTGCGCGATCGCCAGTATTGCGCCGTAGACGATTCCGATCACGGCGAGCGTGATGATCCACGGTGCAAAAGTCGACGACGACTCCGGGAACAGTTGCAGGCAGTAGCGAATCATCGCGAAGGTGCCTACCTTGTCCACGACCGCCATCATCAACACTGCTGTCGACGGAGTCGATTCCACCGCGGAGTCCGGCAACCAACTGTGCAGCGGCCAGAGCGGTGCCTTGACCGCGAACGCGAACATGAATCCGAGGAACAGGGCGTTGAGCACCCCGGGTCCGACGCCGAGTTCACCGCTGCTCGCCGCGGACGCGATCGCTCGGAAGTCGAAAGTGCCGCTGGTGAAGGGACTCTCGTCGCGCGTGGTGACCACGTACAGGCCGATGACCGCAGCGAGCATAACCAGGCCGCCGAGGAGGTTGTAGAGCAGAAACTTCACGGCTGCGCGAGATCTGCCCACTCCGCCGAACCCGCCGATGAGGAAATACATCGGTATCAGCATTGCCTCGAAGAAAATATAGAACAGGAGAATATCCAAGGCGCTGAACGAAATCATCACCATGGACTCGACAACAAGGATCAGCGCGAAATAGGTGTGCGGCATCCGCTTGGGTGATGTTGGGTCCGCGGGGACGTCGTTCCAGCCCGCGATCAGTAGTAATGGCACCAGCACTGCGGTGAGAAGAACCAGAACGAGTGCGATGCCGTCAAGCCCGAGTGTGTAGCTGGTACCGAAAGCCGGTATCCAGCTATGGCTTTCGACGAACTGAAACTGCCCGCCGCCGCGGTCGAACGCAACTCCGAGACCGCCGGCGATCACCAGGACTGCCACGGACACTGCCAGCGCGAGAGATTTGGCAAATTGGTACGACCGTGCAGGCAGAGCGAGGACAACACCCGCTCCGATGAGCGGAAGCAGCCAGAGCGCCGTCAGCGCAGGGAAGCCGGCATTGGTCACAGAGTCGCTCACCGCCGCTTCGATCACCACAGTGTCACCGCCATCATTGTCGCGACCACGAGTGTTGCTCCGACAAACATCACCAGCGCGTACGAACGAACGAACCCGGTCTGCAGCTTCCGCGTGAGCGTGGACAACCCGGTGACGACCACCGCAAAGCTACCCACGACGCCGCCTATTCCCTTGGTGTCGACCACTTCCAGCGACTTGGTGAGTTGTTGTCCCGGCTTCATGAACACCGCCTCGTTGAAGGCGTCACCGTACAGATCACGGCGAGCCGCAACGGTCAACGGAGAAACCGGAGTCGGTGCCACCACGGGAATCTCCCGGGTGGCGTACTCGCGATAAGCAATCGCGACGCCGGCGGCGACTGCGAGCAGCGCCAGCGCGGTGATCGACCATGCGGGTATCGGCGGTTCGACGTGATGGGAGCCGACTACCGGTTCCAGCCAGTTCTGCAAGCTGGACCCGATGGTCAGGAGCATGCCGGCCCCGACGGATCCCACCGCCAGAATGATCATCGGAGACGTCATCACCGCCGGAGATTCGTGAGGTTTCTGGTTCTCCCAGCGGGCCTTCCCGAAGAAGGTCATCAGCATCACGCGGCTCATGTAGAAGGCAGTGAGCGCCGCACCCAAGAGCGTGACGATGCCAAGCACAACACCCTTGACGCCGCCCTCGCCGATTGCAACCTCGATGATCTTGTCCTTGGAGAAGAACCCGGCAAACGGCGGAACACCGATGATGGCAAGATATCCGAGCCCGAACGTGACAAAAGTCAGTGGCATGAACGCTCGGAGTCCGCCGTAGCGCCGCATGTCGGTTTCGTCGTTCATCGCGTGCATCACGGAGCCGGCGCCGAGGAACAGGCCCGCCTTGAAGAATCCGTGGGTGATCAGATGAAGGATTGCGAAGGCGTATCCGGCTGGTCCGAGACCCGCGGCCAGGACCATGTATCCGATCTGACTCATGGTCGATGCGGCGAGCGCTTTCTTGATGTCGTCCTTCGCACAGCCGATGATCGCACCGAACAGGAGCGTCACGGCACCGACGATGACAACCACGAGTTGAGCGTCGGGCGCGAGATCGAAGATCGGATTGGAGCGCACGATCAAGTAGACGCCGGCGGTGACCATCGTGGCCGCGTGAATCAGAGCCGAAACGGGGGTGGGGCCCTCCATCGCGTCGCCGAGCCACGCCTGCAGCGGCACTTGCGCCGACTTCGCGCACGCAGCGAGGAGGAGCATCAGACCGATCGCCGTCAGGACACCTTCGCTTGCGCCGGACGCGTCGCCGAAGACATTGCTGAACGAGAGCGAGCCGAATGTGCTGAACATCAACATCATTGCGATCATCAATCCGATGTCGCCCACCCGATTGACGACAAAAGCCTTCTTGGCGGCAGTCGCCGCCGACGGCTTGTGCTGCCAGAAGCCGATCAGCAGGTATGACGCCAAACCGACGCCTTCCCAGCCGACGTAGAGTCCGAGGAAGTTGTCGGCGAGCACCAGAAGCAGCATTGCAGCGAGGAAAAGATTGAGGTACGCGAAGAACTTACGACGCTCGGGGTCGTGCGCCATGTATCCGACCGAGTAGATGTGGATCAGCGAACCTACACCGGTGATGAGCAGAACGAAACACATCGACAGTTGGTCCAGTTGCAGTCCGAACTCGACCTGAAGACTGTCGACCGGGACCCAACTGAACAGGTGCTCGGTGACGGTGCGGTCGGCGGTGTCACGGCCGAGCATGGCGATGAAAAACACCACTGCGACGACAAACGACGCGATAGCCATGACGCAGGCAAGCAGGTGACCCCACGCGTTCGTGCGACGACCGGCCAGCAAAAGGACAGCGGCGCCGCACAGCGGCAGGGCGGGGAGCAACCAGATGGCGGACGTGATTCCTCCTGACATATCAGTACTTCAGCAGGTCTGCGTCGTCGACGGATACAGAACGCCGAGATCGGAAGATGATCATGATGATTGCCAGGCCGACGACTACTTCGGCCGCAGCGACCACCATCGTGAAGAAGGCGAAGATCTGGCCGTCCAGATTGCCGTGCATGCGCGCGAAGGTCACGAACGCCAAGTTGGCGGCGTTGAGCATCAATTCGATACACATGAACACCACGATGGCGTTGCGGCGCAGGAGGACTCCTGCAGCTCCGATCGTGAACAACAGGACGGACAGATACAGATAGTTCTCGGGATTCATCGCTGAGTCTCCTCACCGGTGCTCGGATCCGGGGAACGTGGAGTGAGCGCGCTGCTGACCGAGAGCGTCGAGAATGTTCCGTCCGGCAACAAGGCCGGCATGTCCACTGCGTTGTGACGTGCGTACACGCCGGGACTGGGGAGTGGAGTGGCCGAGCCCTTTTCGGGATTGTCTTCATCGCTGCCCAGGTACGCGAATCGTTGCTTGGAGAGTTCGCGTTGGCTGAGTGTGGCTCCGATCTTCTCCCGGTGTGCGAGCATCATTGCGCCGAGTGTCGCCGTGATCAGCAGTGCGCCGGTCAGTTCGAAGGCCCAGACGTAGCGGATGAAGATGAGATCGGCGAGTGCGTCGATGTTGCCCTGGTCGAGTCCGGTGAATCCGGTGAAGCCCGAGATCGACGCATTTCCGAGGCCGCCGATAAGGAGTAGCCCGAATCCGACGCCGATCACGATCGCGCTGACTCGTTGTCCGCGTAGCGTTTCGACCAGGGAGTCCGAAGAATCCACGCCCACCAGCATCAGGACGAACAAGAACAACATCATCACCGCGCCGGTATAGACGACGATCTGAACGACACCCAGGAACAGTGCGCCCTGCACAATGTAGAACACGGCCAGGATGATCATCGTCATCGCAAGGAAGAGTGCAGAGTAGACGGCCTTGGGAGCGGCGACGACACCCAAAGCGCTGATCACCGCAAGGGTTCCGAGGATCCAGAACTGCACCGCCTCGCCGGTGGAGGTCGATGTCATCGTTCCCTCCGCCAGGATCGTGGTGGTGACCGCCGCGATCATTTCTCGGTCTCCGGGTTCGGCTCTCTCTCGGGTGCTGGCTGTTCGGGTGCTGCTTGTTCGGGTGCTGCTTGTTCGGGTGCTGCTTGTTCGGGTACTGCTGTGATGTCGCCGCGGTAGTAGTCGTCCTGAGTTGTGCCGGGACGCAGCGCGTGTGGTGGCGCTGTCATGTCGGGTTTCAGGGGCGCGAGCAGTCGGTCCTTCTCGTAGATCAATCCAGCTCGATTGTCGTCGACCATCTCGTACTCGTTGGTCATCGTGAGGGCCCGAGTGGGGCAGGCCTCGACGCAGAGGCCGCAGCCGATGCACCGCAGGTAGTTGATCTGATACACCTGCCCGTAGCGCTCACCGGGGGAGAACCGTTCTTCTTCGGTGTTGTCAGCACCCTCGACATAGATCGCGTCGGCGGGGCAGGCCCAGGCACACAGTTCGCAACCGATGCACTTCTCGAGTCCGTCCGCATACCGGTTGAGTTGATGGCGACCGTGGTATCCGGGCGCGGTGGGGCGCTTCTCCTCCGGATAGAACTCGGTCTCGGGTTTCTTGAACATGGTCGAGAGCGTCACTCCGAAACCCGCGATAGGTCCGAGGAATTCAGGCATGGGAGTCCTCCGATGTGTCGGAAACATCTGTGCGTCGCGGCGGTGGCACGTTCTGACCAGGCAGTTTTTGACCAGGCAGTTTTTGACCAGGCAGTTTTTGACCAGGCAGCGGTGGAACCGGGAAGCCGCCCGACATTGCATCGAAAGGCAAGGTCCCCGAAGCGGTGACCAACGCGGCAGTTCGGCGTCGGCCGCGGTAAGTCCCGGCCAACACGATCAGGAGCGCAGCTCCGAGAACCAGTGCGACGCAGAGAAGTACGACCCAGGTGTTGTAGCCCTCGTTGCGGAACGCACGAACGGTCGCGATCACCATCACCCATACCAAAGCTGCTGGGATCAAAACCTTCCAGCCGAGATTCATGAACTGGTCGTAGCGCAATCGAGGAAGCGTGCTGCGCAACCAGATGAAGACGAAGAGGAAGCCCCACACTTTCGCGACAAACCACAGCACCGGCCACCAACCGGAATTGGCGCCGTCCCAAAGATTGAACGGGAACGGTGCGTGCCACCCGCCCAGAAACAGCGTGGTGGCCAGAGCGGACACCGTCACCATGTTCACGTACTCGGCCAGCATGAACATCGCGAACTTGAGGGAGGAGTACTCGGTGTGGAACCCACCTACCAGCTCACCCTCGGCCTCGGGAAGGTCGAAGGGAGCCCTGTTGGTTTCGCCGACCATGGCTGTCACGTAGATCAGGAAGGACGGCAGGAGGAGAAAGACGTACCAGGCTCCCTGTTGGGCGTCGACGATGCCGGACGTGGACATCGTGCCGGCGTAGAGGAAAACGGCAGCGAAAGACAGGCCCATCGCTACCTCGTACGAGATGACCTGAGCGGTCGATCGAAGTGCGCCCAGTAGGGGATACGTCGATCCCGAAGACCAGCCGGCAAGGACGATCCCGTACACACCGATAGAAGTGACGGCCAGGATGTACAGAACGCCGACCGGTAGATCGGTCAGTTGCAGGGGTGACCGGGTTCCGAAAATCGACACCTGTGGACCGAACGGGATGACAGCAAACGCCATGAAGGCGGGCACGACCGCGATGACGGGCGCGAGGAGGTAAATCGGTTTGTCGGCGCCGGTCGGTGTGATGCCCTCCTTGAGGGCGAGCTTGATTCCGTCAGCGAGGCTCTGGAGCATTCCACGGGGGCCGACGCGGTTCGGTCCGACACGCATCTGCATGCGTGCCATGACCTTTCGTTCCGCGTAGATCGCCACCAGCGGGGTGAGTACGAGGAACACGAAGATTGCGAGAGCCTTGCCGATCACCAACCACCACGGGTCGTGCCCGAACGCCGACAGGTCGACCGGAGCTGCGACCGTCCCGTACTCGTGGGTGTTCATTGCGCTCCCGCCTTCGCAATCTTCACCACGGACCCCGCGGTGACGCAGAGCGTTTCGTAGATCGTGCTACCCGGTGAATTGAGCGGGAGCCAGACTGTTCGAGGCGGGAGGTCGGTGATCTCCAACGGTAATGTGATGGAACCGGATTCAGTCGACACCGCAACGTGATCGTCGTTGTCGGCGCCGATCTCGGCAGCGGTCTCGGCCGACAAACGCACGAGCGACGGCCGTGCCGTGCCCGCCAGGTTGGGCTCGCCGTCTTGCAATCGGCCGTTGTCGAGCAACATTCGCCAACTCGACAACACTGCCTCGCCCAGTGCCGGTGTGGGCATGGTGCCTGACGGGACCTGAGGCGAGGTGGGGCGCGATCCGGACCAAGCGCCGAGGCGGTGTATCTCCGAGCGTGCGGAATCTGCGTCGGGTAGGCCCAGATCGATGCCCATCTCGGCTGCGATCGCGTGGAGAACGCGCTGATCCGGCATTACCCCTGTCGTTCTCAACGCGGTGTCGAACACGCGCTCGCGGCCTTCCCAGTCGAGGAAGGTTCCGGGCTTCTCGGCGACCGGTGCCACCGGGAAGACGACGTCGGCGAGTTCGGTGACTCCGCTGTGACGGATCTCCAAACTCACAACGAACCCTGCGGCTTCGATCGCGGCCCTTGCCCTCGCCGGGTTCGGGAGATCACTCAACTCGACGCCGCCGACAAGAAGCGCAGCAGTCGTCTGCCCCGGATCCAGCAGACTCGCGGCGTCGCGACCGTCGGATGCCGGGATGGAGGCCCCCCACACTGATTCCACCTCCTGACGTGCTGCCGGGTCCGCAACGGGGCGTCCGCCGGGAAGCAATCCCGGTAGCGCGCCGGCCTCGACGGCGCCGCGATCACCAGCGCGGCGTGGTACCCAGGCCAAAGAAGCTCCCGTCGATTCGGCGAGTCGCAGCGCCGCGGCGAAGCCGCCTGCTACCGCACTCAGTCGCTCACCCAGCAGGATCACAGCACCGGGCTGCCGGAGGAGCTGACCCTCCTCACTGCTGGGGTGGGACAACGAATCCATCAGAGCTGCTTCACTTCCGGGTACGGTCCGAAGTAGACCACCGCCCATCTTCTGCAGGCCGCGCGTAGCGAATGGCGCGCTGGAGAGCACAGTCGTCTTGCCGAAACGTGCGGCCTTGCGCAGTCGCAGGAAGATGATCGGTGACTCCTCCTCGGGCTCGAGAGCTACCAGCAACGCGGTCGGGGCAGATTCGAGGTCCTGGTAAGTCACCGACTCTTCGAGTGTGCGGCCAGCGACGTGAGCTGAGAGGAAACCTTCCTCTTCGGCTGAGTGAGCGCGGATTCGGAAATCGATGTTGTTGGTAGCGAGAGCAACTCGCGCGAACTTACCGTAGGCGTAGGCGTCCTCCAAGGTAGAGCGTCCGCCGACGAGTACGCCTGCGTCACCGCGGGCCTGCGCGAAGGATCGCGCAACGAGGTCGAGTGCCATGGGCCACGACGCCGGAATCAATTCGCCGTCAGCGTTGCGGATCAGGGGAGTGGTGATCCGATCACCTTGGGTCGTGTACGTGAAAGCGAAGCGCCCCTTGTCGCAATTCCATTCCTCGTTGACGTCGGGGTCGTCCCCGGCGAGACGACGGAGAACCTTTCCGCGACGGTGGTCGGTGCGCTGAGCACATCCGTCGGCGCAGTGTTCACACACGCTGGGGCTGGACACCAGATCGAACGGTCGCGCCCGGAATCGATATGCCGTACTGGTGAGCGCGCCGACCGGGCAAACCTGGATGGTGTTGCCCGAGAAGTAGGACTCGAAGGGCTCGTTGGCGTAGATCCCGACCTGTTGAAGTGCGCCGCGCTCGAGTAGATCGATGAACGGGTCGCCGGCGATCTGACTCGAGAATCGCGTACACCTGGCGCAGAGGACACAACGCTCGCGGTCGAGGAGGATCTCGGACGAGAGGGGGATGGGCTTGGGGTAGGTCCTTTTCTCCTCACCGAACCGGGATTCGGTGCGACCGGTCGACATCGCCTGGTTCTGGAGCGGACACTCGCCGCCCTTGTCGCACACGGGGCAGTCCAGAGGGTGGTTGATGAGCAGGAGTTCCATCACCCCGCGTTGCGCCTTCTCGGCCACAGGCGACGTGAGCTGTGTGGTGACGACCATTCCGTCCGCAACCGGTGTCGTGCAGGACGCCACCGGCTTGCGTTGACCCTCGACTTCCACGATGCACTGGCGGCAAGCACCGACCGGGTCCAATAGAGGATGATCGCAGAACCGCGGAATCTGGGTGCCGATCATCTCCGCAGCGCGAATGATCAACGTGCCCTGGGGGACCTGGAGTTCCCGGCCGTCGATGGTGAGGGTGACGAGATCAATCGGCGGTGCCGCATCGGTTCCAGTGGTGGCGTCGGCTGCAGTCATGAGACGAACGCTCCTGTCGCGAGAACGGACCGGTGAGGATCGAACGGGCATCCGTTACCGTCGAAATGCGCTACGTATTCCTCGCGGAAGTACTTCAAGGAAGACATGATCGGGCTGGTCGCTCCATCACCCAACGCGCAGAAGGACTTTCCGAGGATCGTGTCCGAGATATCGAGAAGTTTGGTGAGATCGGCCTCGGTTCCTGTTCCACCTTCGAGCCGACGCAGGATCTGCACCAGCCAGTACGTGCCCTCGCGGCACGGCGTGCATTTACCGCAGGATTCGTGAGCGTAGAACTCGGTCCATCGCAACACCGCACGCACGATGCAGGTTGTCTCGTCGAATATCTGCAAGGCCTTGGTACCGAGCATGGATCCCGCGGCGCCGACGCCCTCGTAGTCGAGTGGGACATCGAGATGTTCGTCGGTGAAGATCGGTGTCGAGGATCCGCCGGGAGTCCAGAATTTGAGGGTGTGTCCAGCGCGGACCCCGCCTGCGTATTCGAGCAGCTCGCGCAAGGTGATTCCGAGTTCAGCCTCGTACTGGCCGGGTGTGGTGACATGACCCGAGAGCGAATACAGCGTGAATCCCGGTGACTTCTCACTTCCCATCGACCGGAACCACTCCGGGCCGCCCAGGACGATCGACGGAACACTCGCGATGGACTCGACGTTGTTGACGACGGTCGGGCAGGCATAGAGACCGGCGACAGCGGGGAACGGCGGCCGCAGGCGGGGCTGACCGCGTCGTCCCTCCAACGAATCGAGGAGAGCCGTCTCTTCCCCACAGATATAGGCGCCGGCTCCGGCATGGACGACGAGATCCAGATCGAAACCCGAACCGAGGACGTTGCGGCCCAGATATCCAGCCGCGTAAGCCTCGGCGACAGCGGTCTGTAGGCGCCGCAGAACCGGGACAACCTCACCTCTGACGTAGATGAACGCCTTCGCTGCTCGAATTGCGTACGCCGCGATGATCACTCCCTCCACCAACGTGTGTGGGGTCGCCATCATCAACGGCATGTCCTTGCATGTGCCCGGTTCGGACTCGTCGGCATTGACGACGAGGTAGTGAGGCTTGCCGTCTCCTGGCTTGTCTTCGGAGACCTGGGGGATGAAGCTCCACTTGAGGCCGGTCGGGAAGCCCGCGCCGCCACGTCCGCGCAGGCCCGCGTCCTTGACGGTTTCGATCACGGCGTCGGGGGGCGTGGCCAGCGCTTTGCGCAGCGCCTGGTAGCCGTCGCGGCGAAGGTAGCTGTCGAGGGTCCATGAATTCGGTTGATCCCAGTATCGACTCAGGACGGGGGCGAGTGTCATGTCACTTCCCTTCGCCGGGAGCGTCGGCCGCGGAGGCCGAGCCGGGTGGGTTGTCGTCGAGAGATCGGCTGATACGTAGTCCGGCAAGAGTTGCATCGCCGACGGTCTGCGCTTCGGCTGCCTCGATTCGCGTATCCGGAAAACCAGCCAGAGTGCGCGCAGTCTGCCGGAACGAGCACAGCGTGGCACCGCGATCGGGTGTCACGCGCTCTCCGGCGCGGAGCGCATCGACGAGTGAGCGCGCCGATTCCGGGGTCTGATTGTCGAAGAACTCCCAGTTGATCATCATGACGGGGGCGTAGTCGCACGCCGCATTGCACTCGATGTGTTCCAGGGTGATCTTACCGTCGGACGTCGAGATGGAGTGTCCACCTTCGTCTCTGGAGCCTGTCGAGCCCAGGTGCTCTTCGAGTGCCGCGAGGATGTCGTCGCCGCCCATGATCGCGCACAGCGTGTTGGTGCAGACTCCGACAAGATACTCACCCGTCGGCCCCCGGCGATACATGGAGTAGAAGGTGGAAACTGCGGCGACCTCGGCGCCCGTCAATCCCAGCTTGGCACTGCAGAAATCGATCCCGGCCGGGGTGATGTACCCGTCCTCGGATTGCACGAGATGAAGGAGCGGCAACAGGGCGGATCGACTGGTGGTCGCGGCGGCGTCAGGCTCACGGTAACGAGCGATGACGGTTTCGGCGTCGGCGTCGAGTCGGGCGAGTACGTCGGGTGGATAGCTCGATCGTGCGCCAGGGCGTACCAATTGCGTGGGCTCCTCCGGGCGCGGCCCGAGTTCGATGAACACGCGTGACGAGCCGTTCGGGCCGGTCATCGGTCCACTCCGCCCATGACGGGATCGATACTGGCAACCGAAGCGATCACGTCGGACACCATGCCTCCCTCACACATCGCGGCGACCGCTTGAAGGTTGGTGAACGACGGGTCCCGGAAATGGACGCGGTACGGCCGGGTTCCCCCGTCGCTGACCATGTGCACCCCCAGTTCGCCACGCGGAGACTCGACGGCGACGTACACCTGACCTGGCGGCACGCGGATACCCTCGGTGACCAGTTTGAAATGGTGAATCAGACCTTCCATGGAGGACTCCATGATCTTGGCGATGTGCTTCTGCGAGTTGCCGAGGCCATCCGGTCCGACAGCGAGATCGGCAGGCCAGGCGATCTTCTTGTCGTCCACCATGACCGGGCCCGGTTGCAGCTTGTCGAGGCACTGCTCCACGATCTTGAGGGACTCCTTCATCTCATCGACGCGGATGACGTACCTTCCGTAGCAATCGGATCCGTCGTGTGTCACGACGTCGAACTCGTAGTTCTCGTAGCCGCAGTACGGCTGCGCTCGACGCTGATCGTGGGGGAGACCTGTGGCGCGAAGGACCGGCCCCGTCACCCCGAGCGCCATACAGCCGGTGAGATCGAGATATCCGATTCCCTGGGTACGTGCTTTCCAGATGGAGTTGTCGCTGAGCATCAGTTCGACGTCACGTAACCGTTTCGGTAGGACCTTCAACAATTCCCGAACCTTCGCGACCGACCCGTCGGGTAGATCCTGAGCGAGACCACCAGGCCTGATGTAGGCGTGATTCATCCGCAGTCCGGTGATCGTCTCGAACACGTCCAGAATCAATTCGCGCTCGCGGAATCCGAACAGCATCGCCGTTACGGCGCCCAGTTCCATTCCGCCGGTCGCCAGGGCCACGAGATGTGAGGAGATCCGATTGAGTTCCATCATCATCACGCGAATGACGGTGGCTCGCTCGGGAATGTCGTCGGTGATATCGAGAAGTTTCTCGACCCCGAGGCAATACGCGGTTTCGTTGAAGAACGGTGACAGGTAGTCCATTCGAGTAACGAAAGTGACACCCTGCGTCCAGTTCCGGAATTCGAGATTCTTCTCGATTCCGGTGTGCAGGTAGCCGATTCCACATCGAGCTTCCACGACCGTCTCACCCTCGATCTCGAGAATGAGGCGCAAGACCCCGTGAGTGGACGGATGCTGTGGGCCCATGTTGACCACGATCCGTTCCGCCTCGCCGGTTCGCTGGCGGGCGGCCGCGGTGACGATGTCGTCCCAGTCCTGACCCGATGCCGTGACGACGGTTTCCGTCGTGGCACCGGAGTTGCTTCCTGTCGTCTCGTTCATCAGTTGTACGACCTACGCTCGTCGGGAGGCGGAGTCTGGGCGCCCTTGTACTCGACCGGGATACCGCCGAGCGGATAGTCCTTCCGCTGGGGGTGGCCTTTCCAGTCGTCGGGCATCTCGATGCGGGTCAGGGCCGGATGACCGTCGAAGACGATCCCGAAGAAGTCGTACGTCTCGCGTTCATGCCAGTCATTGGTCGGGTAGATCCCGACGATCGACGGAATATGCGGATCGGAATCCGGCACAGATACTTCCAGCCTGATTCGGCGGTTGTGCGTAATCGAGGCAAGTGGATACACGGCGTGCAGTTCACGACCGGTGTCCTGCGGGTAGTGCACTCCGTCGACACCCAGGCAGAGCTCGAAGCGAAGGTCCGGTTCGTCGCGCAGTCTTCGCGCAACCTGCGGCAAGTGGGAGCGTTCGACGTGCAGCGTCATCTCGTCTCGAAAGATCACCACACGCTCGACTGCAGCGGTGAAAGTGCCACCCGCGCTGCTCAATGCCGCGTCCAACGAATCCGCGACTGCATCGAAATAACCGCCGAAGGGTCGAGAAGCCTTGTCCTCTAGAGAGATCGGAGGGGCAAGCCTGCTGTAGCCCGAGGTGTCGCCAGTGCCGCGGACCCCGAACATCCCTCTCGCGCCGGTGTTACCCGAGGTCATCGCAGCAGCCCCTTCATGTCGATGGTGGGGGTGGATGCCAGTGCGGCGCGCTCGGCTGCCGCGCGTGCCTCTTCGCGGTTCACGCCGAGGGGCATTTCCTGGATCTTTCGGTGCAGTTCGATGATCGCGTTCAGGAGCATCTCCGGCCGCGGCGGACAGCCGGGCAAGTAGATGTCGACCGGCACGATGTGGTCGACGCCCTGAACCACTGCGTAGTTGTTGAACATTCCGCCGGACGACGCGCATACACCCATGGCCAGAACCCATTTCGGCTCGGCCATCTGGTCGTAGACCTGACGAAGTACCGGGCCCATCTTTTGGCTGACCCGCCCGGCCACGATCAGAAGGTCTGCCTGTCGCGGCGACGCGCGGAATGCCTCCATACCGAACCGCGCCAGGTCGAAGCGACCCGACGTGGTTGCCATCATCTCGATGGCGCAGCACGCGAGCCCGAAGGTGGCAGGCCACAGTGATCCTTTGCGGGCATAACCTGCCAGGCCCTCGACCGTGGTCAGTAGAAATCCGCTGGGGAGCTTTTCTTCGAGACCCATATCCGACTCTTTTCAGTCGTAACAGCTGCGGTGTGACCGGTTTTGTCTGACTCGTGTGTGCTGTTCCTGTGTTCGCTGAGCTAGTCCCAACCGAGACCGCCTCGTCGCCATTCGTATGCGTATGCCACCGAGACGTTGACTATGAAAAGGCCCATCGCCGCGAGGCCGAACAAGCCGAGCGAATCGAAATGCACCGCCCACGGATAGAGGAAAACGATCTCGATGTCGAAGATGATGAACAGCATTGCCGTCAGATAGAACTTGACGGGAAACCGTCCGCCACCAGCGGTACGGGGTGCCGGTTCGATTCCGCATTCGTAGGCTTCGAGTTTCGCCCTGTTGTACCGCTTCGGGCCGACCACGGACGCGAGAACAACCGACACCACAGCGAAGGCCATCGCGATGACCCCGAGAACGAGAATGGGGATGTAAGCGTTCATCTCACCCGAACTCCTCTCCGCTGTGCGGATGTCCGCCTAGCCCGAAGGTGCCGTTAACCCGAAGGTGCCGTTAACCCGAAGGTGCCGTTCGATTTCGATACTGCCAGCAATTCGACACTTATGTGACCTGCGACACCCACACTAGGGGAGGCCTCCGACATTGGGTTGATTTTCGAGGTGCCGAGTTTCGCTCTCGAAAGTCCGAAGTAGTCGGCGCCGCAACGAATCACCGCTGCAACGGGTGCTCACAGGCTCAGTTGCCGACGCAGAAGCGCGATGACGGTGGAAGAGAGTTCCATCGGATCTATCGGCTGCGGCACTGAGGCTTCCGCTCGCGACCACGACGCCAGCCACGCATCGTCGGGTCGACCGGTCAGTACGAGGATCGGTGGACAGTCGACGATCTCGTCCTTGAGTTGTTTCGCGACGCCCATGCCGCCCGCCGGACTCGCCTCGCCGTCGAGGATGGCGAGATCGATTCCGCCGGCATCGAGCTTGTCGACGACGATCGGCGCGGTCGCGACCTCGACGTAGTCGATGGTGGGCATCGAAGGATGTGGGCGCTCTCCGAGAGCGAGCCGAACTTGCTCGCGGGTGTGTGCGTCGTCGCTGTAGACGAGGATGCGCACGGGTGCCATGGAGTTGGGCTCTGCGGTCTCGGCGGACACGCGGCCGACGTTACTCCGGGCGGTCCACGGCTACCGGCGAATGTTCAACATCGGCAAGAACTTCCGAGAAATCGCAGCTGGGCTTCACGGCAAACGGCCCCTACCCGGCGATGAACGCCGAAGTAAGGGCCGCCTGAATTGCGTGTGCGCTCAGAAGTTTTCGACGAACTTCGTCAGGCCCTTGCTTGCAGTTTCCAGGGCCGTCTTCTGCGCCTTCTTCACCAGGAAGCCCGGCAGCGGGATCTTGGGATCGATGGTCAGTTCGAAGGTGACCTTGGTTCCACCGTCGGTGGGAGTCAAGACGTACGAGCCGTCCTGCTGGTTCTGCTGGCCGCTCTCGACGAGTGTCCAGGTCACCTTGTCGTCGCCCTCGAAGGTGTAGTCGACTACCTGCTCGTCGTTGATTCCCAGAATGGACACGGCCATGCGAACGCGATGGGGGCGACCGTCGTCGTGAGTGCTCTCGATGGTGATCTTCTTGTGCGCAGACGACCACTCCGGCAGCCGATCGACTGCAGCTACGGCCTTCATCACCGTTTCCGGATCAGCTTTGATCTCGAATTCCTTGACGCCCGAAACGGCCATGAACGTGCTCCTTCTCGCCTTGCGGCAACGGTTCGTGATTACTGCAGTTGCGCAATTAGATCATCGGCGATCAGGGTGGCGTCGAACTAGTCCATGCCGTTCTTGCGCATCTGGTCCCGCAATGCGCCCTGAACGGCTTGTGAAACCCACGAGTTGAGGGAGACTCCGTTCTGATTGGCTGCCTCCTCGGCGCGGGCTTTGATCTGCTCCATCATCCTCAACGTCACTCGGCTGATATCGCCGCTGACGTCGTCGAACGAGTAAGTGGAGTCCTTTCTCTCATCGTCTGCCTTCTCGTTTCCGCCCTCGCCGCCGGTCGAATTCGTCGGGCGGACGACGTCGGTCACGATCTCGTTGCCGTCGAGGTTGACCCTGACCTCACGGCCGTCGAGTTTGGTCCCGATCTCCTTGGCCAACTCCGTCGCCGCGGCCAACAAGACCAGGCGGACCGAGGGTTCGATGGCGGCGGACAACGACGCCGCAATCCGGCGCGTGTGATCGTCGCCGAGTTCGGCTGCGGTGACGAGGTCATTCTGCAGCTTCGCGGTGTACTCCGAAATGTCCATGACACCAGACTGACGTCAAAAGTGACGTCAGTCAAGGGTGTGGTGACGTCACTCGATCTCGGGGGAGCGCAACCGCTATAGAGTTGCCCAGCACCTGAGGCGAACGGCGCCCGGGTTTCGTGCTGGTCGTTTCGTGCTTGTCGAGGAGTGGGTTGTGCCGAACACGGTGTCGCTGGAAGTGCAGTTGGTGGCGAAGTCCGAGTTCTTCCCGCCCGAGGACATTCCGTGGGAGACGGACGCGGATGGCGGCGAAGCGCTCGTCGAGTTCTCCGGCCGAGCCTGCTACCAGAGTTGGTCCAAGCCGAATCCGCGAACCGCAACCAACGCCGGCTACCTCAGACATCTGCTCGAGGTCGGACACGTTTCGGTGCTAGAGCACGCGACGGTGAGCTTCTACATCACTGGTATCTCGCGCTCGTGCACTCACGAATTGATTCGTCACCGGCACTTCTCGTACTCGCAACTCTCGCAGCGATTCGTTCGCGAGAATGATGCGAACGTTGTCGTGCCTCCCGCGGTCGAAGGTGATCCCGAGCTCGAAGCACTGTTTCTGTCTGCCACCGACGAGAGCCGTCGCGCTTACGGCGAACTGCTGACCGCCCTCGAGGGGAAATTGCAATCAGTGCCCGGTGCCCCGATGCGTGGCAAGCAAGCCAGGCAAGCTGCGCGCTCGGTGCTGCCCAACGCAACCGAGACGCGCTTGGTCGTGACCGGGAACTATCGGGCCTGGCGGCACTTCGTCGAGATGCGCGCCACCGAACATGCCGACGTCGAGATCCGGCGAGTCGCGATCGAGTGCCTACGTCAGCTTCGTGACGTCGCCCCAAATGTGTTCGGGGACTACGAGATTCTCCGCGGAAGCGACGGATCGGAAATCGCCGTCAGTGCATTTGCGGCCGAGTCGTGACTCGTGTGCAGAAGTAAGAGCTGAACCGGGTAACCTTCTGACCATGACCTACGGTGATTCCGCTTCTCTTGTCGAGCGTCCGTTCGGCACCATTTCCGTTGCGATGGTGACCCCGTTCACTGCCGACGGGAAGTTGGACGTCGACGCGGGAGTGCGCCTCGCAGCCCATCTCGTCGACAACGGCTGCGACGGCCTCGTTCTTGCCGGCACGACCGGTGAGTCTCCCACCACCACCGAGTCCGAGAAGCTCGACCTGCTCCGCGCAGTGATCGACGCCGTCGGCAACCGCGCGAAGATCGTTGCAGGCGCCGGGAGCAACGACACCGCCCACAGTGTCGAACTCGCCCGTGACGCGGCTCGCGCCGGTGCGCACGGTCTGCTCGTCGTCACCCCGTACTACTCGCGTCCGCCCCAGGCCGGACTCTTTGCACACTTCACCGCCGTCGCCAACGCGACCGACCTGCCCGTCATGTTGTACGACATTCCGCCCCGCTCCGTCGTCCCCATCGAGACCGAAACGATCCGCCGACTCGCCGAGCACCCGCGGATCAAGGCCGTCAAGGATGCCAAGGGCGACCTCAACGCCGGCGCAGAGTTGATCGGCACCACCGAGCTTCAGTTCTTCTCCGGTGACGACCCGCTGAACCTGCCGTGGCTCGCTGTCGGTGCTACCGGCTTCGTCAGCGTCATCGGCCATCTCGTTCCGGGTCGCCTCCGCGACCTCCACACCGCGTTCGTGTCCGGCGACATCGCCCGCGCACGCGAGATAAACCTCAGTTTGATCCCTGTGATTCGTTCCGTTGCCCGCCTCGGCGGTGTCAGCGCTTCGAAGGCGGGTCTGCGACTCATCGGAATCGATGTCGGAGAACCACGCCTTCCGCAGGTTGCACCCACTAAAGAGCAGATCGACGGTCTTGCCGCCGATCTGCATGCGGCAGGAGTTTTGTAAATGACCCGTCCCCCCCGACGTCGTAGTGCCAGTCGTCAAGCCGGTCCGCCTTCGCCTCCGGCTCCCGAAACGGCCGCGAAGGCCGCACCGGTAGAGGCACCAGCTGCGCCGGCGGCAGAAGCGGCCCCCGCCGCAGCCGCCCCGCCCAAGAAGGCCGCAGCAGCCAAATCTGCAGCGACCAAGTCCGCCGCCACCAAATCTGCTGCACCCAAGAAATCGACCGAAGACAGGTCGCCACGCAAATCTGCCGGCGGCAACCGTCCGGCAGCGTCGAAGGCGGGCAACGGGCGCGGAAACAAGCGCCCCGAGAACCGTCCGGCCGTCGATCCCACCGGTCGCCTCGGAACACCCCCGAAGGCGCCGGCATCAGGTCTGCGCATCGTCGCTCTCGGTGGCATCGGCGAAATCGGTCGCAACATGACGGTGTTCGAGCACCGCGGCAAGTTGCTGATCGTCGACTGCGGTGTGCTGTTCCCCGAGGACCAGCAGCCCGGCGTCGACCTGATCCTCCCGGACTTCCGCTACATCGAAGACCGTATGGACGACGTCGAAGCCGTCATCTTGACTCACGGCCACGAGGACCACATCGGTGCTCTGCCGTTCTTGCTGCGCCTGCGCGCGGACATTCCGGTCATCGGCGCGAAGTTCACTCTCGCCCTCGTTGCCGCCAAGTGCCGCGAGCATCGCCTGCGACCGAACCTCGTCGAGGTCGTCGAAGGAAACACCACCACTCACGGCCCGTTCGACTGCGAGTACTTCGCCGTCAACCACTCGATTCCCGACGCGCTCGCGATCGCGATTCGCACCGACGCCGGAGTTGTACTGCACACCGGTGACATCAAGCTCGATCAGTTGCCTCTCGACGGCCGCCTGACCGACCTCGCCGGTTTCTCCCGCCTGGGCGACGAGGGTGTCGACCTGTTCCTCGTGGACTCGACCAACGCCGAGGTCCCGGGATTCGTCACGCCCGAGCGTGAAATCGGGGGAGTGCTCGACAACGTCATCGGCAAGGCGAAGCAGCGCGTCATCGTGGCATCGTTCGCCAGCCACGTGCACCGCATCCAGCAGGTCGTCGACGTTGCCGCTCGGTACAACCGTCGCATCGTCTTCGTCGGCCGCTCGATGGTCCGCAACATGCAGATCGCCCAGGATCTCGGCTACCTCACGGTGCCAGACGGCCTGGTCGTCGACATCGACACCGCCGCCACCCTTCCCGACGATCGCCTCGTTCTCATCTCCACGGGTTCGCAGGGTGAGCCGTTGGCAGCGCTCTCGAGGATGGCGCGCGGCGAGCACCGCCAAATCAACATCCGGGCCAACGACTTGGTCGTTCTCGCGTCCTCCCTGATCCCGGGCAACGAGAACTCCGTTTTCGCCGTGGTCAACGGCTTGGCCAAGCGCGGTGCCACCGTCGTGACTCAGCAGAGCGCCAAGGTTCACGTCTCGGGCCACGCGTCCGCCGGTGAGCTGCTCTACCTGTACAACGCGGTTCGGCCCACCAACGCCATGCCCGTCCACGGTGAATGGCGCCACCTGCGTGCCAACGCCGCCCTTGCCAAGGCCACCGGCGTTCCGGAAGAGCGCATCGTGCTGGCCGAGGACGGCGTCGTGGTCGATATGGTCGACGGCCTCGCCGAGATCGTGGGACGCGTACCGGTCGGACACGTCTACGTCGACGGTCTTTCAGTCGGCGACGTCGGCGAGCCGACGCTCTCCGATCGCCTCGTACTCGGTGAAGGCGGCTTCATCGCCATCACCATCGTCATCAACGAGTCGACAGGACGCGCAGTCAGCACTCCCGAGGTGTCCGGTCGCGGCTTCTCCGACGATCCGACGGCACTCAAGGCCGCCGCGGATCTCGTGGAATCGGACCTGGCCCGGTTGGCGAGCGAAGGCGTCATCGACGCTCATCGCATCGCGCAGTCCGTGCGCCGCGTCGTCGGACGCTGGGTCGCGGACAAGTACCGCCGCCGTCCGATGATCATTCCGACGGTCATCGCGGTTCCGTAGATTCGGCACAGCAGGTCGCTTCCGCTCGAACCCGGTCCGGTTCGAGTACTTTGGCGAAGGTGACCTTCGCTCATGACGAACGACTCGCCCTGGTTGACAGCATGGTCGAGTTCGGCCCCGATGCTCCGACACTGTGTGGGGAGTGGACCAATCGTGACCTGGCAGCACATCTGATTGTCCGGGAGCGGCGTCTCGACGCCGCTCCCGGAATCATGTTGAGCCCTCTTGCCGGTCACACCGAGAGCGTGCGAAAGGCCGCAGCGGCGCGTCCGTGGGACGAGATCCTCGACGACGTTCGGAGCGGGCCGCCGCGATGGTCGCCGATGTACTGGCTCGACGCGCAGGTCAACACCACCGAGATGTTCGTTCACCACGAAGACGTACGCCGCGCACATCTGAACTGGGCGCCGCGTCCGTTGTCGGAGGGTCGGCAGGCTCAGCTGTGGAAGTACGCACGCCAGATCGGCAAGATGGGCTACCGCAAGGCTGCTGTCGAGGTAATTTTCGAACTTCCCTCCGGCGAGAGTGCGGTCGTCCATAAATCCGGCTCTCGCAGTGTTGTCTTGCAGGGCGAACCCGCCGAGTTGCTGCTGCACGCATTCGGTCGCAACGAAGTGAAGATCGAAGCCAAAGGTGAACTGGCCGACGTCCAATCCGTGATGGCGCTCGATCGCAGTTTCTGATTGCCTTTTTCTACCTGAGTGGCGCTCGAACGACGGGTTGCGAAGATCACGTTTCGCACTCGCGACCAGTGTTGCTGGTGTTGCGGATGGTCCAGATGGGGTCGCACAGACTAGCCTGAACTCCATGGCAGGTAAGTCGAGCGCCCGGGGATCCAGTACAAGCACGTCCACGTCCAGGGCATCGACCAGGTCGTCAGCCTCCACTCCGAGTGCGCGCACGACCGCAAAACCTCGCACCTCGCGCACCACACGGACCGTGTCGACTCCTCGGAACGTCACGACTTCGGCCAGGGCTGGTGGGCGCCCGGCCTCGGGCAAAGGCTCCAAGCCAGCGCCCAAGAAGGCCTCCGGTACGTCGTCGGCCGCGCGCCGCCCGGTATCGAAAACGTCTCAGCGGGCCAGCCCGTTGGCGGCTGTCGGCAAGGGAATCGGAGCCGGGTGGTCCCTGGCTGCCCGCGGCGTCGGCGCCACCACACGCACCGTCAGTAAGGTCGGCGAGATCGAAGCCGGCCACCGCCGCGACGGAATAGCGCTCGGCCTGATCGCATTCAGCGTCGTCATCGCCGGCGGCGTCTGGTTCAAGGCCGGTGGTCCGATCGGCGGCGGCATCGACACCCTTGTGCGCGCTATCTTCGGCGCGGCCTCGGCCGTGCTCCCCATCGTCGGCGTCGGCCTCGCGATCCTGTTGATGCGCACAGAACCGAAACCTGAGATCCGCCCCCGACTGATCATGGGATCGTTGCTGGTCGGTCTGCCGGCGCTCGGCCTCTGGCACATCATCTCGGGTTCACCGACAGACTCCACCGGTCGCTCCAACGGAGCAGGGTTCGTCGGGTACGTCGTGGGGGGCCCGCTCACCAACGGGCTCACCGTCTGGCTGTCTGCGCCGCTGCTGGTCATCGCCGCCGGATTCGGAATCCTCCTTCTGACCGGAACCACGCTGCGTGAGGTGCCGAGCAAGTTCCAGTCCTTCTTCGGTGCCTCGTATCGCTCGGACGAATACGGCGACTACGGATCCGAATTCGACGAGGACGGCGAGCACCACTACGGCGAATCTGCTTACGATCCTTCACTGTTCGACGCCGACGGCTACCCGGTCGACACCTACGCCGAGCCACCGCTCAAGCCCGCCAAGCGGACCAGCCGACGCGCACCGATCGACAACTACCCGACGGACGAGTTCGAATCCGGCGACAAGAAGACCGAAGTACTCGGTCTGTGGAACGCCGACGACACCGCAGTACCCGACGAGCCCGTCGTGGCTGCTGCCGCGCCCGTCGTGGAGACTCCGGCGCCGCGCCCCAAGGTGCCGGCCCGTTCCGTCCCTATCGCCAAGCCTGTGCCGAAACCCGAACCGGAGCCGGAGGAGAAGGAACACTTCGTCACCGATCGGGTCACCGACGGCGACTACAACCTCCCTCCGACGACGTTGCTGATCGAAGGGGACCCGCCCAAGCTCCGCAGTTCTGCGAACGACGCGATGATCGAAGCGATCAGCGAGGTCCTCGAACAGTTCAAGATCGACGCCGCCGTTACCGGATTCACCCGAGGCCCGACAGTGACGCGGTACGAGGTCGAACTCGGCCCAGGCGTGAAGGTCGAGAAGATCACCGCGCTCGCCCGCAACATCGCCTATGCAGTGGCTACCGACAACGTCCGTCTCCTGGCCCCCATTCCGGGTAAGTCCGCGGTGGGCATCGAGGTACCGAACTCCGACCGCGAAATGGTTCGCCTCGCCGACGTGCTGAACGCGCCGAGCACCCGACGCGATCACCATCCACTGGTGATCGGTCTGGGCAAGGACATCGAAGGTGACTTCGTCAGTGCCAACCTCGCGAAGATGCCCCACCTTCTGGTGGCAGGTTCGACCGGCTCGGGTAAGTCGAGCTTCGTGAACTCGATGCTCGTCTCGTTGCTCACCCGAGCAACGCCGGAAGAAGTACGGATGATCCTCATCGACCCGAAGATGGTCGAGCTCACGCCGTACGAAGGTATCCCGCACCTGATCACGCCGATCATCACTCAGCCGAAGAAGGCCGCGGCAGCGCTGGCCTGGTTGGTCGAGGAGATGGAACAGCGTTACCAGGACATGCAGGCCAACCGGGTGCGTCATATCGACGACTTCAACTCCAAGGTCAAGTCCGGCGAAATCACCGCCCCGCTGGGCAGCGAGCGCGTCTACCGTCCGTACCCGTACATCCTGGCAATTGTGGACGAGCTGGCCGACCTCATGATGACCGCTCCCCGCGACGTCGAAGAAGCGATCGTCCGCATCACGCAGAAAGCCCGTGCTGCCGGTATCCACCTGGTGCTGGCAACGCAGCGCCCCTCCGTCGACGTCGTCACCGGCCTGATCAAGACCAACGTGCCGTCTCGTCTGGCGTTCGCGACGTCTTCACTGACGGACTCGCGAGTCATCCTCGATCAGCCAGGCGCCGAGAAGCTCATCGGTATGGGTGACGGCCTCTTCCTGCCCATGGGTGCGGGTAAGCCGACCCGTATGCAGGGCGCGTTCATCACCGACGAAGAAATCTCGGCGGTCGTCGACTTCGCGAAGAACCAGGCGGAGCCCGAGTACACCGAAGGTGTCACCGCGCAGAAGGCCGGGGAGAAGAAAGACGTCGACCCCGACATCGGCGACGACATGGATGTCCTCTTGCAGGCCGTGGAATTGGTGATCACCAGCCAGTTCGGTTCGACGTCGATGCTTCAGCGCAAGCTGCGAGTCGGGTTCGCCAAGGCCGGCCGACTGATGGACCTCATGGAAAATCGTGGCGTCGTCGGACCCAGCGAGGGCTCGAAGGCCCGCGAGGTACTCATGAAGCCTGAGGAACTCGACGGTCTGCTGTGGTCGATTCGCGGCGGCGACCCGGATGAGGCACCCGCAGACGAGTAGGGACACCTCGGCGGACAAGCCGTCGACAGACGACCGGAGGAACCCGTGCATGTGACGCCGTTGGCTTGGGGAATCACGATCGTGGTGATCCTCGGCCTGTTCGTCTTCGACTTCTTCGCCCACGTCCGCACGCCGCATGCGCCGACCTTCCGGGAGTCCGCGTTCTGGTCGACGGTCTACATCTCGATCGCCATCGTCTTCGGCCTCGTCGTGATGTGGATCTGGGGCACCACGTACGGCGGTGAGTACTTCGCCGGCTATGTCACGGAAAAGGCGCTCTCGGTCGACAATCTGTTCGTCTTCGTGATCATCATGTCGACCTTCGCGGTACCACGAGAGTTCCAGCAGAAGGTATTGCTGATCGGCATCGTCCTCGCGTTGGTGATGCGCGGAATCTTCATCGGTGTCGGTGCCGCCGCCATCAACGCATACAGCTGGGTGTTCTACCTCTTCGGTGCGTTCCTGATCTACACCGCGTACACCCTGATCCGCGATCACGGGCATGAGAAGGAAGCCGAGGAGAAGCGCGACAGTCGCATCATCTCGCTCGTGAAACGGGTGCTGCCGACTACCGAGGAATACGACGGCGACAAACTGATCACCCGGATCGACGGCAAGCGCGTCGTGACTCCGTTGTTGTTGGCGCTCATCGCAATCGGCTTTGCCGACGTGCTCTTCGCGCTCGATTCGATTCCGGCGATCTACGGTCTGACTCAGGAACCGTATCTGGTGTTCACCGCCAACGCCTTCGCACTGATGGGCCTACGGCAGCTGTACTTCCTGATCGGCGGGTTGCTCGAACGGCTGGTCTATCTCTCGTACGGGCTCTCGATAATCTTGGCGTTCATCGGTGTGAAACTGGTACTTCACGCGTTGCACGAGAACACCCTCTCGTTCGTCAACGGAGGTGAACACGTCTCCGTGCCGGAAATCTCCACGGCACTCTCACTCGGAGTGATCATCGGAGTATTGGCGGTGACGACGGTCGCGAGCCTGTTGAAGACTCGCGACCGGGCCGGGGAGTAGGCCGACGCTCTCAGGCGCTGAACTGACCCAACACCGGAACCCACTCGGTGATCCGGACCTTCTCGATCAAATCGGCGATCGCGAACGGGTCGTGGGTGAAGAGGAGTGAAACGGTGTCGGCGTCAGCGGCGTCGACGATGATCAGCGCGCCGTTTCCATCTGCAAACGGGCCAGATGACAGAACGATCGAGCGGGAAACCAGATCCGCGAGCCAGGCGCGGTGATCGCTGCGGACTTCGTCGCGCTGAGGGGTCTTCTCGGGTGCGTAGGTGTATTCGACGAGGAACAACGACATCGTGAACCGCTTTCGGAGGCTGGTGATCGAGACAGGTGTGTTTGAAGAGTCTGAACGGTTCAGAGAGTCAGGAGCATGCGAGTATTGCCGAGTGTGTTGGGTTTCACATAGCTCAGATCGAGGAACTCGGCGACGCCGGCGTCGTAGGACCGACACATTTCCGCATAGACCTCGGCGGTGACGGGAGTGCCGTCGATCTCCGCGAATCCGTGACGGTGGAAGAACTCGGTCTCGAACGTCAAAACGAACAACCGTTCCAACTCCAATTCCTTGGCGACCTCGATGAGTTTGTCGACGACGTGGAAACCTGCGCCCTGCCCTTTCGCAGTCGGATCGACTGCTACGGTGCGGATCTCACCCAGGTCCGCCCACAGCACATGCAGTGCGCCGCAGGCGATTACCTGGTCACCCCGCTCGGCGACCCAGAACTCCTGGACTGCCTCGTACAGCGTCACGAGATTCTTCTCGAGGAGGATCTTGCCGGCGTAGATGTCGATCAGACGCTTGATTTCGGGGATGTCCGACGTTCGCGCGCGACGCACGATCAACTGGCTCTCGGTATAGGTCGGCGCGGTCGAAGTCATGTGGTGCACATTAGTCAATGGCCCTACCGATATTCTAAGTCGCGTGCCTGTCCGCCCCACGCAATTCCCGCGCCGCTCGGCTGTATCCCGGGTTCGGCTCACCGCCTGTGCGGTGATCCGATGAGTACCCCGCGTGATCAGACCGACGCCCATCGCGCCGCCGTCGGCCCGTCCGACGGCACACCTGTCGCGGACAACCCGGTTCCGTTGCTGAACATCGCGAACATTCTCACGATGATCCGAATGGTTCTCGTTCCGGTGTTTCTCGTTGTTCTGTTCGTCGACGGCGGACACTCGACGTGGTGGCGTCTCGGGGCGATGGGCGTGTTCATCGTCGCCGCGATCACGGATCGGATCGACGGCCAATTGGCTCGGAAGTACGGTCTGGTCACCGATTTCGGGAAACTCATGGACCCGATCGCGGACAAGGCGCTGATCGGAGCCGCGCTGATCGGGCTCTCGGTTCTCGGTGATCTGTCGTGGTGGGTGACCGGAGTGATCATCGCCAGGGAACTCGGAATCACGCTGCTGCGGTTCGCGGTTCTGCGGCACGCGGTCATCCCGGCGGGCAAGGGCGGCAAGCTCAAGACCCTCGTGCAGGCCGTTGCGATCGGGTTCTACCTCTGCCCGCTGCCGAGCAGTTGGGACATCGTCAGCGGGCTGCTGATGGCTGCTGCCGTCGTGCTGACGGTGGCGACGGGAATCGAATACATCGTGCAGGCGATCAGGCTTCGCGCCGGAGTTCGCGCAGTCGAGTCATGACCGATCCGCTGCTCGGACTCGGAGTGGTCGAACTTGTCGAGGCCCTCGGCGCCGCGAAGCAGACTGTCGCCGCCGCCGAATCTCTGACAGCAGGGTTGTTCACGGCTGCAGTCGCGTCGGTGCCGGGGTCGAGCGCGGTGCTGCGCGGGGGCCTGGTCGTGTACGCGACCGACCTGAAAGCAACGCTGGCCGGTGTGGATCCAAGCCGCCTGGCAACGGACGGCCCCGTGTCCGAGAGCACGGCGGTGGCATTGGCGCTCGGTGCCCGGACGAAGTGCGGTGCGGACTGGGGTATCGGTCTGACCGGAGTCGCCGGTCCGAGTGAGCAGGACGGACACCCGGTCGGAACAGTGTTTCTCGGTATCGCCGGCCCTGACGGAACCGAATGCGAACCGCTCGCGCTCGGCGGCGAACGGTGGGAGATTCGGACAACCGCGGTCGCGACTGCCGTGTCGCGGTTGCGTGATCGTGTCGTAGAGCGTGCGGCACGATAGGCTCGGGAACCAATCGGATGTGTTCGGACGTTGACGATTGTGAAGACGTACGACCATGCACGATGAGGTCACGGATGAAGGAGGAGCGAGATGGCGCTGCTATTGCGTGAGGCAATCGGTGACAGTCTCCGGCGTACGCGCGTTTCGCAGAGCCGCACGCTACGTGAGGTGTCGAACAGCGCGCGTGTGAGCTTGGGCTATCTGTCCGAAGTGGAACGTGGACGTAAGGAAGCATCGAGCGAATTGTTGGCGGCGATCTGTGATGCGCTCGCAGTCCCACTGTCCGACGTGCTGGTCGACGTGAGCGAGACCCTGGCCACGAAGAAGAGCGCTCCGGTAGCTGGTCGGCAGGTTGCCGAACCTGCCGTGTCGGCTTCCGGCTCTGTCTCGGCTTCCGGTTCGCCGACTATCGCACGCGACACCCGCGTCGTGATTCCGGCACCGAACGCTCGAAGGTTGGCGGCGGCGTAGCCACTACCGGCCGTAACCGATAGATTTTGTACGTAACCGCCGGTTTCCAGCAGGTGGGGTCAGAGCAGATAGGGCGCAGCCCTTGTTTCGGTGCGCGACGGTCGCGCTCCGGGTCGCGTTCGGCGCGGCGCATCAGATGGAGGCAGGATCAAACCAATGGCTAATCCTTTCGTCAAGGGCTGGAAGTACCTGATGGCGCTCTTCAATTCGAAGATCGATGAGAAGGCAGATCCAAAGGTTCAGATTCAGCAGGCGATCGAGGACGCACAGCGCCAGCATCAGGCGTTGTCCCAGCAGGCTGCGTCGGTGATCGGTAATCAGCGTCAACTCGAGATGAAGCTCAGCCGTCAACTCGACGAGGTCGAAAAGCTCAACGCCAACGCGCGCCAGGCAGTCAACCTCGCCGATCAGGCCGCTGCTGCCGGCGACAACGACAAGGCGATTCAGTACACCAACGCTGCAGAAGCTTTTGCGGCCCAGTTGGTGACGGCCGAGCAGGGCGTCGAGGATCTGAAGGCACTGCACGACCAGTCCTTGCAGGCAGCCGCTCAGGCCAAGAAGGCCGTCGAGCAGAACGCGATGACTCTGCAGGCAAAGGTTGCCGAGCGCACCAAGCTGCTCAGCCAGCTCGAGCAGGCCAAGATGCAGGAGCGCGTGAGCGAGTCCCTTCGTTCCATGGACAGCACGCTGTCGGCTCCGGGCAACACACCCAGCCTCGATGCTGTGCGCGACAAGATCGAACGTCGCTACGCTGACGCACTCGGCTCGGCCGAGCTCGCCCAGAACTCCGTTCAGGGCCGCATGATGGAGGTCCAGCAGGCCTCGGTCCAGATGGCAGGGCACAGTCGCCTCGAGCAGATTCGTGCATCCATGAAGGGCGAGGCGCTGCCGTCCGGCGGCGCAGCAGCCACTCCCGCGACTCCGTCCGTCGAGAAGCAGCCCCCGGCTGCCGGTCAGACCGGGCAGTAGCCGAATCCTCGATGTCGGCAGTGATGCTCTGATGTTTTCTTCACGAGACGGTCGATCTGGGCGTGAGCCCCGGTCGGCCGTTCCCGTTTCCGTATCCGGCGCTTTCGGAGCCTTGGGACGCACCGCGGATACATTGCGCGAGGTCGGGCTTTCGGCGGCGGATGCCGCTCGGCGGTGGCAGGACCCGCGGGCCAAGTTCGAGCGCAAGCGTGCCCGTGCGCGCCGACGCGCTCAGCGTTGGGGTTTCATGTCCGGAGGATCCGTGGTCGGCACGGCCGGCCTCGCCGTCGCGTCGGCTCCCGAGTGGTCGGTGGTCGTGGCAGGCGGGGGAGCGGCACTGTTCGCGGTTCCGGCCGTGATCGCGGTCGGCCGCTACCGTTCGATGAGTTCCGGCCCACCGCCGTCCGCGCCGATTCGCCGGCGGTTGCCACCGTCGTCGTCTCGTGCGTTCATCCCGATGTCGCGCCTCATCGGCGCCGAGACTTCGCTGTTCGAGATCTTGAGTGTGCTCAGACGCGCCGACACCATCGACCCCGGTGAGTTGGACGAAATCACTGTTACCGCCGATTCGGCATTGAGAGCGATGTTCGCGGTGTCTTCGGATGTCGTCGCGATGGAACGCGCTGTGGCCGCGACGCCGAAGGTAACCGAACCTCTTGATCCCACCATCGACGGCGCAGTCCGTGAGTTGCAGTCGGGGTTGGATCAGTACGAGGATCTGGTGACTTCGGCAGCTGCTCTGACAGCGCCTCACAGCCCGTCGGCGCTCGTGGGATTCAACCGAGAGCTTTCGGCGCTGCACGCGGCCGCCGAGCGGCTCTCGGCGCTTGCCGACGCCATCGGCGAGGTGGACGACATCACCCGCAAGTACAACTGATCGGCTCTCGCGCCTGATCGATGCACACTGTTCGACATCTCAGTCGTCGGCGCCGCGGGCCGCCAATGCTTCGCCCATTGCGTCCGCGGTCATCAGGGTGCCGACGATGACCGGCACTGCGAAGGATCGCAGCGAGAATCCGAGCCCTCGCGCCTTGCGTGCCTCGGACACCTGTGTGATGACCTCGAACATCAGCGGGATACACCGGATCGTCATTGCGAGGAGCAAGGCGATCCGTTCGGGATTGACGCCGAAGCGTCGCAAGGGTGTCAGAAATCTGGTGATCGCGTCGAGCATCTCGGAGATCCGTGTGGTCAGACCCATGATCGCCGCGAAGGCGATCGAAATGATCAGAACCCCGCAAACGACGGCCGCTCGCTGCCATCCCGCGACTACCAGCTGGAACGCCCCGATGAAGAGCAACATCCACAGCGCCGGACGCAGCTGCCGGATTGCAGTCATCGGAGGAATGCGCGCAATCGCGTACAGGGCCACAACTACGATCGTGGGAGCTGCCAGTTGCCACGGCTCACGCACGAAGATCGAGACGGCGAGAATGGCCACGACCAAGGCGAAGAGCTTGATTCCCGTCGGCATCCGGTGCAGGAGTGAGCAGCCCGGTCGGTAGACGCCGAGAGTGGTCACGAGACCAACGACCGGTAGTGATCGATGGAGTCGGCGGGGGAGCCGTCAGCGACGACGCGGCCTTGGTCGACGACCAACACCCGTTCGAAGGATTCGAGGAGATCGAGTTGGTGGGTCACGACGATCAGTTGCTGATCGAGTGACGCGAATACCGAGCTGATCAGCCGAGAGTTGCGAAGGTCGAGGAGCGTGGTGGGTTCGTCGGCGACGAGTACGTTCGGTTCCGTCACCATGATGGCTGCGAGCGCGAGGAGCTGTTTCTGCCCGCCCGAAAGCTGGTGGGTGGGATGGTCGGCGTGCCCGGCGAGGCCGTAGCGTTCGAGCACCGAGGCCACCTTTGCGGCGCGCTCGGCTTTGCCCAATCCGCTACGGCGGAGCGAGAATTCGATGTCCTCTGCAACCGTCGGCATCACGATCTGGTGGTTGGGATCGGTGAAGACGAATCCGACCTGCTTGCGTACGTCGCGGCCCTTCTTCGCCGTGTCCAAGCCGTTGACGTGGACGTGTCCTTCCGTCGGAACGACCAGTCCGTTGATCATGCGAGCGAGGGTCGACTTTCCGCTTCCGTTCGCACCCACGATTCCGATTCGCTGCTCGCTCAGTCGCAGATTTATCTGCTGCAGGACCGTTCGTTCACCGAAGCTGTGTCCGACGTTCTCGAAGACGATCTCACTCATCGGAGATTAATTCGCCACCACGGTCTTGTTCGACGAGATCACCGAGTCGCGCAGCAGTGCTGGGTATGCCCGATGGACCTGGGACGCGACCAACGCGGTGACGACCGCTTTTGCGGCGTCGAGAGGAATGAAGGCGGCGTTGGCCGACCACGCGGCAACGAAGCTCATGTGTCCGCGGACCATCATTCCGACGATGCCGAACGCGTAGAGAATGACGACGCCGCCGAGAAGGTTGATGCCGATGCCCGCGATGATCCGGTACTTGGGCAGCATCTTGGCAGTCAGCCATCCGATGACAAACGCCGTCGGGATCCACCCGATGAGGAATCCGGCTGTCGGGCTGGAGAGAGACACGAGTGCGGTGCGACCGCCGGCAAGGACCGGTAGACCGACCAATCCCAGGGCAATGACCGTCAGGACGGCGAGAACACCCTTGCGCGGTCCGAGTAGAGCGCCGGCCATCATGACGCCCATGGACTGAAGTGTGATCGGCACGCCGGAAATGCCGATGTTGATCGACCCGGGGAGGCCCAGCGCGATGATGAGTGCGGCGAAGACGGCTACATGCGCGAGATCGCGAGCGGGGAAACGGGTCGTAGACACTGCGGACGTGCTCCTTCGGCATACGGGATCGAACTTCGCGAGTTTACGCCAGGAGCAAGCTCCGATGGGTTGGACACCTGACCTGCGTGAGGGCCGGTCTCGGGGTGAACCCTGATCTTTACCTGAACTTGCCGCTGAGCTGCTGCTTTGTCACGCCAGACCTGTCAGGCTGGTTCTACGGATGAAGCAGCACCTGTCCGATTCGACTGATTATTCAACGGCACGTTGGAGGTAAGCATGTTTTGGAAGATCGTTTTGGCCGTCGTACTGGTGTGGGTCGCACTCGCGGTGGTCGGTGCCCTGATCAAGGGGCTTTTCTGGGTTTTGGTGGTCGGCGCTGTCGGCTTCGGAATCTATTTCCTGGTGAAGGCGATGTCGGGAAGTGACGACAATTCGCCCGCTTCGCGGTTCTGACGGGCAAGATCTGCCCTATGGAAAACTTCCCCGAGGACTGGCAGCGCGCGATTGTCATCGTGGCGCATCCCGATGACATCGAATACGGCGCAGCCGCAGCAGTGGCGCAGTGGACCGATCTCGGCAAAGACGTGCGATATGTCCTGGCCACGCGCGGCGAGGCCGGAATTGCCGGTCTGTCGCCCGAGGAGTCCGGCCCGGTCCGTGAGGAAGAAGAGCGTCGCTCGGCCGCGATCGTCGGTGTCAGTGAGGTGGAGTTCCTCGGCCTGCCCGATGGTCGTCTCGTGGAAGGCTTGGAGTTGCGCTCGACTCTCGCCGCAGCAATTCGTCGTCACCGCCCGGAATTGGTGGTGACGATGAACTTCTCCTATACCTGGGGGCCTGGCTACCTCAACAGCGCGGATCACCGAGCGCTCGGGATCAGCGTCCTGGACGCGACCGCTGATGCGGCGAACGAATGGATCTTTCCGTCATTGACGGCGCAGGGACTGGCGCCGTGGTCCGGCGTTCGGTGGGTTGCGGTCAACACGATGACTCCTACACACTGCGTCGACGTGACGTCGACGGTCGATCGCGCCGTGGATTCACTCGCGGAACATGCGCGATATCTGGCGGCGTTGAGTTCCACGCCGATCCGGGAACAGGCGCGCGCACAGATCGACATGGTCAGCGGACCGAAGCCTGGATTCGACGCCGAGCGCGCAGTTGGTTTCGAGTTGTACTATTTCTGATGATCTCTGAGCGAGAGAACTCGCAAGTCCCGACGGGATTACCGGTGACTTGTCCGGTATTGTGTTACACACGATGGTAATCCGTAACGCAGATGGCCCAATTGTCCCTCGCAAGGCAGACGGTCAGCGCATCCCCAGCCGCGAGATCGACGACGTGATTCTCGACGCAGCAAGGTCGTGTGTCCTCGATTTCGGAATGCAGCGAACCACACTGGCGGAGATCTCGCGTCGCGCCGGCGTGAGCCGGCCGACCGTCTACCGGCGATGGCCGGACACGCGAGCCGTCGTCGCGGATCTGCTCACTCGGGAGATTCGATCGGTGCTGCCCGAGGTGACCTTCACCGGGTCTGCGGCCACATTGCTCGTGGAAGCGATCGGGGACGTCGTCGGCCAGATTCGCGACCATCCGCTCTTCGTGAAGATTCGGCACGCTGATCAAGAGTTGCTCACCACCTACATCGTGGACCGACTCGGCGCGAGCCAGAAGTCGATTCTCGAACTGATCACTTCCGTCGTCGCTGCCGGTCAACAAGACGGTTCGATTCGCGAGGGAAGCGTCAACGAGATTGCGGCGATGGTTCTACTGATGGCTCAGTCCGTCGTCATCTCCGCACCGACTCTCGAGCCGGAACTTTCCGCCGACGCGTCGGTCGAGCAACTCAGACATGCGGTCGCTGCGTATCTGGCACCTGCAAAGAATTCGGGAGAATAGCTGTGGACCCTCGAGATTCAGCAGGCAGTGATTCAGCAGGCGGCGATTCAGCTCTCAATGCACAGCGGCGTACTCGTGAGCTCGAGCAGTTGGCGAACGGCGATTCGGTTGACGTCCTGGTCATCGGCGGCGGAATCACCGGTGTCGGTGTCGCTCTCGACGCCGTGACTCGTGGGCTCAGTGTTGCGCTGGTCGAAAAGCACGACCTCGCGTTCGGCACCAGCCGCTGGAGTTCGAAACTGGCACACGGCGGCCTTCGGTACCTGGCTTCCGGCAATGTCGGTATAGCGCGTGAAAGTGCGGTCGAGCGCGGCATTCTCATGACGCGCACCGCGCCGCACCTCGTTCGCGCCATGCCTCAACTCGTACCGCTGTTGCCCGAAACGTCGTTCTTCGGGAAGGCCCTGGTGCGTACCGGTTTCCTGGCCGGTGACGCTCTGCGCATGTCGGCGCGAACCCCGGCTTCGGTTTTACCCAGATCACGGACGGTCAGCGCTGCGCGGGCGCGCGAATTGGCTCCCGCGGTCAAGCAGGAGAACCTACGAGGCGCCTTGACCGCGTTCGACGGGCAGCTCATCGACGACGCCCGGCTCGTCGTCGGCATCGCCCGAACCGCAGCGTCCTACGGCGCGCGAATCCTGACCCGCGTCGGTGCATACGACGTATCCGGAACGTCGGCCACCTTGCGCGACGAGTTGACCGGGTCCGAGTTCTTGATGCGTGCCCGCGTCGTGGTCAATGCGACCGGTGTCTGGGCTGATCAGGTCGACTCCAGCATCACCCTGCGCCCCAGCCGCGGGACGCACCTGGTGCTCGATGCAGAGCGATTGGGGAACCCCACGGCAGCACTGACCGTGCCGATTCCCGGCGAGACCAACCGTTTCGTCTTCGCGCTGCCCGCGCAGCTCGGCCGGATCTACCTCGGGTTGACCGACGAAGCAGCGCCGGGACCGGTGCCCGACGTACCGACGGCGTCCGAGGACGAGATCGACTTCCTGCTCGACACCGTGAACACGGCGTTGGAAGTTCCGCTGACCCGTGAGGACGTCTTGGGGACCTTCGCGGGTCTGCGTCCGCTGCTGGACACCGGTGAAGGCTCGACGGCCGACCTCTCGCGCAATCACGCTGTAGTCCGTTCGGACTCGGGCTTGGTCACGGTGGTGGGCGGAAAACTCACGACGTACCGCAAGATGGCCGAAGACGCCGTCGACGCCGCGGTCGAGGTCGGATCGCTGAGCGCCGGGGCGTGTCGGACACGCGCGTTGCCGCTGGTAGGCGCTGCATCACCGGTGGAATTGAAAAAGATCAAGGCACCGGCGTCGTTGGTGGCGCGATACGGCACAGAGGCCGAGGTCGTGGCCGCGGCGAGCAGCGATCGACTCCGATCGGTTGCGGACTTGGAGATCTGCGGCGCCGAGTTCGATTTCGCGGTATCGCATGAAGGCGCAGTCGACGTCGACGACGTCCTTGATCGCAGGACGAGAATCGGATTGGTGGCTTCGGATCGCGAACGCGCACTGGGTGCGGCGGAACAGGCCTTTCACTCGGTGTGACACTCTGATCCGGTGCGTGTAGCCGTTGTTGCCGGGCCGGACCCGGGTCATGCTTTTCCCGCAATAGCGTTGTCGTTGGCGTTGATCCAGGCCGGCGACGACCCGATTCTGTACACGGGGACCCGGTGGGTCGAGGCAGCGCGAGCGGCCGGCGTGGAAGCCGAGCCTCTCAAGGGCTTGGCCCCGCGGCCGGGAGACGACGATCTTGATGCAGGCGCTCGGATTCATTCGCGCGCCGCCTATATTTCCACCGAACTGCTTCCCGACCTGAAATCCGTCTCCCCGGATCTCGTCGTCTCCGACATCCTCACTGCCGGAGGCGGATTGGCCGCCGAACGACTCGGCATCCCCTGGGTGGAACTTTCGCCTCACCCGCTGTACTCACCGTCGCGGGGGTTACCGCCGATCGGCAGTGGGCTCGCGCCCGGCATCGGAATTCGTGGTCGACTTCGCGACACCCTGATGCGCGCCGCAACAGGACGTTCGATCAAGCAAGGGTTGGCGCAGCGCTCGCAGGCCCGTGTCGGCATCGGGCTACCCGCCCTGGATCCAGGCCCGCATGCTCGCCTGATCGCAACACTTCCGGCACTGGAAGTGCCGCGTCCCGACTGGCCGGAGCACGCCCACGTCGTCGGCCCGCTTCTCTGGGAGCCGACCGAGGTGATTCTGGACCCACCGCCAGGTGACGAACCGCTGGTCATGGTGGCGCCGTCCACGGCGCACACCGGCGCAGTGGGAATGTTCGAGGGCACGGTCGAAGGACTCGGCGGCGCCGGTGTGCGGCTGATCGCGTCGATGCTCGACGGAGCCGAAGGCGAGCATCCCGATTGGGTTCGTGCAGGTCTCGGACGCCAGGACGCGATGCTGCGTGACGCGTCGGTGTTGGTGTGCGGCGGCGGGCACGGCATGTTGGCGAAGGCCTTGCTGGCCGGCGTGCCGACGGTCGTCGTTCCCGGGGGTGGGGACCAGTGGGAGTTGGCCAATCGCGCTGCGCGGGCAGGGACGTCGGTGATCGTGCGGCCCGCAGATGCCCGCTCGATTCGCGATGCCGTACTGCAGGTGCTCTCCGACAAACGATTCGCGGAAGCTGCGATGTCCGCTGCCGCGACTGCGTCGCAGGTCGCCGATCCGGTGGCGGTGTGCCGACAGGTGGTCAACGGCGGTGTGACGGCGTGAGCATGTTGCGCCTGAATGCAGGTGCACCGCTCTGTGGACTACGGTGGCGGCTGTGCGGTTGACCGAATTTCATGAAATGGTGCGCGAAGAGTTCGGGCAGGTACGAGGCGACTCGATGCTGATCGACCATGTACTCCAGAGTCTCGACGGAATGACTGCTGCGGAGGCCGTCGAAGCAGGTTGGGAGCCTCGCGAAGTGTGGCGTGCGCTCTGTGTGGAGTTCGACGTACCACCCGCCCGCCGCTGATTTTTTCGGCGTGTCGAACGTCTCCCATCTTCTGTTCGAACACGTGTTCGTCTATGCTGAAGCTGTTCGGTGGTGACGCTCCTTTCGTAACTGCGAACTTTCGGTGATCGACAAGCACAGTGATCGACAAGCGCGAAAGCAAGATCGAAAAGTCTGTCGGTGGCCGGATCTACTCTGATCGCAACACACCAACAGGGTCGGCTCAGGCAGGCGCTGAAGAGACGGAGTCTGCTCAGGCAGGCACTGAAGACTGAAACAAGGATGGGGATCACGATGGCACCACAGGCACCTGATCGGGACAAGGCACTCGACCTCGCGTTGGCGCAGATCGACAAGAACTTCGGCAAGGGTTCGGTGATGCGCTTGGGCGAGGGTGTTCGTCAGCCCATCGCCGTCATTCCCACCGGTTCCATCGCGCTCGACGTCGCGCTGGGTATCGGCGGACTGCCGCGTGGCCGCGTCATCGAGATCTACGGCCCGGAATCTTCGGGTAAGACCACCGTGGCACTGCACGCAGTTGCCAATGCTCAGGCCAACGGCGGCATCGCGGCGTTCATCGACGCGGAGCACGCACTCGATCCCGACTATGCAGCCAAGCTGGGCGTCGACACCGATGCACTCCTGGTCTCGCAGCCCGATACGGGTGAGCAGGCCCTCGAAATCACCGACATGCTGATCCGTTCGGGCGCCCTCGACATCGTCGTGATCGACTCCGTGGCCGCTCTTGTTCCTCGCGCCGAGATCGAAGGCGAGATGGGTGACAGCCACGTCGGTTTGCAGGCTCGACTGATGAGCCAGGCACTGCGCAAGATCACCGGTGCCATGAACAACTCGGGCACCACCGTCATCTTCATCAACCAGCTTCGCGAGAAGATCGGCGTGATGTTCGGTTCTCCCGAAACCACCACCGGTGGTAAGGCACTGAAGTTCTACGCTTCGGTCCGCCTCGACATCCGTCGTATCGAAACTCTCAAGGACGGTACCGACGCAGTCGGTAACCGCACTCGAGTCAAGGTCGTCAAGAACAAGGTCGCGCCGCCGTTCAAGCAGGCCGAGTTCGATATTCTCTACGGCCAGGGCATCAGCAAGGAAGGCTCGCTCATCGATATGGGTGTCGAGCACGGGTTCATCCGCAAGTCCGGCTCCTGGTACACCTACGAAGGTGACCAGTTGGGTCAGGGCAAGGAAAATGCTCGTAAGTTCTTGCTGGAGAACACCGATATCCGTGACGAGATCGAGAAGAAGATCAAGGAAAAGCTCGGTATCGGTGCTGACGTCACTGCAACCGACGAAGCTCCCGCCGACTTCTGAGTTCAGTCATGAGCTTCGACGACGGTGACAACGGCGAGAATGCTCGTGAAGAGTACGGCGCTCCTCGGCGTCGATCCCGTCAACGATCCGAGAAGCCGTCGCAACGCGCAGAAGGTGGGACAGAGGCGCAGGCCAAAGATGCTTGCCTGCGCCTTCTGACCGACCGGGCGCGCAGCCGCTCCGAACTGGAAACCAAGCTGAGCGGACGCGGCTTCGAACCCGAGATCATTACCAAGGTCCTCGATCGACTCCAGGAAATCGGGTTGATCGACGACGCGGACTTCGCGAACCAATGGGTTCATTCGCGGCATACGTACTCGGGCAAGGGAAAGCGTGCGCTTGCAGTCGAGTTGCGGCTCAAAGGAATCGACCAGGACGTCGCTTCCGAAGCGTTGTCGCAGATCGATCCGGAAGATGAGCGCGAGCGAGCAGCGGAGCTGGTTCGGCGGAAGCTGAAGAACAAGCCCGTCGATGATCGTGACAAGGTCACGCGTCGACTGGTCTCGATGCTGGCACGCAAGGGATATTCAGCTGGGATGTCGTACGAGGTGGTCAAAGCCGAGATGGCGGCGGTCACCGACTCCTAACGAAGTGCAGCATTCAGAACAACAGGGCGGGGGTACCACCGAAATTCGGTGGTACCCCCGCCCTGTTGTGTATTCGCGCTAACGCGGCCGGATTCGACTCACGGCTCCATCTGATTCACGGCTTGGTCAGGTCCATGCCCGGAACCGAAACGGCTGGGTCGGCGGACGGAGCCGCGATGGGGCCCTTGCCCTTTCGCTTTCCGGAACGCAGGCGCTTCTCCACCTTGGTTGCCAGGAAGGTCAGAGCCGAGTTGAGAGCGATCATAATCGCGGCGACCACGATGAGCGCCGGCAGGAAGTTTCCGTAGAAGGTGCCGAGCTGTTGGGCCTGACGCACCAGCTCGACATACCCGATCAGGTAACCGAGGGCGGAGTCCTTCAACGCCACGACCATCTGTGAAATCAGTGCCGGGAGCATGGCGGTAACCGCCTGGGGGAGCAGGATCGTCACCATGATCTGCGTCTTGCGCATGCCCAGTGCCTTGGCGGCCTCACTTTGCCCTCGTGGGAGTGAGTTGATTCCGGCACGGACGATCTCGGCGATCACTGACCCGTTGTACAGAGTCAGACCCACGACGACTGCCGCGAGTGCGAGGTACTTGGACTTGAAGACCTCGTATTCGGCGAACACCTGATACGAGAAGATCATCAGAATCAGAACCGGTACTGCTCGGAACAATTCGACGATGACGCCGCAAATCTTCCGAATGATGTTGTGCTCGGAGAGTCGGCCGATACCCAGGGCAGAACCGAGGATGAGCGCGAAGACGATGGACATCGCAGCCGCGATCAGCGTTCCCCGGATGCCGGGTATCAGATACGTTGTCCACGACGTGGATTCGAGGAACGGATCCCACTTCGCTGCTGTCAGCTGGCCCTTTTCGTCGAGTGCGCGGTAGATGACGTAACCGATTGCGACCATGAGTGCAGCGACGACAAGGGACGCGAATCGGTAGAGATTTCGCGCTCTGGGGCCTGGCGCGTCGTAGAGGACTGTTGCGCGGTTGCTCATCGTGAAACCTCGAATCGCTTGCTCAGCTTGCCGAAGATCAAGCCCATGGGAAGTGTCAGGATCACGAAACCGACAGCGAAGATTCCACCGACGACGAAGATCGCCGCTTCGTTTTCGATCATCTTCTTCATCAGCGCTGACGCTTCGGATACGCCGATCACCGCGGCGATGGTCGAGTTCTTGGTCAGTGCGATCAGCACGCTACCCAGCGGTGCTGTGACCGCGCGAAATGCCTGAGGCAGGACGATCAGCCGAAGATTTTGTGCAAACGACAGACCGAGTGATCGGCCCGCTTCGGCCTGGCCGACCGGAACGGTATTGATTCCCGATCGAAGTGACTCACACACGAACGCGGCGGTATAGACACTGAGGCCGAGTACTGCGAGTCGGAAGTTGTTGTCTGTCAAGAACGTCGGTGAGTCCGACTTGGCGAGATTGACTCCGAGCGTCTGCGACAGACCGAACAGACAGAACAGCAGAATCAGTGTCAGGGGGGTGTTGCGGAACACGGTCACGTACGCGGTACCCAGGAATCGGGCGACCGGAACCGGTGACACGCGCATGGCCGCGATCAGGACACCGATGATGACGGCGCCGATCGCGGAGAAGAACGTCAGCTGGATCGTGGTCCAGAAGGCTTCCAGAATCTGGTCGCCGTACTTGCTCAGAAGGTTCACTTGCCGTCTCCCCAGATCACGGGATCTCCGTTGGTGGCGTCACGCGCTGCGGCTCCCGAAATGGGGAGCCGCAGCGAGATTGACGGTGAAAAAAGCAGGTCAGTAACGATCAACGGTGGGCGGGGCCGGGATCGGGTAGCCCGAAGCACCAACGGTGTTGTTGAAGGCTTCTTCCCACGCGCCGGTGGAGATCATCTTCTCGATGGCATCGTTGATCTTGCCGCGACCCTCGGAATCGTCCTTGGCCAGGCCGACACCGTACTTTTCGGTCGTGAACGGTTCTCCGACGACCTTAAGCTCGCCCGGGTACTGGGCAGCGTAGCCGGCGAGGATGATGTCGTCGGTGGTGACAGCGTCGACAGCGCCGTTGCGCAGAGCCTCGACACAAGCGGAGTAGGTGTCGAGCGGCTGGAGCTGGACGTCCTTGGCGTAGTTGTCCTGGATGTTCTGCGCCGGAGTCGAACCCGACACCGAGCAGAGCTTCTTGCCGCCGGTCAGGGAATCGGGGCCGGTGATGTCGGTGTTGTCGGAGCGAACGAGCAGCGACTGGCCTGCGATGAAGTACGGGCCGCCGAAGCTGACCTTTTCCTTGCGCGTGTCGGTGATCGAGTATGTCGCGACGATGTAGTCGACCTCGCCGTTCTGGATCAGGGTCTCGCGCTGGGCTGACGGAGATTCCTTGAAGGTGATGCCTTCGGGCTTTACGCCCAGTTCGTTTGCGATGTAACGGGCTACCTCGACGTCGAAGCCGGAGAAGGTGCCGTCAGGGTTGCGCTGACCGAGGCCGGGCTGATCGAACTTGATGCCGACGGTGAGAGTGCCGTCGGAAGCGCTCTCGGTGATCGACTTGTTCTCCTCGCCGCCGCCACAGGCCGTGGCAGCGAACGCGATGGCCATGATTCCGATTCCGAAACGGACGGAACGATTGATCTTCATGAAGATCCTCTCAGTTGTCGACACACGAACAGTGCAGTCGAGATGAACGGTGCAGCCGAGGTGAACGGTGCAGTCGAGCAAGTTGTCTTGTGGACGAGGACAGGACTGTCGGAGGGGAGACTGTAATCAGTGCGTGAGGATCTTGCCGAGGAAGTCCTTGGCCCGATCCGACTTGGGATGGGTGAAGAACTCTTCGGGCGTGGTGTCTTCGACGACCTGGCCGTCAGCCATGAACAGCACACGATCGCCGGCTTTGCGCGCGAAGCCCATCTCGTGCGTGACCACGAGCATGGTCATGCCTTCCTTCGCGAGGGAGGTCATGACGTCGAGGACTTCGTTGACCATCTCGGGGTCGAGAGCGGAGGTGGGCTCGTCGAACAACATCACCTTCGGCTGCATCGCAAGAGCGCGAGCAATGGCGACACGCTGTTGCTGACCGCCGGAAAGCTGCGCCGGGTACTTGTCGGCCTGATTGGCGATACCGACACGTTCGAGCAACGCCTGCGCGGTCTTCTTGGCTTCGTCCTTTTTTGCCTTGCGGACCTTCATCGGTGCGAGCATGACGTTCTCGAGGATCGTCTTGTGCGCGAACAGGTTGAAAGACTGAAAGACCATCCCGACGTCGGCACGAAGTGCGGCAAGTGCTTTGCCCTCTTCGGGGAGCGTCTTTCCGTCGACGGCGATGGTGCCGGAGTCGATGGGTTCGAGGCGATTGATGGTGCGGCACAGAGTCGATTTACCGGAGCCCGACGGACCGAGGACGATCACCACTTGGCCCTTGGGTACCTCGAGATTGACCTCTTGCAGGACGTGAAGTTCCCCGAAGTGTTTGTTCACCGAGGTCATCGAAATCATGGATGTGGAATCGCCGGAGGTGGTCGGCGTCGTCGCATCGTCGGCTTGGGTCATAAACGAGAACCTTAGGCGTAGTTTGCGTCGACGCCCGTGATTTCGCCATGGTTCTTGCCATATGTAATGGAAATTTTACTGTGACGACGTTTATGTCGCGTTTCGGCTGTTTATCAGGGCGTTATTACACGTCGTAGTGGACGTGAGCTAGGCTGAAGCGTGTCACTGATCGACGAAATGTCCCCTGCACTTCCGGAGCCGACTGCAGTTCCGGAGGCAACTGCTACGCCTGTTCGCACCTACGAGGTGCGGACGTACGGCTGTCAGATGAACGTCCACGATTCCGAGCGACTGTCCGGTCTGCTCGAGGACGCCGGGTATTCGAAGGCGGAGACCGGAACCGATCCTGATCTTGTCGTCTTCAATACGTGTGCGGTCCGCGAGAACGCGGACAACAAGTTGTACGGCAACCTCAGCCAGCTCGCCCCCAACAAGGAGGCGAACCCCGACATGCAGATCGCGGTCGGTGGGTGCCTGGCGCAGAAGGATCGTGACACCGTCGTCAAGAAGGCACCGTTCGTCGATGTCGTCTTCGGCACTCACAACATCGGCTCGCTTCCCGCGCTGCTCGACCGCGCGCGTCACAATCAGCGCGCCGAAGTCGAAATCCTCGACGCACTCGAGGCGTTTCCGTCGACACTGCCAGCCAAGCGCGAATCTGCTTATGCAGGTTGGGTTTCCATCTCGGTGGGCTGCAACAACACGTGCACGTTCTGCATCGTTCCGGCCTTGCGTGGCAAGGAAGTGGATCGACGTCCCGGCGACATTCTGGCCGAGGTGCAGGCACTCGTCGACGAGGGTGTCTCGGAAGTGACCCTGCTCGGACAGAACGTCAACGCCTACGGCGTGTCGTTCGCCGATCCGGAGCAACCGCGCGATCGCGGAGCCTTCGCCTCCCTCTTGAAGGCGTGTGGACACATCGACGGCCTCGAACGGGTCAGGTTCACATCGCCGCACCCGGCAGAGTTCACCGATGACGTCATCGAAGCGATGGCAACCACTCCCAACGTCTGCCCGCAGCTGCACATGCCGTTGCAGTCCGGTTCGGACAAGGTTCTCAAGGCGATGAAGCGCTCGTACCGCAAGTCGAAGTACCTCGGGATCATCGAGAAGGTGCGCGCCGCAATGCCGCACGCCGCCATCACCACGGACATCATCGTCGGGTTCCCGGGGGAGACGGAAGAGGATTTCGAGGAGACGCTGGACGTCGTGCGTAAGGCGCGATTCTCCAACGCCTACACCTTCCAGTACTCCAAGCGCCCGGGCACGCCGGCGGCGGAGATGGCCGATCAACTCCCCAAAGAGGTTGTCCAGGAACGCTACATGCGATTGCTCGCGGTTCAGGAAGAAGTGAACATCGAGGAAAATCGCAAACTCGTCGGCACCGAGGTAGAACTGCTGGTGGCTGCGGGTGAGGGCCGCAAGAACGCAGCGACTCACCGTCTCAGCGGTCGCGCGCGAGACGGCCGCCTGGTGCATTTCCGACCCGAGGGAAACCTCGACGGCACAATCCGACCCGGCGACGTGGTGACGGTCGTCGTCACCCACGGAGCCCCCCATCACCTCGTGGCCGATGACGGAGTGCTCACACACCGTCGGACCCGCGCCGGTGATTCGTTCGAAAAGGGCATCACACCCAAGACCCCGCCCATCGGCGTAGGTCTCGGACTACCGAAGATCGGTGCCCCAGCCCCACAACCCGTCCAGATGGGATGCAACGCATGACCTCGCAACACGAGAACAAGACACCTCAGCCGGGCGACGACGCCTTCGAGGGCTACCGCAAGGACCTCGACGACGCGGAACGCAAGGTCGCGGGAGAAATCGATCCGGGTGCGCGCGCCATGGTTGTCGCGGTTGCGGTGCTCGTGCTGGTCGGCACACTTGCACTGCCCCATGCGGGAGTTGCGAACGGCTGGGATGTGCTCGCGTACAACCAGGACGCGGAAAGTGAACGGATTGCACTGTTCTCACGCTTGTTCGTGTGGTTCGTTGTCATCTTCGGCATCGGATTCTCGATGCTCGCACTCGTGACGCGGCGCTGGAGTCTGGCGTGGGTCGCGCTGGCCGGTAGTGCCGTGGCGAGTGCGCTGGGAATGATGGCCGTCTGGTCACGTCAGACCATTCCCGCCGGATTCAACGTGGCAGGACCGTCGATCGGGCTGGTCATCGGATGGTTTGCCGTCGTGTTCTTGACGTTCCATTGGCTCAAGGTGGTCTGGACGCGAACCAACATTCAGCTCGCCGCCGAGGAGCAACGCCGGATCGCTGCGGCTGAAGCCGAGAAGCATCAGGAATGGAACGTCGGCTGACACGGAAGTTCTCTTAGCCAATAGCGCAAGACAACGCCGGCTGACTCCTTTCGGAGTCAGCCGGCGTTGTTGTCGTACTCGTTTGTCGTCTGCTACTCGCTGACAGCGCTCTCGGCTGCTTCGGCCCACTCACGCCACTGCTTTGCCTGAGCGAGAGCCTTCTCGGCGTCCTTCGTCTTGCCGGCAGCCTGAGCCTTGGCGGCCTGCTCCTCGAACTGGCTGACCCGCTCCTTGAACTGCGCGACCCGGGCAAGTGCTTCCGGATCGGTACGACGCCACTCGGCGTCGACGGCGTCGCGCACCTTGGTTTCGATGGCCCGGAGCTTCGCTTCGAGTTCCTGCATCCGGTCGCGCGGCACCTTGCCGATCGCGTCCCACTTCTCCTGCAGGTCGCGCAGCGCTGCACGAGCGTTCTCGAGTCCGTGTGCCGGATCGATGTTCGCGTTCGCAGCGAGCAGCTCTTCCTTTGCAACCGCGTTCTGCTCGAATTCGGCGTCGCGCTCGGATGCAGCAGCGTTGCGTGCGGCGAAGAACACGTCCTGAGCGCCCTTGAAGCGCTTCCACAGGTTGTCGTCGGCCTCGCGCGGTGCGCGGCCGGCAGCCTTCCACTCGCTGAGTAGATCGCGGAATTCTCCAGCGGTCTGTCCCCATTCAGTGGAGGTCGACAGCTTCTCGGCGCGGTCGACCAGTTCTTCCTTCGTCGAACGGGCGCTCGCACGATCACGATCGAGTTCGGCGAAATGCGCTCCACGCCGTCGGTTGAAGGACTCGCGAGCCTTGGAGTACCGCTTCCACAGTGCGTCGTCGACCTTGCGGTCGATTCCGCGAATCGTCTTCCACTCGTCGAGAATCTCGCGCAGTCGATCACCCGCGGTCTTCCACTGGGTCGACTCCGAACCGATCTGTTCGGCCTCGACTGCGAGGGCCTCCTTGCGGGCGGTGCTCGCGGCGCGAGACTGTTCCTTCTCTTCCTTCGCGTGCGCTGCGGCCTCGTCGGACCCGGCAACGATCACGTCGAGTCGGCGGGCCAGAGCGTCGAGGTCACCGATCACGGCAGCGGTGGAGAGGGATTCGGACAGAGCGATGGCGGCAGCCTTGGTCTTCTTGGCGTCTCCGGCGCCCGACGTCAGACGAGCCTCGAGTAGCGAGACCTCGGTCGCGAGGTCGTCGTAGCGACGACCGAAATGGGCGAGGCCCTCGGTGGCGTCCCCGGCCTGCCACGAACCGATCTGGCGTTCACCGTCAGCGGTCTTCACCCAGGCGGTTCCGTCTTCCTCGACGCGGCCGAACTTGCTCGGGTCGCTGGCCGGCGCGGCGGTGACGGCATGCGAGGCTGCCGGGCCGGGGCGAGGTGCTCCGGGGCGGGGCGCACCGGGGCGTGGTCCACCAGGTTTGGGAGCACCGGGTTTGGGTGCTGCCGGGCTCGGGCTGGCCGAACTGCTGTCGGCGCCGGTGGTGGGTTCACTGTTCTCGGTCATCGGTCCTCGTCTCTGCCGCGCGTCACGGCTGCCTGATCGCATTCCTGGTTCCATTGAACCCGGTACTCACGTTCTCCGACTATTGAATCAGGTAAGAGGGTGTGAGGTCGCCACCTCGGGGTCGACTAGCGTGGCAACTGTGTTGACTTCCGCTGTTCTCGTCCCCTCGGCGCCGTTACTCGTGCCGGAATTGTCCGGTGATTCGACCGAGTCCGCTCAGGTGCGCGCTACAGCGATAGCCGCCGTGCGCCGGCTCTCTCACGAGGCGGTTCACTGGGTGGGCGTCGGTGTCGGCCCCGAGAATGCAGGACCCAAGAATGCAGCAGGCGAACTCTGGCGATCGGGCGTCGGACGTGGGCAGATCGGTACTTTCGCGGGATTCGGCGCCGATGTCCGGACGTCCCTGGACGCGGATGCGGCAGGTGAACCGATGCCATCTCTCGAACTGTGCGCCCTTGTTGCCGGCTGGCTGCGTGCCCGAGCGGACGTGGAGATCACCGTCGACATGCACGTCGTCAGTGCAGAGGCGTCGGTGAATGAATGTCGTGAATTCGGACAGCAGCTGCGCAAGCAACTCGACAGGGACAACCGACCGCAAGGGCTTCTGATCGTGGCTGACGGTGCGTCCACGCTGACGGCCAAGGCGCCCGGAAGCTTCGACGAGCGCGCCGCTGGCGTGCAATCGGCCATCGACGATGCCCTGACCGCCGGTGACCCGGAGGCGCTTCTTGCTCTCGATCCGCAGCTCTGCCGGAGTGTCGGAGCCCAGGGTCGTGCGGCGTGGCAGGTCCTGGCCGGTGTCTTCATGAACTCGTCTCGGTCAACCACGACACGTTCGGTGGTCGACTACAGCGATGCGCCGTTCGGCGTCGCGTACCACGTCGGGACGTGGCGGCCGTGAACGTCCCTGAAGAACTTCGCCCGATCGCAGTTGTCGGTCCGACCGCGTCGGGAAAGTCCGATCTCGCGTTGGCACTGGCCGAGGAATTCGGCGGTGAGATCATCAACATCGACGCGATGCAGCTCTATCGCGGCATGGATATCGGGACCGCCAAACTGACGCCGGCCGAGCGTCGCGGGATTCCGCATCACCTGCTCGACGTTCTCGACGTGAAGGAGACCGCCACCGTCGCGCGTTATCAAAGCGACGCGATCGCGATCGCCGAGAATCTGATCGCGGCGGGCAAGGTTCCGGTGATCGTCGGCGGATCCATGATGTACGTCCAGTCCCTACTCGACGAATGGTCCTTTCCGGCAACGGATCCCGAAGTTCGTGCGAAGTGGGAGGCAGTGCTGGCCGACGGTGGGGTCGGTGCGGTGCATACGGCGCTTGTTGCTGCTGATCCGGTAGCGGCGGCGTCGATACTGCCGACGGACGGTCGGCGGATGGTTCGGGCGCTCGAGGTCGTCGAGCTGACAGGTCTGCCGTTCGCGGCCTCAGCTCCGCAGATCGGTGACCCTCGTTGGGGAACCCGCATTCTCGGCGTGGATCGGGATACGGAAGAACTCGACACACGGATTCGGTTGCGAACCGAACTGATGTTTTCAGGCGGACTTGTCGACGAAGTCGCCGTACTCGTCGAGCAAGGATTGCGTGAGGGCGTCACAGCGCCGCGAGCCATCGGCTACGCACAGGTGCTCGCACATTTCGACGGTGAATACGATCTGGCCGAGGCACTCGAACGGACGTTCATCGGGACGCGGCGCTACGTTCGCCGCCAACGATCATGGTTCCGTCGTGACGCACGCGTGCACTGGCTCGACGGTGCCGATCCGGAGCTGGCTCGCTCGGCCTTCGCTGCCCTTGCATATCGCGGCCTGTAACACGATCGCGCCGATCAGCTATCTTACAGTTAGCTCTTTCGCGATCCATTCGTTTCGCGATCGACGGACTGGAGGACAACGAACATGGCGCAGACCGGGACACACGCGCGACCGAGAGGCCGACGCGCGGGTCGGCTGCCGCTTCTCCTACTGCTCGTCACATTTCTCGCGGTCGGCGGGGTGCTCGTCTATTTTGCGGTGAGTGCGGCCGGGAAGCCCATCAGCGCACCTGTTCCCGAAGGACCCTTCGACGTGGGAGCCCCAACCGATCCAGGGGCGAGTTGGGCGCCTGCGCCAACGGATCTGCCGCCGAACACGCTCGCGATTCCCGATCTCGATGTGCGAGCCGACATCGTGACCAGTGGGTTCGGCGCCAACCGCGGAATGATCCTTCCGCACCCTGACAAGGTTTCGCATTTCACCAACGGCGTGCAGTTCGGATCTTCGGAGGGCACCAATCTTGTTGCCGGCCACGTCGACGACGGTGATCGCACGCACGGCGCCTTGTGGGCGCTGCACCAGATGAAGCCCGGAACACCGATCTACGTGAGCGACGACACCGGAACGATGTTCACCTATCACGCAGCGAGCCTGAAGCTGTACGAAAAGGTGGCTTTGCCGGCCGAGTTCTTTTCCGAAACGGGTGCGCCCAGGCTGGTCCTCGTGACCTGCGGCGGCGCAACCGTGCCCGACCCCTCGTTGCCGTCCGGCTTCACGTACGAACAGAACGTCGTGGTCACCGCGTCACCTGCGTGAGTCGGTCGGTAGGTCCGGATAGGATGGCGACCATGGATTTCAGTAAGGGCCACGGCACGCAGAACGACTTCGTTGTTCTCCCTGACCTCGACGTTCGGGTCGATCTCGAGCCGGCGCGAGTTTCAGCGTTGTGTGATCGTCAGCGTGGCCTCGGCGCCGACGGCATCCTTCGTGTCGCCCGGGCAGGCGCACTTGCGGACGCGGGCGTGCTCGGTGCGCTGCCCGACGGCGTCGCTGCCGAAGACTGGTTCATGGACTACCGCAACAGCGACGGCTCCATCGCGGAGATGTGCGGAAACGGAGTTCGCGTATTCGCCCACTATCTCAAGGCCTCGGGCTTGGAGAGCAAGGACGAGTTCGTGGTCGGCAGTCGTGCCGGAGCGCGTCCGGTCGTGGTGCACGGCTACGACGCCACACATGGTGACGTGACCGTGGCGATGGGCCCGATCAAGGACCTCGGCACCAGTTCGGCAACAATCGACGGCCGCGTCTTCGCCGGCGTCGGCATCGACGTCGGTAATCCGCATTTGGCGTGTGTCGACGAGCACGTGACGGCAGAAGTTTTGAGTGCGCTCGATTTGAGTGTTTCTCCGGGCTTCGATCCGGGGTTCTTCCCGCACGGGGTCAACATCGAGATCGTGACGCCGATCCACGACGGTGGGGTCCACATGCGCGTACACGAGCGTGGTGTGGGCGAGACTCGTTCCTGCGGAACCGGAACGGTCGCAGCTGCGGCCGCGGCGCTGAAGTTCGACGGCCGCGACGAAGGCTCGGTGCTGGTGCGCGTGCTCGGCGGCGAAGTGCAGGTCACCGTCGAAGGCGGCGAAGGGTCGTTGCGGGGGTCCTCGGTTCTGGTGGCGAACGGGACGATCAGCGATGTCTGGTGGCAATCGCTCGTGTGATATCGCCCGCGGGAAATACGCCTGCAGGAAATACGGATGCACCGTGGCCAGGTTTCGTGGGACCATGGATCTTGTATGACGAACACACATGAAAACGAAGAGTCCACCGCTCACGAGCAGTCCGAGTACGCGCAAGCCGAATACACGGCAGCGTCCGCATCGGGCAACCCGTCGACCGGTGAGATGCAACTCGCAGATCGCGGCGCCCTGCGCCGCGTGGCCGGTCTGTCGACCGAGCTCGAGGACGTCACCGAAGTCGAGTACCGCCAGCTTCGACTCGAAAGAGTTGTCCTGGTCGGCGTCTGGACGCAGGGAACTGCCGAGCAGGCCGAGGCGAGTATGACCGAGCTGGCCGCACTGGCCGAGACGGCCGGCTCCGAGGTCCTCGAAGGACTGGTTCAGCGCCGCGACAAACCCGACGCTGCCACCTACATCGGTTCCGGCAAGGCTCAGGAACTGCGCGAAGTAGTCCTGGCGACCGGCGCCGACACCGTCGTCTGCGACGGTGAGCTGACGCCGGCGCAGCTCACGGCGCTGGAGAAGATCGTCAAGGTCAAGGTCATCGACCGGACGGCTCTGATTCTCGACATCTTTGCTCAGCACGCCACGTCTCGTGAGGGTAAAGCCCAGGTGGCTTTCGCTCAGATGGAGTACATGCTCCCGCGTCTGCGTGGTTGGGGCGAGTCGATGTCGCGCCAGGCCGGTGGCCGTGCCGGCAGTAACGGAGGTGTGGGCCTGCGTGGTCCCGGTGAGACGAAAATCGAGACGGACCGTCGCCGTATTCGTGAGCGCATGGCAAAACTGCGCCGCGAGATCAAGGGCATGAAGGCCGCCCGCGACACCAAGCGGACCCGTCGACTGCAGAGCGACATCCCGTCGATCGCCATCGTCGGATACACGAACGCGGGCAAATCGAGTCTGCTCAATTCGCTCACCGGATCCGGTGTGCTCGTGGAGAACGCGTTGTTCGCCACCTTGGACCCGACAACTCGTCGCGCCGCACTCGACGACGGCCGCGAGTACGTACTCACCGACACGGTCGGCTTCGTGCGACACCTTCCGACTCAGTTGGTCGAGGCATTCCGCTCGACTCTCGAGGAAGTGACCGACGCGGATCTGCTTCTGCATGTCGTCGACGGTTCGGATCCGTTGCCGACAGAACAGATCAAGGCTGTGCGGGAAGTCGTCACCGATGTTCTGCGCGAGACGGATTCGAAGGCTCCGCCGGAGTTGATCGTGGTCAACAAGATCGACGCGGCAGATCCGGTTACCTTGACGCAACTACGTGGTCTGCTGCCTGGTGCCGTGTTCGTCTCGGCGCGGACCGGTGAAGGAATCGCTGAACTACGAGCACATCTCAGCGAGGTGCTGGTTCGGCCGGAGGTCGAGGTCGACGTGCTGGTGCCGTACACGCGCGGTGATCTTATGGCTCGAATCCACTCGGACGGAACGATTTTGGAATCGACTCACGAAGAGGCGGGAACGCGGGTGCACGCACGCGTGCCACAGATGTTGGCCTCGGCATTGGTGGAGTACGCACCTAGTGCGTAGTTTCGGGGCCGTGGTCGCGGTGCTTGCTGCGACTACGGCAACCGCACTGCTTCCCGGAGCGCTCGCACAGGCGTCGTCGTTCGAACCGAGCGAGTTCGCCCCACTCTGTACACCTACCGATCCTGCGCTCCAGGAGTTGTCGGGGATGGTCGTCGTCGACGATCGGATCTACGCGATGGGTGACGGCGGCAGTGACGACTTCGTATTCGAAATGGACCTGAACTGTGTTGTCCAGAAACAGATTCCGGTCCCGATAGATCCTTACGACGTCGAAGATCTTGCGGTGAGTGGGCGAACGCTCGTTCTGTCGGACACCGGTGACAACCTCCGGACCCGCGAAACAGTGGCGTTCATCACGATGGACCTCGATTCCGGTGACGGTACGTTGCACCGCCTCACGTACCCGGACGGTGCGCACGACACCGAGTCGATACTGCTAGATCCCGACGGCCATGTTTTTGTCGTGACCAAGGAATTGTTCGGCGAAAGCAGTGTCTACACACCGGTCGGGGATCAGAAACTGAGTGACTTGGCGCAGCCCGGCCCGACGCCGCTCGAGCGCGTCGGAGCCGTGTCCCTCGGACCGGAGAAGCCCGTGTCGGTGATGTTCACCGGGGGAGCGGTGTCGTCGGACGGTTCGGCGATCGCACTTCGGAGTTACTCCGACCTGTACCTGTACGAAGTCGTGGACGGCGGAATCGGCGCGACGCTCACCGGTACCGAACCGCTGCGGATCCCGCTCCCGAAGGAGCCTCAGGGTGAGGCGGTGGCATTCAACGATGCGGGCGATGTTCTGATCGGTTCTGAATCTGCCGGCGGAGCGTTGCCGCCGGTGTACGTGATGCGAGCGCTCGTGGACGCGACAGAAGCGACGGCTGACTCGTCTGACGGTTCGGTCGGTGTCGGGGTCGATCCGTGGACATTCGTGTGGGCCGGGTTGGTCGCGGCAGGATGTGCGATCGGGGGCGCGGCGTTCGTGAGATTTCGACGACGCCGCTGATTCCCAAATAATTCCACGAATTCGCAGACCGCCGGTAGATGTGGATACTGGAACGAATGCACGGGCATCAACTCCTGACGCGGCTCTCGCGTATGTCACTCGAGCACGGACACATCACCGCAGTGCTGCTCGTGGGTTCCGTCATCGTCGGCGTCGGCACGTTGCTTCTGCTTAGGTGGTTGCCGCGTAGGGCCGCGTTGGTTGCGCTAGGTCTGTCAGTGCTCGGATCAGCCACCGGTGCGATGTTCGTGTGGCTCAGTTATCGACCGTTGCCCGCGCAGCTACCCCTGTCGAGTTTTGTGTGGATAGCGTTGGCGATATTCGGAGTCATCGGCGCGGCGCTTGTTCTCCTTCGGCGTCCAGGACTGGCCCGCGGCCTTTCCGTGACGGTGTTGGCCGGTCTGGCCGCGATCGTCGCGGTGGGTCAGGTCAATGCCCAGACCGGCATTTACCCCACGCTCGGATCACTGGTCGGGCACTGGCCGGTCGGCTCGGTCGAGCACGTTGCTTTCGATTCACTCCCCGGGGCCGAACCTCGGCTACAGCGGGGACTTCCCACCGAAACTCATTGGGAGGTTCCGGTGCGGATGCCGAGCAACGGCGTCGTGACGGAAGCGTCGATTCCGGGAAACATCTCGGGTTTCGACGCGAGGCCGGCGACGTTGTATCTCCCGCCGGCCTATCTTGCCGATCCACGTGCGGAGTTGCCCGTCCTGGTGTTGGTGGCGGGTGAGCCCGGCAGCCCCAGTGACTGGCTGGACAGTGGCCGTCTCGCGACCACCGTCGACGCCTATGCATCGAGGCATTCCGGGCTTGCTCCCGTGGTGGTGGTGCCCGACGCGTTGGGGGACTACGACGCCAACCCCGGCTGCATGGATTCTGCGCTCGGCAACGTCGCGACGTATCTGGACCAGGACGTCCCGCACTGGATCGAATCGAACCTTCAAGTGAATCCGGACGCTGCGCAATGGGCTATCGGTGGGTTTTCCTACGGCGGGACATGCGCGATCGAAATGGCCGTGAACTTCCCGGACCGATACCCGTCGTTCCTGGACTTCTCCGGCCAGGACGAACCGTCGACCGGTGACCACGAGGACACTGTGGCTGCGATGTTCGACGGCGACGAAGACGCTTTCGACGCGGTCAACGCCCGAGACCTGATGGCGCAGAATCGGTATCCGCAGTTGTCTGGTGTATTTGTCGCGGGTGAAGACGACGACATCTACCGCCCTCAGCAGGAGATCATGTTCGAGGCTGCGCGCGCCGCCGACATGAACGTGGACTACTACACCCTTCCCGGCGGGCACTCGGGTGATGTGTGGGGCACTGCTCTGGAACTCGAAATGGACTGGCTGGGCCGGACACTCGCACTGACTCCGTGAGAGTGTCCGGCCCGCTGCACAGCACCGACTGACATCAGGTCAGGCGTCGAGATCAGCGGCTACCAGTTCGGCGACCTTGGCGAGTGCGTCGGCGTCGTCGGACTCGATGGTGACTTCGGTGTCCTTGGCGGCTCCGAGCGTCATGATCATCAGGGCCGAACCTGCATCCACCGGTTCGCCGTCGGCGACTGCGAGGGTGACCGTGGCGCCGGAGGCTCCGACTGCTTCGGCGATGAGAGCGGCGGGGCGGGCGTGGAGGCCGACTGCGGAACCGACGGCAACTGTCTTGCTGGGCATGGGATCTCCTCGTTGTGAATCTATCGGTGCGGACGTTGTGGGGTCTTTGGGCGGATTTGGTGACAACAGTGGTGACTGCAGCGTTGCTTGCTGTCGATCATGCCGCAGCGGGCACGATTTCGGGGTCGAGTTCGGCATCGGACGGCCCCTTGCGGAAGAACTCCTTGGCTCCGACGACGGCGAGCGCAGCTACCACGGTTCCCGCGGCGAGCGAGACCAGGAACCAGCCGATTCCGCCGACTGCGAAGAAGACGAAGATCCCGCCGTGCGGGGCGCTGAGAGTGACGTCGAAAGCCATGATCAGCGCACCGGTGACGGCGCCGCCCGCCATCATCGAGGGGATCACGCGAAGCGGGTCGGCAGCGGCGAACGGAATCGCGCCCTCGGAGATGAATGCCGAGCCCAGCAACCAGGCAGCCTTTCCGTTCTCACGTTCGGCTTCGCTGAAGAGCTTGGGACGCAGCACCGTCGAGGCAAGTGCCATGGCCAGTGGCGGAACCATACCGGCAGCCATGACTGCCGCCATGATGCGCAAAGTGGCCGGGTCGTTGACGTTGAGTCCGGCTACAGCGAAGGCGTAAGCCGCCTTGTTGACCGGTCCGCCGAGGTCGAAGCACATCATCAGGCCGAGAATGATGCCGAGGAAGATGGCCGAGCTGCCGGACAGTCCGTTGAGCCAGTCGGTGAGACCGGAGGTGATCGCAGCGAGCGGACGACCGAGGACGATGAACATCAGTGCTCCGACAACCAGCGTCGCGAACAGCGGAATGATCACCACCGGCATCAGGCCCCGCAGCCACTGCGGGACGGCGATCCGGCCGATGTAGAGCGCGACGACGCCGGCGATGAGACCACCGACCAGGCCGCCGATGAATCCGGCACCGACAAACACGGCGACCGCGCCGGCTGTGAAGCCGGGAGCGATGCCAGGCCGGTCGGCGATAGCGAAGGCGATGTAGCCGGCCAATGCGGGCACCAGGAAGCTGAATGCCAACGAACCGATCTGGAACAGCACTGCGCCGAGATAGGTGGCCAGACCACCGTCGGGAAGGTTGGTGATCGAGTTGTTGAGAACGATGTCCTTGGCAGGACCGGAGATCTCGTATCCGCCGAGCAGGAAGCCGAGTGCGATCAGCAGACCGCCGGCCGCGACGAACGGGATCATGTAGCTGACACCGGTCAGGAGGACCTGACGGAGGTGGGTGCCGAACCCTACGGAACCGGCATCGGAATCCGCGGCCGCGGCGGCGGTGCCGTCCACGGTGGCGGCGGCGGGATTCTCGGAGGCGCGCAACGCTTCTGCAAGCATCTTGTCCGGCTCGTTGATCGCCCGCTTCACACCGGAAGCGACAACGGGTTTGCCGGCGAATCGTTCGCGGCCCTTCACTCCGACGTCGGTAGCGAAGATAACCGCGGCGGCTCCGGCGATGACGGAAGGGTCAAGCGGGGTGCTTCCGCTCGAGCCCTGCGTTTCGACGTGAACCTTGACCCCGGCGCGTTCACCCGCGGCGACGAGCGAGTCCGCAGCCATGTAGGTATGAGCGATTCCGGTCGGGCACGCGGTGACCGCGACGATGTGACGCTCCGCGGGCGTTGGGGCCTCCTCGGTAGAGTGTTTCCCAGTGGAAACAGGAGGAGTGGGTGTGGCTGCCGCAGCCTTTGCTGGAGCATCCTTCGGCGCGGGATTGAGTACCTCGTCGACCAGTCGCACGATCTCGTCCGGCGTCGACGCCTCACGAAGCGACGTGACAAACGCGGGTCGGACGAGCGCTCGGGCCAAGGACGAGAGCAGCTTCATGTGCTCGGCTCCGGCGCCTTCGGGTGCCGCGATCAGGAACACCAGATCGGCGGGGCCGTCGGGTGCCCCGAAATCGACCTTCGGATCCAGTCGAGCAAATCCCAGGGACGCGGACGAGACGGCCTCGGCGCGGCAGTGGGGAATGGCGATTCCGCCCGGCAGTCCGGTCGCGGACTGCGCTTCGCGAGCGAGTGCGGCAGCGACCAGCCCCGCGGCGTCGCTCGCCCGTCCCGCTGCAGTCAATCGCGCTGCGAGAGAGCGAATGACATCTTCCTTGGTCGTACCCAGGTCGGTGTCGAGTGAGATCAGTTCGGGACTGATGATCTCGGGGCCGGAACCGCCGGCTGCGTTGGTATCGGACATGTCAGGTTCCTTAGGGCGTCAGGCGAGTTCGGTGGGGACGGGGATGGGAGAGGAGGCATCGGCTGCAGATACCGAAACCGCTGCCAGATCGATCTGTTCGGGCGTGGGAAGAGTTGTGCCGGGAAGGGAGGCAGCGGCGCTTCCGTAGGCGACCGCGTGACGTAACCGCTCGGATTCCGAGCCGCCTCCCGCTTCGGCGAGGATGTAGCCGGCCAGCGACGAATCGCCTGCGCCGACGGTACTGACTGCGACAATCGGGGGAGCGGTGGCGATCCACGCGCCGTCGGCGGTGACGAGGACAGCACCTGCTGCGCCGAGCGTGGCGAGCACACTGCCGACGCCGCGGTCGACCAATCGCTGCGCCGCCGTGATCGCAGGCCCGGGATCACCGTTCTCGGCAGCACGTTCGAGGACGTGGCCGTCGACGCCGGTCAGTTGTGCGAGTTCCTCGCCGTTGGGTTTGAGCAGGTCGGGTGCCGAGCCGGGGAACGCTTCGGCGAGTGCCGTCAGCGGGGCGTCCGAGGTGTCGACCGCCACCTTGCACGGGTGATCGCGCAGTGCCGCGACGAGTTCGCCGTACCACCCGAGCGGAACGCCGGGGGGCAGTGAGCCGGACAGCGCGAACCACAGTGCGGTATCGGCGCGAACAATCAACTCCTGTGCCAGGGCGTCGAGCGTCGAACCGGACAGCGTTGCGCCGGGTTCGTTGATCTTCGTCGTTGTCCCGTCCGGTTCCGCGATGGTGATGTTGGTGCGAGCCAGACCCGTTGTGGCGACACCGATGTGGGGAATCCCACCGGCTGCCAGCGCCGAGAGCAGAGGGTCACCACCGTTTCCCGGTAGAACCGCGAGCACGTCGAGGTCGGCTGCGGCGAGAACACGCGCGACGTTGACCCCCTTGCCGCCGGGGTCGCTGCGAGTGGAGTGGGCGCGTAGGACGGAGCCTCGTTCGAGCCGTTGCTCGAGTTGCACGGTCCGATCGATACTCGGGTTGGCTGTCAGTGTGACGATCATGCGATCACCACCTCGATTCCGTGGTCGTGGAACTCGGATGTGTCTGTGGGACTGATCTCTTCGTCGGTGATGAGGACGTCGATGCTGTCGAGCGGGGCGAAGCTGATCAAGTGCTCGCGGCCGACTTTGGTGGAATCGGCCACCACCACAACGTGATTGGCGGCTTTGACCATTGCTCGTTTGACGGCGGCCTCTTCGCTGTCCGGAGTGGAGAGTCCGTGCCCGACGCTGATCGCGTTCGTTCCGATGAAGGCGACGTCGACTCGCAACGTGCTCAGCAGGCGTAGGGCGTCCTCGCCGACCACGGCTTGAGTCACCCCGCGTACTCGACCGCCGAGCAGTATCAGGGAAATCGAGTTCATCGATGCCAGGCGTGCGCCGATCGGGACGGAATTGGTGACGGCTGTGAAGTCGTTCTCGGTCGGCAGTTCGGGGATCATGCGGCCCGTGGTCGTGCCCGCGTCGAAGATCACGCTGCCGCCGGTGGGAGGGAGGTAGGTGACCGCGCAGCGGGCGATCCGGTCCTTCTGTTGCGCGCGGGTCTGATCGCGTTCCGCCATGCCCGGTTCGGTGACGTGGAGGGATCCGGTGGGAACGGCGCCGCCGTGTACACGCCTGATCTGTCCGATCCGCTCGAGGAAGGCCAGATCGCGACGCACGGTCTCGGTGGTCACACCGAAGGTCTCCGACAGAGCCGCCACGGACATGCGTCCGCGCTGCGACACCATGGTGCCGATCGCTTGTTGGCGTTCTTCCGCGTACACGTGCTCTCCGATTCCGAAGTGTGATCCGACGGTGCGTTGTGGATCACAGTGAATGTTGCTTTATGTTGTTTTACGCCCGAGTGTGTTGACATGTCAAGACTTGGGAGTAATCTTCGTCACAACGAAGGTGAGGGCTTTACGCGCTCGAGGTGATCCGGTGTGACACCGGGCCCATCGCTCAAGGAGGACAGATGACCGAACAGCTCAACCGAATCACCGTGCACGGCACCCCCGTGGTGCCTGGAATCGCCTACGGCCCGGCGATCTGGCCGTCCAGCCGACCAGAACTCGTCACCGATGCGCCGGCACTCGACGAGGCAGATCGAGAGGCCGCCGCAGACGCCTTCGTCGCAGCGGCGAAGGCTGTCGAGAACCGCCTTCTCGGACGGGCCGCCGAAGCTACCGGCGCGGCCGCAGAGGTTTTGCAGGCCAACGCGGCGATGGCAGCTGATCGTGGCTGGATCGGGGCGGCCAAGAAGTCGATCGCCGGCGGAGTGCCCCCGGTGCAGGCTGCGATCGCGGCGACGGAGCAGTTCGTGGTGCTGTTCACCAAGGTCGGCGGTTTGATGGCCGAGCGCGTCACCGACCTCGAGGACATCCGCGACCGCGTGATCGCCGAACTCTCCGGATTACCCGAACCTGGAGTTCCGATGCCCGAGACACCGTCGGTGCTGTGCGCGGACGATCTGGCTCCTGCAGACACCGCGGGCCTCGATGCATCCAAGATCATCGGACTCGTGACCATCTACGGCGGCCCGACCAGCCACACGGCAATCATCGCGCGGCAGTTGGGCATCCCGTGCATCGTCGCCGCGAAGGAATTGGAATCCATCTCGGCAGGAATACCGATTCTGATCGACGGAACAACCGGCGACGTGATCGCGGAGCCGGATCCCGGGCACGCGCGTGAACTGGTCGAACAATCCCGGATCGATCGCGAACGCGTCAGCACCTGGACCGGACCGGGCCAGACGGCGGACGGCCGGCCGGTAGACGTTCTCGCCAACGTTCAAGACGGCGCGGGCGCTCGCGCCGCGGCGTCGACTGCTGCGGGGGGCATCGGGCTCTTCCGGACCGAACTCTGCTTCCTCGGCCGTGAGACCGAACCGACCGTAGACGAGCAGGCGGCGATCTACGCCGAGGTTCTCGAGGCCTTCGCAGGAAAGAAGGTCATCATTCGCACGTTGGACGCGGGTTCGGACAAGCCGCTCAAATTCGCCAACCATCAAGAAGAAGCGAATCCGGCACTCGGCGTTCGTGGGGTCCGAATCGCCTGGCAGGACATGGGAATTCTCGACCGCCAGCTCGACGCGATCGCGGCAGCCGCGGCGTCGACCAACTCGTCCCCGTGGGTCATGGCACCGATGATCGCCACCCCGGCCGAGGCGAAACGTTTTGCCGATGCGGTGCGGGCACGCGATCTTGTTCCCGGTGTGATGGTGGAGATCCCGGCGGCGGCGCTGTTGGCCGACCAGATTCTCGAACACGTCGAATTCCTCTCGATCGGTACCAACGACCTCGCTCAGTACACGATGGCCGCTGATCGGATGTCCTCCGAACTCGCCGACCTGACCGATCCATGGCAGCCCGCGGTGCTCGCCCTTGTCGCACGTACGGCCCAGGCAGGTCAGGCGGCAGGCAAGCGCGTCGGCGTCTGCGGTGAGGCGGCCGCCGATCCACTGTTGGCGTGTGTTCTGGCCGGACTCGGAGTTTCCTCGCTCTCCTGTGCTGCGGCGTCGGTCGCGGGTGTGGGCGCGAAGGTCGGATCCGTCACCATGGCGCAATGTGAGGCGGCTGCGGCAGCGGTGCTGGCAACCGGTGATCCGGTGGCAGCGCGCAAAGCGGCGGCTGACGCAATCAGCTGAACTGGTTTGATCGGTCTCGGTCGGAGACCGAGCGCCTGACCTCTAGTATTTCGACCTGTGATCGAACGAGAAACAATGACCGGGGCCGGCGGAATCGGCTGGACTGTCCACGGAGACGGCAAGCGGATCGCCGACGGAGCCGTCGTGGCGCCGGACGAACGACTGAGTTGGCCGCGCACCATCGGAATCGGGATGCAACACGTCATCGCGATGTTCGGAGCGACACTGCTCGTTCCGACCATCACCGGCTTCCCCGTCACGACGACGCTCTTGTTCTCGGGTATCGGCACCGCGCTGTTCCTGCTCATCACCCGGGGCCGGATCCCCAGCTATCTCGGTTCGTCCTTCGCGTTCATCGCCCCGCTGACAGCGTCGGCAGGATCGGGCCCGGCCGCGCAACTCGGTGCCGTCATGGCCGTCGGCATCGTGTTGATGTTGATCGGCGTCGCCGTACGTCTGATCGGCAGCCGGGTCATCGACGCCGTCATGCCGCCGGTGGTGACGGGCGCTGTCGTCGCGCTGATCGGTCTCAACCTCGCTCCGACGGCGGTCGGCTCCTTCGAATCGCAGCCGCTGATCGCCACGGTGACGCTCGTTTCGATCCTGCTGGTCACGGTCGTCGGTCCCGGGCTGCTCGGCCGGCTGGGCATTCTGGTCGGCGTCGTGATCGGCTGGGTCTTCGCCGCGGTCATCGGCGGACTCGACAGTGAACGAGTGTCCGCTCTGCGCGAAGCAGACTGGTTCGGGCTGCCGAGTCTGCACGGACCGTCGTTCGACTGGTCGGTGATCGTGCTCGCGCTCCCCGTGGTGATCGTTCTGGTCGCCGAAAACGTCGGACATGTCAAAGCGGTGTCCGCTATGACGGGTAAGTCCCTCGACGATCTGGCCGGCAATGCACTGTTTGCCGACGGTCTCGCCACTACCTTGGCGGGCGCCGGTGGCGGATCCGGAACCACCACGTATGCCGAGAACATCGGTGTCATGGCAGCGACGCGTGTGTACTCGACCGCCGCGTACTGGGTAGCCGCCGCTACCGCTGTGATCCTGGCATTTTCGCCCAAATTCGGCGCACTGGTCTTCACGGTGCCGAACGGCGTCATCGGCGGCGCAACGATGGTTCTCTACGGCCTCATCGGCATTCTCGGTGTGCGCATCTGGATGGAAGCGAAGGTCGACTTCACCGATCCGGTCAACCTGACGGTCGCTGCGGCGGCGTTGGTCGCCGGCATCGGGAACTTGGCGCTGACCATCGGTTCAGTCGAGTTGGGTGGCATCGCCTGGGGATCGATCGGCATCCTCGTCGCGTACCCGATCATGCGATATCTCGCCAAATTCCGTACTTCGAGTAACAGATAACCGCTACAGTCACGAATCGTGATCGTTCGGGTCATCGACGGGTATCGCAACAGGTTCTACCGTCGGAGGCAGTGACGTGGGCCCGCGCACTTCGGCGTGCCCAGTCTCAGCGAATACACCCCAGCGGGTATATCCCCAGCGGGTACATCACTGAAGTGCCATATATCGAATTGCAAGGAGTCGGCGTGGAGCGCACCCTGTTCGAACCGGAACATGAACTCTTCCGGGAGTCGTACCAGAAGTTCTTGGCACAGCACGTGGCACCGAACCACGAGAAGTGGGAAGAGCAGAACATCGTCGATCGTGACGTCTGGGTCGAGGCCGGAAAGCAGGGCTTCCTGGGAACTGCGGTCCCTGAGGAATTCGGCGGCGGCGGTGTCAAGGATTTCCGCTACAACGCGATCATCACCGAGGAAACCACCAAGGGTGGGTTCAGCGGTATCGGCTTCACGCTGCACAACGACGTCGTGGCACCGTACCTCCTGGAGTTGAGCAATGAGGAGCAGAAGCAGCGTTGGCTACCCGGATTCGCGTCGGGTGAGCTGATCTCGGCGATCGCGATGACCGAACCGGGTACCGGTAGCGACCTGCAGGGCATCAAGACGAAAGCGGTTCGCGACGGGGACCACTGGGTCCTCAACGGTTCGAAGACCTTCATCACCAACGGAATCAACGCCGACATCATCATCGTTGTCGCGTGCACCGACCCGGACAAGGGTGCTCAGGGCTTCAGCCTCCTCGTGGTCGAGCGGGACATGCCTGGCTTCGAGCGTGGACGCAACCTCGACAAGATCGGCATGAAGGCTCAGGACACCGCCGAACTCAGCTTCACCGACGTACGCGTTCCCGCTGCCAACCTGCTGGGCGAAGAGGGAATGGGCTTCTTCTACTTGATGAAGAACCTTCCCCAGGAACGACTCTCGATCGCCGTCGTTGCCGCTGCCGCAATGGAATCGGTTCTCGAGAGCACGATCCAGTACTGCCGCGACCGCAAGGCATTCGGCAAGTCGATCGGTAGCTTCCAGAACACCCGATTCGTACTGGCCGAATTGGCAACGGAGACCACGGCAGTGCGCATCCTGGTGGACAAGTTCATCGAGCAGCTCAATGCCGAGAAGCTGACCGTGCAGGAAGCTGCGATGGCGAAGTGGTGGACCACCGAAGCTCAGGTCAAGCTCATCGACCGCTGCCTCCAGTTGCACGGAGGCTACGGCTACATGAAGGAATACCCGGTTGCCAAGGCGTACATGGACTCTCGTGTGCAGACCATCTACGGTGGCACAACCGAGATCATGAAGGAGATCATCGGACGTTCGCTGAATCTCTGATTCGGGTGATGGACCGCTGATCGTCACGAAAAGACTCTGGGCCCCGGCTGATGCCGGGGCCCAGAGTTTTGTGATCGAGGGTGCGAGCGAATTCAGATCTTCCGCATGACGGTGACAACCTTGCCCAGGATGACGGCGTTGTTGCCGGGAATCGGCTCGAAGAGTTCGTTGTGCGGCATCAGCCACACCTCCTTCTTCGTACGCTTGAACGTCTTCACGGTGGCTTCGCCGTCGATCATGGCGGCCACGATGTCACCGTTCTCCGCCACGTTCTGCTGACGGACCACAACCCAGTCGCCATCGCAGATCGCTGCATCGATCATCGACTCGCCGACAACCTTGAGCATGAAGAGCGAACCCTGGCCGACGAGTTCGCGGGGGAGTGGGAACACGTCCTCTACCGCTTCCTCGGCAAGGATCGGTCCGCCGGCAGCGATGCGACCCAGGATGGGGACGAACGCCGGCTCCGGTAGCGGGTCGGCACTGTTGTACTCGCCGGAATGCTTCGACACCGACGCGATGGCGGTATCGGCCGCAACCTCGTCGAGACCTCGAACATCGACTGCACGAGGGCGATTGGGATCGCGTCGAAGGAAGCCCTTGCGCTCCAACGTTCGCAGTTGATGTGCGACCGACGACGTGGAGGTGAGCCCCACCGCATCACCGATCTCGCGGATGCTCGGCGGATACCCGCGCTCCGTCACCGAATCGCGGATGACTTCGAGAACGCGCCGCTGACGCTCGGTGAGCGTCTCGCTCGACGGAGACGGAACTGCAGAAGCTCCTGCCTCCGCGGCTGTGCTGGAGCGATCGTCCTTCATGGCCTGTTGCCTCCGTGTCTGAAGAAGTCGTGTCTGTAAAGGCTGTGTCTGAAAAAGTGCCTGGTGCAAATCGCGCAGAAACCTGTCGGTGCCTCCTGCCAACATTCGAGCTGTCGACAAACACGGAGGCTTTCGCAATTCCCGCTGTGTGGTCTGACACGAATCTAGCCGGATTTGCTCGCGGTTTCAAACATCTGTTCGATTCGTGTCGCTCGAAGTAGAGACATTGTCGGCCAGGCGTGGTAGAAATTCGAACATGCGTTCCATCGAACGCATGATCGAACACATCGATCGGTGTCGACCAGCGGAGGTCACGATGGGTAACGCAGCACTGAGAAGCAACAGGGTTTTCGACGACGCGATTGGTGACGACGCGATTGGTGATGACGCGATTGGTTTCGACGGCACGTCGGCGTTGAAGTACCACCCCTCGTTCTATGGGCCCGATGGTGGATCCGACGCTGACGGTGTGTCGTTCGAACGGCGCGGCACGGCCGAAATGCGGGGCGTGGCCAGGTATGTCGACAACGAACCGCAGGCGGCCGTCGTTCGTCGTGTTCCGGCGGTTGGCGCGGTTTCAGGTTCGCGTTCATTGCGTGAATCTCCTCGCCGGTGGGACGGCGAGCACGATTCGTCACGCCCGTACGGAGGAAGTTTCGCGCACCGAAACAGAGTCGGTGTCTCACGGGTCGAACATGAAGTGGCTGCCGAGGACGTCAGTTGGAAGACAGTGTTCCTTGGCGCCGTATTCACTGCACTGGCAGTGTTGGCGTTGGTGGGGATCGGCGCTTTGTCGAGTGGTGATGTCGCTGCGACAAACGGTGCGACCGAAGTGGTTCGTGTTGCTGCGGGTGAATCCCTCAGTGATATTGCTGCCAAGGTTGCGCCTGGCCAGGCTGTCGGCTCGGTGATCGAGCAGATCATGGATCTCAATGCGATGTCGAGTTCCGGACTGTCCGTTGGGCAAACGCTGATCGTGCCGGCCTCGGGCCGCTGACCGTACCCCGTGCCAGGCGGGGGCGTACCGAGCGTGAGAGCAGTCGGTTCACAGCGAGTAAGCTGTCCACTTGACAGTCCCACCACCTCGGGTGGTCGCGTTGAGTACGTGGATCTGCTCTGTAAATCGTCGGAGGATTTGCAGTCGGTAGCGAATCTGAGTTGCGGCCATTTCGGCGACAACGAAGGAACCCCGATGCATTGCCCGTTCTGCCGGCACCCTGATTCCCGAGTGGTCGATTCGCGCGAGGCCGACGAGGGCCAGGCGATCAGGCGGCGCCGTTCGTGCCCCGAGTGTGGCCGCCGATTCACCACGGTTGAGACGGCAGTTCTCTCGGTTGTGAAGCGCAGCGGCGTGACGGAGCCGTTCAGCCGAGAAAAGGTGGTCAAAGGAGTGCGTCGCGCATGCCAGGGCCGCCAAGTGGACAACGATTCGCTGAATTTGCTGGCCCAACAGGTCGAAGATGCCGTACGTGCTTCGGGTTCTGCCGAAATTCCCAGCAACGAGGTAGGGCTCGCGATTCTCGATCCGCTTCGAAATCTCGACGAGGTTGCATACCTGCGATTCGCATCGGTGTACAAGTCCTTCAGTTCTGCCGCGGATTTCGAACGTGAGATCACCGACATGCGCGAACATGCCGAGACCCGTGCTGCCGACAAGGCTTCCGGCGCCGAGACCGTTTCCGTCGACTGAGGCCTTTGCCTTAGATAACGCTGAGAGCACAAAGCGGCCGTAGGTAACGCTGAGAACACAAAGCGAACAATCGAACAAATCGGGCAAGTTATTCGCTTAGTGTCGACCAAGTACGTTCGTCCGCATCTCGGATCTTCACGGAGGCGTTATGAACTTAGTTGCAGTTCTCGGAGTCGTGAACAGCCTGGTAACCCTCGGGTTCGCCAACACTGTTGCCACCTTTGGTGGTTTCCTCACCAACGTCAACATTCAGACAATCTACTGATCGCGCAATTCTCGCCGAACGTCAACGCTTGATCGCTTCGATAGCTTTCAGGACTCGCTTTTCGGAAATCGGTGTGGGTGTACCGAGGGACTGCGCAAACAGGCTCACGCGCAGTTCTTCGATCATCCAGCTGATCGAGTCGACATCTCGAGCAGTGCGACGCTCTTCGGGAAGTGAACTCAACAACCGGTCGTACGCTGCGTACACCCGGTCGAGGACGTCCATCGCCTGCTGATCTCGTTGTGCACTTGCGGGTAGAGCTTCGAGACGGAATTTTGCTGCGGCAAGATACCGCGGCAAATCGCGTAGGCGGGCCGAGCCCAATTCGGCGACAAATCCCGGAAACAGCAGTGAGGTCAACTGTTCTCGGACGTCGTCTGCTGCTTCGCCGCGGGAGCGGTCCAGAACGACGCTCAGTTGGTGTGCTTGTTCGAGGATCGGAACAATCATGCGCAGGATCGCGGAGACGCGTCCGGCCAGTTCGGAGCGTGCGATCTTCACCAGGGCGTCGAACGCCTCAGGCGTGCGTACCGGTCCGCCGTGGGCAGCTATCACTTCGTTGGCAGCTGCCACCCGGCAATCTTCGACGAGGGCCTCCAAGCCGCCGTCCGGATTCTGGCCGAGAGCCAGACGCTGAGTGTTCGACAAGCCGGCGGTCACGGCCTTGAGTTGGGTGGGAACGGCCGCGAGAAGAAGCGCCCGAGTGCCTTCCCGCATCGCCTGCGCCTGCGCAGCCGGCGTACTCAGGACACGAACGGCAACTCCGCCGTTTTCCGGCACCAGTGCTGGGTAGCCGGTTACCTGCTGTCCGCCGATGGAGCGAGTGATGGTCGGTTCCAGCGCGCCGAGCGTTTCGGATGTCCAGACGGTTGCCGCTGCCCGTTCGGTACCGGTTGCCGCCTTGGCCACTTCCTTCTGTACGCGCGGGGCGAGCGTGCGTCGTAGCTGCGCCAGATCCTTACCCTTCGCGAGAACCTTGCCCGATTCGTCCTCGACGACAAATGTCATCCGAAGATGGTCGGGCAGCGCGGCGGGATCGAAGTCCTTGGCGTCGATCTGGATCCCGCCCAAGTGCGAGAGTTCGCGGGCCATTGCGGTCATCAACGGCTCGGATCGAGGTTTGACTGCTGCCAATGCTGCGGCGGCGTAGTCGGGTGCGGGCACGACAGCGCGTCGGATGTTCTTGGGCAACGTCTTGATCAGAGCAGTAACCAGATCGACGCGCATACCGGGGACCAACCAGTCGAAGCCGACCGGCTGAAGTTGCGCGAGCAGGCCGACCGGGATGTGCGCGCTGACGCCGTCGTCGTCCTTTCCGGGCTCGAATTGGTAAGTGAGCGGAAACTGCATGTCGCCCTGGCGCCAGGCGTCCGGGTACTCGCCGCCCAGTACTGCAGCCGCGTCGGAGTTGACCACCGTTTCCGGCGTGAAAGTCAGCAGACTCGGATTCTTGCGCCGCTCGGTCTTCCACCACTGGTCGAAATGCTTGGCGGATACGGCTTCCTGGCCGATACGTTCGTCGTAGAACTCGTAGAGAGTTTCGTCGTCGACGAGGATGTCGCGGCGACGCGCGCGGTTCTCGAGTTCCTCGACGTTGTCGAGCAGTGCGCGGTTCTCGTGGAAGAACTTGTGGTTCGTCTGCCATTCGCCCTGCACGAGCGCATGGCGGATGAAGAGATCGCGAGAGGCCTCGGGATCGATTCGTGAGTACGTCACTGCGCGGCCGGTCACCAGAGGAACTCCGTAGAGAGTGACCCGCTCGTATGCCATCGCCGAGCCGCGCTTGGAGGACCAGTGAGGTTCGGAATAGGTCCGTTTCACCAGGTGCGGGGCGAGCTTTTCAGCCCACTCGGGTTCGATGCGCGCGGACATGCGAGCCCACAGTCTCGACGTTTCCACGAGTTCGGCGGCCATGACCCAGCGTGGTGGCTTCTTGAACAGTCCTGATCCGGGGAAGATCGCGAAGTGGCTGCCCCTGGCGCCCAGGTAGTCCCGCTTCTCGCCCTCGCGTAGCCCGATGTGTGAGAGCAAACCGGCGAGGAGTGACTGATGGATCGCGTTCTCGCTTGCGGGTGTCTCACCCACCGTCCAGCCGAGGCCGCGGGTGATCTGCCGGAGTTGACCGTGCAAATCCTGCCATTCGCGGATGCGGAGCCAGTGCAGGAACTCGTTCCGGCACATCTTGCGAAACTGGTTGGAGGACAGATCGTTACGTTGTTCGCGTAAGTAGTCCCACAGTTTCAGGTATGCCAGGAAGTCGGAGTTCTCGACATTGAACCTGGCGTGCTTTTCGTCGGCGGCCTGCTGGAACTCGGCGGGCCGCTCGCGAACGTCCTGGATGGACAACGCCGCGACGATGACAAGGGTTTCGTGAAGGCAACCGTTGTTCTTGGCTTCCACCAGCATTCGTGCCATCCGCGGATCCACCGGAATCTGGGCCAGCTCGCGGCCGACCGGCGTCAGTTCGGGGTGGCTTGCCTCGGAACCTCGCGCGATGGCGCCGAGTTCTTCGAGCAGTCCGATTCCGTCCTTGACGGCGCGCTGGTCCGGCGGTTCGACGAAGGGGAAGGCAGCGATGTCGCCCAGACCGAGGGCCGTCATCTGCAAGATGACGGATGCGAGATTGGTCCGCAGGATTTCCGGCTCGGTGAACGCCGGCCGTGACTCGAAGTCCTCCTCGGAATACAGGCGGATGCAGATTCCTTCGGCGACGCGGCCGCAACGCCCGGACCGCTGACGAGCTGACGCCTGCGAAATGGGCTCGATCGGCAATCGTTGAACCTTGGTGCGCACCGAATATCGCGAAATGCGCGCGGTTCCCGGATCGACGACGTACCGAATGCCGGGAACGGTCAACGAGGTCTCGGCCACGTTGGTGGCAAGGACGACGCGTCGGCCGGTGTGCGGCGAGAACACTTTGTGTTGCTCGGCAGCAGACAGTCGCGCGTACAGCGGGACGATTTCGGTGTTGCGAAGACGCCGATCGCGTAAAGCGTCTGCGGTGTCGCGAATTTCGCGTTCGCCGGAGAGGAAGACCAAGATGTCGCCTTCGCCCTCCGCGCTCAGCTCGTCGACCGCCTCGCAGACCGCGTCGACGGGATCACGGTCGAAGGTGATGTCGCCGGACTCGACGGTCAGTGGCCGGTAACGCATTTCGACGGGGAATGTTCGACCGGATACCTCGACTATCGGCGCGGGCTTACCGTCGACAGCGAAGTGCTTGGCGAAGCGTTCGGGATCGATGGTCGCCGACGTGATGATGACCTTGAGATCGGGTCGGCGGGGGAGCAGCTGAGCCAGGTAACCGAGGATGAAGTCGATGTTGAGGCTGCGTTCGTGCGCTTCGTCGATGATCAGCGTGTCGTAGCGTCGGAGCATACGGTCGCGCTGAATTTCGGCGAGGAGAATGCCGTCGGTCATGAGCTTGACGTAGGTGCGGTCCGAGACCTGGTCGGTGAACCGCACGGTGTATCCGACGGCGTCGCCGAGTTCGGTGTCGAGTTCTTCGGCGATACGTTCGGCAACGGTGCGTGCTGCCAGTCGGCGAGGCTGTGTATGTCCGATCAGGCCGCGGACGCCACGTCCGAGTTCGAGGCAGATCTTCGGGATCTGAGTTGTCTTACCCGAGCCGGTCTCGCCGGCGACGATGACAACCTGATTCTCCGAGATCGCGGTCGCGATGTCGTCCTTGCGCTGACTGACGGGCAGAGCTTCCGGATACGAGACTGCGGGAACATTGGCGGAGCGTGCCGCCAACCGTGCGCGCGCCGTTTCAATTTCCTCGGCCAGCGCCACCAAAGCGTCTGGTGTGCGGGCACGGTCGAGTTTGCGACGGAGTCGACTCTCGTCGCGGAGTGAGACCTGCGCCAGCGCGCTCTTCAGGTCACTCCGCTTGGGGGAGAGTGGGGCCGGTGGTGTTGTAGACATGCTGATGACAGCCTATCGAACGCGTTCACAACTACCGCTCGCAGATCGTTTTGATGTGCAAATATCGACCAGTGACGACAAATACCGCAAATGAGGCAGTTACACCGGTCGCGTCGACGCCTGTTGCCGTGCGAGTACTTCGCTTGTTGTTCGCGATCTACGGACTCACGGCGCTGCTGTGGATTCCGATTCGAAACGCCGACGGATTCTCGTTGTCGAACTATCTGAGCTACTTCACCATCGAGAGCAACATCCTTGCGGTGATCGTATTGCTGGTCGGCGCCCTTCGGGATCCGCAGTCTCGGACATGGCAGTCGGTTCGCGGTGCGGTGACGCTCTACATGGTGATCACCGGAATCATCTACGCCGTTCTACTGGCCAATATCGACGTCAATTTGAACGACGCGTGGATCAACTCGGCGCTCCACCGCATTCTTCCGCTGGTGATGCTCCTCGACTGGGTGTTCTTCGCTTCGAGGCACAGGATCTCCGAAATCCGCTCGCTGCAGTGGCTGCTGTTTCCGGTGATCTACGCGGTGTACACGTTGATTCGAGGGCCGATCGTCGACTGGTATCCGTATCCGTTCATGGATCCTCGCCACCAGGGCTATCTGGCCCTGTTCATCGGATTTGTCGTACTGGGCATCGCGATGGCCCTGATGGCGTTGGCGGTCAATGCCGTCGGACGGCTGGGAGCCGGGCTACGCGGACGGAACGCTGCGAAGTCCTAGTGGATTGCCGGAGGCGAGCACCTGCTCGAGGCGGTCCACGTTCGGGTGCTTACCGGGGTTCGCCCGCGCGTCCTCGGTGTGTTCGGCAAAGATCGTCAGTCCTGCCGAGGCGGCTTCGGGTGTGAGCGCGCCGTAGACCTGAGCGAGATGGTTGTACACCTTGACCGAGCCGGACTTTCCGGGCTTGTTCTCGACGGTGTCGATGACGGTTCCGTCGGCGTCGAGTACCTCGATGGCGGCCAGATGATCGATGGTGGGCAGTGCGGCGAGATTGTCGGCAAAAGTCATGGTCGACAGATTACGTGTGTACCCGGAAATGCCGGTGCCCGGCGAGCGCCGTCGTGCGCCGATTCCCGGTGTCGATATAGTCGCAGCACATCGTTTGCACACCAGCATCGTTTGTATTCGAAGGGGACAATGATGGCTTCGGCATTGTGGCACGGGTTCGCGGACATGGGCGCTGTGGATAAGAACGGCGCGTTTGTCGTCTCTCGCGGTGAGGGCGCGTACATCTGGGACCGCGAGGGCACTCGGTATCTGGATGCGACGGCGGGCCTGTGGTTCACCAATGTCGGGCACGGGCGCACGGAGATCGCGGACGCGGTGGCGGCTCAGTTGTCGAAGATCGCTCATTTCTCCAACTTCGGTGATTTTGTTCCCGAGACCACGCAGGTGTTGGCGGAGCGGTTGGCGACGATCGCGCCGGTTGCCGGGAGCAAGATCTTCTTCACTTCGGGTGGTTCGGATTCGGTGGACACTGCGGCGAAGCTCGCTCGCCGGTACTGGCACGAGGTGGGGCAGCCGGAGAAGGCGATCATCGTCGGTCGTCAGAAGGCGTACCACGGAATGCATGTTGCGGGAACAGCTCTGGCGGGTATTCCGGTGAACCGTGAGGGGTACGGCGAGCTGATGGCGGATGCGGCCACAGTCGGCTGGGATGATGCGAAGAGTCTGCTCGAGTTGATCGAGAGGATCGGTGCGAACAAGATCGCCGCGTTCTTCGCGGAGCCGATCATCGGTGCCGGTGGGGTGTATCTTCCGCCGGAGGGGTACCTGGCCGAGGTGCGCGACATCTGCCGCGAGCACGACATTCTGTTTGTCGTCGACGAGGTCGTGACCGGTTTCGGTCGTATCGGCGGCGAGTGGTTCGCGTCCACCCGCTTCGATTTGCAGCCCGACATGATGACCACGGCAAAGGGTTTGACGTCCGGTTACGTTCCGATGGGTGCGGTGTTCATCGCGCCGCGGGTGGCGGAGCCGTTCTATGCGGGTTCGTGGTGGCGTCATGGTTACACGTACGGCGGGCATGCCGGTGCTGCTGCGGCGGCGATGGCGAACCTCGACATTCTCGAGCGTGAGAATTTGCTTGGGGAGTCGAAGCGTCTGGAGGCGTCGTTGCATACGCATCTGCAGCCGTTGGCCGAGCATCCGCGGGTGGCGGAGGTTCGTAGTGGGCTCGGTGCGGTCGCTGCGGTGCAGTTGGCTGATCCGGCGGAGGCGTTGCCGTTCGTGAAGACGTTGCGTGAGCACGGTATTTCGGGTCGCGCGGCGGGTCAGGGTGCGATGCAGATTTCGCCGACGTTCGTCATGACCGACGATCAGGTCGCGGAGATGGCAGCAGGGATCCTCGCAGCTCTCGGATGAGTTTCAGTTGCGGCGCCGGAAGAGTTTCTCGATTCGGCGCCGCACAGCGTTGGGTGCAGGTTCGAGTTCCAGAACCTCTTGTTCCGACTGCTTGGCGTAGGCCTGGGTGTACCGCTCGTGCAGTACCGAGCGAATTTCGTCCGGAGAGTAGGCCCGACGCTGGCGTTCGCCGCGCGCAACGAGAACCCCGGTGGCGGCAACGCCCATTGCACCGGCGAGGCCGACCAGTTTCCAAACGTGCGAGGCGCGCAGAGGAGTAGGGAGTTTCATCCCTCTACGCTAGAGGCATGGACCGACGATTGCTTTCGCAGGTGAGTCTCGAGGAGGCCGCCGCGGCGACCCGCACGGGCGACATCTGGATCTTCCGCGGAGAGTCGACGGCGGACCGGGCCATCCAGACGCTGACCAACAGCCCGGTCAACCACGTCGGAATGTCGGTCGTGATCGACGACCTTCCGCCGCTGATGTGGCATGCGGAACTCGGTCACTCGCTGCAGGACATGTGGACCGGACGCTTCCAGCGTGGTGTCCAACTGCACGATCTGCGATCGGCGGTTCAGGTCTGGGGAGCCAAGTACGGGCAGCGTGGATGGTTGCGCCAGCTCGACCACGAGATCACCCGGGAGCAGGAAGACGCTCTGCTCAAGACGATCGCACGGCTGGACGGTACGCCGTTCCCGTCGACGGCCAAGCTTGCCTCACGCTGGTTCGGAGGCCGAATCCCGAAGCTGCGCAAGAAGTCCGACGTGTCCGCAGTGGACGTCGAGAGCGCCTACTGCGCCGAAGTGGTTGCCAAGACCTATGAGGCGATGGGTCTGCTTGTCGGTAATCGTCGTATCAACTGGTTCGATCCGGGCAAGTTCTGGAGTGGAGATCAGTTGCCCCTCGCGCCGGGAGTTGCGCTCGGTGACGAGATCTCGGTGTCATTCAGCGCACGTGACCTCGAGGCCGGACGCAATCCCGCCGGGTACTCACAAGGTTCGTGACGGCTCGGCGACGACGCGGCCGCCGACTTCGAGCCACCCTTCCGGAGAGAAGGTGGTGTGAAGCACCGATCCGCGTCCCTGGGTGATGAGCAGTGATTTCCTCAATCGGTCCGTGATGCGCAGCGCTGCAGATCCGGTCGCCTCGTCCTCGGCGATTCCCATCACCGGTGCGAACATGCGTGCGCGGATGGCAGCTTCGAGCTTGTCCTGCCATGCCCACAGATACGAATGATCCGCCTCGTAGTCGGACGGATCTGCGTCGATGACGTCGTCGACCGTGTCCATCGGATAGATCGCGAATTCCGGTGCCCATTCGGCACGCGCGCGTACCCACGTCAATGCGCCGGATTGGCGGACGTCGACACTGCCGGCAGGAACGTCGAGGGCGCTCACGCGACGGCCCTGTTCGCCCAGCCACCACGTGGCACCGACGGTCGGGTGTCCGGCGAAGGGGAGTTCTGCTGCCGGAGTGAAGATCTGGACCCGCGCACGCGAGGCGCCGTCATCCGGAACGTCGATGAAGATGGTCTCGCTGTAGTCGAGTTCCTTCGCGACGGCTTGTCGATCCGATTCTGCAACCGTGGACGCGTCGACGATTCCCAACGGATTCCCGTGCTTGCCGTTCTCGTCCGTGAAGACCCGGACCACACTCACCTCGATACCCATCGGTCCACCCTAGCGCGCGAAAAGCCCTCCCCACCTTCACGGTGGGGAGGGCTTTTCGAACTGCACTCAGGTCCGGGTGATCAGACCTGTGCGGCAGAGAGGATCTCGTTGGCTTCGACAGCCTGTGCGACGCCCGCGACGATGGAACCGGCGCGGATCGCTTCGAAGATGACCTCGCGGTCGACACCTTCCTGGCGGAGGGTGTTCTCGTGAGCTTCGAGGCAGTGGTTGCAGCCGTTGATCGCGGACACTGCAAGCGACCACAATTCGAAGTCGGCCTTGTCGACGCCCGGGTTGCCGATGATGTTCATCCGCAGGCCGGCACGAAGGTCGTCGTACTTACCGTCGAGGTAGCCCTTGGTGCGGTAGAAGACGTTGTTCATGCCCATGATTGACGCTGCGCCGAGAGCGGCGTTGTATGCCTCTGCCGACAGGTTGTCGGCAGCCTCGGAAGCAATCTCCTTGAGCGTGGACGCAGACTTGGTGGCTGCGGCCGTTGCGAGGAGCGTTCCCCACAACTGCTGCTCGTTCAGGACCGTCGTGCGCGCAATGGAACTCAGGTTGAGCTTGAGGTCCTTCGCGTACTCGGGAAGCGAGTTCTTGAGGTTCTCGACGCTCATACTCAGACGCTCGCAGTCAGGAGCTCGCCGGCGTTGATGGTCGGGTCGCCCTTCTTCCAGTTGCATGCGCACAGCTCGTCGCTCTGGAGAGCGTCGAGGACGCGGAGAACCTCGTCGACGTTACGGCCGACGGAACCGGCTGTGACGGAGACGAACTGGATCTCGTTGTTGGGGTCGACGATGAACGTCGCGCGGTCTGCAACGCCGTCGGCGTTGAGGACGCCGGTGGCCTCGGCAAGCTCGCGCTTGAGGTCCGAGAGCATCGGGAAGGGGAGGGTCTTGAGCTCTTCGTGCTGTGCACGCCACTGGAAGTGCACGAACTCGTTGTCGACGGAAGCGCCGAGAACCTGAGCGTCACGGTCTGCGAACTCTTCGTTGAGCTTGCCGAATGCAGCAATCTCGGTGGGGCACACGAAGGTGAAGTCCTTGGGCCAGAAGAAGACGATGCGCCACTTGCCTGCGTAGTCGTCACTGGTGACGGTGGTGAAGTAGTCATCGGGCTGCTGGGCATCGACCTTGGACAGGTCGCCGCCGATGACAGCCGTGAGGTTGTAAGCGGGGAACTGGTCGCCGATTGTGAGCAGAGCCATGTGTCTCATTCTCCTACGTGTCTCGTGAACAGGAATTTCTTGCGCACACGATCCGGCTGTTCGGACTGTGACGGCCGAACGTGCTGGATCGAGAGGGTTTGTCACCGTCAGCGGGTCGGACGGTTTCGACTGGAGTGTCGAGGTTGTGACCGGCGCTTTTTGGTATGAGTCCATTCTGCATCAAACCGTTCAAAAGGTAAAGGTGATGGGTGGCACTACACTGATAGGCATGTCTGATCAGACTTATCAACCTTCCTTGTCACAGCTGCGTGCCTTTGTGTCGGTGGCCGAGTACCGGCACTTCGGTACTGCCGCAGCACGTTCCGGTGTGAGCCAACCCACACTGTCGCAGGCGCTGGCGGCTCTCGAGGCGGGACTAGGGGTCAAACTGATCGAACGTAGTACGCGGCGCGTGCTCGTGACCGCGGACGGACAGCGCTTGCTCGGTCAGGCGAAGCAAATCCTCGAGGCTGCCGACGGTTTCGTCGCGAGCGCGGCCGGCTCCGGCGACTCTCTGACCGGACCGCTACGCATCGGGTTGATCCCGACCGTTGCGCCGTACATTCTTCCGGGGTTGTTGCCGGAGCTGCGCGAGAAGCTACCGTCGTTGGCGCCGCAAATAGTCGAGGATCAAACGGCGCGCTTGCTTGATGCCCTGCGATCGGGAGCGCTCGACGTCGCGGTGTTGGCGCTTCCTGCCGGAACACCTGGCCTGGTGGAAGTTCCTGTGTACGAAGAGGATTTCGTGATGGTCGTGCCGAACGATCATTCCTTGGCCGGACGTGTCGATCTCACGGCGGACGTGCTCGACGCGCTGCCGTTGCTCTTGCTCGACGACGGCCACTGCCTGCGCGACCAGACGTTGGATCTGTGCCGTTCGGTAGACGCCCATCCGCTTGCCGGCGACACGCGGGCTACCTCTCTCGCGACAGTCGTGCAATGTGTGGCCGGGGGACTCGGGGTGACTTTGGTCCCGGAATCGGCTGTTGCCGTGGAGGTTCGACGCGGGGACTTGTCGACGGCGCATTTCGCCTCGCCGGCTCCAGGTCGCACGATCGGCGTCGTGTTCCGCTCGTCGAGTGGCCGAGCAGAAGGATTCCGTCAGCTGGCCGAGCTGGTCCGTTCGGTCAGCCCGACGGTTCCTCGATGACGTAACTCGTTCGACGTCGACGTGAAAGCTAGTCGAGAGAGCCTTCTTTCGCGGCAATGACGGCTCCGGGATTGAGAATTCCCAGCGGGTCGAGCGCATCCTTGACCTTGCGATTGAGGGCCATGACGTCTTCACCCAACTGTGACGGCAGCCAGTCGCGCTTGAGTCGACCGACCCCGTGTTCGCCGGTGATCGTGCCGCCGAGCGCGATGGCGAGATCCATCACCCGTCCGAATGCGATCTGTGCGCGTTCGGACATGTCCGGGTCTGCGGGGTCGAAGACGATGAGCGGGTGTGTGTTTCCGTCTCCGGCGTGCGCCACCGTGCAGATCAGGACGTCGAGGTCGTCGGCGATGGCTTCGACCCCGGTTACCAGCTGCGGGAGTGCGCGCATGGGAACGCCCACGTCTTCGAGAAGCAGACTTCCCATCGCGAGCACTGCCGGGAACACTGCCCGCCGTGCCGCCGCAAAAGCGTCACCTTCGGCCTGGTCATCGGTGGCGAATACTTCGGTGGCTCCGTTGTTTTCGCACGCCTGAACAATCGTCTCGATTTCCAGCACGCCTGCCGCGCCGGGTGCGTCGGACTGCGCGAGCAGCAGTGCGTGAGCCTTGCGGTTCAGACCCATGCGTACCGAATCCTCGACGGCATTGATGCTGGCATGATCCATGAACTCGAGCATCGCCGGACGCATGTTGCTGGTGATCGCCAAGACCGCGTCCGCAGCTTCTTGTACCGAGTCGAACGACGCGACGACGGTTGATGCGGGCGGCTGCGCGGGAATCAAACGCAACGTGATTTCCGTGATGATGCCGAGAGTTCCCTCACTGCCCACGAACAGTTTGGTGAGGGAGAGTCCGGCGACGTCCTTGAGAAGTGGACCTCCGAGGCTGACCGCTGTCCCGTCTGCCAGCACGACCCGGAGTCCGAGAACGTAGTCGGTGGTAACTCCGTACTTGACGCAGCAGAGTCCGCCGGCGTTGGTGGCTGCATTGCCGCCGATGGAACAGATCTCGAAGGACGACGGGTCAGGTGGGTACCAGAGTCCGTGCTCTGCGGCTGCTTTCTTGACCTCGGCATTCATCAAACCGGGCTGCGTAACCGCCACACGGGCGACCGGGTCGATCGTGATCTGTCGCATTCGCTCGGTGCTGACCACTATGCAACCGTCGACGGCGCTGGATCCACCGGAAAGGCCCGAGCCTGCACCTCTGGGAACCACCGGTACGCGGTTGGCGGTTGCCCAGCGCATCACTGTTTGGATGTCTTCGGTGCACGTTGCGCGAACCACGGCAGCGGGATGGCCGGCGGTCGGGTCGGCGGCCCAGTCCTGGCGGTAGCCCGCGGTCACATCCGGATCCAGCAGGACGGCTCCCTCGGGGAGTGCCGCTACAAGTTCGTCCAAGGCATACGAATTTTCGACCGTCATCACTCCATCATGCGTCCGGCAGCGCCGCTGAGGTCCTGACTTGGTCAGATTTGGGCGCGGCACCGTTGCCCTGGCCCCTACCGGGCCGCATCTTCTGGCCAGCCGGGGTAGTTGGGGAGGACGAGGGGTGGGGCGAAGTCGGTGCTCATCCGGAGTCGATTCCCGTCGTGACGCGATTTGAACCAGTCAGAGCAAGTCTCCTGTTGCACACGGTCGCTGGTGGAGCTGGTGAATTTGTCGACGATCCAGCCGCCGAAGACGTCCCCTTCCGGTGCATTGCGGGGCCCTTCGAATCGAGGGTAGGGGGTAGCCGTAGAAGCGGTGTTGTGCATCCAGATCTCGTAACTACTGCTCGGGAGTCGCGACGAATCCGGTTTGCGGCCGTCGTAATCGGTATCGTAGGCGTCGGAGCAGGCGTAAGCGACGACGGTCGAATCGCCAGGGTATCCGGCGGGAATTGTTTGAATACTCAAGATCCGGTTGATGCTGGTACCTCGGTAGACGCGTGGTGGTGTGTCTGCGGGTTCTCCGTAGCGGCGATCGCTCGAGACCGTTCCACGAGTGTTCGCAGTGATTCTCGAGAACCCGTGGTAGGCGTCGCTGCGATCGCCACTACTGTCAACGATGTAGTCGGATTCTATGAATGCTCGGATTATGGTGGCCTCTTCGCTGAAGAGGTCGATGCCGGGGTCTGCGAGCCATTGGTTGTGATAGTCGGTCATGTAGCTCGGTAGTACATAGACGTTTGACGCGGCGGGCGTGGTTGTGGCGCTGACGTTTTCGATTGAGTTGGGTGCCGCGCAACCCGCGATACATGATCCCATGCTGAATGCCAGTGCAAGAGCGGTTGCGGTGCGGTGGTTTCGCCTTGTAAACGCAGGAAATCTATCCGACATCGTCGAGTCCGTCTCTCATGTTGGTCATGAACGTATCGCGATTGAATCCCCGAAACGTCAAATAGTCCTGCAGCGTGCTGTCGAATTTGCCGTTTAGACCCAGGGTCTCCAGATCGACTGGTCTGAGGGATTCGCTCGGATCGCCATTGACTCGAAAACCGTTCAGTTGCTCGAAGTGTTCTCTTCCGTAGGCGTTGTCGAGTGCCTGAACCAATCGGTAATCGAGAAGGGTCGTCGAAGCCGAACGCTGGTCTGTGAAGTTGAGTTGTGCCGGAGGAACTTCGACCGGGGAGCCCAGGACGTGATCTTTGAGTTCGACTCCCAGCATGCTGACTGCAACGCTGGTCGGTGGTCCGAAGCCTGGGATCATGGCGGCACCACCGGAAAGCAGCCAACCGAGTTCGTCGTATGTTTTCCCACGTCTGCTGATGATGTCCTGTTGCGCCGCCGCAGCGTCACCGGTTCGGTTGAGGGCTTCTTCCTCCAGAGCGCCGTCCATCAGTGCCTGGACGCGTCCCGCATATATTGCATATTGCGAAGAACCCGCGGCGATGTCTCCGCTCATGCTGGTTTCGACGAAGGTCCCTTGGAGTTGGCCCGCGGCTCCGAGCATGTTCGCATTGAAACTTGCGGCTGCGTGGGGGTCGCTGTCGATGATCGCGATCACCGATTTTGCATTGGCGAATCTGTCGTCGTAGGCATCGAGATTTTCGAAACCGAGGGTACCGGTTTGATCGGGTTCCAATCCGACGAGATTCCCGATGTACGGGGTCACCGCACAACCAATGGATTGTGTCAACGCGGGATTCATTTCTCCGATGGATCTGTTGTCCAGGCCGGCGATGTCGAGGTAGGCACCTTTGTTGTCGGCGAGATTGTGGGCGAGCGCAAGGGCAGAGGCGCCGGCCCGTTCGGCAACAGCTGGGTTGGAGTTGGTGGCGTCGGGTCCGATCCAATCGGTGAGGCCGCTGACGGCTCGTCCGTCATCGTTCCATTCGCGGGTGAACAGATTCACCACGTCGTCCTGATGAGCAGGGGTGGTGAGGAAGTCGGCGTTCGAAGGTATGTCCCGAGTGGCAACGTCGAGGGCTTTGGTGAGGCTGGAGTCGAGCTCATCGTTGCTGACGGGCTGGCCGTCGTCGTCGAAGACCAATCGCATCGGGGCGCTCGATGAAGTTTGCGATTGGAGAGGGGCGAGATCTGCGCTGCGATCGAGCAGTGCAGAACTCAGAGCGCTGCCGGATTGTGTCGCCGGGTCTGCATTTCGAAGTATGTCCGTGAGTGCATTCGAATCGTCGAAATGGTTGACGTTCACGGTGGTGGAGTACCCACCGGGTTGGAGTTGCGAGCTGTACGCGGGGTCGCTGAAGATTCTGCGGACGTCTGGCGGAAGGTTGTCGAGGCTGCCCGCGTTGCCGTTGCCGTCGGTGACGTTGGGATTGGAGACGGTGAACATGCCCGAGGCGAGGGCGCTGGGGATTCGCGCGTCGGCGGGGACATTCGCATCGGGGAAGTTGACCGTGCGGAATCCTTCGGCTCCTGCACCGATATTCTTCAGCTCGTCGAGGTTGGTATCGGCGTAGAACTCACGTAGGTAGGCGAGTTGTTCCGGGTCGACGACCACGGGCCCGCCGGCAGCAAGTTGCGCTTGTTGTTCCGGAGTGAAAGTCGTCACGGCGATCAACCGTTGCTTGGCCGCCTCGCTCTCGGGTGTTTCGCCCGGGGACTGCGCGAGAATGTCGGAGTCGTGGGCTCCCTGACCATCGAACCGAACGTGATGTGAAGGGGTGGTCGACGCTGCATCGGGGATCCCGAAATCGGCCTTGCGGTCGATGAGCGAGGTGCCTGCGGCGGTGATCTCCGTGAGGATTCTGGCGGCGCTCGCGTCAGTCTCGTCGACGTCCGTGAGTGCCGTGCCGATGCGCCACGAGTGATATTCGAGGCGGGCTTCTACCCCGCGCGGATCTGTGCTCGCCAGAGTTGCGGGCGTCGCGGTGACGGAGCCGTCGTCAGAGACGGTGAAACCGTCGGCGCTCGCGTCGTCGACGCGGCTGACCAGTGTTTCGCGGGTGTACCGGAGGTTTGCCGATTGCGCTGCGACACAGCGCCCGGCGTCTCCGACTATCGCGACGGCGTCTCGCCCGAAGGCATGCTGCTGGGTTGCCGAATCCCATGCTGCGGTCGCCGCGCTGCCGCTCCAATCGCTGGTTGCGGTGTCCATGATGCGGTGCGCGATGTCGACGTTGCTGTCGAATACGTCATGTCCGCGGCCCAGGGAGCCGGCATAGTTGTCGAGGGCGTCCAGATTCCAGGATCGGATCTGCGAGATCGACAGTGTCATCGCACGTCTCCCGAATCCTCGATCCGTGCGCCGTTGGCGATGTCGACCCGGGCGAACACTCGTGCGGAGTTTTCCAGTTTCGTGCGGGTAGCAGTGATCCCCGCACCGATCGCGCGGCCGAGTTCGTCGACGGTGACGACGTTGTCGGCTATGGCTGCAGCGAACGCCGACCCGGCGGCTCCGGCCGATGCGGCGGTAGCGGCCTCCGAAGCCGAGAATCCACCGAGTTCCTCGGCAGATGCCGTCAGCCCCTCCGCAGCACTTGCCAATTCGGCTGGATCAGCTGAAAAAGTATCCACACCCATGAACGAATCCCCCCGAATTCATCTGCGAGATCACAGTGAATCGAGGATAGAGCATGCCAGATGACCCGACCTCGAGGGGTGCGTCATCGTCCTCGCGGTCGAGGGGGTTGTGTGAAAGCCCTAGCGGCCCTTCTGCTTTCCGGAGAACCGGCCACCCGAACTCTTGGTCCCACCGGACTTGCCGCTGCCTGATTTGCCGCCCGCCTTGGCCTTACCGGAACCGGCGTTGCGTCCGGATATGTTCTTTGCGGTGCCGGCGCCCTTAGCTTTCTGCCCGTTCTTGGCAGCTTCTGCGCGACGCTCGCGGGCCGCGATCTTGGCCTTGACGGAGCCCTTGATCTTCTCCGCCGGCTCACCGTTTCGGCCGCGGGAACTCTGCGCCGTTCGGCCCCGCACGATGCCGATAAGTTCCTCGACCAGATCTGTGGTCTTGGACTCCATCCATGCCAAAGCCACAGGAGCCTCGGGCGCACCGTCCACCGGACGGAAGGTCAGGTCCTTGCGATGGTGGAACCGCGCCAGCGAATGGGGAACCACGACAAGTCCGACGCCGGCGGCCACCAACTCGATGGCGTCGGCGATGGTCGCGGGTCGCTCGGCGGCGGTCTTTCCGGGACGGGTCGGCCAGTCGAGTCTGTCGTCGAGCGGATCGAGCACTATCTCGTCGGCCAGATCGTCGACGGAAATCTGATCGACAGTAGTGAACACGTGATCTTTCGGTACCACCACCACCGGGGTTTCCGCATACAGCGAGATGGCGCTGATGCCGGTCCGGTCGATCGGCAGGCGAACCAACCCTGCATCTGCTTCACCTGCGCGAAGTGCAGCTTCGAGTTCGAGAACCGGGAACTGAACAAGTTCCAGACGCACCTCGGGGAGCCGCTCGTGCCACACCCGGACCCACTTGGTGGGCGTCACCCCCGGGGCGTACGCGAGTCGAAAAATTGCCTGACTATCCGCGTCTGTCACCAGGCAAGGCTACCGCCTTGGTAAAAGCACCCGTATCGGCTGGTTACTCTTGTTGCATGACGTCGAACAAAACTCCCCAGACGATGAAGCCGACGACGGCTGCCAAGAAGCTGGGTGTGTACCTGGAAGCAACACCTGCGCAGTTCCAGGAAGGCGACGTGACTCGTGACGAGCTGACCGCTCTGCAGACCGATCCGCCGGAGTGGCTGCTGGAGCTGCGACGCACCGGACCGCACCCTCGCCCGGTCATCGCCGCCAAGCTGGGCGTATCGATCGCCGGCCTGGCCCGCGGTGGCGTCGAAGAAGCACTCACCACGGATCAGATCGCCGCACTCCTCGAAGAGAAGCCTGATTGGCTCGAAAAGGAACGCGCTGTTCAGGCCGACGTGCGGGCCGAAAACGTTCGCATCAAGGAAAAGCGCGCTGCGCGTCGTAACCAGCCGCGGAAGGCTCGAAGGGGCTGACGCCCCCTGTGCGCCTTTCCGGTAGCGATGACTACCGGAAAGGCGCACAGGCGCTAGCCTTCTACGACGCTCAGTTCGTCGAACACGATTTCACCCGCGGCATCCGATTCCGGGATGTCGACGACGGCAAGCAGCGCCCATCCGTGATCGCCCTCCGGATCCTCGAGCACCTGCCGCACCCGCCAGAACTCTCCGTCCTCAGTGACCTGGAAGAGCGCCGGACCGCGCGCCGACGGCCCGGTTCCGATGGTTGCGTACTCCTCGAAGTACGGCAGTAGTTGCTCTTCCCACTCGGCGGCCTCGATACCGTCCTCGAGGTTTTCCAGCTCGTTCCACTGTCGACGCGACGCGAGATCGATGCGTCGGAACATCGCATTGCGCACCATGACGCGGAATGCGCGCGGGTTCGCCGAGATGGGACGGGGAATGTCGGCGCCGAACGCAACCTCTTCCGTGTCTGCCTCGGCTCCGGGGTCGGTGAGTGACTCCCACTCGTCGAGCAGGCTCGAGTCGACCTGACGGATCAGCTCGCCCAACCACTCGATGATGTCTTCGAGTTCCTCGGTGCGCGCTTCGGTCGGGACGGTTTGCCTCAGCGCGCGGTAGGCGTCGGCGAGGTAGCGCAGGACGAGGCCCTCGGACCGGGTGAGTCCGTAATGGCTGATCAATTCGGCAAACGTCATGGCGCGTTCGATCATGTCGCGCACCACGGACTTGGGGGAGAGGGCGAACTCGGTGATCCACGGGTGGCCACCCCGGTACATTTCGAAAGCCGGGAACAGCAAGTCCGACAACGGTTTCGGCCAGGTGACCTCTTCGAGAAGCTCCATGCGCTCCTCGTACTCGATGCCGTCCGCCTTCATCTGCGCCACCGCTTCGCCGCGCGCGAAGTGCTGCTGCGCCATCAGAACCTGACGCGGATCGTCGAGCGTCGACTCGATGATCGAGACGACATCGAGTGCGTAACTGTCGGATTCGACGTCGAGAAGTTCGAATGCCGCCAAGGCGAACGGTGAGAGTGGCTGGTTCAAGGCGAAGTCGCGTTGCAGGTCCATCGTCAACCGAGCCATGCGGCCGTACTCGTCGGGTTCGTCGAGGCGTTCCACGATGCCGGCGCTGAGCAATCCGCGATACAGCGAGATCGCTTTGAGGATGTGCTTGCGTTGCGCCGGACGCGATTCGTGGTTGTCCTCCAACAGATGCCGCATCGCGTCGAAGCAGTTGCCCGGTCGGGCAATGACATTGAGCAGCATCGAGTTGCTGACCGAGAATCGCGATACCAACGGTTCGGGCGATGCCGCGACCAAGCGGTCGAACGTCGCTTCGCTCCAGGACACAAACCCCTCGGGAGCCTTCTTGCGTTGAATCTTCTTGATCTTCTTCGGATCGTCGCCGGCCTTGGCGACTGCCCGCAGATTCTCCACTTCGTGTTCCGGTGCCTGGACGACAACGGTGCCCATCGTGTCGTAGCCTGCGCGACCCGCGCGGCCGGCGATCTGATGGAACTCGCGGGCTTTCAGGTGCCGTGTGCGGACGCCGTCGTACTTGGCGAGACCGGTCAGCAGCACCGTGCGGATCGGGACGTTGATTCCGACGCCCAGAGTGTCGGTACCGCAGATCACCTTGAGAAGCCCGTCCTGCGCGAGAACTTCGATGAGCCGTCGGTACTTGGGCAACATGCCAGCATGGTGAACGCCAATGCCGTGCCGGACCAGGCGCGAGAGTGTCTTTCCGAACCCCGTGGTGAAGCGGAAACCGCCCAGCGCTTCGGCGATCGCTTCCTTCTCGGCCTTGGAACAGAAGTTGACGCTCGTCAGTGCCTGGGCGCGCTCGAGCGCGGCCGCCTGCGTGAAATGCACGATGTAGACAGGGGACTGGTTGGTGGTCACCAGATCTTCGATGGTTTCGCCGACCGGCGTGGTCGCGTACGAGAACATCAAAGGCACAGGGCGTTCCGTGCCGGAGACGACGGTGGTCGGCCTCCCGGTGCGACGCGTCAGATCCTCGGAGAAGAAGTCGACCTCACCGAGAGTTGCCGACATCAAGAGGAACTGCGCGTGCGGCAACTCGATGAGCGGAACCTGCCACGCCCAACCTCGATCGGGTTCGGAGTAGAAATGGAACTCGTCCATCACGACTTGGCCGATATCGGAGTTCGGGCCCTCTCGCAGTGCGAGATTCGCGACGATCTCTGCCGTCGCACAAATGATCGGCGCCGACGAGTTCACGGCGGCGTCGCCGGTCATCATGCCGACGTTCTCGGCACCGAAGACCTCACACAGCGCAAAGAACTTCTCACTCACCAAGGCCTTGATCGGCGCTGTGTAATAGGTGCGCTTGCCGAGCGACATCGCATAGAAATGCGCGCCGATCGCTACCATCGATTTGCCGGACCCGGTCGGCGTCGCAAGGATCACGTTTGCACCCGAGACCAACTCCATGACGGCCTCTTCCTGGGCAGGATAGAGCGTCAAACCTCGTTCGAGGGTCCACGAAGAGAAGGCGTCGAAAACGGAATCAGGATCCGCGTTGTCGGGGAGAAGTTCCGTCAGCAGCACTCGTACAGGCTAGCCGCAACCGCGGATCAGGTTGCGCTTCGCTCGTCCGAGCCCATGGCGTCGAGCACTGCCATGCGGGTGGACGACGTTCCGGTGATGGTGTTCTCGCCGACGCCGGAGATCAGCATGTGACGCCAGCGGGCCTCGTCGAAGACGAGTGGTGCGGTGCTGGAAAGAAAATCTTCGACGATCTGCAGGAAACGCATCGGATCGTCGCGGAACGGGAAGTGGCCCGAGCCGCGGAAGATTTCGAGACGTGAGTTCGGCATCGCCGCGTGCGCGAGGTGAGCGTGGGAGACGGGAATGACGGAGTCGTCGTCGCCCCAGATCAGTTGAACCGGCAGATTCTCGGTCAGATAACAGCGGTCGAGCATCGTGACGACCTGTCCGCGCCAGTCCACGACTGCCCGCAGCGTACGAAGGTAAGCCTCGTAGGCAGTGGGGTCGGGGAGATCAGCGAGCACTCGAATCAGGTCTGGCGTGTCGTGCAGCATGGTGCCGGGGCGCAGATTCGAACCGTGAACGACACCGGCAAGGTTTCCGGCCATCCGGACGAGCGGCATCGCGCCAGGTATCCGGAGCAGTTTGACGACCTCGTTGACCACCGGAACGGACATGAGGCGCAGCAGCGGGTGGACGTCCTTGGTGACGCCACCGGCCGAGACCAGCACGAGGCGATCCACCATGTGTGGGAATTGGTAGGAGAACTGCATCGCGACGCCGCCGCCGAGAGAATGCCCGATGACGGTGACGTGCTCGATGCCGAGTGTCGACAGGAGATCACGCATGCCGTTGGCGTACGCGGCTACCGAATAATCGGCGCGCGGCTTGTCGGAGCGGCCGTGACCCAACAGGTCAGGTGCGATGACCGTGTACTTCTTGGCGAGGTGGGGAATGATCTCGGTCCACGTCGACGAGTTGTCGCCGATTCCGTGCAGGAGCAGTACTGCCGGACCCTCGCCGGCTATCCGAAATGCGCGTCGGTAGCCGTGAATCGTCCGGAACATCATCCGCGGTTCCTCGTCGGGGACCGGTCGGAGCTGACGGTTCCGTGGTCTGCTCATGTCGCCTCCTGGCTCGGCGTGTGACTACGTTGACTGTCTGCTCCAGTTGTTGAGCCGTCAACGAAAATCACACAGAGTTTGAGGCTATCCGACGGATGTGTCCTGAACAACAGCCCAGGTAACGGAGGGGTTGCGGAATGCGCGCAATGTCGAATTATGCGCCCCGCCCGTCACATTTTCGTCAGTTGTCGCCTCGATCGAGGTCTCCAGCTGAGCCGAAGTCGTCATTTCCTGCCTGTTCGGCCAGGAACTTTTCGAACTCTGCGCCGATCTCGTCCCCGCTGGGAAGGTCGGCCTCGCCGGCCAGAAGGGACGACTGTTGTTCCTGAGCGGCGACAAAAGTGTCGTATTGACGCTCCAAAGCGTGGACTACAGTCTGAACTTCTTCGTTCCCGGCTATGTGCTCGTTAACCTGTTCCCGAACGCGCGCCGCGGCCTCACCCAGTGCAACCAAGGGCAATTCCAGATCCGAAACCTCGGAAACGTTTTCGAGCAAAGTTTCTGCGGCGCCCGGGTAGTCCGTTTGCGCGAGGTAGTGGGGGACATGCACCGAAAAGCCCATCGCCTCGTGCCCGTGCTGAGACATACGAAGCTCGAGGAGTGACGATGCGCTGCCGGGAACCTGCAATTCACCTGACCAACGCTGATGGTCCTGGATCAGGTCCTTGTTGGTCGAATGTGCTGTCACACCCAGCGGTCGGGTGTGCGGGATTGCCATCGGAATCGCGTTGAGCCCGATGGTTCGACGCACTCCCAGCTGTTCGGACAACAGACGAACGGCCGTGGTGAACCGCTCCCACTTGAGGTCCGGTTCCATCCCTGCGAGCAGCAGGAACGGCGTGCCGGCCGTATCGCGCAGTGCGTACAGATTGAGCGCCGGAGCGTCGTAATCGGAGAAATGATCGGCCTTGAACGTCATCGTTGGTCGACGTGAGCGGTAGTCGATCAGCTCGTCGACAGCAAACGACGCGACAAGCTCGGTTTCCAGGCTTTCGCGCAGATGCGTCGTCGCCAACTTCACGGCGTGACCGGCGTCGGAGTAACCCTCGAGTCCGTGAATCAGGATCGGTCCCTGGCCGTCGGCAGCCGCCAACTGGGGCGCCGGAAATTCCAGCTCGTACATCCTCGACTGTTCGTCCATCGCAGTCCCCTTCGCTCTTCGGTCTTGATCTCAAGTGTCCACTATCGGCGCACGCTCGACAGCATCGGAGTCAGGTGCCCGACAGCACTGGATCAGACGTTCATCGGTAAGAACACCGAGTCGGTGACCGATCATTCCCGATCCGACGAGACGGACGTTCGCCGAGAGCGAAGCCGAGCGGTATCTTTCGACACTTGGCCTGGGCGTTCGCTAGATGTCGGGTGCGCGGCTTCGGACATGGCAGAGTGGAAGACAAGGTCGGCACGGCCGATTTGTCCGAAATGCATTGGTCGATTGTCGGGATCGGTCGAGGTCGAGTGCGGAGGCTTACATGCGGGTGTGTCCACGATCGTCCAGGCGAGTGGCCGCATGCTCCCTTGCTGCGGTGGCCGCCGTTGCACTACTCGCGGGCTGCTCCGGGTCGGTCCAAGGTGCACCCGTTCCGGACTCCGCGCCGGCGACTGCCGGTGCGACCGACAGCGGCTCAGCGGCGCCGAGTACGACGACTGCACCCAAATCCTCGACGCCGAAATCCACCTCTCCGAAAACGGCGGCACCGTTGTCCGAACTGCTGCTGACTCCCGAGGAATTTCCCGAGCCCTTCGGCGCTGTTGTGCTGCCCCCGCAGGCCGTTCCGATGGCAGCGCCGGATCTAGTCGGCGTCCCACGCGGTGCCACCGTCGATCCATCCGAATGTGAGCCACCGGAACAGGATTACGGTCCGAACGGGACCGTGATGGCGGTCGGGACCGACAATGCGACGAGGGCAACGATTTCGGTCGAACTCACGAAGGTCGATGCACCACTGGACGAGTTGGAAGCGCAAACGCGCCAGTGCCCATCCATGACGGTCACTGCGAACGGCGTCACCACTACAGTGACGACGGAAATTCTTCCGCCGTCGCCGATCGATGCCGACAAGACGATGTCACTTCGCCGCACCGTCGTGTCCCCCAAAGCCGCAGCCGGCGATCAGACGATGCTGACATTGATCGCGCAGGTCGGCGACGTACGGGTAGCAACAACACTGATGACGTTCGGTTCTGCGACGCCCTCGACGGCACCTCTGGATCAAGCGTTCACCGCAGCCGTACAGAAGGTCAAAGCAGGCAAGTGATTTCGCAGCACACGGGTCCGACACAGAGCGGACCTTTTCGGTGCGGCGCGATCATTCGTCCCCAACTGACTCGATAATCCACAGACGAATTCGACGTCGCTGTTTTCCCTGGTCGAGCGGATGGCGGCATCGGGGCGATCGGCGAGGGTCTGTGCATGACCACATCACCTCTTCCAGGAGAATTCGAATTCTCCGACGACGACCTGGCCCTTTTCGGACGCGTTGAACGTGTTTCCGATCCAGGCGAATTAATCGCGGCAATACCCGCCCTCCTGGGATTCCATCCGTCCAACTCCGTCGTTGCGCTGTCTCTGATGGGCGCCTCCGCCTCGACGCTCGGCCCGGTAATGCGACACGACTACTTTCCCAGCGTCAAGGGAAAGCCTGCGAGGCAGATGAGCGCGGCGCTGCGCCAGTTCGCCGCCGTGTGTGACGGGGAACGAGCGCGTGCGGTCGTTCTCGTGGTGATCACCAATTGCTCGACAGCTGAAACTCTCATCGACGAAACCATCGAGCTGGCCGAGGTATTCGAAGACATGCTCGGCGGAACCTGCGTCGAGCTGGCTGACGTATTGTGCACGGCCGCAATAGAATCTGACCAGCCGTGGACGAGCGTCACGCGTTCGATTCACCGCGGCGCCCTGCCAGACCCGGCATCTTCGTCGGTCGCGGCGGCGCAGGTGTTGGGCGGGAGGGTCATTCGCCGTTCGCGCGAGGAACTGGTCCGGTGGGTACACGGTGCCGCTCGCAATCACGATGCTATTGCCCGACTGATCGCGAGCCGCCGAGAATCGAGTGAGTACAGCGGAGGATCAAGCCGTGATGCAGCAGTTCAGCGCCGGGTCGATCTGGTATTGGAACAAGTCCGCCGTGTGGAGGCGGGCACTTACTACCCTGACCCGCAGGAATGCGCCGATCTGGTGGTCGCTTTGACGGACGTTCACGTGCGCGACGTGGTGTTGGGTCTGGCGATCACGTCGGTTGCCGCACATGCCGAGCAATTGTGGCTCGTACTTACCCATGAAGTACCGTCTCCCGAACGAGCTTGGCCGGCAACACTTCTCGGGTTCTTTGCATACGTGCGCGGCGACGGGCCCCTGGCAGGTGTTGCGCTGTCTGCCGCTCTGTCGGCCGATTCGGAACATACCTTGGCCGGATTGCTGGATTTATCGCTCCAATCCGGTGTGCACCCCGATGGGATCCGTGACCTTGCGGCCGTCGGATTGTCCATCGGGGAATCGCTCGGAATTGCCGGCTTGCCGCCGGCGCTGCCGAGTGGAAGCTAGCGAGCAGCGTGTGAGCGGTCGCCCAGATCCTGGAGGAACTGCCATGCATCGGCGACTATGACGTCGAGATCGGTACGCGTGGGCGTCCAACCCAACTCGGCAATCGCCTTGTCGCTCGATGCGATCAGTACGGCCGGATCACCCAGCCGTCGTGACGCGTCTTCGACGTTGATCGGCAGGCCGGTGACCCGCGCACAGGCAGCGATCACCTCGCGCACGCTGAAGCCGGCACCACTTCCGAGGTTGTAGATGCGGTGCTCGCCGGGAACCGAGGATTCGAGCGCCAGCAGATGCGCTTCGGCGAGGTCAAGCACGTGGATGTAGTCGCGTACCGCGGTGCCGTCCGGCGTGGGCCAGTCGGTTCCGAATACCGAGATCTTGTCTCGCTGCTCGAGTGCGACCTGAAGGACGAGCGGAATCAGGTGGGTTTCGATCACCCGGTTCTCACCGGCGGACTTGTACGCACCTGCGACGTTGAAGTAGCGCAAGCTGGTCGCACCGAGGCCGTGAGCGATCGAGTACGAGGTGATCGCATGATCGATCGCGAGCTTGGTCGCGCCGTACGGATTCGTAGGGCGGGTCGGAGCGGTTTCCACGATGGGGGACTGCTCCGGCTCGCCGTACGTTGCGGCGGTGGAAGAGAACACGAGCCGGGGAGTGCCGGAGACACGAATCGCCTCGAGCAGCTCGATGGTCGTGACGACGTTTCCGCGCCAGTACTTTTCGGGGTGCAGCACGGATTCGCCGACCAGCGACTGCGCAGCGAAGTGAAGTACGCCGTCGAAAACCGGAGAACCCGCATTGCCGAGGATGTCGGCGGCCAGCGCCCCCACATCCCCTTCGATGAACTCGGCACCGGCAGGCACCGCGTCGGCATTTCCGGTGGAGAGGTCGTCGATGACGACAACTTCGTGTCCACGCTCGAGCAACACAGTGCTGCACACACTGCCGACGTAACCGGCGCCGCCGGTGACCAGGAGTTTCATCTAGTTCCTCAGACCTGCTTGACCTGAACGGCGTGAGCCATTTCCTCGGACAGGTCGAACCCGCTGTGACCCGGCACGATGATAGTCACCGAGCCCGGACGGGTTTCGACCGTCACCCTGGCGTCGGGAACGACGCCGGCGTCACGCAGCTGCGCGATCACCTCGGGATCGGACTGCACGTGCTCGGCGAGTCGCCGAACGACCACAGCTGTCTGTGCGCCGTGCGGAATATCGGTCAGGCGCACCAACGTTTCGGTGGTGGCAACCGGGCCGTCGAGTCCCAACTGGTCCAAGCCCGGAATCGGGTTGCCGTATGGCGACGTCGTGGGGTTGTTCAGAACGACGACGAGCCGACGCTCGACCTCCTCGCTCATCACGTGCTCCCAACGGCATGCCTCGGCATGTACGTCTTCCCATTTGAGACCGATGACGTCCACCAGTAGGCGCTCTGCCAACCGGTGCTTACGCATGACAGAGATCGCGAGATCGCGACCCTTGTCGGTGAGTTCCAGATGTCGATCGCCGGCGACCATCAGCAAGCCGTCGCGCTCCATACGCGCAACTGTCTGGCTGACGGTGGGTCCGCTCTGTTCGAGCCGTTCGGCGATCCGCGCCCGGAGTGGGACTACGCCCTCTTCTTCCAAGTCGTAGATCGTCCGGAGATACATCTCCGTGGTGTCGACTAGATCCTTCACACTCAACCCCTTCGTCAGTTGATCATTCTACCGTTCAGTTCGTGGTTCCGGTGCCGCCTCCACTGCGGCGAGTCCAGCGCGTGTCCGAATTGGATTCGTGTCACTCGATCTCGGTCTCCGAAGCGGGCCGCGAGTGTGGTGTGCGGCACGAAACGAGAAGGAAGTAGCGTGATCCCATGACCGCGTCGATCAGATCTGACGGGGACCCCGCGGCGTCTCGAGCGAATCGAGTCGTGGTGTGGAGTCCGGAGTACCTGAGCTATCGGTGGAGCGCCGATCACCCGATGAATCCCACTCGCCTCGATCTCACGATGGCACTCTCGCGAAGCCTCGGACTTCTCGAGGGCATCGAATTTCTCGAACCGAGCGCCGCGTCCGATGCCGACCTCCTCAGAATCCACACACCGGCATATCTTGCAGCGGTCAAAGACGCGGGTAACTCTGCGAACAACGGTGTGAGCGGCCAGGATGTTCCCCACGGGCTCGGTACCGAGGACAACCCGGTCTTCCCGCACATGCACGAAGCAAGTGCGATCCTCGCCGGCGGCTCGCTGGCCGCAGCGCAGGAAATCGCTTCGGGACGTACGCGACGCGCGGTCAGCATCGGCGGCGGCATGCACCACGCGATGGCGGATTGGGCTTCGGGATTCTGCGTCTACAACGATGCGGCTGTGGCGATTTCGTGGCTGCTCGACAACGGCTACGACCGCATCGCCTACATCGACGTCGACGCTCATCACGGCGACGGAGTGCAACATGCGTTCCTCGGGGACCCCCGGGTGCTCACGGTCTCGCTGCATCAGCACCCGGCAACCTTGTGGCCGAACACCGGATGGTCGAGCGAGGTCGGCGACGGGGCCGCTGAAGGCACTGCAGTGAACATCCCGGTGCTTCCCGGGACCGTCGACGCGTTGTGGCTGCGCGCATTTCACGCCGTCGTCCCGGGAGCCATTGCAGCCTTCCGCCCGCAGATCATCATCAGCCAGTGCGGAGTCGACTCGCACCGCGAGGACCCGCTCGCGGACCTCGCTCTGACCGTCGACGGCCAGCGAGCAGCGTTCCTGGCAATGCGCGATCTTGCCGACCGCTACTCCGAGGGCCGGTGGCTGGCAGTCGGCGGCGGCGGATACGGACTGGTTCGCGTCGTGCCGAGGGCATGGACTCACCTGATCGCTGCCGCGCTCGATCGCGAGGTCGACGTCGACACAGCTGTGCCTGACGAGTGGAAGGAATCGACGAAGCTGCGAGCGCCGAGCGTCGACCTCCCGCCGACCATGGGCGACGGCGGAGATGTCGCCTACACCCCGTGGGACGGCCCGGGTGGTACACCGGAGACAGGTGTCGCCTCGGTAGATCGTGCACTCACCCGAATCGACTCGGCGATCATCGCCACACGCCGCGCTTCGTTCCCGCTACTCGGACTCGACCCGGAGGATCCCCGTGACTGAACAGTCCGATACCGATGCCGGCGGCGCGAGCGACCAGGCGCCGAAGACCGACCCGGCTCACACCTATCCCCATTCGTGGGTAGTCGATGTTCTCGCCTCCGACGGCGGCGCGGTGGCGTTGCGACCCATCGTTCCCGAGGACGCGGACAAGCTCGTCGAATTCCACGGCAAACTCTCCGAGCGCACTCGGTACCTGCGCTACTTCGGCCCGTACCCCACGATGTCGGCGCGCGACGTGAAGAATTTCACGACGGTCGACCACCACAACCGCGTCGCCTTCGTGATGATGCTCGGCGACGAGATCATCGCGGTGGGTCGCTACGAGCGACTCCTCGACGTCGGTGACGGAAAGTCTGCCGAGGTCGCCTTCGTCGTTGCCGACGCACACCAGGGGCGCGGCCTCGGCCCGATCCTGCTCGAATACCTGGCAGCAGCAGCGGCCGAGAACGGCCTGACGATGTTCGTCGCCGAGGTCCTGTCCGAGAACCGCAACATGGTGACGGTGTTCCGTGAGGCGGGGTATCAGGTGAGCCGCTCGTTCGACGGTGGCGTGCTGCGCCTCGAATTCGCGATCGACCCGACGGAAGCGCTTGTTTCAGTACGTAATTCGCGTGAGCGGGCAGCTGAGGCCCGCAGCATGGGAAACGTGCTGAGTCCACGATCGGTGGCAGTGATCGGCGCATCAGCGGACCCCGCCAAGGTGGGTAACGCGGTGTTGACCAACCTGCTGCGCGGCGGATTCACCGGACCGGTCTACCCCGTCAACGCGGAGCATCGTTCGGTTCACGGGGTGCGGGCGTACCCAACTGTTCGCGACATTCCTGACGACGTCGATCTCGCCGTCGTGGCTGTACCTGCAGAATCGATCAATTCGGTACTCGACGACTGCCTCGACAAGGGCGTCAAAGCGCTGGTGGTGGTCTCGTCGGGCTTCAGCGAGAGCGGTCCGGACGGACGCTCGTCCGAACGCAAACTGGTCCATGCAGCACGCGCTCACGGAATGCGCCTCATCGGTCCGAATGCGCTGGGTGTCGCGAACAACGACCCCGCGATCTCGTTGAATGCGACTCTCGCGCCGGTCTTGCCGGTGGCAGGCAACGTGGGTTTCTTCTGTCAGTCCGGCGCGCTCGGTATCGCCATTCTCGACGAAGCCGCGCGCAGCCGAATCGGGTTGTCCGCCTTCGTTTCTGCCGGCAACCGTGCGGACGTCTCGGGCAACGACCTTCTGCAGTACTGGGATTCCGACCAGTCCACCGAAGTGGTCCTTCTCTACCTGGAGAGCTTCGGCAACCCGCGAAAGTTCTCCCGGATCGCCCGCCGAGTTGCGCGGAAGAAGCCGATCGTCGCGGTCAAGAGCGGTCGGCACGCGGTTCCGCCGGTTCTCGCCGCCACCGGAGTCGAGATCGACGATTCGATCGTCCGCGCCCTCTTCGAACAGGCGGGCGTCATCCAGGTCGGCTCCATTTCACAATTGTTCGACTGTGCCTTGCTCTTCGGATACCAGCCGTTGCCGGCGGGTCCGCGGCTTGCTGTCATCGGCAACTCGACCGCGCTCGGTGTCCTTGCCGCGGACGCCGCCCGCAGTGAAGGTTTGCAGGTCAGCGACCCGGTCGACCTTGGTGCCCAGGCGAGTCCGGAACTGTTCGCCGCTGCCGTGCGCGACGCGTTGGCGTCGTTCGACGTCGATGCCGTCATCGCCGTCTTCGTTCCTCCGGTTGCCATTCCGGTCGAGCCGTTCGCGAAAGCACTCAAAGACGCCGTCGCCGGCTCGGACAAGCCGATTCTCACGACGTTCCTCGCAGCCGAGGGTGTGCCGGACGTCCTGGCGGTCCGCGACGAAGTCGGAAACCCGACCCGCGGTTCGGTGCCGTCCTACCCAGGGCCGGAGCGCGCCGCACTGGCGTTGGCGAGGGCCTGGCGTTACGCGGAGTGGCGCAGCAAGCCTGCGTCGAAGGTTGTTCGCCCCGCGGGGATCGACTCCGAACGAGCCCAGAAGATGGTGGCCGCCTGGCTTGAAAACTCGCCTGGCCGTTGGCTTTCGGACGTCGAAGCAGCAGCTCTTCTCGAGTGCTACGGGGTTGCAGTCGTCGAATTCCGTTCGGTCCTGAGCGAAGACGAAGCTGTAGAGGCAGCGGATGCTGTCGGCTACCCGGTCGCGGTCAAGGCAACCGGCGAAATGTGGCGCCACCGACCGGATCTGGGCGGCGTCAGGCTGGATCTGAGTGGACCTGAATCGGTGCGCCTCGCTTACCGAGATCTTGCGGCCGCGTCGGGTGAACCGCTGCTGCACGTGCAGAAAATGGCAACCAAGGGCATCGGGTGTGTGGTTGGTGTCCAAGACGACCCGTCGTTCGGTTCGCTGATCTCATTCGGTCTCGCCGGTGTGATCTCCGATCTCCTCGGGGACCGTGCCTATCGCGTACTGCCGCTCACGGAAGACGCTGCTACGGAGTTGATCGACGCACCCAAGGCAGCGCCGCTGCTCTCCGGATATCGCAACGCCGTCCCGGTCAACAAGGGTGCCTTGGTCGATCTGGTCCAGCGGATCTCGGCGCTGGCCGACGACATTCCGGAAGTCCGCGAACTGGCCTGTGAGCCGGTACTTGCTTCGGCTACCGGCGCGGAGATCACCGATTCGCGAGTACGCATCGGGCCCGAGCCGAGCGCAATCGACCTGGGCCCCAGGCGTCTGCGGTAGATACAGCGTCTGCGGTAGGCGCTGCGGTTGCGGTAGACACAGCGAACAACACCGGCCATCGCACATTCCCGAGGGGGAGGGAATAAGCGGTGGCCGGTGCTTTGTGCGGTGCGTCAGCGCGAGTGGTGTGGCGCGCTGACGCACGTGCTGTGTTGTTTGATCAGCTCGCGTAGGAACGCAGTTTCTCGGCGCGATCGCCGACGCGGAGCTTGCCCATGACCTCACGCTCGATCTGACGAACCCGCTCACGCGAGAGGCCGAAGAGCTTGCCGATCTGATCGAGGGTGCGAGGCTGGCCGTCGTCGAGACCGTAGCGAAGTCGGATGACCTGCTGCTCGCGCTCGTCGAGCGTCCCGAGCACGCTGCGCACATCGCTGTGCAGCAGACCGGCGATGACGGCGTTCTCCGCCGAAGTCGCCTCGGAATCTTCGATGAAGTCGCCCAAGGGAGCTTCTTCGTCGTTGCCGACTGGCATGTCCAGGCTTACCGGGTCGCGACTGTGGTCGAGCAGGTCCGCGATCTTGTGGGCGGGAATGCCCGACTCTTCGGCCAACTCGTCGTCCGTCGCTTCGCGCCCGAGCTGCTGGTGCAGTTCGCGCTTGATGCGGGCGAGCTTGTTGACCTGCTCCACGAGGTGGACTGGGAGCCGGATGGTGCGGCTCTGATCAGCCATTCCGCGGGTGATCGCCTGACGGATCCACCAGGTGGCGTACGTCGAGAACTTGAAGCCCTTGGCGTAGTCGAACTTCTCCATGGCACGGATGAGTCCGAGGTTGCCTTCTTGAATGAGATCGAGGAGCGGCATTCCGCGGCCGGTGTAGCGCTTGGCCAGCGACACGACGAGTCGCAGGTTCGCTTCCAGGAGGTGGCTACGCGCCGACTGTCCCTCGCGAACGATCGTTGCGAGATCCCTCTTCTTGGCGACTGTCAGGCGCTTTCCCGTGGCAAGGACGTGGCTGGCGTACAGCCCCGCTTCGATTCGCTTCGCCAGTTCGACCTCGTCTGCTGCTGTCAGCAGTGCAGTACGACCGATCCCGTTCAGGTAGACGCGGACCAGGTCTGCGGCCGGGCTCTGGGCGTCCAGATCTGCGGCGCTCGGACGAATGCGAGTAGTGGTGCTGGGGCTTGTCATGACTTGCCTCCCTATCGGCGGTCTCTCACACAGTTCAACGTGTGAGAGTTCCGGGAAAGTTCCCGCGCCGATTTCCGCTAAAACGCCGTGACCTGCAGTTATTTCCCAGTCGTCCTGAGAAGTTGCTGAGAACACAAAAATCTGCAACTCACCGGGAACTCAGTTCGTGACGGGAAGCACCAACCCGTGCCGGACAAGCGAGACCAGCAATGTGACGACGGCCTCACGTAGCTGGTCCGGGTCTTCGCCGTTCGCCGCGGCAAGAAGTTCGACCAGTTCGTCGACCACCAGTCCGTCCGCTCGGAGCCCGGCCAGCAGCGCAGCACCGAGCTCGTCGATCTCGTGCTGCCAGTGCGGTCCGTTGCCGCGGTGCACACGCGTGACCACTTGCTGCCATCCCTCGTCGCCGGGGAGGTAGACGCGTTCGAGAGCCGTGTCCGGATCGAGGACGAATCGCTCCTCGAGGACGTCGTGTTCACGCAACCAGGCAAGACGGTCGAAGTAAGCAAGCGCCTCGGCCCCGAGCGGGTCCGAGAAGCCGTGCATGAGGTCCTCGGCCATCAGGTCGGTGGGGGAGTCGGTGCGGCGAAGGAACACGAAACCGAAGCCGACGCCCTCGACATCGGCTTCTTCGAGGTGATCCAGCCAGGCGTTTGCTCTCGATGCCGATTCCGGATCTCGCGGATCCTGCCCGCCGTCCTTGAGCCACGTGCCGACGTACAGAGCTGGGTCCGCCACGTCGCGCTGCACCACCCAGGCGTCGACGCCGTGCGCCGGCAGCCACGACGCGATCCGCGAACGCCAGTCCTGTCCTTCGATGTGCACCCACGAGGCCAACAGTGCTGCCGTGCCGCCGGGGTTCAGATAGTCGATCGAGCGCGAGATCATCAATTCGCTCGCACCGTCGAGATCGAGGCCGGAATCGCGGTACGTGTGATGGACGCGTGCCTCGCCGACGACAAACGGGGGATTGGCGACCACCTGGTCGAAGGTTCGACCCTCGACGGGTTCGAACCAGGACCCTTGAAGCAGTTCGACGTCCAGTCCGTTGAGCGCCATGGTTGCGGCCGTGAGGTCGACGGCGCGTTGGTTGATGTCGGTTGCGGTGACCGAATCGGCGTACGTGTTTGCGTGCAGGGCTTGGATGCCGCATCCCGTACCGAGGTCGAGCACGCTGCCGACCTTCGCGGTGGGCGTGGCCTGCAGCAAGGACAGTGACGCATGTCCGACGCCCAGCACGTGATCGGCCGTGGCCTTCTTGGGACGGATTCCGCCGTCGAGATCCGAGATCACCCAACGGTCGCCGTCGCCGACGTCTATGGGGCGAAGATCGACCGCGGCCCGCACGAGCGGATTCTCACTGTCGAAGTTTTCACCTTCGAGCAGGCCGGCGTCGACGCACTGCGCAATTGTCAGCGGAGTCAACGCCGCGGCGACGTCGCCTGCCGGGCAATCATCGGCGAGAAGGAACAGTCTGATGAGAACGCCCAGGTCCCCGAGTTCTCGGGTGGCGCGGCGCACGGGCACCGGCTCACTTCGGCCGAGAGCGGCGTGAACTTCGGGACCCAATGCCTCGAGCATGGTTCCCGTGTCGAATCGATTGCGAAGCAGAGCCTCACGCAGCGCAGGGGTGATGGACAGGAGCGTTTCGCTTCTCACCCCGTCATTCTCGCAGGCGGAACTTGTCAGCCTTCGATGGTGTGGTGCGTCGCGGATTCGATCTCGCCTGCGGTCTTCTTTCGTCCGTCGTATCGGCTCGGTTCGTCCTTGGTGCGCGGTGGTCGGTCGTTGGCGATCAGGACGGCGATCCAGGGAAGCGGAATGGATGCACCGATGATGAGCATCGAGATCCAGGCGTTGGCCCAGATGCCGTACGCGATCGCCGCGAGGATCAACGCCGGGAACCGGAAGGACATGATGATCATGTACTTGCGCACTCGGGCTTTGTGCTGTTCTTCGACGGACTTCTGCGCTTCGGTGATCAGTACGGGATTATCGGGAGTCCCGGCCTCGTCGGACCTGCCGAACGCGCCATTTCGTGCCATGACTCCACTGTTCCACTCTCGGCCGACAATTGCACACGACCCGTGGGTCGCACCGCTGTGACGGAGACGGCATTATTGGAGGGGTGAGCACTCAAACCAAGGAACGTCCCGACGTCTCCACCGACGAAACGACCGACGACGACACCCCGAAGTTCTTCCACTACGTGAAGAAGAACAAGATCGCCGAGAGCGCCGTCATGGGAACCCATGTCGTCGCGCTGTGCGGCGAGGTGTTTCCCGTGACGAAGTCCGCCAAGCCGGGATCACCGGTGTGCCCGGACTGCAAGAAGATTTACGAAGGGCTCCGCAAGGGCGACTGACCTCGGGTCACGCGCGCGGGAGTACTTCCGGAGCTCGGCGGATCGACAGCCTCGACGCAGTCGGCCGCCGGGCTCTTCGCGTCTGCCTGCGGTTCATCGCAGGGATCTTGGTCGGCGCACGAGTTCTGGCGCGACTCCGTTTGTCTGCTGCGGGGCCGCCCGTACGACGGGACCGTGGCCGGATCCGCTTTGTCGCCCGAGATGCGGATCGGGCTGGTGGCCAGGTGCCAGGTCAGGTTGGTGACCGGACCGGTCTCGTCGTCGGTGTTCTGAGCCGCAAGCCACTCTCGCATCTGCTCCATCCGAGTGGCACGAGCCGGCCAGAACTCCTGAACCGTCGCGTTGAACTCGGCGCCGAGGACGACGGCGAAACCGAGGAAGAACGTGAAGAGCAGAAATGCGATCGGCGTTGCCAGTGCGCCGTACGTGTAGCCGGTGCTGGTGACGAATCCCAGGTACCAGCGCAATCCGGTGCTGGCGGCCATGAAGAACACACCGGCGACCAGCGCGCCCGCGAGCAGCCGATGCCACGGCAGCGACTTCGGCAGAGCGACCTTGTAGAGCGTCGTGAGGCCGATGATCACCAGCAGACCGACAGCGGGGTAGTAGAACGTGTCGACCAGATTCGATCCGACCACGTACCAGGAGGCCGGCAGTGCTCGCCCGACGAGAGTCGGTCCGAGAGCTACCAGCGGCAGGATGAATACCGCCATCACCAGGAACATCACGTAGAGCAGCAGGGCGAAGATGCGCTGCCAGATGGGATTGCGCGCATCCTGCTGACCGTGTGCTTCCACGATCGAGTCGACGAACGTACTGATCGCCGATGATCCCGCCCACAGGGAGAGCAGGAAGCCCACCGAGATTATCTCCGGTCGTCCGCGCTGAAGGACGTCCGTCACCGTCGGGCGGATGATCTGGTCGACGACGCTTTCGCTGAAGATCGTTCCGCTGAACGTGACGATCTTGGATTCGATGATCTCGACGGTGTTGGGTCCGAACCACCCACCGATGTATCCGATCATTCCGAGAAGGCCCAGCAGCAGGGGAGCCAGTGACAGCGTTTGCCAGAACGCGGCCGTAGCCGCCTTTCCGAAGATGGAATCGTCCCAGGCCTTGCTCAGTGTGCGACCGATCAACTGCCCGGTGCGGCGTAGCGGATGCCATCTGCGGTGGTGCAGATCACTTCCGCTCGACTTCTCGCCTCGCGCTTCACTCATGATGTCTCCAGCATCCCTGACGACACACCCGGTTGCCCAACCATGGCGCCGACGTGTCGCACATTTCTGAGACAATTCGCGTGCAGGTCGGCAGGATGCGAGAGCAGCGAAACCTCGCCGGCCGAAGTGAGAACGGCCATGAGTACGCGCTTCGAGTGCGGCTTTCGTCGGTGGCGGCGGCTAGGCTCGTCGCCGGACATTGATGAAAATTCGAGGAGCGCGAGACAACAGTGCGATTCCAGTGGAGGCGCGGCCTATGACGTCTGAGACCGTGGCAGCCGAGTTCGGCAATTCGCCCGAACCCGCCGGAGCTCAATCCGCGGGAACCCAACCTGGCGCCCCTACCGGTTCCCTTCGTGCATGGCAGCGCCGTGCACTGACCAAGTACCTTTCCAGCAGTCCGCGTGACTTTCTGGCGGTCGCAACGCCGGGAGCAGGTAAGACCACCTTCGCTTTGCGGGTAGCTTCGGAATTGCTCCGTGACCGGACGGTCGACCAGATAACCGTCGTGGCGCCGACCGAGCACCTCAAGCACCAGTGGGCGGAGTCCGCTCAGCGATCCGGCCTGGCATTGGACTCGCGGTTCTCCAACTCGACCGGCCAGACCTCGAGTGACTATCACGGCGTCGTGCTGACCTACGCCCAGGTTGCCTCGCACCCGTCGAAGCACCGTGTGCGCACCGAGGGCCGCAAGACGCTGGTCATCCTCGACGAGATCCACCACGGCGGCGACGCCAAGAGCTGGGGCGACGCCATTCGTGAGGCGTTCGGCGACGCGACCAGGCGTCTCGCACTGACCGGAACTCCGTTCCGCAGTGACGACAGTGCCATTCCTTTTGTCGAGTACGAGCCGGACAAGGAAGGTCTGCTCCGCTCGAAAGCCGATCACTCCTACGGATACTCGGATGCCCTCAAGGACGGCGTGGTTCGCCCCGTCGTGTTTCTCGCCTACTCGGGCGAGGCGCGGTGGCGAAACAACGCCGGCGAGGAATTCACCGCTCGGCTCGGCGAGCCGCTGAGCGCCGAGCAGACGACTCGGGCATGGCGTACGGCCTTGGACCCTGCCGGCGACTGGATTCCTGCCGTGCTGCAAGCAGCAGACACCCGTTTGGCGCAGCTGCGCAGTACGGGTATGCCCGATGCCGGCGGACTTGTCATCGCGACGGACCAGACGGTGGCCCGCGAGTACGCGAAGGCGTTGACAGCGATCACCGGCGAACAGCCGGCCGTCGTGCTGTCCGACGACCCCACCGCGTCCAAGCGAATCGCCGAATTCGGTGCGAGCGACCAGAAATGGATGGTCGCGGTGCGCATGGTGTCCGAGGGCGTCGACGTTCCCCGTCTGGCGGTCGGTGTGTACGCGACAAGCGCGTCGACCCCGCTGTACTTCGCTCAGGCGATCGGGCGCTTCGTGCGTTCGCGTCGTAAGGGCGAAACTGCCAGCGTCTTCCTGCCGTCGGTGCCGGTGCTTCTCGACCTTGCTGCACAGCTCGAGGCTCAGCGTGACCACGTACTCGGCAAGCCGCATCGTGAGAAGGACGGCCTCGAAGACGACCTGCTCGCCGATGCGAACAAGCAGAAGGACGAGCTGGGCGAGGAGGAGAAGGCGTTCACGTCCCTGGGCGCCGATGCCGAACTCGACCAGGTGATCTACGACGGATCGTCCTTCGGTACCGCGACATTCGCCGGAAGTGACGAGGAAGCCGACTACCTCGGTCTGCCAGGCCTACTCGACGCCGATCAGATGCGGGCATTGCTGCGTCAACGCCAGCAGACACAGGTCGAGGCCAACTCGGCCAAGGCCGCCGCACCGCAACCCACGGCGGCAGTGGTATCCGATCGAGCGGCCACGGCAGATCAGCTCGGAGCGCTCCGCAAGGAGCTGAACGGGTTGGTGGCGATGAACGTTCACCGCACCGGCAAACCACACGGCATCATTCACGCGGAACTTCGCCGAGTGTGCGGAGGCCCGCCGACGGCCATCGCGACTGTCGATCAGCTGACCGAGCGCATCGCGATCCTACGCAGCTGGTAGCAGCCGATACCGGTCCCGCACGCTTCGCGTGTTTGCGGCCCCGGAACGGCAGAACGGGCGATCACAGTGAATGTGATCGCCCGTTCTGGCGTTCATGGCGCGCCTCGTGAAGAGGCCACCCCCGGCTGACAGGTCAGATTGCGGGTTCGCTTTCGGAGACGACGGCATTCATCTCGCGAAGTCGATCCGCGTGTTCGGTTGCGTGGTGTCCGCAGAAGAGAAGCTCGCCGCCGGTGGGAAGCACGGCGCGTACGCGTGCTCCGGCACCGCACCGGTCGCACCGGTCGGCAGCGGTCAACTGTGGGCTGGTCAGTGTTCCGGGCATGACTCCTCCGTACTGGCTTTGCGGCATTCGGGCCGCGTGCCTGGGGCCTGGTCCGCCGCGTCGGAATGGCGCGGTAGATCCACTCTTACAGACGTTTGGGGTTTACGGGTTGTTCCCGAAGGCGTTTCTTAGTGTTGTGTCTCACTGGAAATGCGCTGGGCAGGCATTCTCGGGTGAAGATTGTTCGCTGACAGCTGATTCGAATCGCCGACCTCAGCCCGATATTCTGGGCGGATGAACCCGGGACGCGAACCACTTGTCGACGAGAGCGTCGAGTTGCTCCACATGTGCACGCGCGAGGAATGGGCGCGGGCACAACAGCACGGCGAACGTATCCCCGACGGATTCGAGGCGGAGGGATTTGTTCACATGTCGACTCCGGCGCAAGTTCATCTCCCGGCGAATCGGATCTTCGCCGGCCGCGAAGACATAGTCCTTCTCGCCATCGATCCGGCCCTGCTCGGTGGTCAGGTCAAGTACGAACCGGGTGTCCCTTCTGACCCGGAATCGATGCGATTCCCGCATCTGTACGCCCCGATTCCGGTCGCAGCCGTCACCGCTGTCGTCGAGTATCTTCCGGACGAGAACGGCGTGTTTTCGCCGGTTCGGTAGGTCGCCGGTTCGCTCGCCGCGAAGTGCTCCCGGCGGATTGTGGCCCTCACGCGATGCAGGTCGCCGATCGGCGCTACCGTTGGTATATGAACGTAGAAGTCACCCCACTACCGGGGATCGGGACGCGCAAGGATTTTGTTCTGTCTTCCGGTCGTCGCGTGGGTGTCGTCACCCATCGGGACGGTCATACCGACCTCATCGTGTCCAAGGCAGACGACCCTGACGCGTGTGCTGCCTCGCTGCCTCTGACCACAGAGGAAGCGGCAGCGCTCAGCAATCTCCTGGGTGCCCCACAGCTCGTTGCGCAGCTCGAAGAAGAGCACCGTGACCTTCCGGGCATTCGAACCAAACAGCTCTACATCAAGGACGGTTCGCGCTACGACGGGCAGACCCTCGGGGACACAGGCATGCGCACGCGTACCGGAGTCTCCATCGTCGCCGTCATGCGTGCCGGACAGGTCAGCCCGTCCCCGAACCCCGACTTCACCTTCACCGGGGGAGATCTTCTCGTAGCAGTCGGAACGCCGGACGGTTTGGCCGCAGCGGCAAAAATCTTGGCCAACGGCTGACTGGCGCGTGGACACAACCACCCTCGCACTGATCGAACTCGGCGCGGTCTTCTTCGCGCTCGGACTGCTCGGACGACTCGCTGCTCGCGTGGGGATGTCGCCGATCCCGTTCTACCTGATCGGCGGCCTGTGCTTCGGACAGGGCGGTTTCATCCAACTCGGAGACATCGGCGAGTTCTCCCATCTGGCAAGTGAGATCGGGATCGTCCTGCTCTTGTTGCTGTTGGGGCTCGAATACACCGCGGCCGAGCTCGTGACCGGTCTCAAACGCTCACGCGTAGCGGGCATCGTCGACATCGTCCTCAACGCGACTCCCGGCGCGGTGGTCGGCTTGATTCTCGGCTGGGGCGTCGTGGGGGCGACGGTCATGGCCGGCGTCACCTACATCTCGTCTTCGGGAATCATCGCCAAGGTGCTCAGCGACCTGGGGCGCCTCGGTAACCGCGAAACACCGGTCGTGCTGTCGATTCTGGTGTTCGAAGACCTGGCGATGGCGCTGTATCTGCCGATTCTGACCGCGATGCTTGCGGGCGTCAGCTTCATGGGCGGGCTCGAAGCGGTCGGGATCTCGTTGTTGGTCATCACCGTGGTTCTTGTTGTGGCCCTGCGATACGGGCGGTACGTCTCCGCGCTCCTCGACAGTCCCGACAGCGAGACGCTCCTGCTCAAGCTGCTCGGTGCCGCACTGTTGGTTGCCGGCATCAGTTCGGCGATGCAGGTGTCGGCGGCTGTGGGCGCGTTCCTCCTCGGGATCGCGATCTCGGGGTCGACGGCGCACAATGCCAGTCGCGTGCTCGAGCCCCTTCGAGATCTGTTCGCTGCAATGTTCTTCGTGGTCTTCGGTCTCAACACCGATCCCAGTTCCATTCCGCCCGTCCTCGGGTGGGCTGCGATCCTGGCCGTCGTCACCGCGATCACGAAGCTGATCACCGGCGCCTGGGCGGCCAGACGTCAGGGTGTCGCGCGAATGGGTCAAGCGCGCGCCGGTGCCGCCCTGATCGCCCGCGGTGAGTTCTCCATCATCATCGCCGGGCTGGCGGTGTCCGCGGGTGCGGTCGACGCCGAACTGGCGGCATTGGCAACGGCTTACGTGCTCCTGATGGCGGTCATCGGTCCAGTGGCGGCAAGAGTTATCGAACCGGTTGCCTCGTTGTACATCAAGGTTCGTACGAAGTCCTGATTGCGGCCCTATTCTGTCCGGATGTCGAACAGAATCGCCCGTCCCGCCGCGACAGTCCTGTGCGCGGTGATCCTCTCGTGCGGTCCGGTGCCGGCGCTCGCCGGGGGAATACCCGCGCTCGAACAAGCCGGACCTGCAGCTGCGCAGGTTGCCGCAGACCGATCGCTGCATCTCGAGGGTGCGTCGAACGCGCGTGACATCGGCGGTTACGTCACCGAGGAGGGGCGGACCGTTCGGTGGGGGAAGGTGTTTCGCTCGAATGCCCTCGACAAGCTGACGCCGTCGGATCTCGCGTCGTTGAGCGAACGCGGAGTGGAATCGGTGGACGACTTCCGCACGGTCGTCGAACGGACGCTCTCGCAGGACCGCATTCCGAACGGGGCACGAACCAACTGGTTCGACGTCATCGGAACCAACCCCGCCAACCTCCCGGCTCTGGTGGACATGCCCACGATGTACGCGTTGATGGCGACCGATCCGGGGGCGAGCCGCGCATTCCACGATGCTCTGGTGAACGTCGCGAACACCGAGGGTGCAGTCCTCTACCACTGCTCGGCGGGCAAGGACCGTACCGGCTGGATGACTGCGGTTCTTCTGACCCTCCTCGGCGTGAGCCGCGCCGACGTGAACGCCGACTACATGCTCAGCAACCAGTACCTCACCGGACCTCGCACCGGGAGTGCGTTCATCGACGGCGTCGAACAGTCGTGGCTGGACACGTCTTTCGCCACGGTGGATCGGGTGTACGGCAACTTCGACAACTACGTCCGGGACGGCCTGCAGTTGAGCGACGGGGACATCGCACAACTCCGGGACACACTCTTGGCCTGAGGCGGCAAACGAAGAAGAGCCGCTCTCCGGAAATCCGGAGAGCGGCTCTTCTTCGCGTAGCTGGTGTGACTAGTCGAGGTAGTCGCGCAGAACCTGCGAACGCGACGGGTGGCGCAGCTTCGACATCGTCTTCGATTCGATCTGACGGATACGCTCACGCGTGACGCCGTAGACCTGTCCGATTTCGTCTAAAGTCCTCGGCTGGCCGTCGGTGAGGCCGAAGCGGAGGCGAACCACGCCGGCTTCGCGCTCGGACAGCGTCTCGAGTACCGACTGCAGCTGATCCTGCAGCAAAGTGAACGAGACGGCGTCGACTGCGACAACAGCTTCGGAGTCCTCGATGAAGTCACCGAGTTGGCTGTCGCCCTCGTCGCCGATGGTCTGGTCGAGAGAGATCGGCTCACGCGCGTACTGCTGGATTTCCAGCACCTTCTCCGGCGTGATGTCCATTTCCTTGGCAAGCTCTTCCGGCGTGGGCTCACGGCCCAGGTCCTGGAGCAGCTCACGCTGGATACGGCCGAGCTTGTTGATGACCTCGACCATGTGCACCGGGATGCGGATGGTGCGAGCCTGGTCGGCCATTGCGCGGGTGATGGCCTGACGGATCCACCACGTGGCGTAGGTCGAGAACTTGTAACCCTTGGTGTAGTCGAACTTCTCGACTGCACGGATCAGACCGAGGTTGCCTTCCTGGATGAGGTCCAGGAACGCCATGCCGCGGCCCGTGTAGCGCTTGGCCAGCGAGACGACCAGGCGAAGGTTGGCCTCGAGGAGGTGGTTCTTGGCGCGGTTGCCGTCGCGGCAGATCCAGCTCATGTCGCGTCGCTGAGCTGCAGGCAACTTCTCGCCCTTGTCAGCAAGATCCTGCATGATCTGCACGGCGTAGAGGCCGGCCTCGATGCGCTTGGCCAGTTCGACTTCCTCTTCGGCGTTGAGGAGTGCGACCTTGCCGATCTGCTTGAGGTAAGCGCGAACCGAGTCGGCGGACGCCGTCAGTTCGGCGTCCTTGCGTGCCTGGCGAAGAGCCTCGGACTCTTCCTCGTCCCAGACGAAGTCGCCGGAAGCCTTGTCCTTTTCGGACGGCTCTGCAGCGGTCTCTTCGTCTTCGCCGACTGCTACGACCTCGACGACATCGGACTCGACCTCGGCAAGGTCGCCGTCCGTGATGTCGATGTCTTCCAACTCGACATCGCCGTCTTCGGCATCAGGATCGCCGGCCTTCTTGGGGCTGGCCTTCTTAGCTGCTGCCTTCTTGGCCGGAGCTTTCTTGGCCGGAGCCTTCTTTGCTGCTGCCTTCTTGGCGGGAGCCTTTTTCGCCGGAGCCTTCTTGGCTGCCGGAGCGGTGACGGTGGCCGCCTCCACGGCTGGAGATTGTGGCTCTGACTCTGATGGAGAATCAGCAGTCTGACGTGTATCGGTGGCTGCCACGTACGCCCTTTCGTGACGGTGTCGTGCGGCGTCACGCCAGAGTGGTGATCCGGCGGAGAGGTCAATGGTTGTTGGCCGGCGCGCAGCCGGACTTCACCATTGTAACGACTCTCAGGAAACTCTTACGTCACGGCGGGCCGTAACAGGTAGATTTTCCGCTTTTCACGTGCAGGTTTTCTCATCCGGCGACGGGGGCCGGCCTGGTCAGTCCGACCGACGCGAGCGCAGCTCCGGCGATTCCCGCGGTGTTGAGGAGGGTGGCGGGGACGACCTTCGTGCGGTTGGTCAGGTGCGGAATCCACTTCTCGTGCTTGCGGCTGATTCCGCCTCCGGCGATGAAGAGATCAGGCCACAGCAGGTTCTCGAAGGTGGTTAGAACTCGGGAGACCTCGACCGCCCACTCCTTGTAGCTCCAGTCCTTTTTTTCCTTCACCGACGACGCCGCTCGATGCTCGGCTTCCTTGCCGTCGACCTCGAGGTGGCCGAACTCGGTGTTGGGCAACAGAACTCCGTTGTGCAACACGGCAGATCCGATTCCGGTGCCGAAGGTCAAGAGGATCACGACGCCGGAGGTGTCCTTGCCCGCGCCGAACGAGTCCTCGGCAATTCCGGCGGCGTCGGCGTCGTTGAGGACGGTGACTTCGCGCCCGCCCAGGGCCTTGCCGAAGAGCGCGGCCGCGTCGGTGTCGATCCAGGACTTGTCGATGTTCGCGGCGCTGCGCGCGACGCCGCCGGTCACGACAGCGGGCAACGTGATGCCGACCGGACCGGTCCACTTGGCTTGCTCGACGATCTCGGCCACAGTGCCCGCGATCGCATCGGGAGTGGACGGCTGCGGGGTCAGGATCTTGATGCGGTCACCGATCATTTCCCCGGTGCTCAGGTCGATCGTGCCGCCCTTGACGCCGCTGCCGCCGACGTCGATCCCGAAACCTGTGGTTGTCATCGTCCTGCGCTCCTGAGTGTCGAATTCGAGGTCACGATCTACCGTTGCAAACACTAACCCGAACGAGGACTCGGGCGCGTGCGACTCCAGGCGTTCGAGTGGTGCCCCTCGGTAGAGATGTGTTGCGATGGTCCGGTGCGCCCTTCAGAAAGAACATTGCCCGACTTTTCCGCCGATTCTCTGGACCCCGCACAATTGCGGGCAGTTGCCGTAGCCGTCGCCGAACGCGCAGCCGAACACGTCCGCGTGCGTCGGCCCGAGGTATTCGGCCTGGTGGGTTCCGGTGCCTCCGAGGGTGGTTCGGTTGCTGCGAAGAGCACGCCGACCGATCCCGTCACGGTGGTCGATACCGAAACCGAACAGGTGATTCGCGACCTTCTGGCGCAATTGCGCCCTGCAGATTCGATCTTGGGTGAGGAAGGTGGCGGAGACACCGACGATTCCGCGGGAGTTCGATGGGTTGTCGATCCCATCGACGGCACGGTGAATTTTCTCTACGGAATCCCCGCGTTCGCCATTTCGGTGGCCGTACAGATCGACGGGATCTCAGTGGCCGGGGCTGTCGTCGACGTGTCGCTGGAAACAACGTATTCCGCGCACCGGGGCGGCGGCGCAACCATGGCCACGGCCGACGGCGTCGTCAGCGAACTGCACGCCAATGAGGTGACCGAACTGTCAATGGCTCTGTTGGCCACCGGTTTCGGCTACGGAGCGGATCGCCGAAAGGTGCAGGGCACCTTGATCGGGCAGATCCTGCCGCAGGTTCGCGACATCCGACGCATAGGTTCGGCAGCTTTGGATCTGTGCATGGTTGCCACCGGCCGGGTCGACGCTCACTTCGAGCACGGGCTGAGTCCGTGGGACTGGGCCGCGGGCTCCCTGATCGCTTCCGAAGCGGGCGCCGTGATCAACGTCCCGGCGCCCAATTCCACGTCGGCCGACGGAGATGTCGTCTATGCGGTGGCTCCGGCGATCGCCGAGCAGTTCGCGCACATGCTCAGTTCGATCGGCGCAGATCAGCCGATTCCGAGCTGAGGCCGAACCGGGTTTGTCAGCAGCGCGCCGTGCGCGCTGCTTTGAGCAGTGCGATGTCCATCGGAGCGACTTCGGCGTTTGCGGGCTGCTCGGCCAGAGCATGCAGGATCGCGGTGGCGTCGGTGTTGGGGGTCAGGGCGCCCTTGTTGTAGGTGCCGAGAGCCAGGTCGACGGTGTCGTCGCCGCGGCCGTCCTGGACCAGTTCGGCGCAGGGGGCGACCAGCCAGACGGAACTGGCGGCGGCGAGGCCGTTCGCTCCGAAGCGGATCTGACCCTGGCACTCCATGTTCTGGTCGACGTAGACGGGGTCGTTTCCGACCTGGACGTCCGGCGCGCTGGAGAAGCCGAACTCGCTCAGTTGCGCTGCCACCTGGGCGGCCTGACCGTGTTCGCCGTTGGCGTTGAACACACGAACCTTGGTGGCCGCCAGGGGAGCGGGATCCACGTCGAGCAGCTTCGAACGGTCGACGACGGTTCCCAGCGGTAGTGGCGCCGCTGCCGAGGGATCGGAGGAAGGCTGCGGGAGGTTGCAGGCGACGGTGTCACTGACTTCTGCCTCGGCGCTCAGGATGCGGACCCACAAGACACTGCCGATCAATGCGAGTACCGCGAACACGGCGATCACCGGCCACGCGCGCCGACGGCGGAACGGACGTCCCTGGTCATCGGTAGAGCTGCCTTCGGTGATCAGAGAAACCACGGTATCCCTCGACTTTCTTGACGAAACTTCTACTTCGCCATCGGGCCGAGCGGCGCCGGCATGACGTTCGGTGCCTACCTTAGAGGGCTTGTGTGACGACACAGCCGAAGCGCGGCTCGACGCGTCGGGCCGCTGGCGATCGCCCGACGGTAGTTGGGCAACTAGCGGGCAGTTTCTACCCGGATCCGGTCTGAAAATGTCGCCGAAAGGTCACAGCTTGCTCTTGCCTTGGTGACAATTCGCAGTCATTTTTCGGAAATTTCCGATTCGGTTACTACTTTCGTGCTCACGTCGGCTACTGTCTGGCGGCCCAGGTCGTTCAACTGGGCATCGGCCGGACGCCGAAATGACAACCAAATGAGGCGCAGATCACGTTCTCGGAAGGAACTTCCGGGCACTAATTCCAGTCCTGCAGCGTTATGCAGCGACAGGGAATGATCTGGATGCCACGGCGGTTTCCATGCGCATCAAGGATCTACCGGATTCTCGGCGCACACGGGACCGGGATACACGAAGAGGATGGGGTAGACGAGATGGCAACTGACTACGACGCACCGAGGCGTACAGAGTCCGACGAGGTTTCGGAGGACTCTCTCGAGGAGCTGAAGGCGCGACGCAACGAAGCGCAGTCAGCCGTCGTCGACATCGACGAGACGGACACCGCGGAGTCCTTCGAGCTGCCGGGTGCCGACCTTTCCGGCGAGGAACTCTCGGTTCGAGTTGTTCCGAAGCAGGCAGACGAGTTCACGTGTTCGAGCTGCTTCCTGGTTCATCACCGCAGCCGCCTGGCCAGTGATGCCAACGGACAGCTCGTATGCATGGACTGCGCTGCCTGATCTCCCTTCCCGGTGGTCGACCCGTCAGCTCGCGGGTCGACCAAGGGTCGGGAAGTACTGCTTTGCTGTGACCGCGCTGGTCAGCGATCCAGCGCAGCCAGCAGATCGGCGGGACGACGTGTGCTCACCAGCCAGTACGGCGTGGGATCCTCCGGGTCGTCGAGCACGATCAACACCATTGTCTTGACCCATGGGCGATGTTGGACGAACGCCGACGGATCGAGTTGGCGCCCCATCGCCGCACTCTTTGCGGAAGCCGGCACTGCTGCCGCCCGCGAAATCAGTTCGACCGGCAGGTGGGCTCGACCCACGTGCAGTTCTTTCACCCCTGCTGTCTCCACCACCTCGACGCGCATCCGGCTGAGCCAGAATGCCGCCCAGATCGGGATGGGGAGCAGCACGACGTACGCCAGGTACGAGAGAAGCCCCGGGCGGCCCATGTGGACCTCGGCCGCGAGGAGTCCGGCTACGGCCAGCCCGGCGATCCACCACCAGATCGGCACCCACAGGCGCTCGGAGAACAGCGTCGTGGATGGGGGCGTTGTGGTGGCGACGTCAGGTCGAGATGTTTCGGGCACCTGTCAAGGATAGTCCGTCGCTACGAGTAGTCTTGGCCCACGTGAGCGACCATCTCTCCATCGCCTTGAAGCGACTGGATCCAGACCTGCCCGTTCCACAGCGTGCGCATCCCGGAGATGCGGGTGTGGATCTGTGCTCCACCAGCGATGTCACCATCGAACCCGGCCACCGAACACTGGTCGGAACGGGGATCGCGATCGCTTTGCCGGTGGGCACCGTCGGGTTGATCCATCCGCGTTCCGGACTTGCCGCAAAATCGGGACTGTCGATCGTGAACGCGCCCGGAACCGTGGACGCGGGATACCGGGGCGAACTCAAGGTCTGCTTGATCAATCTCGATCCGGCCACAGCCATCGACATCCGCCGCGGTGACCGAATCGCTCAGCTCGTGGTTCAACGAGTCGAACTTCCGGTTTTCGAGGAAGTCGAGTCGCTGGACGACACGACCAGAGGAACCGGAGGCTACGGTTCCAGCGGCGGTCACGCGATACTCGATACCGATGCGCCTGGCGCGGTCGTCGGAGAGGGAGTCTGAATCATGTTCGGACGCAAGAAGAAGACAGACGTCGACGAGGAACCCACCAGCTTCTTCGGTGACGAGAACGACGAGTCGGTGGAGATCGACGAGGTCGAAGACGATCTCGACGTCGCCGGCGACGAGTTCGGTGACGAATCGGAAGGCCCTTACGACATCACGGAGATCGATTCCGACGATCCGACGGCAGGCCGTGACGGTCAGCGCCTGGATCTCGGTTCCGTTCTGGTGCCGATGCCGACCGGCGGACAGTTGCAGGTCGAGATGGCACCCAACGGTTCGCCGCAGGCCGTGCACCTGGTCACCGAACATGGCCGCATCACGGTTGCTGCATACGCCGCCCCGAAATCACCCGGTCAGTGGCGTGAGGTCGTTGCCGAACTCGCGCAGTCGCTTCGCGACGACAATTCTGCGGTGAGCGTCGAGAACGGCCCTTGGGGCCGGGAACTGGCTGCCGTGACGGCCAACATGGACCTGCGGTTCATCGGCGTCGACGGTCCGCGGTGGATGGTGCGCTGCGTGGTAGCGGGTCCGAGCGGATCCACCGCCGCGAACACCCCTTTGGTGGCAATCGCACGCGACATCCTGCGAGACACCGTCGTCAACCGAGGATCGGAGCCGCATCCGGTGCGGACACCGCTGCCCGTCGTGCTCCCGCAGGTACTCGCCGAGCAGTTGGCGGCCGCACACGAGCAGCAGTTGGCGACAGCGCAGCAGCAACAGGTCGCCGCCCAGCAGCAACAGCAGTCAGCTCCGCCCGCTCCGCCGGCACCTCCAGCGCGACCGACCCCGCCGCCGCGTAGCGGCGAATCCGGTTCTGCCATGCAGCAATTGGGTCAGTAGCAGGGTTTCTTTCAGGCGCTCGCGGTGGTATCGGATTCGATCGCCGCGAGCGCTTTGATGCAGGTGGCCCCGAGAACCGCGGGGTCGCGCCCGATCATGTCGAGCGTCGTCGTGGCGACTGCGCCGCGGGGGAGTGCATTCGCCCAGGCCTGCGCCACTGCCGCGGGATGAACCGGATCGTCCACCGCCGAAGCGATGCCGACCGGAATGCCCACCGCCTGTAACGCGCTCTCGCTGAGCGAGTGGTACGACGCCGCCTCGTCGAGCGCGGCCGGGAGATCGGGCCATTGAGAGCGCCAGGAGCGCTCGAGTTCGGCTCCGAGCCACGCCGGACTCGACGCGAGCATCGCTGCGATCACCGCCTCCAACCCTTCGGAGCGCAGTTGTGCTGCGGTGAACCTCGCGCTCGCTGCAGCGGGTGCGTCGTCCGCCGACCCGATCCAGGCCGGAAGTGCTGCCAACACACTCACGGTTCGATCGGGGTTCTCGGCGGCCCACTGGAGCGCCACGGCGGCCCCGATCGAGACGCCTCCGACGATGATTCGGCCGTGCGTGTCCGCGGCTCGGTCCATCGCGTCCAGATAGCCGTCCACGACACGCCGAGGGTCCGGTTCAATTGCGACGATGCGCACACCCAGAGCCGCTAGCGGCGCCCGGAATGCGCGATCTGCGAAGTGGGCGTCAGAGCCTGTACCTGGGAGAACGACGGCAACGGTCGCCGATTCTGAGTTCTGCATCTTTTGATCTTGCCCGGTGCCCCCGAGACGCGGACTGACCGGTGTGGTTACACGCTCGCAATGGGTCTACAGTGGCGATCACACAGCCCTTCACGTGACGCGAAACCCTTGCGTCACACATGTTCGCAGGAGCGCGCAATGGCACCCGCCGCCGCAGGATATTTTCGTCGACTGACCCAGCGTCTGACCGAGGACGTCGACCAGTTGGACGCCCAGGAGATGGCCGAGTCCAACAAGGCTTCCGGAGGTCAGAAGGCCTGCGATTGTCGTCGCGGTGAAGAAGTCACGATGGTGGGCCGACTCCGCAGCGTCGACGCGTGTCCCAAGTCGGGAAATGCCAGCATCGAGGCCGAGTTCTTCGACGGCACCGAGGTGATCAATCTCGTCTGGATCGGGCGTCGCCGGATCCCGGGAATCGAGACCGGTAAGACCCTGCTGATCCGCGGTCGTGTGGGCGAGCGTGACGGTCGCAAGGCGATCTTCAACCCTTACTACGAACTGCGCGGCGAATAGGCGCGTTTCCCGCATTTACCGTGCAACTCGGTGACTGTGGCACCCTCGACAGGTGACTGAAACACAACAGCGATCGGTAATCGACCAACTCGGCGGGCTGAGTGGTCTGATCTATTCGTCTTTGCCGATTCTGATTTTTGTCCCGGTCAACAGCATCTGGAACCTCACCGCGGCAATCTGGGCCGCATTGGGCGTCGCTGTCGCTATCGCGGCCTGGCGCCTTTTCCGCAAGGATTCCCTCCAACCCGCAATTTCCGGGTTTCTCGGAGTCGGAGTTTCCGCGTTCATCGCCTATCGCACCGGCGATGCCAAAGGATATTTCCTCTTCGGTATCTACACGAGCCTCGCCTACGGTGCGGTCTTCCTGATTTCCATCCTCGTGCGCTGGCCCCTCGTCGGAATCATCTGGGGTTATCTCAACGGGCACGGCAATCTTTGGCGCAAGCACAGCTCCGCCGTCCGGCTCTACGACGTCGCGACGGCGGCGTGGGCGCTGGTCTTCGGTGCACGGTATCTCGTTCAGTCACAGCTCTACGACACCGACCACACTGGATGGCTCGCAGTCGCGCGTATCGGCATGGGTTGGCCGTTGACCGGTTTGGTGCTGCTCGTGACGGTCTGGGCTGTGCGGAAGGCCGATCGCATCGTCGAGCCGGAACCGGTTGTGGAGCCCGAAAGCAGCGAGCCCACCGCAACGGACGCAGGGTCCGAAGAGGTGGGCTCGGTGAATCTGACGAAGCCGCGCGAAGACCGCGATCTCAGCTGATCAGGTCCTGGTACTCGGGGTGCTTGTCGAGAAACTTCACGACGTACGGGCAGACCGGGTGAACCTTGAGGCCACGGGCGCGTAGGTCGTCCAGAGCCTGGCGGACCAGAATCGCGGCCAGCCCGAAACCTTCGAAGGCCGGGTAGATCTCGGTGTGGTTGAACGAGACGACGTCACCGGACGTGGTGTAGTCCTCGATGCCGGCGAGGTCGCCGTCTGCATGGATCTCGTACCGGCTCTGGGCTGGATTGTCGGTGACTACGGTGTTTTCGGGTGCTTGTGCCATGTGATTCCCTTTCGTCGTCAGTGTGTTCGTCGGTCAATTCTCCAGGCGGAGTGCAACGCGCAACTGATCCTCGGCGTCGACGGCCGCGACGAACAGGAGTTCGTCTCCACCTTCGATGGGATCGTCCATCTGCGGGACGATCACACGCCCACCCCGCAGAATGGTGACCAGTGCGCAGTCCCGCGGAAGTTCGAGCTTCTTGACGGCTTTTCCGGCAAGAGGTGTGTTGTCGGGCAACGTGATCTCGACGAGATTGGCCTGCCCCTGCCGCAGTGTCATCAGTTTGACCAGGTCACCGACGGAGACGGCTTCTTCGACGAGCGAAGCGAGCATCCGCGGTGTCGAGACGGCGACGTCGACGCCCCACGACTCGTCGAAGAGCCATTCGTTGCGGGGATCATTGACGCGGGCGACAACTCGGCGAACGCCGAACTCGGTTTTCGCGAGCAGACTGAGGACCAGGTTGGCCTTGTCGTCTCCGGTTGCGGCGATCACGACCTCGTAGGACTCCATCGACGCGTCCTCGAGGCGGCTGAGTTCGCACGCGTCCGCGTGTACCCACTTCGCCTCGGGCACCGACTCCGGTTCGATGTGATCGAGTTTGCGCTCGATCAGCATGACGTCGTGTGAGCTTCGAATCAGCTCTCGCGCAATGGAGCGGCCTACGGCGCCGGCTCCGGCGATGGCGACCTTCATCGAGAACTTCCAATCACGTTGTAGTGCAACACAGTCGCAGGCTTGTTGTGAGGGGCGGCGTTCGGATCAGTCATCTGCGGCCTCCGTCAGTCGTCACTCGGCGGCGGGTTGCCGGCCAGTGCGATCGCTTCGGCGACAGTTCCCGATACCGCGGCGATGTAGACCTGGTCGTCGGCCTGGATGACGGTCTTGCGATCGGGGAGCACGCCGGTTCCGAATCGGATGATGAAGGCGACTCTCGAACTGGTCGCGCTCTCGAGTAGTGCGATCGGCTTGCCGGCCCAATCCTCGTGCAGGGCAAGTTCGGTAATCGCAACAGTGCCCGAAGGATCGCGCCACTTCGCGGTCTGACTTTCCTTGGTCAGCGTGTGAAGGAAGCGATCCGTCGACCACGGCACGGTCGCGACGGTGGGGATGCCGAGGCGCTCGTAAACAGCGGCACGCTTGGCGTCGTAAATACGCGCGACGACGCGTTCGACGCCGAAAGTCTCGCGTGCGACTCGCGCTGCGATGATGTTGGAGTTGTCTCCCGATGACACCGCAGCGAAGGCGTCGGCCCGCTCGATGCCCGCCCGGACCAGCACGTCACGGTCGAACCCCATTCCCAGAACCTTGGTTCCCGGGAAGTCGAGATCGAGACGCAGAAACGCACTCTGATCGCGGTCGATGACGGCGACCTCATGTCCGATCCTGGTCAGAGACGCGGCGAGGGAAGAACCCACTCGACCGCACCCCATGATGACGACATACACGCCCTACTCCGTTCATGGACCCTCATGGCGCGATTGCACGCCGAATCGAACGGTACAGCCCCTCACGGGAAGAGCAAGTACAACGGTCGCCTGCGTGCCGGGTGTCACGACAAAAGGTGAAGTTGGGGCTCTGATGACTCCGAATCGGGCGAGACGGCTTACGCTTTGCACGTGTCTAAGCTCTCGACCGCTACCAAGCGGCTCCTGCTCGGTCGGCCGTTCCGAAGCGACAAACTCGGGCACACGCTGCTACCCAAGCGAATTGCACTACCGGTCTTCGCGTCCGACGCGATGTCGTCCGTCGCGTATGCCCCCGAAGAAATCTTCCTGGTTCTCTCCGTCGCGGGTATTTCCGCGTATGCGTACACGCCCTGGATCGGATTGTCCGTCGCCATCGTCATGGCTGTGGTGGTGGCGAGCTACCGCCAGAACGTCCATGCATACCCGTCGGGTGGCGGCGACTACGAGGTTGCAACGGTCAACCTCGGCCCGACCGCCGGTCTGACCGTCGGTAGTGCGCTGATGGTCGACTACGTGCTGACGGTCGCCGTGTCGATCTCGTCGGCGGCGTCGAACATCGGCTCGGCTCTGCCGTTCGTCGCGCAGCACAAGGTGTTGTTCGCGGTTGCGGCGATCGTGTTGCTGACCGCGGTCAACCTTCGCGGTATCCGTGAATCCGGTACCGCGTTCGCAATTCCGACCTACGCATTCATCGTCGGCATGTTCCTGATGCTCGGGTGGGGGTTCTTCCGGATCTACGTCCTCGGCGAGGACGTGCACGCGGAATCGTCGTCGTTCACGCTCAACGCCGAGGATTCGCATCTGTACGGAATTGCCTTCGCGTTCCTGATCGCGCGCGCCTTCTCCTCGGGCTGTGCTGCATTGACCGGCGTCGAGGCCATCAGTAACGGCGTACCGGCGTTCCAGAAGCCGAAATCACGCAACGCGGCCACGACCTTGCTGCTGCTCGGGTCGATCGCCATCGTCCTGTTGATGGGCATCATCATCCTGGCTCAGAAGATCGGCATCGTCTACGCACACAATCCGCAGGAACAGCTGGTCGGTGCGCCGGAGGGTTATCACCAGAAGACCTTGATCGCGCAGATCGCCGAAGCCGTGTTCAGTGGTTTCCCGATCGGATTCTTCTTCATGGCGATCGTCACGGCACTGATCTTGGTTCTGGCCGCGAACACCGCGTTCAACGGATTCCCGGTACTCGGATCGATCCTGGCGCAGGATCGGTACCTACCGCGTCAGCTGCACACGCGCGGCGACCGACTCGCATTCAGCAACGGAATCCTCTTCCTCTCCGGTGCTGCTATCGCATTCGTCGTGGTGTTCGGCGCCGAGGTCACCAAGCTCATCCAGCTGTACATCGTCGGCGTCTTCGTCTCGTTCGTGCTCAGCCAGACGGGCATGATCAAGCACTGGACTCGGCATCTGAAGTCCGAGACCGACAAGGCACAGCGGGCCCGGATGCAGCGCTCGCGAGTGATCAATTCGATCGGTCTCGCAATGACCGCCACCGTCCTGATCATCGTTCTGATCACCAAGTTCGCTGCCGGCGCCTGGATCGCCATCGTCGCGATGGTCGCGATCTTCATCGTGATGAAGATGATCCGCAAGCACTACGACAGCGTCGCAGCCGAGCTCGAGGAGCAGGAGTGGGACGGCGTACTGCCCAGCCGCACGCACTCGATCGTGCTCGTCTCGAAGTTGCACATGCCGACCATGCGAGCTCTCGCCTACGCGCGAGCCACGCGACCGGACACTCTCGAAGCCATCACGGTCAACGTCGACGAGCCCGACACCCGTGCACTCGTGCGTGAGTGGGAGAAGAGCGACGTGACGGTTCCGCTCAAGGTGATCGAGTCGCCGTACCGCGAAATCACCAAGCCGGTTCTCGATTACGTCAAGCGTGTACGACGCGATGCTCCGCGTGATGTCGTCACCGTCTTCATTCCCGAGTACGTCGTCGGACACTGGTGGGAGCAGATCCTGCACAATCAGAGCGCGCTTCGTCTGAAGAGTCGTCTGCTCTTCCAGCCCGGCGTGATGGTGACCAGCGTTCCGTGGCAGCTGAGTTCGTCGGCAAAGGCGAAGCCGCTGGACATCGAGAAGACCGCAGGCGCCACGCGTCGCGGTTACGACACCGGCGAGAAATGATCACCGGCGAAAAATGATCGGCAACATCGAAATGGCAGGCGTAGTTCGTTGAGTGAGAATTGGACCGGGCAGACCTTCGAGGTCGATCTGGGCAACCCCGGTCACGGCGGGTTCGTCGTCGCCCGGCACGAGGGACGGGTCGTGTTCGTCCGTCACGGTTTGCCGGGGGAGCGGGCGCTGGTCCGGGTGACGGAGGACAAGGGCGGATCGTTCTGCCGCGCCGACGCGATCACAGTTCTCGACGCATCTCCGCATCGCATCGATCCGACATGCCCGATCTCCGGCCCGGGCGGGGCGGGCTGCTGCGACTACTCGCATGCGGATCTGAGTGTCCAACGTGAGATGAAGACCTCGGTCGTGCGTGAGCAGCTTCTGCGACTCGCTAGTGTCGAATCGGACGTCGCGGTAGAGGAACTACCTGGAACCGGAGACGGAACGGGTTGGCGCACGCGAGTCCGGTTGGCGGTGGACGGGCACGGGGTCGCGGGATACCACGCGTACCGGAGCAACCGGATCGTCACGGACCTGCGCTGCACCCAGATTGATCAGAGCGCGTACGACGGTCTCGGCGGTGCGCAATGGGCGCCAGGGAGCGAGCTGCAGGTCGTTCTCGACGCTGCCGGTCAGCGGCACGTCGTGGAAATTGCCGCACCCGCGGTGTCCAAGACGGGACGGCGGACTCCGGGGCGTCGCGGCGCGATGGCACGCCGAGCGGCGAGCGGCGGCCCGCGAAAGACCCGAGTGGCCATCGGATCGGACACAGTGATCGAGCGCGTCGGCAATCGAGAATGGGCGCTGGCCGCGACCGGTTTCTGGCAGGCACATCGCGGCGCTGCGAACGCGTACTCACAGGTGGTCGGGGAGTGGGCCGGAGCCGCTACCGCGGACACGGCGTGGGATCTCTACGGCGGAGTCGGGGTTTTCGCAGCCGTGCTCGCCGACCTTGTCGGGCCGTCCGGCGTGGTGGAGTCCGTCGAATCTTCGGCGCGCGCAGTCGCGGACGGGCGGGCAGCTCTGTCCGATCTCGGTCAGGTGCGCTTCCACAGCGCCCGCGTGGAGAACGTCATCGCGGATCTGGAGCGTTCGCCTGCCGTCGTCGTGCTCGACCCGCCACGTGCGGGAGCCGGCCGTCCGGTCGTGGAAGCTCTCGCCGCAACGGGCGCCGAACGGATCGTGCACATCGGGTGCGACCCGGCGTCGTTCGGCCGCGATATCGGTCTCTACCTGGAGCAGGGCTTCAGAATCGGCGGACTCCGGGCGTTCGACGCCTTCCCTCAGACACACCACATGGAGTGCATCGCGCTCCTCGAACGCTGACGCGTCCCGAAATCTTTCCCTGAAACGGTGTGACGCTTCTCGCGTTCAGAACAGTTGCTTGCATTACGCAACTAATCGTATAGTTTCGTTCTGCAAGTAGTTTTCCGTTTTCAAGTCACGGCTCGTTCGGGCCACTCGAATTCAGGGGTAGGCAATGTCGGTACAGCCGGAGACGGCCCAGGCGCTCGTCGACACGATCTTCATGTTCGGCAGATCGCTGCGAGCCGCGGTCACCACCGGTGCAGACAGCCTGCTGCCGCCTGCGCTGGTCAGTGTGTTGTTCATGCTGGCGGCGCGTGGGGAGTGCCGACAGAACGAATTGGCCGTCGATCTATGTGTCAGTCAGTCGTCGCTCAGCCGGCAAATGTCGGATCTGGTCGACGCGGGGTATGTCGAGAGAAATCCCGATCCGGCTGACAAGCGGGCGTTCCGCATCCGAGTATCGGAAGAGGGACACGACGTTTTACGGAGAACCACGCAGCGGCGTGCGGCGCGTTTGCGCAACATGCTCGAAGACTGGAGCCAGGAAGAGGCCATGGCCGCAGTGACATCGCTGCAACGTCTCAATGAGACGTTCGGCGCATCGAATCGGCAGGCCTCACCGGCAGTTCCGCACACGGGCGTAGAAAGTATTGGGAGATAAGGCACATGGCAGCAACAGTAGGAGAAACCCGGGCAAGTACCGGAGGTGACGGATCGGCTCGCGAAGCGGGCGCGATGACTCACCGCGAAATTCTCGAAGCACTCACCGGACTCATCGCAGCGCTGTTCACCGCGCTGCTGAGTAGCACCATCGTTTCGACAGCGCTTCCCACGATCATCGGTGAACTGCACGGAACTCAGACGCAGTACGCGTGGATCATCACCACGGCACTGCTCGCCACCGCGGCATCGACGCCGATCTGGGGCAAACTGGCCGACCTTTACAACAAGAAGGTCCTGGTCCAGACCGCGATCGTCATCTTCGTGATCGGCTCGGTCATCGCCGGCGCGGCGCACAATGTTCCGTTGCTGCTCGGTGCACGTGTCATCCAGGGCATCGGCATGGGCGGCCTGACCGCTCTCGTCGTAGCCATCATCGGCACGATCATCCCGCCGCGAGATCGCGGTCGCTACTCCGGATACATGGGTGCGGCAATGGCCGTCTCGATGTCCGGTGGACCGATCCTCGGTGGCGTCCTCGTGGACACTGCCGGCTGGCGCTGGTGCTTCTACGTGTGTGTTCCGCTGGCAGTCATCGCGCTGTTCCTGCTTCAGCGCACACTGCACGTCGAGACCGTGAAGAAGGACAACGTCTCCATCGACTGGATGGGCGCCACCTTGCTCACCGCCGGTGTCAGCGTCCTGCTGATCTGGGTTTCGTTTGCCGGTCAGGACGACTACTACGCCTGGTTCTCGAAGGAGTCGGCCTTCTTCGTCATCGGTGGTCTGGCCCTGCTCGGCCTGACGATGTTCGTCGAATCCAAGGTCAAGGATCCGATCCTGCCGATCAAGATCATCACCGAGCGCACAACTGCTCTCGCGATCATCGCCTCGATCGCAGTCGGTGTCGGCCTCTTCGGCGCGACGACCTTCCTGACGCAGTACTTCCAGACCGCACGCGGATTCGATCCCACCGAAGCCGGATTGCTCACCATTCCGATGGTCGCAGGCATGCTCGTCGCCTCCGTCGGCTCGGGACAGCTGATCACCAAGTTCGGTCAGTGGAAGCCCTTCATCGTCGCCGGCGCAGTTCTGCTGCTGGTCGGTTTCGGGCTGCTGTCGACGATCGACCACGCCACCAGCCTCTGGACCATCGGAATCTTCATCGCCATCGTCGGTCTGGGTACCGGCATGTTGATGCAGAACATCGTGCTCGCGGTGCAGAACACGGTCAGCGTCGAGAACATCGGTGCGGCCAGCAGTATCGTGGCGTTCTTCCGCACGTTCGGCGGCGCGATCGGCGTGTCGGTGCTCGGTTCGATTCTTGCGACCCGCGTCAAGACACTGACAGTCGATTCGGTCTCCACCTTGCCGCCCGAGCAGCAGGCAGTAGCTGGAAAGAGCCTCCAGGACGGCCTCGACCTGAGCAATATGCCTGACTTCGTCTCGCAGATCGTTCGGTTCGCCTACGGCGACGCGACAGGACGGATCTTCCTGGTCGCAGCCGTCGTCGCTGTGGTCACGCTCGTGTCGGTCATCTTCATCCCGAACCGTCCGCTGCGCACCACGATCGACATCGCGACTCCTGACGCCGAGCAGAAGTACGAAGAAGAGCGCGAAGAGAAGAACGAAGAGAAGAACCTCACTCGCTGATCCGCATGCCCGGCTGGTCTACCGCCGGCCGCGTCTTCTGAACAGTTCTCTCACGCCATAGCCCATCGAACGCGGACAGAGATCGATTCTTCGATCTCTCCGCGTTCGACGGCTATCGGGGCCGAATCCGCTTTCATCGCCGCGACACGTCCGCGCATCGGCACGATCTGGTCGAAGTCCTCGAGCACCTCGAGAACTTCGACCAGATCTTTGTCTGCCAGGTCTGCGAACTGTCTGGCTTTCGATTCGGCTGCCGTCCATGCCAATTCGCGTGCTTTTGTCGCCAGATCGCTGCGGTCGTCGAGGTCGAACTCGAGCCCGTCGAGCCGAATCGCGTCGCCGCCCACCGATACACACGCCGCGATGACGGCGGCGGGGGAGTTCGCCGCTTCCGGCTCCAGCTCTCGCAGTACGACTCGGAAAGTTGTCGATGCGGTGAATCCTGTTGTCTCCTGGCGGCCTCCGTCACTCCAGTGAGTCTGCGGATGGACGCTCAGCCCGGCGGTGGTGAGGTCCGCTCCGCGCACACCGCGCGCGTGCAGGGTCTCGGTCAGAGCAGTGGACAGACGCGCGACCGCGTCGAATGCGTCGGAAACGGCCGTCTGCGTCACCGATACTCCGATCGTCAGCCGCACGATGTCGGGAACAGCTGTTGCAGTGGCAGTTCCGGTCACCGTGACAGTGGACGGCTCCGAGGTGAGGGCGGTGGTCGGCATGTGTACTTCCTATCCGATTCGTCCGGCGGATATGACACTCCGCAACATCAGGTCCAATTGCTCGTAGGCTCCCGCAGCCAGTCGTTCGAGCAGCGCAAGTTTCAACTCGGGTGCCTGCGCGGTCAGTTCTGCATATCGCTCCGGAGTCAGCACGGCCACGGTGACCGTGGAATCGGCGCGGATGTCGTTGAGGAACGGAGTGTCGAGGAACATCGTCATCTCGCCGAACGTCATTCCGGCGGAGAGCGTCGTGATGCGGTGCTCGACCCCGTGCGCGTCGGTAAACATGGTGCTGACCTGGCCACTGAGAATCAGGTAGAAGCCAGACGCCGATTCACCTCGGCGGGCGATCTTCTCGCCGCGGGCATAGGTACGAGTCTCCAACTCTGCCGAGAATCCCTCGATCTGTGCCGCTGACAGAGCATCGAGAACTGGGTGGTCCTCGATCGAGATCGTCGACGCCTGCCGTTCGGCCTCACAATGCACCGCAAGCAACGTGTCTTCGCACCACTGCATGGCGGAATCGAGATCCGCAAAAACCCGACCACTTCTTCTGGCGGGGTCGATGCTCGAACTTCGTTGTCCCAGCAGTCCTTGCGGATCGACGACGGCCACCGCACAAGCCTGCTCGGCCAGTTGAACCTGCAGCGCAGTGATCATGCGTACTGCGACGTCGCTGGCGTCGTCGACACGGCGGACGTCGATGACGACAACTTCGAGGCCCTCGTCCACCGAGCCGATTTCGCGGACCGCCGATTCGGCACCGGTGAAGAGGAGATCGCCGTGCAGTTCGTAGACCCGGCTGCGCTTGCCGACGTCGTCGAGCACAGCCTGTTCGGTCGGGGTGCGTCGTACTCGCGACGGTGCTTCGATGACGCTGTATCTGGCCCGGATCGACGAGCGTGACGCCCGCGTCACGTGGAGGAAGTGCAGTTCGAGTTCCTTCGACAGTGCACGGGCAGACGCAACTCCGCGAACGCTGTTTCCGTGAACGTCGAGCCTGGGGGAGTACACCGCGATGCCGATCTGGCCAGGCAGAACCGCCAGGACTCCGCCGCCGACGCCGCTCTTGGCCGGCAATCCGACCTCCACCAGCCACTTGCCGGCGCCGTCGTACATTCCGCACGTAGCCATGACGCTGAGGACCTGTTCGACGCCCGCGGGAGCCAGCGCGCGCTCGTGGGTGAGCGGATTGACACCGTTGTTCGCCATCGTCGCAGCCATCAGACTCAGGTCGCGGCAGGTCACGTCGATCGAGCATTGACGGAAATACAGGTCGACGGCCTCGTCGGGATTGCCGGTGATGACGTCGAAGGATCGCAGCATGTGTCCGATCGCGCGGTTGCGGTGACCGGTGCGCGCCTCGGAGGTGTAGACCGACTCGTTGAATGCCAGTTCGCGGCCCGCGTACCTCGAGTACGCCGAGCGGATGCGCTCGAAGCGGGCCTCGGGATTCGGGCCGGCGACCAGTGATGCAGCGGTGATCGCCCCGGCATTGATCATGGGGTTTCGTGGCCGTTCGGTGAGCGGGTCGAGGCTGATTTCGTTGAACGGCTCGCCGGATGGTTCGACGTCGATTTTCGCGGCAACCGCCTCGCTTCCCCGATCGGCGAGAGCCAAGGCGTAGGTGAAGGGTTTCGAGATCGACTGAATGGTGAACGGGATTCGCGAGTCACCGATCTCGTAGACGTAACCGTCGACGGTGGCGATGCAGATTCCGAACGAATCGGGGGCGACCGCCGCGAGTTCGGGGATGTAGTCGGCCAACTCGCCCTCGTCGAGTGATCGGACTTCGTCGAACACTCGCGTTATCAGGTCTTCGACCACAGTTCCCATATGTCGACCTTAAGCCGACATGGCGGTCGTTTTGTGGAACAAGAGTTGTCGAGTCGATTGCGACGGATCCCATTTGTCTGTGATTGCGATCACGAGCGATCCGTGGGATTTCGCTGTTACGCGAAGTCACACCGGATTCGGGCCGAGTCCGCGTGTCGGTTCGCCGGAACGCTCCGTAGACTGGCAGCACTGTCGCGAAGACAGCCGCGGCGCGCACCGGTGCAGCTGTGAAGCACGGAGGGAGCGATCTCGTTGGGTGTTCTTGCCCGCATTCAGGGTCCTGACGATCTACGTCAGTTGAGCCACGCCGAGATGACGGAGTTGGCCGACGAGATTCGTGAGTTCCTCGTGCTGAAGGTCGCTGCGACCGGTGGTCACCTCGGGCCCAACTTGGGCGTCGTGGAGTTGACTCTCGCATTGCACCGAATTTTCGACTCGCCGCAGGACGCGATCATCTTCGACACGGGCCATCAGGCCTATGTGCACAAGATCCTCACCGGTCGTCAGGATCAGTTCGACACTCTGCGTAAGCAGGGTGGACTGTCCGGGTATCCGTGCCGCGCCGAGAGCGAACACGACTGGGTCGAGTCTTCTCACGCTTCCGCCGCGTTGTCCTATGCCGACGGCCTCGCGAAGGCCTTCGCGCTCACGGGTCAGAATCGCCACGTTGTCGCCGTCGTCGGTGACGGCGCCCTGACCGGCGGAATGTGTTGGGAAGCCCTCAACAACATCGCAGCCGGAAAAGACCGTTCGGTGGTGATCGTCGTCAACGACAACGGCCGCTCGTACGCGCCGACCATCGGCGGCCTTGCCGACCATCTTTCGGCACTGCGCACCGCACCGAGTTACGAGCGCGCCCTCGACAGTGGCCGACGCATGGTCAAGAGACTGCCCTGGGTGGGGCGCACCGCGTACTCCGTCCTGCACGGAATGAAGGCGGGTCTCAAGGACGCTGTCAGCCCTCAGGTCATGTTCACCGATCTGGGTATCAAGTACCTCGGACCGGTGGACGGTCACGACGAAGCCGCCATGGAATCGGCGTTGCGCCGGGCGAAGGCCTACGGCGGACCGGTCATCGTGCATGCCGTCACTCGTAAGGGCAACGGTTACGCACACGCCGAGAACGACGTGGCCGACCAGATGCATGCCACCGGCGTCATCGATCCCGTCACCGGTCGCGGCACCAAGTCGTCCGCGCCGGACTGGACGTCGGTCTTCTCGGCCGCATTGATCGAGCAGGCTTCGCGTCGTGAGGACATCGTCGCCATCACCGCGGCGATGGCCGGGCCCACCGGCCTCGCGGCCTTCGGGGAGAAGTTCCCCGATCGGATTTTCGACGTCGGTATCGCCGAGCAGCATGCGATGACCTCGGCCGCCGGTCTTGCACTTGGCGGACTTCACCCCGTCGTTGCTATCTACTCGACCTTCCTCAATCGGGCTTTCGACCAGTTGTTGATGGACGTCGCACTGCTCAAACAACCGGTGACAGTCGTGCTCGACCGCGCCGGGGTCACCGGAGTCGACGGCGCCAGCCACAACGGCGTCTGGGATCTTTCGCTGCTCGGAATCATCCCGGGGATTCGCGTCGCGGCACCGCGTGATGCAGACACACTGCGGGAAGAACTGGACGAGGCGCTTCTCGTCGACGACGGCCCAACGGTCGTACGGTTCCCGAAGGGTGCTGTACCCGAAGCGATTCCGGCAGTGAAGCGACTCGACGGAATGGTCGACGTTCTCAAGGCCAGCGAGGGTGAGCGCGGCGACGTGCTCCTCGTCGCGGTGGGCCCGTTTGCATCCTTGGCGCTCGAGATTGCCGAGCGGCTCGACAAGCAGGGCATCTCGGTTGCCGTCGTTGATCCGCGATGGGTTCTGCCGGTCGCGGATTCGCTGGTGAAGATGGCGGACAAGTACGCCCTCGTGGTCACCATCGAAGACGGCGGTCTGCACGGCGGCATCGGTTCGACGGTCTCGGCCGCGATGCGTGCCGCCGGAGTGCACACGTCGTGCCGCGACATGGGCGTTCCCCAGCAGTTCCTCGATCACGCCAGCCGCGAAGCCATTCACAAGGAACTCGGACTCACGGCTCAGGACCTCTCCCGCAAGATCACCGGCTGGGTGGCGGGGATGGGCAGCGTCGGCGTCCACGTCCAGGAAGACGCGTCGTCGGCTTCGGCTCAGGGCGAAGTCGCGCAAGGCTGACGGCTCGTCTCACGATAATCTCGAAAAGCGGTGGCCCGCGGATCAATCCGAGGGCCACCGCTTTTCGGTGTGAAACAGTGAGATCTCGCTACTGGACGGATTCGAGTGTGCTGCCTCGCGTTTCCTTCACGAATCGCAGGACGACGAACAGTGACAACGCTGCCATGACGGCGTAGCCGGCGTAGGTGTACGACAGATTCCAATCGGCCAGTGCCGGGAACGTCCAGGAGACCAGGAAGTTCGCGACCCAGTTGGTGGCGGTCGCAATTCCTACTGCTGCAGCACGCACGCGATTGGGGAACATTTCGGAGATCAACACCCAGACCACCGGGCCCCAGGACAGAGCGAAGAAGAACACGAATGCGTTCGCACCGATAAGTGCGATAGTCGCGTTGGCTCCGGTCAGCGTGGCCACAGATTCGCCGATCTCGTTCTTGGTCACTGTTGCCGAATGGAAACAGAATGCCGCGGTGCCCAGTGAGATGGCCATACCGGCGGAACCGACCAACAACAGCGGTTTTCGACCGACCCGGTCGATGACGGCGATGGCGACAAACGTACCGACGATGTTGACCAAGGCGCTCACGACGCTGATCAGAAGGGAGCGGTCGGCGCCGAATCCCACTGCCTGCCACAGGGTGCTGGAGTAGTAGAAGATCACATTGATACCGACCAGCTGCTGCAGTGCGGCCAACGCGATACCGACCCACACGAGGTGGGAGACGCCGAGCCGCTTCGAGAAGAGTTGGCGGACCGTGGTTTTGGCTTGCTTCTCGCTGAGCGAGTCGCGGATCTCGTTCATCCGCTCGGTGACGGCGTCGTGATCGCCGCCTTCCAGGTCGGAGATGATCTTGCGAGCGCGATCGTCCTTGCCCTGCGCTACGAGGAATCGCGGCGACTCGGGAATCGTGGTCGTCATGATCAGATACAGAACTGCGGGAACGGCTTCGAGCATCAACATCCACTGCCAGGCCTCGAGGCCCGCGATCTGATTGCGATCGCCACCGGCCGCGGCCTGGAGTGCGTAGTTGACCAACTGCGACACGGCGATTCCGAGAACGATCGCCAATTGGTACATCGAACCGAGACGGCCGCGAATCGCAGCGGGAGAGATCTCCGCGATGTACGCCGGAGCGATGACCGATGCGAAACCGACGGCCAGGCCGCCGACCACGCGCCAGAACGTGAGGTCGTAGACGCTGAACGGAACTGCGGAACCGACGGCGCCGATTATGAACAACACCGCGGCTATTTGCATGACGCGGATGCGGCCGAGGCGATCTGCGAGTGTGCCTGCGATCCAGGCGCCGAGTGCTGCGCCGAGCAGAGTCAGTGAGACCGTGAGCCCGGTGCCCGAGGCGCCGATGTCGTACTTGTCTCGGATCGCACCGACTGCCCCGTTGATGACAGCGGTGTCGTATCCGAACAGAAAACCGCCGAGCGCGGCGGCGCCGGCGAAGAGCACTGCATGTCCGACGTCGGCGCGAGTAGCGCCGGATCCACCGCCGGAGGCGGTTCCGCTGAATGCCATTCCTGCCCCCTCAAAGGCCCTACGGTCGACACCCCGATGCGTCGATCCATCCGCGAGCACTCTGCACGCTACGCCCACCGGACGAGATTTGGCGGGGACTCACGCGCCGTTATCCAGCTGAGTCCATTCCCAGGTCGAAACAACCGGACGCAGAGACAAAGTATTGATTGCAGTCATTATGCACACAATAATGTCGGTGCAGGTGAGGGCGGTTTACTTACCCGCGAGACTCTCGGCTTTGCTGCGATGTCCTCGAGATCCTTTGCCATGAATTTCCGGTCACCCGCGCGCCCAATCGACCGAATACCGCTGTGAAGATCTTCGAGATACGTGAAGTGGATTCGGATTCCCCGGAGAAGTACATCTCGAGGATCGTGCCTGTGGCGTCAGGCTTCAGAGTGAACCCGCTCGTGTAGTTCATGCCGTGGGAGTTGGCTTTGAGGGTGTCGTGAAAATCCCGTTTCTAGGCGGTCGCGCGCTTTGCGGCTTCACTCAACGTCGGTGTGATCTGGCCGAGGACCCAAGGCGTGCTCAGGACGTTGACGTTGCTCAGTCCGCCGATGACGCGGGTGTCGCTGAGGAATGCGGTGGATCCGCGTTTGACCGCGTCGAGTCCACCGACTGCGGGTATGCCGGACGGATCACCGGAGCCGTCGGTGAAGCCGACGATCACGTCGGCGTCGATGTCGGCGATGTTCTCGTAGGAGATCGTCTTGAAGAACGATCCACCTGCATTGTCCGCGGCGAGCTTCTCGACGCCCGGCGCGTTGACGAATCCGAGTTCCGTCAGCACCTGGACCCGCGGGTCGGTGGGCAGATAGACGTTGATGTTGCTCGAATCGGTATCGAAGTTGACCACTGCCAATGTCTTTCCGGCGAACTCCGGGTGGGCTGCGGCGGTATCGGCGAGAGTCGCGTCGAGGCCGTCGACGAGCTTCTCGGCCTCTTCGCTCTTGCCGACTGCCTTGCCGACGATGCGGGTCTGGTCCTGCCAGGACGTCTGCCACGCTGCGCCGGGATAAGCGGCCGTCGGTGCGATCTTGCTCAGTTGGTTGTAGACGGATTCCTCGAAGCCCTCGTACGGCGCCAGGATGACGTCGGGGGTCAACGACGCGATGGACTCGATCGGCGGTTCTCCGCTGGCCGGCATGTCGAAGAGCGTTGTCTTGTCCGCGTCGAAGTAGTCCTGGGCCCAGGGCATGACGCCGTTGTCGTCCGCACCGTAGGTGTACTTGGGCTGTCCGACCGGAGTCAGATCGAGTGCGTACAGGATGTCCTGCGCGTTCCATCCGAGGGTGACGAGGCGCTCGGGCTTCGAGTCGATGGTCGTGGTGCCGAAGGTGTTCTCGATGCTGACGGGGAATCCGTCCGTACCTTGGGATGTCGTGGATGTGCCTGAATCCGAGGAGCACGAGACAAGTGCGGTGACCGCGATTGCAGCCGCACCGAGGGCAGTGAAGCCCCGAAGAGAAGTTTTCATGAAGGGCAGCCTAACCTACTGTATTTCGGCAGCCAAACGAAACCGATTGTGCCGTTTATGCAGGTGGGGGTCGGATCTGGACCGCGTTTCTCAGGGCGCCGTTTCGGTGGGCGATACTTTCCTCGTGCGATCTCAGCAGAAGATTCTCGGCGCCGCCCTCGGACTGATCGAAGGTGGCGGATTCGAGGCTGTGAACATTGCCGCAGTTGCCACCGCGGCCGGTGTCTCGCGCCAGACGGTGTACTCGATTTTCGGCACACGTGAAGAGGTCGTCTCCCAGGCGATGGGCGGTCTCGCTGTCGAGGTTCTCGGGGAGATCACGGCACAGGTGGAGTCGGTCGACACGGCGTACGACTACGTCGTCGAATTCATCGTTGCCGCGCGAACTGCCGTGCGTGCTCACCCGGTGCTCGCGACTCTGCTCCTCGCCGAGCGGGGAAACCCTGTCTTCGATCTCGAAATGATGAGTCGAGCAATACCTTTCGCTGGTCAGATGCTCGCCCCTATGGTCGAACGTGGCCTCGCCACGGAGGCGGAGTTGGATGAGATAGTGGAAATTGCCGTGCGACTGGGGCTTTCGGTTGTTGCATTCGACAGTGACCTCGTCCATTCCGATGATTCCTTGCGGGCCTTTCTCTCGAGGTGGCTCGGGCCCGCAATCCGGTCGACCTCGTAGTTCCTCGCCTGCTCCGCCAAAACCTTGACACTCGAGCGTCAGAGTGTCTAGTTTTGGCGTGCCCGGAATTCTCTGGCGACATTCTTCGAGGGAGCACCAGTCATGTCCGGAGTGAAACGTAGATCGTTCTTGGCCGGTACGGCCGCCGTGGGAGTCGCGATGATGGCGCCACGCACTGCCAAGGCTGCAACAGGGATTCCGCTGACACGTGAAGTGCACCGTGTCGTGGTTATCGGTTCGGGGTTCGGTGGAGGGGTGACGGCACTTCGCTTGGCCGAGGCCGGGGTTCCGGTCACCCTGCTGGAGAGAGGGATTCGGTGGCAGACCGGGCCGAATGCCGAAACTTTTCCGCATCCCGCCAGTCCGGACAAGCGTATCCTCTGGCATCAGTCCAACCCGACTCTGTTCGGCAGGCCGGCGATCTTCGAGCCGTACGCGGGTTTGTTGGAGACGGTGACCGGTGAGAACATGACCGCGATCTGCGCAGCCGGTGTGGGCGGCGGATCGCTTGTGTATCAAGGGATGACGCTGCAACCGGAAGAAGCGGTCTTCAACACGCACTTTCCGGAGGAGCTCGATTACGCACGAATGGACCGCGTCCATTACCCGCGGGTGGCGCGGATGTTGCAAGTGGAAACTGCACCCGACGAACTGATTTCCAGCCCGAACTACGAGGCGGCACGTGTATTCGCGCGTAACGCAACGCGTTCCGGTCTACCGGTGTCGAAAATTCCGATGCCGATCGACTGGAACTACGCGTTGGCCGAACTGCGGGGTGAGATGAAGCCGTCGTACACCAACGGTGACGGCGCGCTCGGTGTCAACAACGGGGGCAAGCATTCGGTGGATGTCACCTACATTGCGGCTGCGGAAGCGACCGGATTGGTGAATGTGGAGACTCTGCACCAGGTCACCGATGTCGAGCGGGCGGCCGACGGACGGTGGCGTGTGTACGTGGACCGGACCGACATTTCCGGCAAGATTCTCGAGAACAAGATTTTGACGACGGATGCGCTCGTGATGGCTGCCGGCAGCATGAACACCACCAAACTCCTGGTCCGCGCCGCGGCAACGGGGCGGATCACGGATCTGCCCGACGAACTCGGCGCGGGGTGGGGGACCAATGCCGACCGGATCTACATCTGGTCGGATCTCGCGGAGAATTTCGGTGCGACACAGGGCGGGCCGGTCGTCTACGGCAGCCGGAACTGGGACGACCCGCATAACGCGTTCACCGTCATTCAGGCGTCGTTCCCGCCGGTGGCGTTCGACGCTCACAGCACGGTGATGGTCGGATTCGGGGTCAGCAGCGACCGAGGTCGGTTCGTGTACGACTCAGCGCGAGGCGAGGCGGTGCTCCGTTGGCCGAGGGATGGCGACTCTGCGATCCAGCAAGGCCACATCGGACCTGCGGCCCAGCGGATCGCGGCAGGAGGACTGCTCACCGACACCAACGCGTTACTGCCGTCCACCTGGCATCCCCTTGGCGGTGCCTGCATGAACTCGGTGTGCGATCTTGATGGTCGGGTTCTGGGCCAGCGGGGGTTGTACGTGCTCGACGGAGCTCTGTTGCCGGGGAACTCCGCTGCGTGCAATCCGTCGATGACTATCGCCGCCGTCGCGGAGCGTGCGCTCGAGAACATCGTGAAAGACGATGTGGGAACCCTATTCTGAACCTGCGCAAACGCCACGGACGGCGTACCCGACGGCACGCCGTCCGTGACGGGTCGATCGACTGACTCAGACGCTGGCAACACCAGGCGCGAGGAAGCGCTTGCCGTTGACAGCCTCGGAGGTACCGGTCCGGTCCAGGTACGGCGTGATGCCGCCGTTCCAGAATCCGAACCCGCCGCCGAGCAGCAGGCAGAGGTCGATGTCCTCGGCTGCCGCTACGACGCCCTCGTCGAGCATGATCTGAATTTCCTCGGCAAACGCACGACGTGTGCGCTCGAGGACCTCTTCCGAAGTGGACACCTTGTCACCCTGCGGCCACAGTGCGGCGACCTCGGGATCGACGGCCTGACCGTTCTCGCCCCAGGTCCACACGCCGGGCTTGCGAGCCTCGACGAGTGCTTCGAGTCCAGGTGAGCTCTTGAACCGGTCCGGGTAGGACTCCTGCAGGGTCTCACCGGTGTGCAGAGCCACTGCGGGTCCGACGAGGGCCAGCAAGGTGAACGGCGACATGGGCATGCCGAGTTCGGCGATGGCATTGTCCGCGACGTCGAAGGGGGTGCCTTCGTCGACGGCGGACATGACCTCACCCAAGGTGCGGGTGACGAGGCGGTTGAAGACGAAGCCTGCCTTGTCGCCGCAGAGGACGGCGGACTTCTTCAGGGATTTCGCGGTGGCGAAAGCCGTTGCGAGAGTGGCATCGTCGGTCTTGCTGCCCTTGATGATCTCGAGGAGGGGAAGAACGGCAACCGGGTTGAAGAAGTGGAAGCCGACCACACGCTCGGGATGCTCGAGGCCGGACGCCATCTCCGTGATGGAGAGTGAAGACGTGTTGGTGGCGAGGATGGTTTCGGGAGCGATGAACTGCTCGAGTTCCGCGAAGACCTTCTTCTTGACGTCCATGTTCTCGAAGACGGCTTCGATGACGAAGTCGGTCTTGGCGAACGCGGCCTTGTCGAGGGAACCGGAGACGAGCGCCTTGAGGCGGTTCGCAGCGTCGGGGGACAGGCGCCCCTTGCCCTGGAGCTTCTCGATTTCGGTGTGGACGTAACCGACACCCTTGTCGATGCGCTCCTGGTCGATGTCGGTCAGGATGACCGGCACCTTGAGCTGGCGGACGAAGAGCAGCGCGAGCTGGCTGGCCATGAGACCGGCACCGACGATGCCGACGCCGCTGACCTTGCGGGCGAGCGAGCGGTCGGGTGCTCCGGCGGGGCGCTTGGCGCGCTTGTTCACCAGATCGAAGGCGTACAGACCTGCACGGAGTTCGTCGGTCAGGAGGAGATCGGCAAGAGCCTCGTCCTCGGCCGCGAAGCCCTTGTCGAGCGAAGCGGCATCGGTGATGTCGGTACTGCGAGCCAGTTCGAGCAGCTCGACGGCCTTGACGGCGCCGGGAGCGTTGCCCTTGGTCTTGCCGTCGACGATCGCCTTCGCACGAGCGATCGCGTCGTCCCAGCCCTGGCCACGATCGATCTCGGGGCGAGCGGGGGTCACTGTGCCGGCGAGGACCTGCGACGCCCAGGCGAGGGACTGCTCGATGAAGTCGGCAGAATCGAGAACGACGTCGACGACGCCGAGTTCGAGTGCCTTCTTGGGGGAGAGCACCTTGTTCTGGTTCAGCGAGTTCTCGATCACCACGGTGACGGCGTTCGACGGGCCGACGAGGTTGGGGAGCAACTGCGTTCCGCCCCAACCGGGGACCAGGCCGAGGAATGCTTCCGGAAGACCCAGTGCGCCCGCATTGGCGGCAACCGTGCGGTAGTGGCTGTGCAGGCCGACCTCGAGGCCGCCACCCAGAGCGACACCGTTGATGAAGGCGAACGTGGGAACGGACGACTCACGCAGGCGTCGGAACACCTTGTGACCCAAGCGGCCCAGCTCGAGTCCCTGCTCGCGAGAGGTGATCGCGGGAACACCCTTGAGGTCCGCGCCGGCGGCGAAGATGAACGGCTTGCCGGTGACGGCGATGGCAACCGGGTTGGCTGCGAAGGCTTCGTCGAGGGCGGCGTCGAATGCTGCGAGTCCGCCGGGACCGAAGGACGACGGCTTGGTGTGGTCGAAGCCGTTGTCGAGGGTGATCAGTGCAAACGGGCCCTCGATGCCGGGGACCGAGATGATCTTCGTGTAGGCGTTCGTCACGACCTCGTCGGCGAATGCTGTTGCAATATCAGACATTTAGTTAACCCCTGCCTGGTAGTCAGCGTGGTTCGGGTTCTCCCAGATGACGGTGCCGCCCATGCCGAGTCCGATGCACATGGTGGTCAAGCCGTAGCGCACGTCGGGACGCGTCGCGAACTGGCGGGAGAGCTGCGTCATCAGGCGAACGCCCGAGGAAGCGAGGGGGTGGCCACACGCGATGGCGCCGCCCCACTGGTTGACGCGCGGGTCGTCGTCGGCGATTCCGTAGTGCTCGAGGAACGCGAGGACCTGAACGGCGAACGCCTCGTTGATCTCGAAGAGTCCGATGTCCTCGATCTTCAGGCCGGTGCGTGCCAGGAGCTTCTCGGTGGCGGGAACCGGGCCGATGCCCATGACGGCGGGGTCGACGCCCTGGTAGGCGAAGCCCACCATGCGCATGCCGACCGGCAGGCCGAGCTCGGCTGCGGTGTCCTCACCGGCGAGCAGTGCTGCGGTGGCGCCGTCGTTGAGTCCGGCGGCGTTACCGGCGGTGATGCGTCCGGCCGGGCGGAACGGCGTCTTGAGCTTCGCGAGATCTTCGACGGTGGTTCCGGGGCGCGGCGGCTCGTCTTCGGTGGCCAGACCCCAGCCTGCGGAACTGCGGGTGGCGACGGGGACCAGGGTGTCGGCGATGAAGCCGGCCTTCTTGGCAGCGTCGTACTTGTTCTGGCTGTTGACGGCGTAGGCGTCCGTGCGGTCCTTGGTGATGGTCGGGAACCGGTCGTGCAGGTTCTCGGCGGTGTTACCCATCACGAGGGCGCTCGGGTCGACCAGGCGGTCGGCGAGGAAGCGCGGGTTGGGGTCTGCGCCCTCACCCATCGGGTGGTGGCCCATGTGCTCGACGCCACCGGCGATCACGACGTCGTACTGGCCGAAGCCGATGCCCGACGCGGTGGTGGTGACGGCGGTCATCGCGCCGGCACACATGCGGTCGATGGCGAATCCGGGAACGGTTTCGGGGAGACCGGCGAGGATCGCAGCGGTGCGGCCGATGGTCAGGCCCTGGTCACCGGTCTGCGTGGTGGCTGCGACAGCCACTTCGTCGATCCGTGCGGGATCGAGCTGCGGGTTACGGCGAAGCAGCTCACGAATCGCCTTGACGACGAGATCGTCTGCGCGCGTGTCGGCGTACATGCCTTTCGGGCCGGCCTTGCCGAACGGGGTGCGAATGCCGTCGACGAAGACGACGTTGCGTTGGTTGTTTGTGGATGGAGCCACGCGAATTCCTCCTGATGGAGCTGCCCACCACTCCGAAGTGCGGTGAGACGTTGGTTCGGCGATCACGGCCAGGCGTCCGGCCTCGTATCGAGCGTACTACTGCCCATTACTGACCGGTAACTTAACGTGCCGAATTGCTCCAACCTCACACCGGGGTCAGGTCAGGATTCAGGCTCCTCCGCTTCGGGCTCGGCCGGGACCACGGAGTTCAGTGCCTCGGCGAGGACGGGGACCGTCAAAGTGCGTTGCCAGCCACGTGCGCCACCGGAAGTGAGCTTGGTCTCGATTGCGGTCTCGACCTCGGCGATGTCGGAGTCGGGTTCCAACTTCCAGTCCCAGCACAGGCGCCTGACCAGGTCGGGTTGGAGCAGATTCTCCACGGGCACTGACACGTCCTTGCTCAGGTCCGACAGTGCGGCCCGAGCCGCCGTCAGTCGGTCGGCCGCCGCCGGGTCCTGGCGAGCCCAGCGGCCGGCGGCAGGGGGTCCGACGATCGGCGGGGTCTTCGGCGGAAGCTCGCTGTCCGGGAGCCTGCGCGCAGCTTCCAGTGCGTCCATCCAGACACGCGAATACCGGCGTTGACGTGGTCCGCCGAACACGGGAAGCGAACGGAGCGCATCCAGCGACTGAGGATCTTTGAGGGCGGCATCGATGATGGCGGAGTCAGGGAGAACCCGGCTCGGCGACACGTCGCGCTTGCGTGCGAGATCCTCACGCGCCTGCCACAGCGCCCGTACTGCCGCCAACTGCCGAGTGGTCTTGAGCGAGGTGATGTGCGATGTACGACGCCAACGGTCGGGCTTGGGCTTGGGCGGGCCGGCCAGACGGATGTACTCGAACTCCTCCTTCGCCCACTCGAGCTTGCCCTGGGATTCGAGTTCGGCTTCCATGGCGTCGCGCAGTTCGAGAAGCACTTCGACGTCGAGGGCGGCGTAGTTCAACCAGGCGTCCGGCAGCGGACGTGTCGACCAGTCCGCGGCCCCGTGACCTTTGCGAAGTTCCACCCGAAGGGTTCGTTCCACTATCGCGGCGAGTCCGACTCGTTCGAACCCGGCCAGTCGACCGGCCAGTTCGGTGTCGAACAGCTCGGCCGGTGTCAGGCCCAGTTCGGCGAGGCCGGGGAGATCCTGATCGGCCGAGTGCAGCACCCATTGCAACGGGTTGATCGCCTCGGCCAACGGCTGCAGGTCCTGCGCTGTCGGGATCGGGTCGAGCAGGAACGATCCCGCTCCTTCGCGTCGGAGCTGGATCAGGTACGCCCGTGCCGAATAACGGAATCCGGATGCCCGCTCGGCGTCCACGGCGAGCGGGCCGTGGCCGGAGGCCAGCGCGGCCGCGGCGTCGGCGACACCGGCGGCAGTGGTGATGACGTCCGGAACTCCGTCACGCGGAACGAGCAGCGGAACTACGTCGGAGGTGGGCTCGGTTGCATCATCGGTGACTTCGGACATGGTCACTGACTCTACGTCGCAGTCGGGGCCGGGGTTGTCACCTCAGCGTCGAACAGTTCGTCGAGTGCGGCTCCGAAACCTTGCGCGAGCTGGTCCAATTCGGGTGCCAGATCGGAGCAACTGACGATGCCGACGTCGAGTTTTCCGTCGAGTGACATCACCGTCACGTTGAGTCCTGCCCCGTGAAAGATCGGGCCGAGCGGGAACATTCCCTTGATCTGGGCGCCGAGGAAGTAGAGCGGGACCGGCGGCCCGGGCACGTTCGAGACGACCAGGTTGGACACGACGGGGTGACGCTCGGCGAGTTTGAGCGACGAGTACACCCGCATGGCGGCGCCGAACACCGCTGGTGATGCGAACTGGGACCAGTCCTGGAGCATGTTCGCACCCAGAGCCTCGTTGTGGTTCTTCGAGGTGGCGTTGTAATCGCTGATCGCGTGCAGACGCTCGACCGGATCGCCGATCTGGGTGCCCAGCTGCGTGAACATGCCCGAGATCTGGTTTGTGCCCGGCCGATCGGATTTACCGTGGACCGATACGGGGACCATCGCGACGAGGGAGTCCTCCGGCAGCTCGTCGCGGTCCTCGAGGTAGGTCCGCAAAGCACCCGCGCACAGCGCGAGAACCACATCGTTGACCTTCACGCCGTGACGGTCTTTGACGGCTTTGACCTTCGCGAGATCGAGCTGGCTGAAGGCGACGTTGCGGTGACCGGTGATAGCGCCGTTGAACGAGGTCCGCGGCGCGGTGAACGGAGCAGGCATCGCTTCACCCTTTCGTGCACGCGTCACCCACTTGGGGAGCATCGCGATTCCGCCGGGGACCAGACGGGCAATTCTTGCGGGTCGGGCGATGACGGCCATGAGTCCGCCGATGGCGATGTCCAGCGTTCCCGCGTCGCCCGCACCCTGTGCGGTGGGATCCACGAGCGCCGGTGAATCCGGTTCGAGACTGCACAGCTGAGCGAGGATGTTCGCGCCGGTGACGCCGTCGGCAGCGCTGTGATGAATCTTCGACATGACGGCGATCTGTCCGTCGGCAAGTCCCTCGATGACCCACATCTCCCACAGTGGGCGGGAACGATCCAGCGGTTGGCTCGCGATGTGTCCGGCGAGTTCTGCCAGTTCCGCGTGTGTGCCCGGAGCAGGTACCGCGGTCCGGTGGCAGTGCCGCTCGATGTCGAAATCGTGATCGTCGACCCACACGGGGTAGTCGAGATTGAGGCGGGAATCTTTGAGTTTGCGCCGGAAGGTCGGCATCGTGGCCATCCGCGAGTCCAACTCGCGAAGCAGCTTCCGGTAGTCGTAACCGCCCGGAATGGTCGAGGGGTCGAGCAGTACGAGTCCACAAACGTGCAATAGCTGGGTCGGTGTTTCCAAGTAGAGGAAGGTCGCGTCGAGTCCGCTGAGACGTTGCATGACTCATTTTAGAACAGGTTCTAGTATTTTTCCGGGGGAATGCGTAAACGAGTAGTGGAGTTAGTCGCCCTGCCGCGACAGCGTGGTTATCCCGGCAGGCGGAAGTCCTGCCGCGTACGCGAGAACTTCACAGAAAGCCTCGACATGGTGAGCCAATTCCGATGACGTTGCAGTCCAGGATGCACGTAACTCGAGTTGGTGGGCTCGCGGCGGGCCCGCGATGTCGCCGTATCGCACGGAAGTTGTGGCTGTGACCGTACCGCCCAGGGCCACAAAAGGTTCCGGTCCGGCTTCGAGTGCGTCCACCAGCCAACTCCAGGCTACTTCGGGAAGTAGTGGATCCGCGGCGACGGCTTCGTCGAGATCGGCCTGGATGTAGGCCACCAACCGCATGGTGCCGTTCCATGCCTCGTCGCCGTCCGGATCGAACAACAGGATCAGGCGGCCGAAAGCGTCGCCTTCGGACTGCTCGGCCACGACGTCGGAGTCCGGGTGCAGAACCTCGGCTCCCACTGCGTGGCTGTACGGAGCGAGACGCTGCGGCGGACGGATGGGACCGACCTCTATCTCGGGCCGAACCCGCGCAGCGGTCATCGCCTCCACGGCGGCACGGAACTCGGCCGGGTCGGCTGTCGATCCGGATGTCGTCACAGGTCAGGACGTTAGTCGGGGATAAGGGCGGGTAGGTGGAGGCGCGCCGACCGAGTGTGGTTCGGGTGTGTGGCCGCTCACGAACCGCTCGGGTGTCCGATCCCGAGTGTGGGACATGGCAGCATTGAGTCGATCGAAGACACACGTTGGCGGAGAGCGCGAGGACTGATGAGCGGGTTGGACAACATGAATTCAGGCATGACCGGGTCGGCGGAATACAGCGCTCGGCGAGTTTTGCCCGACGCACCGTTGCTCGCCGCGGCGACCGGACGCACTCCGAGTCGACGGCCGGTGTGGTTCATGCGCCAGGCCGGACGTTCGTTGCCGGAGTATCGCGAGATCCGCGCGGGGATCGGCATGTTGGAGTCGTGTTTCGATCCGGCGCTGGTCTGTGAGATCACGATGCAGCCGGTGCGCCGTCACGACGTGGACGCGGCAATCCTGTTCTCGGACATCGTTGTTCCGCTCAAGGCTGCGGGAATCGATCTCGACATCGTTGCCGGCGTCGGACCGGTGGTTGCCAATCCGATTCGCTCCATCGCCGACGTCGCAGCCCTCCCGCGGTTGGTCCCCGAAGAGGTCGGGGCAATAGCGCAGGCCGTTCGACTTCTCACCACCGAGTTGGGCTCGACTCCGCTGATCGGCTTTGCCGGAGCGCCGTTCACCTTGGCGTCGTATCTGGTCGAGGGTGGTCCGAGCCGGAACCACGAGAAGACCAAGGCGCTCATGCACTCCGATCCGAAGACCTGGCACGCGTTGCTCGGAAGCCTGGCAGACACCACGATCTGCTTCCTGCAGACGCAGCTCAAGGCGGGTGTCGACGCGGTTCAGCTGTTCGACTCGTGGGCCGGCGCGCTCTCGCTGGCCGATTACCGGGAATTTGTTCTCCCACATTCCGAGCGGGTGTTTGCCGAGGTTGCAGCTGCCGGCGTTCCGCGTATCCACTTCGGTGTCGGAACCGGTGAACTTCTCGGCGCGATGGGGGAGGCAGGTGCCGACGTCGTGGGTGTCGACTGGCGGATTCCGCTCGACGTCGCGGCCGGTCGTGTCGGTCCGGGCAAGGCGCTGCAGGGCAATCTCGATCCCGCTGTACTGTTCGCGGGCCCCGAGGTGATCGATCGTGAGGTGCGCCGGATCGCCGCTGAAGGTGACCGCGCGATCGAAGCCGGTGCCATCGGCCACATCTTCAACCTCGGCCATGGAGTTCTTCCCGACACCGATCCCACGGCGATCACCTCGGCGGTGGAGCTGGTGCACTCGCTGTGACAACCACTCGGCCGTCGGTCGCGGTGATCGGAGGCGGAATCTCCGGTCTGGTTGCCGCGTACCGGCTTCGGCGCAGTCTGGGCTCCGTTGCCGACATCACGGTCGTCGACGACTCTCCGCGACTGGGCGGGAAGCTGCGAACGATTGATCTGGGTGGTGGCCCGATCGACATCGGCGCCGAGGCGTTCATCGCCCGTCGGCCCGAAGTCCCTGCCCTTCTCTCCGAGCTGGGACTGACCGATCAGATCGTTTACCCCGCGGGGTTGAGCCCGTTGATCTGGTCCCAGGGCTCACTGAATCGACTTCCTGCCGGAACCCTGATGGGAATCCCGGCATCGTCCGAGTCGGTGAGAGATCTAGTCGACGAGCAGACACTGTCGCGCATAGCTGCCGAACCAGGCGCTCCGTTCGAGTGGACCCGCGGTTCCGATTGCAGTGTTGCCGAACTGGTTTCAGGGCGATTCGGTGATCAGGTGGTCAGCCGATCGGTGGATCCCCTTCTCGGCGGGGTGTACTCGGGCCTGGCTGAGACCATCGGAGTGCGTGCAGCTTTGCCGACACTCGCTGCGGCGCTCGATGCGGGCGCTAAGAGCCTCACGGATGCAGTTGCAGCCGCAGTGCCGACACCTGCACCCGGACCAGTGTTCGGAGCGCTCAGGGACGGTTACGGCATCTTGCTCGATGCGCTGCGGCAGGCCGCCGACGCGACGTTCGTCCGCGGCGAGGCTTCCGGGTTACGCAGGGACGGGAAAGGTTGGAACGTCGATCCGCTCGGCAGCGTCGACGCGGTGATTCTGGCTGTTCCGGCGCCGCGCGCAGCGGTGCTGTTGGCCGGCGTCGATGCGGATATTGCGCGTATCGCGTCGCGGATCGAACTGGCGTCGTCCGCGGTGGTGGCGCTCCGCCTGCCCGGTCAGGTCGACCTTCCGCAGAATTCGGGGATCCTGGTTGCCACCGACGCTGACCTGACCGCGAAGGCGTTCACGCTGTCGAGCCGAAAGTGGACGCACCTCGCTGATCGCGGCGAGCATCTCGTTCGGGTGTCGTTCGGTCGATTCGGCGCATCGGAGATCGTCGACCGGCCGGATGGTGAACTGATCGAACTTGCGCGCGCCGATCTCGAGACCGTGACCGGAATCACCGAGGAGCCAGGAGCGAGCTTCGTACAGCGGTGGCACGGCGGTCTTCCCCAGTACTCCCCAGGTCACACGGAAATCGTGGCTGAAATCGAGTCCGGGATGACGCAGTTCGACGGCCTCGAAGTGGCCGGGTCGTGGCTGCACGGCGTCGGGGTTCCGGCGTGTGTCGCAGTCGGCACGACGGCGGCTACACGGATATTCGAGCGAGTGGCACGATAGACCCATGGCACGCCTTGATTTCGACAAACTGAACTCTGAAATCCGTTACCTCATGTTCTCCGTGTTCCAGGTGGAACCCGGTGTGCTGGGCGATGATCGGGAAGCTGCGGTCAAGGACGCCCGCTTGTTCTTCGAGGGTCTCGAAGACAAGGGCGTCGTGGTTCGCGGCATCTACGACGTCGCCGGCTTGCGCGCCGACGCGGACTTCATGATCTGGACCCACGCGGCCAGCATCGAGGAACTGCAGGCCGCTTACGCGGATTTCCGCCGCACCACCGTCCTCGGACAGGCCAGTGCTCCCATCTGGAGCAACTCGGCGGTGCACCGCCCCGCGGAGTTCAACAAGAGCCACGTGCCCTCGTTCATCGCGGGTGAGGATCCGGGCGACTACATCTGCGTTTACCCGTTCGTCCGCTCGTACGAGTGGTACCTGCTCCCCGACGAGGAGCGTCGCAAGATGCTCGCCGATCACGGTATGGCTGCTCGCTCGTACAAGGACGTTCGCGCCAACACGGTCCCGGCCTTCGCTCTGGGGGACTACGAGTGGATTCTTGCGTTCGAAGCGCCTGAGCTCATCCGTATCGTCGATCTGATGCGCGATCTGCGTGCCACCGAAGCTCGCTTGCACGTTCGCGAAGAGGTGCCGTTCTTCACCGGGCCGCGCGTGGACATCGAGAAGCTGGTCCTTTCCCTACCCTGATCTACTTCGAAAGTAGTTTCTGTGACAACTGCACCGAACCGGCGTCGTCAACACATGTCCCATTGGGGAATGTTCACCGCCGAATCGGTCGCCGGCGAGGTGACCGCCGTGCATCCGTACGAGGGTGATTCGAATCCCTCGCCGATGCTCGGGAACCTCGCCGGTTCGGTGCGCAGTCGGGCTCGCGTTTCGGGCCCGGCGGTGCGCCGCGGTTGGCTCGAGAACGGGCCTGGTCCCAGCGACCGACGTGGAGCGGACGAGTTCGTCTCGGTCTCGTGGGACGAACTGACCGAACTCCTCTCCCGCGAGTTGCGTCGCGTGGTCGACACGCACGGGAACAAAGCGATCTTCGGCGGCTCGTACGGCTGGGCCAGCGCCGGTCGATTCCATCACGCGCAGAGCCAAGTTCACCGATTTCTGAATCAGCTGGGTGGATATACCAAGTCGGTCCACAGCTACTCGCTCGGTGCCACCGGTGTCATCATGCCGCGTGTGGTCGGAACACACTGGAAGTTGTTCGCGCGCTCCACGTCGTGGGACGTCATCGCCAAGCACTCCGATCTTCTCGTCTCGTTCGGGGGAGTACCGATCAAGAACACCGGCGTCAATGCCGGTGGTACGAGCGATCATCCGACGCGCGGGGCGCTCGACGCATTTCGTGCCCGCGGCGGAAAGATCGTCTCCTTCAGTCCGTTGCGCGACGACGTCGATGGCGACTGCGAGTGGATCGCACCTGTTCCGGGAACCGACGTGGCAATCATGCTTGCCCTGGCGTTTGTCCTGGCGTCGGAGGACCTGCACGATCGCGATTTCCTGAACCGCTTCTGCGTCGGCTACGAACGCTTCGAGGATTACCTGCTCGGACGTGCCGACGGTGTACCGAAGGATCCGCGCTGGGCGCAGAAGATCTCCGGGGTGCCGGCGGAGTTCATCACCGACCTGGCTCGGAGAATGGCGTCCGGCCGGACGCTGGTGACCGTCACGTGGTCGTTGCAACGCATCAAACACGGTGAACAGGCTCCGTGGATGGGCGTGACACTCGCCGCGATGCTCGGCCAATTCGGGCTTGCGGGTGGCGGTTTCGGCCACGGCTACGGTTCGATGAACGAGCCGGGTCTGGCTCCGGTGCCGTATCCGTTGCCGACCTTCTCACAAGGTGTGAATCCGGTGCCCGATTTCATTCCGGTGGCCGCGATCTCCGATCTCTTGCTCTCGCCCGGCGAGGAGTTCGACTACGACGGCAGGCGCCTGACCTATCCGGATATTCGGTTGGTCTACTGGGCCGGTGGCAATCCGTTTCACCACCACCAGGATCTCCCGAGGCTGCGACGGGCATTTGCGCGTCCGGACACGATCGTCGTTCACGATCCCTACTGGACGCCGATGGCTCGCAATGCCGACATCGTTGTCCCGTCGACAACGTCGCTTGAACGAAATGACCTGAGCTGCACACGAAATGATCCACTTCTGGTCGCGATGCAGCAAGTAGTTCCACCTTTCGCGAATTCGCGAGACGACTACGACACGTTTGCCGCTCTGGCTTCTGCGCTCGGATTCGGGGAGCAGTTCACCGAGGGGAGATCCTCACAGGAGTGGATCGAGCATCTCTACGGTCAATGGCGGCCGTTCGTCGATGCAGACGGCGGCAACACACCGACGTTCGAGGATTTCTGGTCGGATGGGCACTACCGGATGCGAACCGAAGACAACCTCGTGCTCTTCGGTGACTTCCGCGAGGACCCCGAGAAGTATCCACTCTCGACTCCGAGTGGGAAGATCGAGATCTTCTCCGAGACCATCGAGTCTTTCGGCTACGACGACTGCGCCGGCCATCCGCGCTGGTACGAGCCCGACGAGTGGCTGGGTGGACCACGGGCCACGCAATTCCCGCTTCACTTGATCGCCAACCAGCCCAAGACGCGCCTGCACAGCCAACTCGATCACGGCGCTGCGAGCCAGGCATCGAAGATTCAGGGACGCGAGCCGATTCGTATGCACCCGGATGCAGCGGCCGCGCGCGGTGTGTCGGCTGGGGACGTGGTGCGCGTATTCAACGATCGCGGGGCGTGCCTGGCTGGTGTGATCGTCGATTCGGATTTGCCGAGCGACGTCGTCCAGTTGTCGACCGGGGCGTGGTACGACCCGCTCGATCCTGCCGATCCCGATTCGCTGTGTGTTCACGGAAATCCCAACGTTCTGACGCCAGACGTCGGCACGTCTTCGCTTTCGCACGGGTGCACCGGCCAGCACGTTCTGGTGCAGATCGAGAAATTCCAAGGGGTTCTGCCGCCGGTCAAGGCGTTCGATCCGCCCGTGCTTCGTTCGCGCTGACGGAACCGATCGGCCACCTCCCGCGTCGAACCTCGTGAGCGCCTGAATCAGGTGTCACGATCTATCGAAGGTGGGGGCCATCGTGAGTGGGGCGGATGTTGGTTCGATGAGGGGACACGTCGAAGTTCTTCGGGCTCAGATCGATTCGATGCAGGTTGATCTGTTGGAGCGAACGCGATCGCTGGCGGATATGCAGGAGAAGATCGCACGAGCAACGGCGAGCGCGCGCTCGAGTGATGGCAGCGTGGAAGTCGTCGTAGACGCTTCGGGGGCGACCGTGGGAGTCACCCTCTCCGGGAGCGCTTACGGCAAGCATTCGCCGGTAGCGTTGGGAATTCTGATCCTGGCCACGGCCACATCTGCGGCGGAGGACATGCGCCGACAGGTTGCCGAGATGTCGAGGCCGTTCACCGAAGCGGCCAGGATCGATTTGCCTGACCTCGTTCCCGGTGTGCTCGGATTGCGTGAGATTCTCGCGCCTCGTCCGGCGTCGGTGCCGATCGGCGGCGACGAGCACTGGGACCGCACCGTTCTGAGGAGCTCCGGCAATGTCTGAACTGGACGTGGACGTGGCCGCGATGGGAAGTGCTGCACCAGCATTCGAGGTGGTCGCTGCCGATCTCGACGAGGCGCGGAGTGCTCTGGAAACAGTGGCCGGCGCCGAAGAGGGGTGCTGGGGCGCTGACCAGTTCGGAACCGCATTCTCGGACGCGTATGTTCCCGGTGCGGAGTCAGCAGTCGGCGGGATGACACTGGTCGCGGGCGCGCTTCGCGAATTGACTGCCACGCTGATCGAGATCACCGATCGTTTCGAATCGATCGACACCTCGCTTGCCGACGACATGGCGGGTGGGCTCTGATGGGACTCGAGATTCCAGGCTGGTTACAGGCGGTTGCGTCGGTTGCGGTGGGCAGTGACTGGCCGCAAGGAGACGAAACGGCACTGTGGAGGTTGGGTGATGCCTGGTCAGGCGCGGCTGATCGGATCGAGGCTTCGGCCGCTGCCGGTGGTTACGGATTGCAAACAGTACTGGCATCGATCGACGGTCGAGCCGGCGACTCGTTGTCTCGGTATTGGTCGGAGGCCGGGGGAGTCGCGGAGGTCTTCGAGCGGTTGTCCTCTACCGCGGCCGAACTGGGTCAGTCATGCACCGATACCGGCACGGACATCGAGTACACCAAACTGTCGATCCTCGCGGCGCTGGGCGCACTGGCGCTCGAGATTGCCGCCATGCTGGCGGCCGCTGTCCCGACACTGGGTGCGAGTACCGCCGGAATCGTGGCGGCTGAGGTGGCAACAACACTCACGGTCCGAATGCTGTTGCAGCAATTGTTGATACGAGTGATCGAGGCCGCAGCAGTGGAAGCTGCCGCTGCCGTCTTCTCCGGCCTCGCCATTCAACTCGGGCAGATGACGATGGATCATCGCCAGTCGATCGACGGTGGCAAGGTCGTGACCGAGGGCCGCGACGGTTTCATCAAGGGACTTGCGAACGGAGGGTTGAAGACGACGCCGGATCGTGTCGGCCCTGACCCGAACCCGCTCCCGACCGGTTCGAGATTGCAGCAGATCGCGCGGGGGGCTTTCGACGATGCGGTATCGGGAGCGTCCGCTGCGATCGTGACGAAGGAAGTCACGGGCGGCGATGCCTCGTTGACGGACATCACTTCCGGCGCGATCGGGGGTGGGATCGGGTCAGTCAAGGACGGTCTTGTCGCTCGAAACGAGGACCTGAACGCGGCTGGTCTGAGCCCGACTGCGCTGAACTGGGACTTCTGAGTTGAAGTCTCGAATCGTGGGCTACCAGTGACACGGGGTAGCCCACGACCTGGCTACTGAGCGACACGGGGCAGCCCACGACCTGGCTACTGAGCGGGCTTGAGAACCAGCGAGATCGAGTTGATGCAGTACCGCTGATCGGTCGGCGTCGGGTATCCCTCGCCCTCGAAGACGTGACCGAGGTGGCTGTGGCACTTCTTGCAGATGACCTCGACACGGCGCATCCCGAGTGAGCTGTCTTCCTTCAGGATCACGGCATCCGAATCCGCCGGATCGAAGAAGGACGGCCACCCGCAGTGCGATTCGAACTTCTCGGTGCTGCGGAACAGCTCGGCTCCGCACGCTCGGCAGGAGTAAACGCCTTCCGCGGTGGTGTCGGTGTACTCGCCGACGAAGGGGCGTTCGGTGCCGGCTTGGCGCAGGACGGCGAACTCCTCCGGCGTCAGCTTTTCGCGCCACTCGCTCTCGGTGTACGTGACCTCAGGTGTGCTGTCGACGCCATCGTGTGAAGAACTCATGCCTCCACGCTAATGCTTTGTCGCCGTTTCGGCTTCGTCGGCAGGTGAGACGGTATCGAGTGGGGGATCGAGGAGGTAGGCGGGATCGATTCCGCGATCCAAGCGGCCCTCGCGACGCGCGACCAGATACCGGTATCCGAGGACACAGAAGATCACGATCAGCAGAAGGCTCCAGCCGAGGGTGCTCTTGGTGTATTCGGCTGCCCGGCCGAAGGTCGGCCAGCGGTTCGACCACCAGCTGTCGAACGTCAAGAAGCCGTAGACGGCGAGCCACGCCGGCCAGTTCCGCATGACCGAGTTCTTGAGCACCACGGACATCAACAGCGGCAACAGCATCATCGAGTAGTACATCTGGCCGAGCGATGGCAGCAGGAACGACGCGGTCATGATCACACCGGTCGCGGTGGTGAGGAAGAAGAGTTCGTCGTTGCGGTAATAGCGGTGCAGAAGCCACAGAGAGACGACGACCATGGCGGCCAACACGACGCGCAAGAGCAGGATCAACCATTCGGGCAGACCGAAGTAAGCGCCGTTTCCGACAATCGAACTGTTGAAGTAGTCACGAGATTCGAGCAGGTACGGCACGGTGCGGCGGACGAAGTCCATCGGATCCGACGCCAGCGGCCATGCCACGACCGTGAGAATGAACGGGATGCCCAGGGCGGTGACGAACACCTTCCACTGACCGCGAACGAGTGGCAGCAGGAGCAGCGGCGCGAGAGTGGGTTTCACTGCGATGGTGAGACCGATCGCGGCGCCGGCCCACAGATCCTTCTTGCGCATCAGCAACAGGAGGAAGGCAACTTCGCCGAGCAGGACGAGGCCGTTGATGTTGGTGAACACCAACGTGTTGGTGACCGTCTCCGACATGAACGCGCCGAGCACCAGAATCGGCGCCGCGATGGAACTGATCGTCAGGTCGAACAAGCGCAACAGCAGGTAGAGAGCCACGAGAATGGCGACGGCATTGACACCGATGAACAGCCACCGTGAGCGCTCGGGATCGAGGATCGCCAGGGGTGCCATCAACAAGGAACCCGATGGTGGGTACAGGTAATGGGGGTCTACGGAGTTGAAATCTGCGGTGTAGACGTCGCGCCCGTTCCAGAACGCCAGCGCGGCGTTGTAGACCGGTCGGAAGTCATCGGTGATGGCGCCGTTGACTGCTGTGACGATGACACGATTGAGCACTGTCATCACGGCGATCGGCCACAAAACGAAGTTGACGACTTGTTGGGTTGTCCGCCCGGTACGCGGCTCGAGCTGTCGAAGGAACACTTCGGCACGGTACACCGGAGCAGGGTGTGATCGGGGGATGCACCCCTTTTCGGTCGTGGTGGACAAGCGCCCGAGTCAGGCCGGGCACACGCTTCCGTTGCTGGGCAGGGAGGCGTCGGTGAGGTATGCCCTCATCGCCTGCTGCGCGCAGGTGGATTGTGCCGCGGGGTGACCCGCACCCTGCCAGTCCAGGGTTGCGAAGCGCGACCCCGCGTTGGTCACGACGCCGGTGACAGTCGAGAGTCCGGAGTTCCCGACGGCCGGGTCGCCCTGACCGCTCAGCACGAGGACGGCGGGCTTCAACTGATTCGGCAGGGGAGAGTTGGCGGTCGACGGCCAGCTGGCGCATGCGAGCAAACCGAGCGCGGCTTCTCGACCGAATACCGGATAGTTGGTGCCCCAGGTGTCCGCCAGTTCGCGGACGCGCCCGATCCCCGGCCACTGCATGCCGTCGGTGCATCGTCCGATGAACTGGCCGTCACCGTCCACCTCGTTCTCTGCCCGGGCGGCGCGCTCTCGAATCGGCGAAGCGTTGCCGGTACCGAGCGCGGACAGAGCGTCTGAGAGCGAGCGGGTCTCTTGCTCACGGTTGGTTCCGGCAGTCCACAGGCTCGCCGAAATCGCGTTCGACACCGCAGCGGCGGACAGCGGCTGGAATTCATCGGCCCGAGCGCGCTCCATCAGGTCCGTGACCGCTTTCTTCGGATCAGGTCCGAGAGAGCACCCCAGCGCCACACATCGCTGAGCGAATGCGGTCAACGCCGCTTCCTCGCCCTGCACGCGGCTCTCCGCCTCGGTGGCAGCGTCGGTGGCCACCGGAGCGGGAGAATCGAGGATCAACCTCGCGAGGTTGTCGGGGTGGGCTGCCGCGTAGCTCAGCGCGATGTCAGAGCCGGACCCTGCCGACCACAGAGCGATGGTCTCGACGCCCCACCGCGTACGTAGAGCGTCGATGTCCTCGGCAGCGGAGTCCGCGCCGAACTTCAGCTCTTGAGGATCGAGATAGTCGGTACAGGCGATGGTTGCATCGTGACCGAGAGCGGCGACCGCGTCGGCGGCGTCGCCGGTGGAGTCCGCGTCGAACTGGCCCAGATCGTGAAGGCCGCGCCGAATCTCCGGCGTCATGCAGTCGATTGCGGTGGACCTGTCGATTCCACGTCGATCCAGGGCAACGACGGGGTGGTTCGCGAGCACCGTCGTCAAGCCGGACGTAGCGAGCATGGCCAGAGAGTTTCCCGACGAACGGTCGGTGCCGGATGTGAACACGATCGGATACGCGTTGGCAGGCGTCGACGACGTCCGAGCGCGGGTCAAGCCGGCAGTGAAGTTGCCGTCGATGGCGCCGGTCACGTCGATGGGGGCACTGAATTCCGCGCATTCGAGGATGACGCCGGCGCTCGACGCTGCGAGAGCCTGGTCGGCGAGTGACGTGCCGGTGCAGTCTCGCCACGGTATGTCGTCGGTCGGGACGCCGGGGTCGACCGGCGGCGCATCGGGTGACGGTCCCTCGCTCTGGGCAGGGCTGCCGTCGGTGCGGCCTTCGACCGCGACGGCGGGCCGAAGCGACGGCCCGGCGCCGCACGCACAACACGTCGCGAGGACGACGGCCATCAAAGCAACTCTGCGCATGCCGACCAGAGTGCCAGGTTCACCGACGTGGCTGCTGACGAACCCATCGAGTGAGGATCGTGCCGTCCGAGTCGCCGAGAATGTGAGCGGGACGCATCGACGTGGGCATTGCATTGGGGGAGAGCGAGATTCGGCCGACTTTGCTCCCCACCAGTTGAGGTGAAGTGGTGATGCAGAGTTCGTCGACGGCATTGTCCTCGATCAACTGCCCGAAAAGTGACGGCCCGCCCTCGCACAGCGCGCGACGGAGCTTGCGAGCCGACAAGGCCCTGTCGATGTCGCCGCTGCTGACATTCGGTGAGTCCGTCACCTCCACCTGCGCTCCGGCCGACCTCAGCGCTGAAATCGCTGCGCTGTCCGCGGCGCTACCGACAACAAGAATCGGCGGAATTTCGGTATCTCGAAGGAGCCGGCTTTCAGGGTCGATCGACGCGTGCGCCGAGACGACGAGGATCGGTGGGACCGGAGCGAGGCCGCCCGCCTTTCGTCGCGCCTGGGCTGCGTCCGAGATCTGCACACCCCCGTAGTTCTCGGCTCGCGCTGTGCCTGCGCCGACCACGACGACGTCACAAAGTTCGCGCAAGATCCCGAATACCGACTTGTCTGCAGGTGTGCCCAGTCCATGGCTCACTCCGTCGACGGAGACGCACCCGTCGATGCTGGAAACGAAGTTCACGCGCATCCAGGGTTGGGAGAGGTTCTCCGGATAGGCGTACAAGCCGCGGAGTTCGTCTTCGTGGCCTGGTGTGAAGTAGGTCGCAATATCCATACGGTGCACATGAGAGATCACATCACGTAGATACCCTTGACGGATGCATGAACGTCTTGTCGATCGCAGCCCGGTGGTACCCGCCGATCAACTGGTAGCTCAAATGGTGCCTCCCGCAATGTTCGACGAGGTGAGTTTTGCGTCCTACATTCCTGATCCGAAGGAACCGAGCCAGGCAGCTGCTGTCGCCAAGGCCGAGGAATTCTCCAAGCGCGTAACCAAGATCCGTAGTGGTGGACGCCGCGGACTGTTCGGCAAGAAGACCCAGGCGACCGGCGCCGGCCTGTACCTCGACGGCGGGTTCGGTGTCGGTAAGACTCACTTGCTGGCGTCGATCTTCCACAGCGTTCCGTCGCCGAAGGCTTTCGGAACCTTCGTCGAGCTGACACACGTCGTCGGCGCTCTCGGCTTCAACAAAGCGGTCGAAGCGCTCGCCGACCACAGCGTTCTCTGCATCGACGAGTTCGAGCTCGACGATCCGGGCGACACCATGCTCGTCTCTCGCCTCCTTTCGGAGCTTTCCGCGCGCGGCGTGTCCATCGTCGCGACGTCGAACACGCTTCCCGGCCAGCTCGGTGAGGGTCGCTTCGCGGCTCAGGACTTCCTGCGTGAGATCAAGAAGCTCGGCTCGATCTTCGAGACGATTCGCGTCGACGGCCCCGACTACCGTCACCGCGATCTCCCGCCCGCACCGGAGCCCATCTCCTCGGAAGAATTGGTCTCTCGGGCCGAGGCGATCGACGGCGCCACGCTCGACAACTTCGACGAGCTGTGCAAGCACCTCAGCACACTGCACCCGTCGCGCTACAACAAGCTGGTCGAGGGTGTGAAGGCGGTCTTCATCGACGGCGTTCACCCGGCAACGGATCAGTCTGTTGCACTGCGCATCGTGGTTCTCGCCGACCGCTTGTACGACGCGAGCATCCCGGTCACCGTTTCCGGCGCACGCCTCGACGAGATCTTCACCCCCGAGATGCTTGCCGGTGGGTACAAGAAGAAGTACCTGCGCGCGACCTCGCGTCTGCTCGCACTTTCTCGTTTCGAGGTCGCGGCCGGCTGATCAGCAGGCCTGTCAGCTGACGGGGCGCTCCATCACGAAATCGTGGTGGAGTTGTGCCCCCACGAGAAACGTCTTCGTGCCGACCTGGGTGAAGCCGTGTTTGGCGTAGAACTTCTGGGCGCGCAGATTTTCCTGATTGACACCCAGCCAGATCCCGGCACTTCCGCTGCGTCGTGCATGGTCGACAACCGCGTCCATCAAGGATGCTGCCGCGCCGGTTCCGTGGTTACCAGGAAGCACGTACAACTTGCTCAGTTCCGTCGTCGGGCGAAGTGTCACAGCAGCTTTGACGTCCGGATCGGCGGGCTCGTCGTCGACGAGCATCGCGTAGCCGACGATCGAGCCGTCGCGAATGACCTTGAGAACGGTTCGTGTCGGGTCCGTCAGATACTCGGAGAACTTGTCGACCGAGAGAACGTTGTCGATGAAGGCACTGATGTCGTCGTCGGATGCGTCCGGCGGACAAGCCAGCGGAAACGTCACCGCTGCCACGTCGGCGATTGCTTCGGAATCCCAGATTCCGGCCCGGTCAACGGTGATCGTCACGTCAGTTTCTACCTCTCGCGCACATGATTCGGTTGATCAAGTACACCACCTTCGTCGAGCATGATGCTCAAGCGGCGTTCTCGGCGACCGGCGTCGTGGCTCGTTTCGGTGCGAACGCGGGAGCAAGAACTATCAAGATCGCGCAGAATGCCAGCGGAATCAGGAACCCGATTCGAAGGTCACTGAAGGCAGCGACCGCGCCGACGATGCCGCCGCCGACCACCGTGCCGACGTAGTTGAAGAGGTTGATTCGTGCGATCACCGCGTCGACCTGATCCGGGGGAGCCATCCGTCCGGCGGCGCTGAAGCAGATCGGGGCGATCACCGGTACGCCGAGGCCGACGATCAGGAAGCCGGCGATGGCAACGGCGGGAGATTGCGCGAGGACAACGATCGTCATGCCGACCACGCCGATGAGAGAGCCGATCCGCACGACGGTGGTCTCACCGAACTTGCCGACCCAGTAGTCGCCGGTCAGTCGTGCGACCAGTGCCGCGATTTGGTACGCCGCCACGGAAAGGGCGGCCGTCCCGGCGTCGGCGAGCAGTTCGTCCTTGACGTACAGCGTCGACCAGTTTCCGACGCTGAAGTCGACCGCATAGAACAATGCCATCGCGACGCCGAGGAGGACGAACGCGCGGGTGGGTACGGTGAATTTCGCGGTGCTCGTGATGTTTGCATCGGCAACCGGAGACTCGGAGCGATCGAGCAGTTGCGGGCCGAAGGCCAGAAGTATCAGTCCGACAACAACTCCCGCGATCACCTGTGTGATGCGGATCGAGATGTCGAGGCTTGCGGTAGCAGAGATGAACAGAGCGCCGACAATCGCTCCGACGCTCCAGGAAGCATGGAACGAGGAGAGGATGAAGCGGCCCTTGGCGTGTTGGATCGAGACTGCCTGCATGTTGGCGGCCGCGTCGACCATGCCGAGTCCGATGCCGTAGATCGCCAGGAAGACGAAGAACATCGCCGCGTTGGGCGCGATTCCGGTTGCCCCGCCAAAGACTGCGATGACGGCGAGTCCGGTTCGCAGAGTCATCTTGCTCGACGTTCTCACGGCTAGAATCTCGGCGAGCACGCTGCCGAGCCCGGCGATGACGGACACGGTGACAACCGCAACCACAACCAGTGTCTCGCTCAGCTCGAACAAATCCTTGTACTGCGGCAGCTGCGTCAGAATGGCGGCGAGCAGAAATCCTTGAAGTCCGAAGGCCACCGAAGTGGCGATCCGAGCCCTCGTCAGGGTGCGGGTGTTATCCGTCATCAAGCAGGGCCTTTGTCTCGTTCGTTCGGTTAGGCCGAACGGTACTGGATCTTGATACTGGTCGAGTGTCCAACAAAGCTGCGTGTTTTGCACGGTTCTTTGATTAACTGACCGACATGACTCGGCAGCCGACACCAGAATTTCCGTCTTCCTTCGTCTGGGGAACCGCCACCGCGGCCTACCAAATCGAAGGAGCTGTGGCCGAAGACGGTCGCGGACCGTCGATTTGGGACGAGTTCTGTGACCGCCCCGGTGTAGTCGTCGGGGGCGACACCGGAGCGGTTGCTGCCGATCATTATCACCGCTGGGAATCGGATATCGAGTTGATGAAAGACCTCGGGCTCGACGCTTATCGGCTGTCCCTGTCGTGGTCGCGAATTCTGCCCACCGGATCGGGGGCCGTGAATGCGAAAGGGCTCGACTTCTACGACCGCCTGATCGATCGACTGTGTTCGGTGGGAATTACTCCTGCCGTCACTCTCTTTCACTGGGATCTGCCCCTCGCACTGCAAGAGCAGGGCGGCTGGATGAACCGAGACACGTCGTACAGGCTGGGGGAGTACGCCCAGGTCGTCGGCGAACGGTTGTCCGATCGTGTCGGAATGTGGATGCCGCTCAACGAACCGGTAGTGCACACGCTCTACGGTCATGCCCTGGGAGTTCATGCCCCCGGCCTGGCCTTGGGGTTCGAGGCTTTCCAAGCTGCACATCACCAGCTGCTCGGGCACGGCCTCGCTGTCGAAGCGCTTCGGGCAACCGGATGCACGAACATCGGAATCGCCTCGAACCATGCACCGGTGCGTGCCGCCTCGGATTCCCCGGAAGACGTGATGGCTGCCGACATCTACGACCACGTCGTCAATTGGATGTTCGCCGACCCGGTTCTGGTCGGGAAGTACCCCGCCGACGAATTCGCTCAGCTGCTCAGCGGGCCCGTCGACGAGGACTTGAAAATCATCGGGGTGCCGCTCGACTGGTACGGGATCAACTACTACGAGCCGACGATGATTGCCGCTCCGGTGGAAGGCCAGGGGACCGAAGGTGTGCTCGAGGTCGACCTACCGCCGGGCCTGCCCTTTGCGCCTGTCGCGATTACCGGTTATCCCACAACCGATTTCGGATGGCCGATCGTTCCCGAAGGGCTGGGTGAGATCCTGCGGACGTTCCAGGCTCGGTTCGGTGACGCACTGCCGCCGATCTACATCACGGAAAGCGGATGTTCATTCCACGACGCACCGGATGCCGCAGGCGTCGTCGAGGACGAAGCGCGAATCGACTACCACGACGCGCACCTTCGCGCCCTCCGATCGGCCATGGACGACGGTGTCGACGTCCGTGGCTATTTTGTGTGGTCACTCCTCGACAACTTCGAATGGGCTGCGGGATACAAAGAGCGATTCGGCCTGGTACACGTCGATTTCGACACCCAGAAGCGCACACCGAAGACCTCGTTCGAGTGGTATCGCGCCCTGATCGCCGAGCATAAATCGGCTCAGGTCTGACCTGTGCGGAGGCGGTCCGGGTTGCATTCTCGAACCGGGCCGCCTAGCCTCGTCTCTCATGAAGCGAATTCTCGTAGTAAGCCGCCGTAGCGGGGTCTGAATCGGACCGACCCCTCGCTGCGGGTCGTCTTGCTACCAGTTGGTCCTCCACTTCATTCCAGGAAGACCACGATCATGACTTACAACTTCGCCTTCGCTTCTGATTCCGCCTTCGCTTCTGATTCTTCTTCTACCGCTGCTGATCCTTTCGCGGCGCGTCACGGAAAATCTCTGCCAGCCGGCCTGCGTGCCGAATGCTCAGCGATGTCTTGGACCGAGTTCGAGTCCACGTATGCGGCAATGAGCGGCCCGATCCGTTTGGGCGCGTGGTCCTCCGAGAAGATTGCGCCGGGTCGTTGGACTTTCGAAGCGACTCTCGGTCTGGGGGAGCGCATCCAGAAGGCTTCCGCCACCTCGACTGGCGCGATCTCGGCCATGACGTCGATGCTGCACGACGCGGGAATCTCGCTCGAGATCCTGTCTTTCCATCAGCACCAGATCGGCCACCGCACGGCGACGTTCATCTTCACCGAGTGCGACGGCCGTCGGAGCTGGGCGATGGGGATTGCGGAGTCGTCGACTGAGTCCTCGCTGCGCGCGATGACTTCGGCAGCGAACCGCTTCTCTCACTGATCAGTTACAACAATCTGATCAGCTACATCAACCGCAGTACTGACGTGGATTCCCGAGAGGGCTTGCGTCTGTACTGCGGTTGATGTGTTCGGCGCTCGAACGCAAAAAGCCGGAACCCTGAGGTTCCGGCTTCTTGCAATTTCAAATGGTGCGCGATACTGGGATTGAACCAGTGACCTCTTCCGTGTCAGGGAAGCGCTCTCCCGCTGAGCTAATCGCGCGGGTTCTGGAGAAAAATGGAGCGGACGACGGGATTCGAACCCGCGACCCCAACCTTGGCAAGGTTGTGCGCTACCAGCTGCGCCACGTCCGCATGAGCAATGAACTCCGTTACCGGAACTCAGTACTTTTCTAACTTATCAGACCTGCAAGCAGGCCTTGACCATCAGGCCCGAGGGCCTGACGTGGTGCGCGATACTGGGATTGAACCAGTGACCTCTTCCGTGTCAGGGAAGCGCTCTCCCGCTGAGCTAATCGCGCGAGGTGGAGACGGGAATCGAACCCGTGTGCACGGCTTTGCAGGCCGTTGCCTCACCACTCGGCCACTCCACCGTAAAAGGTTGAGTCACACCTCTCGAGCGGACGACGGGATTCGAACCCGCGACCCCAACCTTGGCAAGGTTGTGCGCTACCAGCTGCGCCACGTCCGCATCGCACCGTGTTGCTTGGGGAGCTGCTCGCTCTCCTCGGTGCGTTGGAAACATTAGCCGACCGTGTCGGATACACACAAATCACCAGCTCAGTGGCGTGTTCGGAGTCGAATCGGCCCGTCGCGCGCGTTGCAACTGTCCGTCTTGGCGATGAATACGGTCTGAAATCAGCTCGAATTCGTAGATTTCGGGGTCGCCTGGAGCAAAACGAATGCCAACCTGGTGATTCGTATTCATCGCGCAGCCGTGTTAATGTTCCAACTCGTTCGAGCGCATGCGTTCGGATGACTTACGGTCCCGTGGCTCAGTGGGAGAGCGTCCGCTTCACACGCGGAAGGTCGCTGGTTCGATCCCAGCCGGGACCACAGAAAAACACTGAAGGCGTTCCCGATCATCGGGGACGCCTTCAGTCGTTTGAGAGCACAGCTGTTTGAGAGCACAGTCGTTTGAGAGCACAGCTGTTCGAGGGCACGGTTGTTTCGGCATGCAGACCGTCGTCGCAGGTCGCCGGCCGATGATTTCGGTAGCCTGGTCGAAGAGACATTTCGCGACCGAAAAGGTGACCGACTTGAGTACCGAAAAGGTCGATTCTCCCGTCGACGATTCAGACCTGTCCGTCTTCCAAGACGCAGAGTCCCGCTGGGAGCGGTGGCGCGCTGGAATCGCCGCGCGGCCCACCCTCAATCTTGCGTACCGCATCGGTGTGGGAGTCGTGGGCACGATCGTGTTCGCAGCAGGCATCGTGGCTATTCCGTACCCCGGGCCCGGTTGGCTCATCGTCTTCGCCGGCCTCGGCATACTGGCGTCGGAGTTCGCGTGGGCACATCGACTCCTTCATTTCGCGAAGGCTCGATACGACAGGTTCATGGAATGGTTCGGCAAGCAGTCGCTGTTCGTCAAGGGGTTGGGCGTTCTGTTCACCACAGTGATCGTCCTGGCGACTTTGTGGGTGCTCGGCACCTTCGGCCTGATCGGGACATGGGTGGGCCTGGACTACTCGTGGCTCGAGTCGCCACTGTGAGCTGAACGCCGCCCGGTTTCCTTCACTCGGTTGTCTCACCATGTCGGTAGGGCCGATAACATGATCGTGCGCGTGCTCGCAGTGGGTACGACGCCTGTCTAACTTGTCGCAATACCTTTAGGAGCACATCGCCGTGACCAGTCCCGCGCCAGAGCACTCAGCCGCCCCACTTCGGGTGCCCGCGGGGACGACCGCCGGGACTGCAGTGCGCGAAGCCGGATACCCCACGAAGGGGCCCGACGTGATCGTCGTTGTCCGCGATGGCGAGGGAACGCTCAAGGATCTGTCGTGGACACCTGAGGTCGATGTCGACGTCGAGCCGGTGGCAGCATCCACCGAGGACGGCCGCAGCGTCATCCGGCACTCCGCGGCTCACGTCCTCGCGCAGGCGGTCCAGAAGGAATTCCCCGACGCGAAGCTCGGGATCGGTCCGCCGATCAAGGATGGCTTCTACTACGACTTCGCAGTGGATCGTCCGTTCACTCCGGAGGATCTGGCCAAGCTCGAAAAGCGTATGAAGCAGATCATCAAGGGATCGCAGCGTTTCTCGCGTCGAGTGGTCGATTCGATCGAGGACGCTCGGGTCGAGTTGGCCGACGAGCCCTTCAAGCTCGAATTGATCGACGACAAGTCCGGTATCGACGATCCCGAGATCATGGAGGTTGGCGGCAACGAGCTGACCATCTACGACAATCTCGATCCGCGCACTGGCGACAAGATCTGGTCCGATCTGTGCCGCGGCCCGCATATTCCGACCACGAAGCACATTCCGGCCTTCAAGTTGACCCGAAGCTCCGCCGCCTACTGGCGTGGCAACCAGGACAACGCCGATCTTCAGCGTGTCTACGGCACCGCGTGGGAGTCCACCGAGGCTCAGGACGAGTACCTCGAACTGCTCGCCGAGGCCGAGCGTCGTGATCACCGCAAGCTCGGTACCGAACTGGACCTCTTCAGCTTCCCCGACGAGCTCGGTTCGGGCCTGCCGGTGTTCCACCCCAAGGGCGGCATCATCCGCACCGAGATGGAGAACTACTCGCGCAGCCGCCACATCGAGGCGGGCTACGAGTTCGTCAACACTCCGCACATCACCAAGGGACATCTGTACGAGGTTTCCGGTCACCTCGACTGGTACCGCGACGGAATGTTCCCGGCGATGCACGTCGACGAGGAACTGAACGAGGACGGCACCGTGCGCAAGCCGGGCCAGGACTACTACCTCAAGCCGATGAACTGCCCGATGCACAACCTGATCTTCCGTGCTCGCGGACGCTCGTACCGTGAATTGCCGTTGCGGCTCTTCGAATTCGGCTCGGTCTACCGCTACGAGAAGTCCGGCGTCATCCACGGCCTGACCCGCGTGCGCGGCATGACCCAGGACGACGCTCACATCTACTGCACCCGTGAGCAGATGCGCGACGAGCTGACCACCACCCTGCAGTTCGTTCTGAACCTGCTCAAGGACTACGGCCTCGACGACTTCTACCTCGAACTGTCCACCAAGAACCCGGACAAGTTCGTCGGTAGCGACGACGTCTGGGAAGAGGCGACCGCAACGCTTGCCGAGGTCGGCGAAGCTTCCGGCCTGACTCTGGTGCCGGATCCGGGTGGAGCCGCGTTCTACGGTCCCAAGATCTCCGTTCAGGTCAAGGACGCACTCGGCCGCACCTGGCAGATGTCGACCATCCAGCTCGACTTCAACCTGCCCGAGCGGTTCGAACTCGAGTACACCGGCAACGACGGCGTCAAGACTCGTCCGGTCATGATCCACCGCGCGCTGTTCGGCTCGATCGAGCGGTTCTTCGGTGTCCTGACCGAGCACTACGCGGGCGCGTTCCCGGCGTGGCTGGCGCCGGTGCAGGTCGTCGGAATCCCGGTGGCCGAGGCCTTCGCCGATCACCTGTTCGACGTCACGAAGAAGCTCAAGGCAGCCGGTGTTCGCGCCGAGGTCGATTTCAGTGATGACCGGATGCAGAAGAAGATCCGTAACCACACCACGCAAAAGGTCCCGTTCATGCTCCTCGCGGGCGAGCGTGACGTGGAAGCCGGCGCGGTCAGCTTCCGTTTCCGTGACGGCACCCAGATCAACGGAATTCCCGTCGACGACGCCGTCCGGATCATCACCGAGTGGATCGGTCGCCGCGAGAATGCCTCGCCGACAGCCGAACTGGTGCAGCCAAGCGTGGCGCAGTGAGCGCCCCCGGTGACGATGGTCCGGGTTCGCTGATCGACCACGGCGTCGGCGATCCTGATCATTTGCAGCGTATTTGGTCGCCACATCGGATGTCGTACATCACCGAGGCGCCCAACACCCCGGGTACGACGGGTGAACCGTTCATCGACATTCCGAAAATGTCGGACGAGGAAGGGTTGATCGTCGCCCGCGGTGAACACGTCTACGCGGTCTTGAACCTGTACCCGTACAACCCGGGTCACCTGATGGTGGTGCCGTACCGCAAGGTCGCGGCCCTCGAAGACCTCACGCCGGAGGAGAGCGCCGAGTTGATGGCGTTCACCCAGCGTGCGTTGCGGGTGATCAAGAGCGTGTCGAATCCGCACGGATTCAACGTCGGTCTGAATCTCGGTGCTGCCGCGGGCGGTTCGCTGTCCGAGCACCTTCACCAACACGTAGTCCCACGTTGGGGCGGCGACGCCAACTTCATCACCGTGCTCGGTGGGGTCAAGGTGATGCCGCAATTGCTGCGGGAGACCAGGGGACTACTCGCCGGTGCCTGGCAACAATAGGTTGATGCATCCGGCTTCATGGCAGGATGCATTGCTGCAACGAGTTCCGAACCGGAACTCACGACGGGGAGGGTTCCTGCGGTGTTGAGCTTCTTCGGGCGCGCATCGGTGTCCAAGGTGACGGCACCTATGGGGAAGGCGCTGGTCAAGACCGGTCTGACGCCGGACTCGGTGACGGTGATCGGCACGGTGGCAAGCGTCGCCGGTGCGGTGACGCTGTTTCCGTCCGGACATCTGTTCTGGGGAACCTTGTTCATCTGGTTCTTCGTCATGTTCGACATGCTCGACGGCGCAATGGCTCGTGCTCGCGGCGGCGGAACGCGGTACGGGGCGGTACTGGACGCGACCTGCGACCGCGTGGCCGACGGCGCGATTTTTGCCGGCCTGGCCTGGTGGGCGGTCTACCACGAGAACAGCAAGTGGCTGCTCGTCGCGACGCTCATCTGCCTCGTCACCTCGCAGGTCATCTCGTACGCGAAGGCGCGCGCAGAGGCGAGCGGGCTGACTGCGGACGGCGGGTGGATCGAGCGCCCGGACCGACTGATCATCGTGTTGGTCGGATCTGGCCTGACAGGTATGGGTCTACCGTGGGCGATTCACATCGCGATGTGGGTACTTGCCGCCGGAAGTATCGTGACGGTCTTCCAACGAGTGCTCGCGGTGCGCAATTCGCCTGGCGCCCGGGAACTTCTGCCGATCGCCCCGGCGGCATCGACGGTCGAAGGCGCGGCGGGCACGGAGGGCGATCCCAAGCCTGAAGGTGAGGCAGAGCAGTGAGTTTTTCCGAGCGCGCAACCGATCTGGGATATGCCGCGGGTTGGCGGCTGGTGAGAAGCCTGCCGGAATCGGTGGCGGTCAAGCTGTTCGACGCCGGAGCGGATTTCGCGGTACGCAAGGGCGGACCCGAACAACTCAGGAAGAACCTCGCGAGAGTTCTGGGCACGACGCCGGCGGAAGTTCCGGATCAGTTGATCAAGGATTCAATGCGCTCGTACGCCCGGTACTGGCGTGAGGCGTTCCGTCTTCCGTCGATGGACCTGGTCGCGACAGGTAAAGCGCTGCATGCGCTGGTCGAGGGCCAGGAACATCTGGAAAAAGCAATGGCGGCAGGTCATGGCGCGGTATTGGCGCTGCCCCACAGCGGTAATTGGGACATGGCCGGCGTGTGGTGTGTTCAGCAATGGGGTGGGTTGACCTCCGTTGCCGAGCGGCTCAAGCCCGAATCCCTGTACGAACGGTTTGTCGAATACCGCGAGAGTCTCGGTTTCGAGATCTTCCCGCTAAGCGGCGGGGAGCATCCACCGTTCGTCGAACTCTCCAAGCATCTGCGTGAGAACAAGATCGTGTGCCTGTTGGGGGAGCGCGATCTGGCGAAGAAGGGTGTGCCCGTCACATTCTTCGGAGAACCCACTCGCATGCCCGCCGGCCCGGCGAAGCTCGCGATCGATACCGGCGCGCCGCTACTTCCGGTCCACTGCTGGTTCACTCCCGACGGTTGGGGTTTCAAGATCGACCCGCCGATCGACGTATCCGGCGGAGTCGGCCCGGCCACGCAGGCGCTTGCCGACCGTTTCGCGGTCAACATCGCAGCGCACCCCGCGGACTGGCACATGCTTCAGCCGCTGTGGCGCTCCGACCTCTCCGAATCGCGGCTCGCCCGCATGGAGGGTGAATGAAAATCGGCATGATCTGCCCGTACTCCTTCGACGTCCCCGGCGGCGTGCAGGCGCACGTGGTGGATCTGGCCGAGGTGCTGATCGAACGTGGTCACAAAGTGAGTGTGCTTGCGCCGTCGTCCGATGACGACGAGTTGCCGGATTTTGTGGTTTCCGCAGGTAAAGCCGTCGCGATTCCCTACAACGGTTCTGTTGCGCGGTTGTCTTTCGGCCCGACGGCGAACAACCGCCTCCGCAAGTTCATCGCGGAAGGTGACTTCGACGTTCTACATATCCACGAACCCAATGCGCCGAGTCTGTCCATGCTCGCGTTGCGTATCGCGGAAGGCCCGATCGTCGCCACCTTCCACACGTCGACCACGAAGTCGTTGGTGCTGAGCACTTTTCAGGGTGTCTTGGCTCCGTATCTCGAGAAGATCAGTGGCCGGATCGCAGTCTCGGAGTTGGCGCGTCGTTGGCAGGTCGAGTCCCTCGGATCTGACGCCGTCGAAATTCCCAACGGCGTCGATGTCGCAGCGTTTGCCGAGGCCGATCTGTTGCCCGGCTACCCGCGCGAAGGTGGAACCATTCTGTTCCTCGGTCGCTACGACGAACCGCGCAAGGGGATGGCCGTACTACTCGGTGCGTTGCCGGAGTTGGTCGAGCGTCACCCGGATCTCGAAGTGATCGTGGTCGGACGCGGCGACGAGGAGAAACTCCGCAAAGAGGCGGGCAAGTACTTCAAGCATCTCCGCCTGCTCGGGCAGGTCAGCGATGAGGAGAAAGCGTCGGCGCTTCGCAGTGCGGACGTCTACTGCGCGCCCAATCTCGGCGGTGAGAGCTTCGGGATCGTGCTGGTCGAGGCCATGGCGGCTGGCACTGCCGTCGTGGCCAGTGAGTTGGACGCTTTCCGCCGTGTTCTTCGCGACGGTCAGGCCGGCTTGCTGGTTCCCATCGGGAACTCCGATGCCTTGGCCGAGGCAATCGATTCCGTTCTCGGTGACCCGGATCGACGACGCGCGCTGGTCAACACCGCGACAAGTGTTGTTGCCGAATACGACTGGCCGGTGGTGGCCGAACAGATCCTGCGTGTCTACGAGACCGTCACGGTTGGCGGCACCGGCGTACGCGTGGTGGGTTCATGACCTTCTCCGCTCTGACGATCTTCATTCTCGGGCTCGTCGCTGCCGTCGTCCTGGTCGTCGGACTGTGGGCGTACGGGACGGCGAACCGACTCGATCGACTGCATGTGCGTTCGGATCAGTCGTGGTTGGCGCTCGATGCGGCTCTGTCCCGTCGTGCCGCGGTTGTCCGCGCGGCGGCTGTGGACATGAGCGCCGACGACGCCCGCAGATTCGTCACCTTGGCGGACGCCGCCGAACGTGCGGATCGTCAGGATCGCGAGCTTGCCGAGAACCGGCTGTCCAATGCTCTCGCTGCCTACGGCACGACGTCGCTGCGACCTCAACTGGTGGCCGAGTTGGCCGATGCCGAGGCGAGGGTCCTGATCGCTCGGCGGTTCCACAACGACGCGGTGCGCGACACTCTCGCGTTGCGTACGCGTCGACTTGTTCGCTGGCTGCACCTCGGGGGAACGGCACCGCTACCTCAGTACTTCGAGATATCGGAGCGCACGACCGCGGCGGCGGTGCCCGAGGGCATCACCGTGGATACGTCACGGACCTCTGCCCGCGTGGTGATGCTGGACGAGGAAGATCGGGTGCTGCTGTTGCGCGGGCACGATCCCAAGATCCCGAACACTTACTTCTGGTTCACCGTCGGCGGCGGGCTCGAACGCGGCGAACATCTGCGAGCGGCCGCGGTTCGTGAGATCGAGGAGGAAACGGGGTTCAAGGTAGCGCCGGAGAATCTGCGAGGTCCGCTTTGGCGTCGGGTGGCGATCTTCCCGTTCGACGGTGAGCTGATCCGTTCGGAAGAGCTGTTCTTCGCTACGCGCACTCACGGCTTCGAGCCGGTCTTCCAAGGCCACACGGAATTGGAACAGCGTGCCATCACCGGCCATCGCTGGTGCAGCGCCGACGAGATCCGCCGACTGGCCAAGTCCGGTGAGCCCGTCTACCCGTTGGATCTGGCAAACCTCCTGGTGGAGGCCGCGACGATTGCGGACGGTTCCGAGGATCCGGAAGTGCGTTCCATCCGCTGATCGTTCGGTCGTTCAGTGCTCGCGGCCGTTTAAGGCCAGCAATGGCAAATTGGATACGGAATCGAAGGCCGGTTCGTCCTAGAGTTCTGGCCAGAGGCCTCCGAGCGAATGAACTCGTGTGTTCGCCGTGCCTTGTTTCTTTCGTCACGCCACTACTGCAGGAGTTTGCTGTGAGCACCCCCGACTCTGCCCCCACCACCGCCATCGGCACCGCCCGCGTCAAGCGCGGCATGGCTGAAATGCTCAAGGGCGGTGTGATCATGGACGTGGTCACCGCTGAGCAGGCCAAGATCGCCGAAGACGCCGGCGCCGTCGCCGTCATGGCACTCGAGCGGGTCCCCGCAGACATTCGCGCACAGGGCGGCGTCTCGCGCATGAGTGACCCGGACATGATCGACAGCATCATCTCCACCGTCAGCATCCCCGTCATGGCGAAGGCACGCATCGGTCACTTCGTCGAAGCGCAGATCCTGCAGAGCCTCGGCGTCGACTACATCGACGAGTCCGAGGTCCTGACCCCGGCCGACTACGCCAACCACATCGACAAGTGGAAGTTCACCGCCCCCTTCGTCTGTGGCGCCACCAACCTCGGTGAAGCGCTCCGTCGCATCAACGAAGGCGCGGCCATGATCCGCTCGAAGGGTGAAGCCGGCACCGGAGACGTCTCCAACGCCACCACACACATGCGCACCATCCGCGGCGAGATCCGCCGGTTGACCTCGCTGAGCGAGGACGAACTGTACGTAGCCGCCAAGGAACTGCAGGCCCCGTACGAACTGGTCGTCGAGGTCGCCAAGGCAGGCAAGCTGCCTGTCACCATGTTCACCGCCGGCGGCATCGCCACCCCCGCAGACGCTGCGATGATGATGCAGCTCGGCGCCGAAGGCGTGTTCGTCGGATCGGGCATCTTCAAGTCCGGCAACCCGAAGCAGCGCGCCGAGGCCATCGTCAAGGCCACCACGTTCTACGACGACCCGGACGTGCTCGCCAAGGTCTCGCGCGGACTCGGCGAGGCAATGGTCGGCATCAACGTCGACGACCTGCCCGTCGGACACCGCCTCGCAGAGCGCGGTTGGTGACAGCAGGTCCAATGACCGGGCTCAGTGCCTGAAAGTCTTTACACAAGAAGGGGCGGCGGTTGCATTGGCAACCGCCGCCCCTTCGGGGTGTGGCGGACCGTCAGATGCTGTCCGATACCTCGAACACGAACTCGACCTCGACGGCACTGTTTCGGGGGAGTTCGGCCACGCCGATCGCAGAGCGGGCGTGTTGTCCAGCGGTACCGAAGATCTCGGCCAGCAGGTCGGACGCACCGTTGATCACCTGGGGTTGCTGCGAGAATCCGGATCCCGAAGCAACAAATCCAACGACCTTGACGACCCGAACGATGCGGTCGAGACCGACCAAGGCATCAACGGCCGCGAGTCCGTTGAGAGTGCACAACCGCGCCGCCTGGGCGGCGTCTTCGACGGAGACGCCCTCGCCCAACTTGCCGATGCACGTCGTAGTGCCGTCGACGAGCGGCAATTGCCCCGACGTGTAGACGTATGACCCCGTCCGAACGGCGGGAAGGTATGAGCCTGCGGGGGTGGCAACAGGCGGGAGGGTCAGGTCGAGTGCGGCGAGTCGTGCGGTCCAGGTACTTGCGTCGTTCATCGGTTCCTCAATGGGTTCTTTTGTCCGGGAATGGTGTTCGAGTCTGTCATCGGGAGTCTCGGCAAGTCCAAGTCGCATTTGCGCCCACCCCATCACTTTTGGTGATATTCGCCGTCGTCGGATTCAAATGGTGTTCGAGTTGGCCACCTAAACTGTGTCGTATGTCGTCAATTCGTAACATCTCACTGGGGATACCTGTCCGTTCCGGTCATGTACTCATGCTCGACGGCACGGACTCTGTCACGGGGGAGAACTTTCATCGATTGATCGGTGGCGGTATCGAGTTCGGTGAGACGGCCGAGGCGGCGCTGCGACGCGAGTTCGCGGAGGAACTCGGTGTCAGGTTGGGAAGCGTCGAGTTGCTCGAGGTCGTCGAGAACATCTTCGAGTTCGAGGGGCGACCTGGGCATGAGATTGTCCATGTCTTTGCAGTCGACTCAGCTGACATCGATGCGTTTCCGCTCGACGTGCAACTCCGAGTCCTAGACGAAGGTAGTCCAGTCCACTGGGTTTTGAGTGGTGGGTCCGACCGCCCTATCTACCCGGCCGAAGCTGCCCGCATGATCAACGCCCTGGTTCAGTAGGGGAATCCGTTGCCGGAACACGAGTGGCCGCAAAGGTTGCTCCGCAACAATTTTCGGTCAATCGGGATTGTTCGGACTGATTCCTGGAAATCATGGCTATCGAACGTATATTCGAATAATGTTGAGGAATGTTCGATGACGGAGCAGGAAGTTCGGGTACCGCAGCGCAGCTGTCCGGTGCTGAATCCGACTGCGCCCTCATCGATCTCATCGCCGATCTGCATGCGCGCGAATCGATGCTCGTGGAACGGAAACTGGCTGCCATTGCCGAGTTTTTCGAGCGTCGCAGCGCTGACCACACTGATAACGGTGCTTGGTCGTCTACCGCTCACGAACTGGCTGAGGCCGAGCTCGGCGCGGCATTGACCATGGGCCGTGCCGCAGCGGGAAAGTTGATCGGTCTCGGCTTTTCTCTCAAGTCTCGGCTCCATCGCACGCGTGCCGCCATGGCGCGCGGAGAACTGGATCTGTATCGAGTCGGATTGATCGACTCCGCTACGGCCAACGTCGCTGACGATTTGATCGACGAGGTGGAACGGCAACTCCTCGAAAAGATCTCGGCGCCACCGATGCCTGGCGGTACTGGCTTGACCGGTCGCCGATTGACAGCGGCTATCGACCGGATCGTCGCCGTGGTGGATCCCGAGGGGATACGCGAACGTCGACGCCGCGCCCTGGCTGATCGGTTCGTGGGTGTGAGCGCTGCCGAGGACGGAATGGCGCGGATATTGGGGAGTATTCCGGCGGAGAAAGCACGGGCTTTCGACCGTCGGTTGCGGGAGTTGGCAATGTCGGTGTGTCGACACGATTCCCGTAAGTACGAGCAACGACGAGCTGACGCATTGGGAGCGTTGGTATCCGGGTCGACGATTCTGCCGTGCGATTGCGGCCGGGACGAGTGCCCACAAGATCGAAGCGGGATTGTCGTGGTGCGTCGGCCGTTGGTTCACGTGGTCATGCTGGAATCAACGCTTCAGGGCGGTGACGCACCAGGTGCAGACGAACCCGCTCACCTCGACGGTTATGGAGTGATCAGTGCAGAGCATGCGCGTGACATCGCCGCGGGTGCGCTGATTCGGAAGGTGAAGGTACCAGCCGATGCCGCGCGCGAGTCTTCCGGTGAGGGCGAGCCAGTACCTCCGCCCGTTGTTCCTTCGGCGTCGGTCTACCGCCCCGGCGCTGTCCTCGACACCTGGGTGCGGGTGATCGCAGGAAGCTGCCAGTGGTTGCACTGCGATGTCGCTGCATGGAATTCAGATCTTGATCACACTGAGCCCTTTGATCATCGCGATCCCACTCGTGGTGGAAAGACCGTGGCGTCGAATATGAGTGCGTATTGTCGAAACCATCACCGCCTCAAGCATTCCGGTCAGTGGTTGCACATCTCGAACCCGGACCGGAGTGTCATGCTGACCTCGCCGACCGGACATTGCTACCGAACCAGGCCGTCAGGTCTGCTGGCGGGAATGCTCGAGCCTGTACTGCCCAAGGGTGGTCGGCGTCGGCGCACACGTCTGGAGAACAAGGCCTCTCGTGTGCGGGGTGAGCGCCGGCGTCAGCGGATACGGATGCACCGGCGGATGAAGAAGGCACAGAGGAGGACCTTCGACGGCGGAGACGATCCACCGCCATTCTGAGTCGATGCGCCCCGTCGCACAGTGTTTTCGGATGCCCACTTTGGTGGCCGGGGGTGCGTCAGGCATTGTGTGAAGGTCGGTAGACGTCGGTACACGGGAAGATGTGGAGCATCGATGGCGAGGATCGAAGAAATTCTGGAGTTGGAACGCCTCGAGCGTGACATCTTTCGAGGAATCATCGCGGAGACCACCCTGACCCGCACTTTCGGCGGCCAGGTCGCCGGCCAGGCATTGGTGTCGGCGGTACGTACGGTCGATCCGGCCTATTCAGTTCATTCGTTGCACGGATACTTCCTGCGTCCGGGCAATCCGATGGAGCCGACGGTCTTTCTGGTCGATCGTGTTCGGGACGGTCGATCGTTCGCGACCCGCTTGGTCACCGGAATTCAAGACGGGCAAGCCATTTTCACGATGTCGGCATCCTTCCACGTCCAAGACGAAGGCATCGAGCACCAGGACGAGATGCCACCGGTCCCTGACCCCGAGACCTTGGCCATCGCCCAGGATTCGGAAGATCCCGAGACTGCGTGGTTGGCTCGCGAGTGGTCCGATTGGGACCTCCGGATGGTGCCGAAGGCCGACATCAACAAACGTCCAGGCGCTGCCGCACAGCAGCAAGTATGGTTCCGTTCCCGCGAGGCTCTCCCGGACGACCCGGTATTTCACGTGTGCACGCTTGCGTACATGAGCGACATGACGCTGCTCGGGTCTTCCCGAGGCCCTCACATGGACGTCGCCATGCAAAGCGCCTCGCTCGATCACGCCATGTGGTTCCTGCGGCCGTTCCGGGCCGACGAGTGGCTGTTGTACGACCAGACGTCGCCGTCAGCGGGCTTCGGTCGCGCATTGACGCAGGGACGAATCTTCGACAGCCGAGGAAACATGGTTGCTGCAGTCGTCCAGGAAGGCCTGACCAGGCTGTATCGCCCGAAGTGAGGTCGGCCGAAGTGAGGTCGCCTGAAGTGAGATCAATCGCAGCGAGGCCTTCAGGGGCGAGACCGCACCGCAGGCCGGGCCGGATGGTCGTACCTGACCTCGAAATCGACCTCCTCGGACATCTCTGAGCGGTGTTCGAGGAGTGCGTCGACGGTCCACAGATCCGCCTCCGGAGTGTGCCGTCGCATGGCAGCTCCGCTCATGTCCAGGCGGACGCTGACGTCGAACTCCAGCCCACGCCCGAGCAACATCGGACCGGCGATCACGATGACCGCGCGTTCATGGACGGGGACGCGGGTCGAGCGAGCCGATCGATCGGTGGGTTCGTCCCAGAGTTTCGGCAAGAACGCTCGTTTGGTGCGGGCAGCGGTGATCACTTCACGATCGAGTGCCGGATAGTCGAACCAGATGGTGCGGTAACTCAGCGCATCCTCGTGACCGAACTCGTATCGCAGCGAAGCCGGCCGCACGTAGTCGTGCAGTGACACAACAGCACTCGGCCTGCTGTGCGACTCGACGGCGGACCCGACCAGTTCCGCGAGCCGAGACGGCTGCGCACAATCAGGTCCGTCGATCGCTACAACCGCCACCGACGGAAATGATCCGCTCAGCGTTGCGATCTGCTCGGCCAGGGCGAGGGGAGTGGACGGGATGAATGTGCTCACGCCCACCATGGTGCCGTGCCCGCTCGCCGAGGCGATATTGTGAACCGTCATCGCGCCCACCGCGGCGGTCTATTTCCGGAGGACTCATGGTTGGTATCGAGGAGATCCTCGCGCTCGAACACCTGGAGAAGGACATCTTCCGTGGTGCGGTCCATCCCACCGCACTTCAACGGACGTTCGGCGGGCAGGTTGCCGGGCAGTCGTTGGTTTCTGCCGTGAGTACCGTCGACGAGAGCTACCACGTGCACTCGTTGCACGGATACTTCCTGCGCCCGGGCAACCCGAAGATTCCGACGGTCTACCTGGTGGACCGCATCCGCGACGGGCGCTCGTTCTGCACCCGCCGGGTGAACGCAGTCCAAGACGGCAAGACGATCTTCACGATGTCGGCCTCGTTCCACGTCGAGGACGAAGGTATCGAGCATCAGGATCGGATGCCTTCCGTTCCGGCGCCGGAGGACTTGCAGGACGCGCAGACCGTCCCCAAGTTGGCGGAATCCCAGTTCTACCAAGAGTGGAAGAACTGGGACATCAGAATTGTGCCGGCCGAGCAGAGTGCGTCAGCGCCGGATCTCGCCGCACAACAGCGCGTGTGGATGCGCTACCGCGAGGCTCTGCCGGATCGTCCGCTGTTGCACATCTGCACGCTTGCGTACCTCAGTGACATGACCCTGCTCGGAACTTCGAAAGTCCCGCACCGGGGCGTGAAGACGCAGACTGCTTCGCTCGATCACGCGATGTGGTTCCTGCGTCCGTTCCGGGCCGACGAGTGGTTGCTCTACGACCAGACATCGCCGTCGGCAGGTTTCGGTCGCGCGCTCACTCAAGGGCGTATCTACGATCGCGATGGCAACATGGTGGCAGCGGTGGTTCAGGAGGGTTTGACGCGTCTGGAACGCGAACCCGACAGCCGTGAGAACAAGACAGGAACTGTGTGATGACGCGTCCGCTGATCGGTGTACTCGCCCTCCAGGGTGATGTTCGCGAGCACCTTGCTGCACTTGATGATTCGGGTGCGGATGCCGTGGGTGTCCGACGGCCGGAGGAGCTGGACAAGGTAGACGGAATCGTGATTCCGGGTGGCGAATCCACCACCATGAGCCGGCTTCTGCAGGTGTTCGAACTGTTGGATCCGCTGCGTGAGCGTCTTCGCGGCGGGCTGCCGGCCTACGGTTCGTGTGCCGGCATGATTCTGCTGGCGAGCGAGGTACTCGACACCCGGCCGGACGCCGAACATCTCGGCGCCATCGACATGACGGTGCGCCGCAACGCTTTCGGCAGACAGGTCGATTCTTTCGAGTCCGACCTGGAGTTCGAGGGCATCATCGGAGATCCCATCCGCGCCGTCTTCATCCGCGCGCCGTGGGTGGAGCGAGTTGGACCGGGCGTTGAGGTCCTTGCGCAGGTTCCCGCCGCCGCGGGGGAGGCCGCGGGCCGGATCGTTGCGGTTCGGCAGGGCTCGGTGATCGCCACTTCTTTCCATCCCGAGGTAACCGGTGACCGTCGAGTACACGAGATGTTCGTCGATCTGGTTCGCGGATAACTGGAGTAGTCAGCCTCGGCCGAACCTACAGCTCCAGTTCGCGGGCAAGGATCGCCGCCTGGACGCGTGAGGTGAGGTGCAACTTCGACAGAACTCGCGACACATGCGACTTCACCGTCGGAGCACCGACACCGAGTTCACGCGACAGCTCGGCATTGGACATACCTGTCCCCAGCAGCGCGAGCACCTCACGTTCACGGTCGGTGAGCTCGCTCAATCCCAGCGGTTCGGTGGGTTTGGGTGCACGCTGAACGAACTCGCCGATCAGTGCACGCGCCGCGCGAGGAGCGAGCACTGCATCTCCGGCCGCGACGTTGCGGATAGCGTTGGTCAGTTCGTCCGCGGTCGCAGTCTTGAGCAGAAATCCCGACGCGCCGGCGCGCAAGGCCGCGAAGACGTATTCGTCGAGGTCGAAGGTGGTCAACACCAGAACCCGGCTGCGGGTCGTCCCGATGATCTGACGCGTCGCCTCGATGCCGTCGGTGCCTGGCATCCGGACGTCCATGAGTACGACGTCGGGTTGATGTGTGCGGGTGACGGTGATCGCCGACGCTCCGTCACCGGCTTCTGCAACGACATCGATGTCGTCGTGCTGCCGCAGGATCATCGCCAGGCCGGAGCGGATCGCGGCGTGGTCGTCGACCAGGGCGACGGTGATCACCGATCCGTTCGGTTCGGTGCGGGGACCGGTAGCTGCGCGCATACCGTCCATTCTCCGTCGACCGGAAGTGCGTCGAGTGAACCGCCCAGCAGTTCGGCGCGGTGACGCATGTTTGCAAGTCCGCGCGTTCCTGCCCGCGGATGGGATGTGTCGGGACCGACGGGGTTTCGGATCTCGACCTGTAATGCATTGTGCTGGAGAGAGATCGACATCGAGATAGGCGCACCAGGTGCATGCTTGAGCGCATTGGTCAACGCTTCCTGGGTGATCCGATACGCCGTGTGATCGACCACGCTCGGCAGGTCGGCAGCATCGACGTCGATCGCAACGTGCACAGTGCCGCCGGCTGCCCGAACTGCGTCCAGGACGACGGGCAACTCGGTCAGCCGCGGGGGAGAGGAACGCGGGTCCGGGGTCTCGTCGTCCCCGGCGTGGAGCAGTTCGATCATCGACCGCATCTCGGAAAGGCCCGCGAGACTGCTCGATCTGATCGCCCCGATCATCTCCCGCAAGCCGTCGTCTGGTTGGCCCCGTTCACCGGAGAGAGCTGTGGTGGACAGTGCCGCCTCCGAATGGATTGCGATGGCGGAGAGGTGGCTTGCGATGACGTCGTGCAGATCGCGCGCCATGGTTGCTCGTTCGTGAGCGACTGCGGCCTCGCGGTCTAGAGCGGCGAGTGCTTCGTGGACTCTGGAACGCTCGCGTTCGGCCTCGGTCAGTTCGACTTGTCGACGGATGACCAGTGCCCACCACACCGGCGTACCGAAGAACAGTGCCGTCACCACGCCTGCCCCAGCCGCAGCGCGGACGTCCTGGGTGGACAGGTAGACGAGTGCGGTGAGCGCGGCAACCGTCACCGCGGTCAGAGAACACACCACTCGGCCCAGCCGCGCCGTCCCGTACAGAACTGCGGCGTAGGTGAGATCCGAGAGGACCAGCCACATCGGCAGAGTGGGTCCCAGGGCAGCGTCGACCGCGACGATGACGGCCCCCGCCGCCAAAGCTGTTGCCGGACGCACCCGCCGGAACGAGTCGATCACACACAGCAGAGCCAGCATCCCGATCCGAACCCCGGCAGGAACGTCGGCGACACCTCCGACATCGGTCCACATTTGGTACAGGCCGACCAGGTAGAGGAGTACCCCGATCGCGAACAGGCCGAAGGCGATGAGCGGATCGTTCCACTTGCCGACACTCCGACTTCTGGTCACCACAGACTTATCAGAGCACATCGGGGCGCCTGACTTGTCATACCAAATGATGAGGTCGGCGTTGTTCCGATGGCTGATGTGCGGATTCGATAGAGAAGACAGGCTCGACGTATGAAAATTCGCTTCGAGTTGATGATCGGCATTCTCTTGGTCGTCGGTGGCGGCTGTCTGTGGCTGTTCGCGCGTGACGCCGAGTTCTTCTGGTTTCGCGGCGGACCACTCGGCGTGATCCTCGCGATCATCGGTGCCTTCGACATCGTGAATGCAGTCCGAACGAGGGAGACAGCGATACCCGAGCGCCGAAACGACTGACGTGGAACTCGTCCTGCTCACCACGCTGGGCGGGCTCGCCCTGCTGGACAGTACGAGCATCGGAACATTGGTCGTCCCGGTCTGGATGTTGTTGATGCCGGGACGACCGCGGGTTCGCAGGCTGCTGACGTATCTGGTGGTCATCACGACGTTCTATTTTGTTGTCGGGGTGGCAGTCTGGACGACGGCACGGGCAGGTATGCCTGTCGTCGCCCCGCTGCTCGAAACCCCCGCCGCCCGCGGTGCGCAGTTGATTCTGGGTATCGCGTTGTTCGCGTGGAGCTTTCGATTCGATTCCGAGAAGAGGCGCACATCCGGTCAGGCCGATCGAACTCATGTTTGGCGAGAGCGGGTGCTCGGCTCGGGCAGTTCCGCGAGAAGTGTTGTACTTCTGGCAATTGCTGCCGGGACCGCCGAGTTGGTGACGATGCTGCCCTACTTGGCGGCGATCGCGATGATCACCGCTGCTGGGCTGTCCGCAGTCACGTCTGCGTCGATACTTGCCGGATACTGCCTGATCATGGCCACTCCGGCAGTCCTTCTGTTGTGCGGGCGGATCGTGGCCGGCGACCGACTGGACAAGCCGCTGCGCGGGGTGGATTCGTTCATCTCTCGCCACGGCGACAGCGCGATGGGTTGGGTGTTCGGCATTGCCGGCTTCTACCTCGCCGGCAATGCCGCTGCCGTGTTGTTCGTGAATTGACGTTGTTCGTAAATTGACGTTGTTCGTGAATCAACCAGCCTGAACCAACGAATTGATCAGCTTCACACCGTCTTCCGGGTGATCGACGGTCACGGCGAACAGTCGTCCGTTCTCGAGAGTGACCACGATGGCCTCACCCGAGCGGAGCGTGACGGCTGTTCCGCGCGGTGTCATTCGGTAACCCCATCCACCCCATTCGGCCGGACGTATCGCGTCGACTGATGCGGACTTCACCTTCGAGATGGGGATCTTCTTCCATCGAACGCCCCAGGAACTGATGCCGACACCGTGACGGTCGACGCGCACGGTGACCGACGCGAATGCTGTGACGGCGAGTGTGGACACACCCAGGATCACGGCAACCCACCAATCCGAGTACGCGGCAGTCGCGATCACGAGAACTACGAGGCCGGCGGTAACGATCCACGGCCAGACGCTGCGGACCTGCCCGACCCACACTGCACGTTCGGAGGCCGTCAGCGGAGTGTCGAGCGTCGGGGTCGGCAGTGGCGACTCCGGGCCGCTTCGTTGCTGGTCAGGCAGCGCGTATGCCAGAACTCCTACGAGTACCGCCGCGATCGGCGCAAGAATCCACCAGCCGATACGCGCGTCTTCCGGCGACCCGGCGTCGATCGTCAGGGCGACGCTCAGAATCCAGATCATCGCCAGTGTCGCACTCGAGATCGAGGTTACGGCGAGAAACAAGGGCGCGTTGTCGCTCGAACGGGCCGCGACGACACAGGCGCAAACGGCAGCCACCAGTGAAATCACCAGCGCGATGGCGAAAAACGTCGTCGTGGTGCTGAACCCGTCCGGGGTCGATCCGGACCAATGGCTCGCGACGGTCTCGGGTAGGCGGTCACCCCACGCGAAGCGTGCGAGAACCAGAATCAGGGTCGGGATCAGAGTCAGCGAAGCTGCTGTCCAGAGTCGGATCTTGCTGGTCGTCATTGTGTGCTGGTCTCCTTGATGAGGTCGAGCATGTGCGCAGTGTCGAGTCCGAGATTTCGGGCCTGCCGTACGAACTCGCGCGCAGATTCGTTGAGAGCTGTTCTTCCCGAGTCGAATTCGGCGCGAATGACGGCGCCACGTCCGCGTCGGAGGTCGATCAGGCCTTCGTCGCGGAGTGTTGCGTACGCACGAAGAACCGTGTGGAGATTGACGTCGATCGACTCGGCGAGAGCGCGAGCGGACGGCAGGCGGTCACCTGGACCGATCTCACCGCGGATGACCGAGCCACGAACCCCGGCTGCAATCTGCTCCGCTAGTGGAGTTGTGGAGGCGTGATCTATTCGGACCAACATGTTTGCATTCTATGCAAACAATGCGCGGTTTGACTAATTCGTGTCGGGGGATGCAGCGAGTTGTGACGTGGGACGGGTAACATCGGCAGAGCTGAAAGACGCGCATTCGGCGTGCGCAACGCAGCAGGAAAGGGGCTTGAATCGCATGAGCGGCCACTCAAAATGGGCCACCACCAAGCACAAGAAGGCTGTGATCGACGCACGTCGTGGCAAATCCTTCGCGAAGCTGATCAAGAACATCGAGGTGGCGGCACGAACCGGCGGTGGCGATCCCACGGGCAACCCCACCTTGTACGACGCCATCCAGAAGGCGAAGAAGACGTCTGTTCCCAATGACAACATCGAGCGTGCGCGCAAGCGCGGCGCCGGTGAAGAAGCGGGCGGCGCAGACTGGCAGACCATCATGTACGAGGGCTACGGACCCAACGGCGTCGCCGTTCTGATCGAGTGCCTCACCGACAACCGCAACCGCGCAGCCGGTGAAGTTCGCACCGCGATGACCCGTAACGGTGGCAACCTCGCTGACCCGGGTTCCGTCTCCTACCTGTTTGCTCGCAAGGGTGTCGTCACGCTCGAGAAGAACGGCCAGTCGGAGGACGACGTCCTGATGGCTGTGCTCGACGCCGGTGCCGAGGAAGTCACCGATCTCGGTGAAACCTTCGAAATCGTCAGTGAGCCACAGGATCTGGTTGCCGTACGTTCGGCACTTCAGGAAGCCGGCATCGACTACGACTCCGCTGAAGCCGATTTCCGCGCTTCCGTCGAGGTTCCCTTGGATGTCGACGGCGCACGCAAGATCTTCAAGCTCGTCGACGCGCTCGAAGACTCTGACGACGTGCAGAACGTGTACACCAACATCGATCTGTCCGACGAGGTTCTCGCGGCTCTCGAAGACTGATTGCTTTTCAACTCAACCCGGCCCTGACGTCCGCGTCTCGGCCGGGTTGCGTGTTGATGCGGGGCAGTACGCCCGCGCACCGCTAAGCTATCGAACAGCTGTTCGGTATGGAGAGGTGTGACAAAGTGCGCGTGCTCGGAGTGGACCCAGGCTTGACTCGCTGCGGGTTGGGTGTGGTCGACGGGAGCAACGGCAGGAAAGTGCGCCCCATTGCTGTCGACGTGGTGCGGACCCCGCCCGAGATGGACCTCGGGTCTCGGCTACTGCGAATCTCCGATGCGGCGGAGCTGTGGATCGAGCAGTACAAGCCGGAGGTCGTCGCGATCGAGCGTGTATTCGCGCAGCACAACGTCAGTACGGCGATGGGGACGGCGCAAGCAGGCGGAGTTGTCGCGCTCGCTGCCGCCAGACGCGGCATCCCGGTGTGTTTCCACACGCCCAGCGAGGTGAAGGCCGCCGTTACCGGCAGCGGTAACGCCGACAAGGCGCAGGTCACCGCGATGGTGACGCGAATCCTGAACTTGAAGACGGCGCCGAAACCGGCTGACGCCGCTGACGCTCTGGCGCTCGCGATCTGTCACTGCTGGCGAGCACCGATGATCGAGCGAATGGCCCGGGCCGAGGCGATGGCCGCTGAACAAATGCGTAAGTATCAGGCAAAATTGGCCGAGATGAAGAAGGCAGGTTCACGATGATCGCGTCGGTACGCGGCGAGGTACTCGATATTGCGCTCGACCACGCGGTCATCGAAGCGTCAGGTGTCGGCTATCGGGTCAATGCCACCCCGGTGACTCTCGGTGCACTGCATCGGGGAAGCGAAGCGCGACTGTTCACGACGATGATCGTTCGCGAAGACTCGATGACGCTCTACGGTTTTTCCGATACCGAGTCGAAGGACCTGTTCAGCCTCTTGCAGACGGTTTCCGGAGTCGGACCGCGCCTGGCGATGGCAACTCTTGCAGTGCTCGAACCGGACGCATTGCGGCGGGCACTCTCGGAAGGCAACCTGACGGCGTTGACGAGGGTCCCCGGTATCGGGAAACGCGGCGCCGAGCGCATGGTCGTCGAACTGCGCGACAAGGTCGACGCCGTCGCGACGACGGCCGGCGCGGCTTCCGGTGTCGTCGTCGGCAGTTCGATCCGTGATCAGATCGTCGAGGCTCTCGAAGGTCTGGGCTTCCCGATCAAGCAGGCCGAGCAGGCCACGGATTCGGTCCTGGCGGAATCGCCCGAGGCCACTACGTCGGTAGCACTGCGTTCTGCTCTGTCGCTGCTCGGTAAGACTCGATGAACTTCGACCCGATCGACGATTTCGACGACGAGTCGCAGGTCTCTGCCGAATTGGTGGCGGGAGACGGCGATGTCGAAGCGAGTTTGCGTCCCAAGAGTCTCGACGACTTCATCGGGCAACCCCGTGTTCGCGAACAACTGCAGCTCGTGCTCACCGGAGCAAAACTTCGCGGCAGCACTCCTGATCACATCCTGATGTCCGGTCCCCCCGGGCTCGGCAAGACGTCGATGGCGATGATCATCGCGGGGGAGTTGGGCTCTTCTCTACGGTTGACGTCCGGACCGGCGCTCGAACGCGCCGGAGACCTGGCCGCGATGCTGAGCAACCTCGTCGAGGGTGACGTGCTGTTCATCGACGAGATTCACCGAATCGCTCGTCCGGCCGAGGAGATGTTGTACCTGGCGATGGAAGACTTCCGTGTCGACGTCGTCGTCGGTAAGGGGCCGGGTGCCACGTCGATTCCTCTGGAGGTTGCACCGTTCACGCTGGTCGGTGCGACTACGCGGTCAGGTGCGCTGACCGGTCCGTTGCGCGACCGCTTCGGGTTCACCGCTCACATGGATTTCTACGAACCCGAAGAGCTGCAACAGATTCTGATGCGTTCGGCCGGAATTCTGGGAGTCAATCTCGAAGTTGACGCCGGGGCCGAAATCGCACGACGCTCGCGAGGGACGCCGCGTATCGCGAACCGATTGCTGCGCCGGGTTCGTGACTTCGCCGAGGTTCGCGCCGACGGAATCGTCACGATGGACGTCGCTCAGGCGGCCTTGGCTGTCTACGACGTGGACCAGTTGGGCTTGGACCGTCTCGACCGATCCGTACTGAGTGCGTTGGTGCGGTCGTTCGGCGGCGGGCCCGTCGGCGTGTCGACGCTTGCGGTGGCCGTCGGCGAGGAACCGTCGACGGTGGAAGAAGTGTGCGAGCCGTTCCTGGTTCGGGCCGGGATGATCGCCCGGACGCCGCGAGGACGCGTGGCTACCGCCGCTGCCTGGACTCAACTCGGAATGACACCGCCGCCGGATGCCGCAGCGGGCGGTATCGAGGTTCGCGTCAACGAACCGCAGGCCACGTTGTTCGATCCGAACGGAGAGTGAATTTCGACTGGAAAGGCCTACTTGAACGGCCGATCTGTCAGGAATCCTCAGCAACTAATGGCACACTGGTGTATTGCGTAGGTCCATCCGGGACCATCGCGGCGTAAAACGTGCAACACAACCGAGGTTGATCAACACATGTCGAGTTTGCTTTTCCCACTCTTGATCCTCGCACTGCTGGTGCCCATGTTCCTGGGCATGCGCAAGCAGAAGAAGGCTTTGGCTGCCACTTCCGAGATGCAGGACTCGCTGCAGGTCGGCGATCGAGTGCAGACCACGGCCGGGCTCTATGCCACGATTGCTTCTCTGGACGACGACACCGTGGACCTCGAGATCGCCGACGGTGTCATCACCACCTGGTCGCGTCTGGTCATCCGTGAGCGCGTTGTCGAGACGACCGAAACCGACGAGTACGACGACGACTCGGTTTCCGAGATCGAAGAATCAGCTGCTGACACCGAAATCCGGCTCACCAAGGAGTCCTGACTTCGTCGACCTGGCACGTGTTCTAGAGTTGTGAACTCGGACACACGTCCAGATCGGTTGGTCTGTAGTAGTTCTTTCATCGGAGTAGTTCTTTCACCAGCAGCTCAGTTCATCCCGTTGATCAATCGTTGCAGTTCGAACGCCGCAGCTCGGGTGGTCGTCGACCGCCCGAGCCCTGCATTTACTGAAGCTCTGCACCTACTGAGGAGACTTAAAGATCGTGGCACCTTCCACCGGAACGGTGCATCCGGTCCGCTACCTGGCCCTTTTCGGGGTCCTGGTGGTGGCACTGTATGCCCTGGTGTTCTTCACTGGAGACAAGTCGGCCACGCCGAAACTCGGCATCGACCTGCAGGGTGGAACGCGCGTCACGTTGACCGCTCGTACCCCGGACGGCAGCGCTCCCAGTCAGGACAGTCTCAAGCAGGCTCAGGAAATCATCGAGACCCGCGTCAACGGTCTCGGCGTTTCCGGCTCCGAGGTCGTCGTCGACGGTGACAACCTCGTCATCACCGTTCCCGGCGACGACAGTGCGCAGGCTCGCTCGCTCGGCCAGACCGCCCGTCTGTACATCCGCCCGGTGACGGGTTCGATCGATGTCGCCACCCGTGACGCGAATCGGACAGCTACCCCTGAGGCGCCGGCGGCCGAAACTCCGGCCACTGATGCTCCGGCTCCCGAGGTACCGGCCGACGGGACCCAGACGCCGCAGAACCGCCCGTTCCTGGCTCAGGACCCGACCACTCCGGAGGCAACCCCGGCGCCGGAGACGACAACACCGGCTCCCCCCGCGGACGCATCGAGTGACGGCACCGACGAAGGCGACGCAGCAGCAGCGGAAATCGCCGCAGCGCGCGCCCTCCGACAGAGCAGCGATCCGACGGTGCAGCAGCAAGCAGTGGCGAACCTCGACTGCTCCGTCGCGGATCCGCTCCGTGGAAACGACGACCCGACTCTTCCGCTGGTCGCGTGCTCGCAAGACGGACTGAACATCTATCTTCTCGGTCCTTCGATCATCGACGGCCAGGAGATTGCCGACGCGTCTTCGGTCTTCAACTCGCAGCAGTCGCGCCACGAGATCAGCCTCTCGTTCAAGACGACCGGCAGCAACACCTGGGCCGAGTTCACCTCTGCCAACATCGGCAAGCAGGCAGCGTTCACGCTCGACTCGAAGGTCGTCAGCGCCCCCACGATTCAAGGTGCAACGCCTGCGGGTAGCGCGACCTCGATCACGGGCAGTTTCACTGCGGAGAGCGCCAAAGAACTTGCCAACACTCTGAAGTACGGTTCGCTTCCGCTGTCGTTCGCAGCTTCCGAGGCCGAGACGGTCTCGGCAACGCTCGGCCTGGCCTCACTGCAGGCGGCATTGATTGCCGGCGCGGTCGGTCTCGTTCTCGTTCTGCTGTACTGCCTCGTCTACTACCGGATGCTCGGCGTCCTGACGGCGTTGTCGCTGATCCTCTCCGGAGTCATGGTCTACGCGATCATGGTTCTGCTCGGCAGATACATCGGCTTCACACTCGACTTGGCCGGCATGGCTGGTCTGATCATCGGTATCGGTATGACCGCCGACTCGTTCGTCGTGTTCTTCGAACGCATCAAGGACGAAATGCGTGAGGGCCGTAGCTTCCGCTCCGCGGTGCCACGCGGTTGGGCGCGAGCGCGCCGAACAATTCTTTCCGGCAACGCGGTGAGCTTCATCGCCGCTGCAGTTCTGTACGTGCTGGCGGTCGGACAGGTGCGAGGCTTCGCCTTCACCTTGGGTCTGACCACCATCCTCGACGTGATTGTCGTGTTCCTCGTGACGTGGCCACTGGTCAGTATGGCGTCCCGTTCGGCGTTCTGGTCCAAGCCCAGCGTCAACGGTCTCGGCGCAGTGCAAGAGGTTGCCCGCGAACGTAAGGTTGCCGCCGCTGCGTCGGCTAAGGAGACACGAGCATGAGCGAGTCCAACAACTCCCCGGTGGGGCCCAACAACAGTTCCTCGGCCGAGTCCGCCGATGCCGCAGCCCGGTCGGAGATCACCGACTCCGGCGTCGATCAGGGCGCGATGCCCAAGCACAGTTGGCTCTCGCGGCTGTACACGGGAACGGGTGCGTTCGAGGTCGTCGGCAGGCGTCGCTTCTACTACGGACTGACCGGCGCTCTGGTCGCCATTGCGCTGCTCAGCATCATCCTGCGCGGCTTCACCTTCGGTATTGATTTCGAGGGCGGATCGCGCATTCAGTTCCCGGCCGAGGGTGGAGTCGAGACGTCGGAGGTGGAAACCGTCTACTCCGACACACTCGGGTTCGAGCCGGTCAGCGTGCAGACGGTCGGCTCGGGTGCCAGCGCCACCGTACAGATTCGGTCGGAGACGTTGAACGCGACGCAGATCAACGATCTGCAGTCGGCTCTCTTCGACGAGTTCCAGCCCAAGGACAAGAACGGGAACCCGTCTGCGCAGGCCATTAGTTTTGCGGACGTGAGTGAAACCTGGGGTGGCCAGATCACCAAGAAGGCGCTGATCGCGCTGATTGTGTTCCTGGTGATCGTGAGTATCTACATCGCCATCCGCTTCGAGCGGGACATGGCGGTAGCTGCGATCGTTGCGTTGTTCTTCGACATCATCGTCACTGCCGGCGTCTACTCGCTCGTCGGTTTCGAGGTGACGCCCGCGACGGTGATCGGTTTGCTCACCATTCTCGGTTTCTCGCTGTACGACACAGTGGTGGTGTTCGACAAGGTCGAAGAGAACACCCGCGGTGTTCTGCATCTGACGCGCCGGACGTACGGCGAGCAGGCCAACCTCGCGGTGAATCAGACCTTGATGCGATCGATCAACACGACCGTCATCAGTGTGCTCCCGGTGATCGCTCTGATGGTTGTCGCGGTCTGGATGCTCGGCGTCGGCACACTCAAGGACCTTGCGCTCGTTCAGCTCGTCGGCATCATCGTGGGTGCGTACTCCTCGATCTTCTTCGCGACGCCGCTCCTGGTGTCGATGAAGGAACGCTGGGGACCCGTTGCCGCGCACACTCGTAAGGTGCTCTCGCGCCGGGCTACGCTGGCCGAGAAGGGTACGCAGGCGGTTGCCGTCGGCGCGCCCGTTGCACGTCGTGCGCCGGTTGCTCCGCAGCCGGGTGCGCGGCCGACCGGAAAGCGAAACAAGAAGGGGCACTGAACATGCTCCCAAGGACACGCACACTGGTTCGATCGATGACGTTCGTTGCAGCCACTGCGGTGGCTGCGGGTTCGTTGGCGGCCTGCTCGGAAAGCTCCGAGCAGGTTCCCTCCATCGGATACGCCATCGACAACTCCATCTCCACGTACAACGCCAACACGACAGCCGGATCGGTGTCCGGGGCGATGGCCGCGTTCGGCCGGGTGCTTCCCGGCTTCACGTTCACGGGCCCGGCCGGGGCACCGGTATCGGACACCGACATCGGAACGGCGTCGGAGTTGCCCGGTGACGTCCTCACTGTCTCGTACAAGCTCAATCCGGCGTCCGTGTACTCCGACGGAATTCCGATGTCCTGTGACGATCTGGTCCTCACCTGGGCGGCGTCGAGTGGCAAGTTCACCAAAGACGTCGATGGGGTCGTGAAGCCCATGTTCGACACGGCGAACAATCTCGGATATGCGGACATCGACCGGATCGACTGCCAGAGCGGGTCGAAGGACGCGACTGTCTTCTTCAAACCCGGGCGATCGTTCACCGATTGGCGATCTTTGTTCGGTGCGACTGCATTGATGCCTTCACACATCGTGACGCAGCGCGCCGGCGTCGGCGACGTCGTGAGTGCGGTGAATGCCGCTGACGCCGAAGCGTTGTCGAAGATCGCGGACTTCTGGAACACCGGGTGGAACCTGACTCCCGGGCAAGTGGACACCTCCGTACTGCCTTCCGCTGGTCCGTATCGAATCGACTCGTACAGTGACGACGACGGTCTGGTACTGGTCGCGAACGAGCGGTGGTGGGGTAACAAGCCGGCGACCGATCGCATCGTCGTCTGGCCGCGTGGTGTGAATCTGACCGAGGACCTCGACAAGAACTCGATCGAGGTCGTCGACGTCGCTTCCGGGTCGGCAGGCGAACTCGGCACTCCGTCCGGGTTCGATGTCCAGCAGATTCCGTCGCGGTCGATCGAGCAGTTCGTTCTCGCGACTTCGGGCGCGCTGGGGGACGAGGCCGCGCGCCGTGCCTTCGCGCATTGCGTTCCGCGGACAACACTTTTCGAGAAGTTCGGGCAGACGGAGAATGCGCCGCAGGCCGGTCTGGGTTCGGGCGTGGTTGATTCACGACTGATGGCGCCGGATTCACTCGTCTACGGCGACGCCGCCGCGGTCGACGGTGATCGGTACGCCAATGCCGACGTCGAGGCCGCGAAGACGTCGTTGTCGGAAGCCGACCTCGATCAGTTGACCGTCCGGGTCGGGTACCTCGCACCGGACCCGGTGCGGGCGCAGATCGTCTCCGAGGCGAAAGCCGCGTGTGCTCCAGCGGGAATCACGATCGAGGACGCGAGTAGCGACGGCTTCGATCCGGCGAGTCTGCAGTCCGGGGGAGTCGACGCTGTGCTGTCCGGCATGGCAGGCAAAGTCGGTGCAGGCGGCACAGCGAGCATGATCGACGCGCGCGGAGCATTGCGATCGGGCAACGGCGCAAACCTCGGAACGTACGGAAACGCAAGGATCGATCAGATCATCGATCAGTTGAACGTGGATGCGAGCACCAGTGCGCAATTGGGACTCGCGGTGGAGGCGGAGAACATCCTGTGGACCCAGGTGCCTACGATTCCACTGTTCAATCAACTACGAACTGTCGCTGTAGCCCCAGGCATGTCGGCAGTGTTGGTCAATCCGACTCGGGCCGCTGCCGGCTGGAACATGGACAGATGGGTACTACGCAGATGAGCGTCTCGAACGGTGTTGCCTTGCACACGACTGAAGAATTGATCGCAATCCACCGGGCTGCCGGAGACGCCGTTGTTCGGCTGACCCGCTGGGCGGACAACTTTCCCGGTCCCGGGGTTCGGTTCGCCGATCTGACTCCGGTGTTCGCCGACGCCGAGGGATTCGGAGCCGTGCTCGACGCCCTTGTCGCCTGCGCTCCGGACGCCGACACGATCGCCGCCGTCGATGCTCGCGGTTTCCTGCTCGGTGCCGGCGCAGCTGCGAAGATGGGCGCGGGAGTAGTTGCCGTGCGGAAGGTCGGCAAACTGCCGCCACCCGTGCTCTCTCGTTCCTACAGCCTCGAGTACGGATCGTCGACACTCGAGATCCCGGCAAACGGCTTCGATCTCACCGGACGGAATGTTCTGGTGATCGACGACGTTCTGGCTACCGGAGGGACACTCGAGGCGGCTGTACAGTTGGTTGAGTTGGGTGGAGCTAACGTCGTCGGCGTCGCAGTGGTGCTCGAGATCGAGGAATTGCGCGGCCGTGATCGCTTCTTGAAGTACCCACTGACATCCCTGGTGAAGGTCTGAGTATTAAAGTTGTCTCCTGGGGGTCGAGTTAGACCTCCAGGGCAATTACCCGATGCAGGGCGGTTGCCTCATCCAACTCGGTGGTAGGAGGTGGCGACATGACGTCGAATCTTGATCGATCACAGAACTCGGGTGCAGTGTCGCAGGAGACGGGTGCAGTTCCCGCTCCGGAGACGACACCATCGAAGTCCGCGGTTCCTGACGTTTCGGGATCAGCGCAAACTACCGGCAATCGGGGTGGGCAGAATCTGGCCGTGCCCGCTTCGGCCTCCCGTAGGGTGCGTGCCCGGCTTGCGCGGCGCATCACCGGTCAGCGCAATGCCACCATCCGCCCGGTACTCGAGCCGTTGGTCAGCCTCCACCGTGAGCTGTATCCGAAGGCCGACCTCGCGCTGCTCCAGCGTGCGTACGACGTCGCCGAGGACAGACATTCGAGCCAGCGGCGCAAGTCCGGCGATCCGTACATCACGCATCCGTTGGCCGTCGCGAGCATTTTGGCCGAGTTGGGTATGGACACCACCACCCTCGTCGCAGCCCTTCTGCACGACACCGTCGAGGACACCGGTTACTCACTCGAAGAGTTGACCAAGGACTTCGGTGACGAGGTCGCTCACCTCGTCGACGGAGTCACCAAACTCGACAAGGTCGTTCTGGGTACCGCAGCCGAGGGCGAAACCATCCGCAAGATGATCATCGCGATGGCGCGGGACCCGCGCGTGCTCGTGATCAAGGTTGCGGATCGTCTGCACAACATGCGCACGATGCGATTCCTGCCGCCCGAAAAGCAGGCACGTAAGGCCAGAGAGACTCTCGAAGTCATTGCGCCACTTGCGCATCGGCTCGGAATGGCGACCGTCAAGTGGGAACTCGAGGACCTCTCGTTCGCAATCCTGCACCCGAAGAAGTACGACGAGATCGTTCGACTGGTCGCCGACCGCGCGCCTTCTCGTGACACCTATCTGGCGAAGGTTCGCGCCGAGATCAACTCGACTCTGTCCGCCTCGCGCATCAATGCCATCGTCGAGGGCCGGCCCAAGCATTACTGGTCGATCTATCAGAAGATGATCGTCAAGGGCCGCGATTTCGACGACATCCACGATCTGGTCGGCGTGCGCATTCTGTGTGAAGAAGTGCGTGACTGTTACGCCGCGGTCGGCGTTGTCCACTCGCTGTGGCAGCCGATGGCCGGACGCTTCAAGGACTACATCGCGCAGCCGCGCTACGGCGTCTACCAGTCGCTGCACACCACCGTCGTGGGACCGGAAGGCAAGCCCCTGGAGGTCCAGATCCGGACCCAGGACATGCACCGGACCGCGGAGTTCGGTATCGCCGCGCACTGGCGGTACAAGGAGACCAAGGGCAAGCACGCCGGCGACATCGCCGAGGTCGACGACATGGCGTGGATGCGTCAGCTACTCGACTGGCAACGTGAAGCGGCCGATCCGGGGGAGTTCCTCGAATCGTTGCGTTACGACCTCGCCGTCAAGGAGATCTTCGTCTTCACGCCGAAGGGTGACGTCATCACGTTGCCTGCCGGATCGACTCCCGTTGATTTCGCGTATGCGGTGCATACCGAGGTCGGCCACCGATGCATTGGTGCCAGGGTCAACGGCCGACTGGTCGCACTGGAACGAACTCTCGAGAACGGCGAAGTCGTGGAGGTCTTCACGTCGAAGGCTGCCACCGCCGGGCCGAGCCGAGATTGGCAGACGTTCGTCGTCTCGCCGCGCGCCAAGGCGAAGATCCGTCAGTGGTTCGCGAAGGAACGCCGCGAAGAGGCGCTCGAGTCCGGCAAGGATCAGATCGCGAAGGAAGTCCGCCGTGTGGGACTTCCGTTGCAGCGGTTGATGAATGCCGAATCGATGAGCACGATCGCGCACGAACTTCGCTATCCCGACGTCTCGGCGTTGTACACGGCGGTAGGCGAGAGCCAGGTGTCGGCGCACCACGTCGTGCAGCGTCTCGTTGCTCATCTGGGCGGCGTCGGCGCCGTCGAGGAGGAATTGGCCGAGCGTTCGACGCCGTCGACTATGCCGGTACGCACCCGCAGTACGGGCGACTCCGGAATTCTTGTTCCCGGAGCGCCGGGGACGGTGGCTAAACTTGCAAAATGTTGCACGCCGGTTCCGGGCGATTCGATTCTGGGCTTCGTCACGCGCGGCGGAGCGGTCAGCGTGCACCGTACCGACTGCACCAACGCCAACTCGCTCCACGATCAGTCGGAGCGAATCATCGACGTCGAATGGGCACCGTCAGCGACGTCGGTGTTCCTGGTCGCGATCCAGATCGAGGCGCTCGATCGTCATCGGTTGCTTTCCGACGTCACCAAGGCGTTGGCCGACGAGAAGGTGAACATCCTGTCTGCCTCGGTCACCACGTCCGGCGACCGAGTGGCGATCAGCAAGTTCACCTTCGAGATGGGCGACCCGAAGCATCTGGGTCATGTGCTGAATGTGGTTCGCAATGTGGAAGGCGTTTACGACGTCTACCGCGTGACCTCTGCTTCGTAAACTGCTGTGCGCCGTTATTAACCCCGGGGGGGTTAAAAAGGCGCCCAGCACGGGTAGGCGCCTACAGCCAGTGGCTTATAAACAAAAGTCGCTGCCCCCGCAAATTCATTGGTGTATATATCG
>NZ_JAWLSE010000005.1:226168-339265 GCF_033142365.1 Rhodococcus sp. IEGM 1241
TTTTCACGCGGGCAGGGGGGTGACCTGTGCTGCGCACCGTGGGGGCCGCGTTTAGCCCGGGGGGGTTTTCTCCACCGCCCCACAGCAGGGTTAGGCGACTACTGCAGTCTCGATGGTGATCGGGGTGTTGGGTGCGCCGCCACCGGTTGCGCCCATGCCTCCGTCGTCGCCGTCGGCTGCGATCTTCTCGATCGTCGCCAGGCCGGCGTCGTCGATCTTTCCGAAGACCGTGTAGTTGGGCGGCAAGACCGAATCCTCGTAGACGAGGAAGAACTGGCTGCCGTTGCTGCCCGGTGCACCCGAGTTGGCCATTGCGAGCGTGCCGCGGGGGTAGACGGCAGGCAAGGAGAGCGCCGGATCGTTAGCGGAGTACGCAGTGGTCGGGTACTCGTTGTCGAATCCGTAGCCCGGTCCGCCCGTGCCCTTGCCCGAGGGATCGCCGCACTGCAGGATCTGAAGACCGGGTGTGGTGACCAGTCGATGGCACGGGGTGTCGTCGAAATACTTCTGCTCGGTCAAGCTCACGATGCTGTTGACCGTGCATGGGGCTTCTGCCCGGTTCAGTTCCATCCCGATCGGGCCGGCCGTAGTCGTGAGCGCGACGTTGACGGTTCCCTCGGTGGACACGCCCGTGGAGTTCGGCGGATTGACGGTCTTTGCAGCGCCCGCCGCGCTCGGGTACGAGCAGTCGACAGTCGCCGACGCCGGAGTCGGGACAGGCGGGAGTGCGTCGAACTGTGACATGTCGAGCGGCGGCATGGCAGCCGTTGTCGTCTTCGCCTTGGAGGTGCTGGACGGCGAGTCCGAGCTACCGGAATCACTGGAACAACCAGCCAGAAGCAGCGCTGCGGCGCTTGCAGCGGCAATAACTACAGGAAAGCGCATCACAGGATTACGTCGCATCAGTCGAGCCTTACTGTCTTGATGTCGGTGGTCAGATTCGGCTTGCCGTCACCCTCTGGTGTCGATCCGCCGGCCGCGACCTTGTCCAAAGTGGCGAGACCGGTCTCGTCGATCGTGCCGAAAACCGTGTACTGCGGCGGGAGTTGTGAGTCGCCGTAGACGAGGAAGAACTGGCTGCCGTTGCTACCGGGTGCCCCGGTGTTGGCCATCGCAACCGTGCCGCGCGCGTAGGTGACGGGCTCTTGCGCTGCCGGGTCGGTGGTGGCGTACGCCGTGGTGGGGAACTCGTTGTCGAATCCGTAGCCCGGTCCGCCGGTGCCGGTGCCCGACGGGTCACCGCACTGCAGAACCTGGAGCGAGGGGCTCGTCGTCATGCGGTGGCAGGTGGTGTCGTTGAAGTAATCCTGCTGCGCCAAGCTCACGAAGCTGTTGACCGTGCACGGAGACTTCGTTCCGTCGAGCGTGAGCCCGATGTTTCCCTGCGAGGTCTCGACGCTGATGCTCGGCGTCGCGTCCGGCGCGGTGGTGGGAATCCCGTCGGTACGAGGAGGGTTGTTGGCCTTGGACGCGGTAGCGCCGTCAGCCGGGTACGAGCAGGAAACCGTGTCGGCCAGCGGCGTCGACAGACCGGCCGGCATTGCGCCCGCGGTCTGCGGCGTGAGGCTCGAATCGTCGGCAGCAGTGTTGGTGGTGTTCGCGTCGTCGTCACTGCGATTGCTGAACCAGATGAGTCCACCGACGACACCGACTACGACGACCACGCCGAGCGCAGTTCCGGCTATCGTCATCTGCTTGCGCTTGCGGGCACGTTCTGCGCGACGTTCGAGCTGACGCTCGAGCTTGCGTTTCGCCGCCTCGCGGCGTTGCTCGTTACTCGGCACTGCTGTAGTCCTCCGTATCGCGGGTGGATCGTGGTCGGCCCGCCGAGCGACACCCTGGGGTCGGCTTCGGCAAGCGGCTCTACTCGTCGTCAGAGTCTCCCATTGCAACCTGAGAACTTACTGGCGGGGCAGCAGCTTAGGCTGTAACCGACAGCGTGTTGTTCGTTTCCACCCTTCGAAGAGGAGTTGCCCCCGTGCTCGTCACTGGTTTTCCGGCCGGGATGTTCCAAACCAACTGCTACATACTCGCTCAGGACGACGCGTGCGAATGCGTAGTCGTCGATCCGGGTCAGGATGCAGCCGAGCCGCTCTTCGAATATCTCGACTCCAAGGACATGTCGGTCAATGCAGTACTTCTGACCCACGGTCACCTCGATCATGTGTGGTCGGCCCGCGAGGTCTGTGAGCGGTACTCCGTGCCCGCCTACATCCATCCCGAGGATCGCTACATGCTCAGCGATCCGGCACGGGGGATCGGCCCGACGATGAAGGAATTCATTCAGGGCATGACGTTCGTGGAGCCGGACGAGGTGATCGAACTGAGCGACGGAGACAAGATCACCGAGGCCGGAATGACGTTCGTCGTGGACCACACGCCCGGGCACACGCAGGGATCGGTGGTGTTCCGCACCCAGGCGAACACCGAGAGCGGGCCCGTGGACTTGGCGTTCACAGGTGACACCCTGTTCCAGGGTTCCATCGGGCGCAGCGACCTGCCAGGCGGAAATCACGAGCAGTTGCTCGCTTCGATCGCCCGCAAGCTACTGGTACTCGGTGACGAGACCGTGGTCCTGCCCGGGCACGGTGGCAACAGTTCGATCGGCGCCGAGCGAAGCTCGAACCCGTTTCTCGTTGGACTCAGCGCACAGAAATAAGGAAAAGTACCTCTCGTGAGTAAAGCCAGCACCTTCTCTGCACCCAAGGGAATTCCGGACTACGTTCCGCCGCAGTCAGCCGAATTCGTCGCCGTTCGTGACGGTTTGACGCGCGCCGCCAGGTTGGCCGGGTACGGCCACATCGAATTGCCGATCTTCGAGGACACCGGCCTGTTCGCGCGCGGTGTCGGCGAGTCGACCGACGTCGTCAGCAAAGAGATGTACACGTTCGCCGATCGCGGTGACCGTTCGGTGACGTTGCGTCCCGAGGGAACCGCCGGTGTCATGCGTGCCGTCATCGAGCACAGCCTCGATCGTGGACAGTTGCCGGTCAAGGTCAGCTACGCGGGCCCGTTCTTCCGCTACGAGCGCCCGCAGGCCGGCCGCTACCGCCAGTTGCAGCAGGTCGGCGTCGAGGCCATCGGGATCGACGACCCCGCGCTCGACGCTGAGGTCATCGCGATCGCCGACGCCGGATTCCGGTCGTTGGGGCTCGACGGCTTCCGCCTCGAAATCACCTCTCTCGGCGATGACACCTGCCGACCGCAGTACCGCGAACTGCTGCAGGAGTTTCTCTTTGCACTTCCGCTCGACGAAGACACACGTCGACGCGCCGAGATCAACCCGCTTCGGGTGCTCGACGACAAGCGCCCAGATGTACGCGAGATGACGGCCGGCGCACCGCTCATGCTCGATCACCTCTCGGAGAGCTGCAAGGCGCACTTCGACGAGGTACTAGCGCACCTCGACGCATTGGGAGTTCCCTACGTCGTCAACCCGCGCATGGTCCGCGGCCTCGACTACTACACCAAGACGACCTTCGAATTCGTGCACGACGGACTGGGCGCGCAGTCCGGAATCGGTGGTGGTGGTCGTTACGACGGACTGATGGAACAGCTGGGCGGACAGCCGCTCTCGGGGATCGGGTTCGGAATCGGCGTCGACCGCACGGTTCTCGCGCTCGAGGCCGAGGGTAAGTCGGTTGCGCCACCGGCACGTGTCGACGTCTTCTGTGTACCGATGGGAGCCGAGGCGAAGGCGGCACTGGTGAAGATCGCACACCAGTTGCGTGCCAATGGGATTCGCGTCGACCTGGCGTACGGAAATCGTGGCGTCAAGGGCTCGATGAAAGCGGCCGATCGCTCGGGCGCCGCAGTCGCGTTGGTTCTCGGCGAGCGAGAGCTCGAAGAGGGCGTTGTCGTTGTCAAACAATTGGCGACAGGTGAGCAGGAGACGGTGCCGCTCGACCAAGTTGTCGACAAGCTCGGGGATCTCGTTGAGCACTGAGGCTGAACCGGTTTCGCTCGATCTGGTTCCCGTGGCGTTGATCGCGCCGCGGCTGAAGAAGTTCGCCGTTGTTGTTGTGGTCTTCGGTGTGGTCGTCGGGTTGATCGTCAGTGTGTTCTCGACGATGACGGTCGGAGTGATCGTCGGTGCCGTCATCGCGGTTCCGACGTCACTGGCGATTCTGATGACGCTGCGCCGGCATATCACCTTGTATGGCAACAGGATTCGAGCACAAGCTGGTTTTCGCACCAACGACGTCGATGTGGCCGAGGTGCTCACGGCGGCGTTGACGGTGCGATCCGGCCGGATCAGCGAGGTCAGCCTGACACTCGGTGACGGTCGGTCCACCGTGCGAATACCGCTCGCGCTCTACACGGCAGGGGGCGGGCGCGAATTGGAGATCCTTGCACTCCGCAAGCTCGCCGACGCCCTGGCGGCCAGTGAGTTGGTACCGGCTGCCGCGTTGTCCTCGGTGCTGATCGAACAGTTGCGTGCCGAAGCCCGCGGCGCCGGACTGGCCGAGCGTCCGCTCTACCGCGCCGTCGAACTCGTGACGGCGGAGGGACGAGTGCCGAGAACCACACTGACAGACCACGAAGTGGCCGGATTACTCGACTAGCGTGGAAACCGTTCTTACAGCGTTGTAGAACGGACAGTCGTGAAAACGGCAGGTGAGGAGTCGGCAATGAGTATTGCGCCCGTAACCGTCACGGTGACCGGAGCGTCGGGTCAGATCGCCTACGGCATGCTTTTCCGCATAGCTGCGGGGGAGATGCTCGGCGCTGACGTACCGATCAAACTTCGACTGCTCGAGATTCCCGCCGCCGTGTCCGCTGCCGAAGGCGTCGCGATGGAGCTCGAAGACGGCGCATTTCCCTTGCTGAGCTCCATCGACATCACCGACGATCCCGATGTCGCCTTCTCCGGCGCGAACGTCGGGATGCTGGTCGGTGCACGTCCGCGGAGCAAGGGGATGGAGCGCGCCGACTTGCTGAGCGCGAACGGCGCTATTTTCACAGCGCATGGGAAGGCGATCAACAACAACGCAGCCTCGGACGTCAAGGTGCTGGTCGTCGGAAACCCGGCCAACACCAACGCTCTCATCGCGATGAACAACGCGCCGGATGTACCCGATACTCGGTTCAGTGCGCTGACGCGCCTCGACCACAACCGAGCGATTGCGCAGGTGGTGAAGAAGACCGGCGTTCGTGCGTCGTCGGTGCGCAAGGTGTCCGTCTGGGGAAACCATTCGGCGACGCAGTACCCGGACCTGTCCCACGCGACCGTCGCGGGTGAGCCTGCGCTCGCGGTGATCAACGACCGAGACTGGGTGGAGAACGATTTCATCCCGACTGTGCAGGTACGAGGCACCGCCATCATTGCTGCGCGTGGATCGTCCTCTGCGGCAAGTGCGGCCAGCGCGTCGATCGACCACGTCCGCGACTGGGTGATCGGAACGGCCGAGGACGACTGGGTATCCATGGCCGTCTGTTCGGACGGTTCCTACGGGGTGCCCGAAGGATTGATCTCGTCCTTCCCGGTGACCTGTGCCGATGGTGAATTCGCTATCGTTCCGGATCTCGCGATCGACGACTTCTCACGCGAACGGATTGACCTGTCCGTCAGCGAATTGGAGCAGGAGCGTGCGGCGGTACGGGAGTTGGGCTTCGTTTGAGGTTGTAATGCCGCCCCGGCCGGGGAGTCCCGATCAGAGATCTCGGAACAGGTACTGATCGGGATTCTCGGCACCGAGCACGGGCGGTGACACCATCGGTAGATCGTCGACCATCGAGTTTTCGTCACCGGCGCTGACGAGATACCCCGGAGTCGTGCGTGACGACTCGTCGTCCCGCGTTCCGCGAGGACCGCCGCCCATCATGCCGCCCGGCGATATGCCGCTACTGCCGACCGCCGAAGATGGTGCACCCAGGCCGGGCGTTGCTACCGGAACCGGTTGAACTGCAGCAACTCCCGCTGCGCCTCTCATCGTTCCACCGGTAGTGCCGCTTCCACCCACCCATGCTCCGCCGGAGCTCGCTGTCGCACTGGGCGACGGCGACCCGCCGGCTGCGAGTGACGTCGATGAATTGCCTGCGCCCCACAGCTTGTCGACGCCGGTCGGAAGTCCGGCGCCTGCCTGCGCTGCCGCGGTCCGAACGGCATCGGTTCCTGAGTGCGCGGATAACGGTGCGTCGCCGGCATCGGTCGATCCAGACAGCTGCGATCCAGACAGCGGCGATGCCGACGCGGCTGATGCCGCCAGAGGTTGGGCGATCTGACGGGCGGCGTCGGCGAGCGCCTCCGGAGTGGCAAGGTTGGCGAGAGCCTCACCGATCGGTGGAGTCGGCACGGGGATCGACCCGGCAAGGGCGTTCATGGCAGCGGTGTGCCCGAGCATTTCCCCGCGAGTCTGTGTCACCGCCGCGACGGCTGCCTGCATGTGTTCGGCTGCGGAGGCAATCAGCATCGCCTGTCCTGGTGGTGTCCACGCGATCGGTGCAGCAGCTGCAACCGTGGTCGCGAAGGACTGCGCGATCGCCGCGAGATTCGCGTTGCCTCGCTGCACCGATTCCGCGGCGGCAGCAGCGGTTTTCGATATCGCGGTTCCGCGTTCGCTCAATTCTGCGCCGCTGTTCTGGGCGGATCGCGACAGTTCGGTCGCGGCTTCGCTGCCGGTGCTGTTCCAGGTCTGGCCCACCTCGGCGACCGCGCTTTGGGACAGTCCCATGGCTTGGTCGATGAGAGTGGACGCCTGGTTGAAGATGCCGACGGGATCGATGCCGGCAAAAGTGCCGGTGCCGAGGCTCTTCCCGAGTTCGATCAACGGCGCGAACAGATCTTCGATTCCGGGTAATGCCGGAACCGGTATGCCGGCGAGCATCGATTCGACCGTGTTGTTCGGCAATGCCGGGGCCGGAGCACCACCTTGAAGGAATTCGAGGACCGTCGTCGGGTCGTCTTCGGTGTTCATGCGATCGGTGTCGATGCGATCGCTGTTCACGCGGTCACGTCCGTCGATCCAGCGATGCCGGCCAGATCTGACGCGGTTGAAAGATCTGTGGTGTCGTAGGCCTGAGCGGCTGCACTCGCCGTTGCTGCGTTGCCGGCGTAGAAGGTCGCCAGTGCTGCAACATCTTTGGTGTGGGTTGCCTGGGCGCGCGCGAATGCCGCGAGAAACTCGATGCCGACAGGACCGACGGCTGGTGCGACTGCCGCGATGTTGGCGCCCAGATCGACGGCGGCGGCCTGCGCGATGTGTCCTGCAGCTTCGGCCGACGTCGAGCCGTACCTTCGGATGTCGTCAGTGACGACAGTCAATTCGCTCATCATTACCCCCCCAGTTGGTAAGCGTCGTGAGAACTGTATCGGAGAGAAGCGGCGCCGGAGGGGAGTGGACACGGCTCACCCTGCGCTTTCCGGACAACCTGGACGAAGTGGCAGAGATTACATTCTGATCCGGTGTTGGTATTGCGGGTGCGATCGATTTGGCACACTCGAACCATGCGAACCGCTTCGGACGTCATCCTCCGACTCACGTCCGATCCAGCTCGGTGTGGGCTGGTGATGGATTTCGACGGCGTGCTTGCACCTATCGTCGACGATCCGTCGGCCAGTGCGCTCCTGCCCGGTGCCGAGGAGGTGCTCGCGACTTTGTCGAGGCACTTCGGCGTGGTGGGCTTGCTCTCGGGACGGCCGGCGTCGTTCTTGCGAGAACGACTGAGTCTGGATTCGGTTGTTCTCATGGGTTCCTACGGCGTCGAGACCTGGACGGAGAACGGAATCGAAGTGCTTCCGGCCGTCGCTGCGTTCAGTGATGCCGTCGCCGAAGCAGAAGCCGAACTGCGTCGCCTGTTCGACTCTCAGTCAGTTCCTGGCATCCACGTCGAGAGCAAAGGCCTTGCGGTGGCTGTGCATTGGCGTCGGGCCGCGGATCGAGCGGTCGCGCAGCGCCTGGTGGAAGCAGCGACGACAGAAATCGCGAGCCGGACCGGGTTGCGGCGTGAGCCCGGCAAGTTGGTCGAAGAATTGCGTCCACCCGTTGAGGAGGACAAGGGGACAGGCCTCCTTCGCGCGATCGCCACCGCAGGCGTCGACGTCGTCGCGTACGCGGGCGACGACCGTGGTGACCTACCTGCCTTTGCTGCTGTCCTTGCCTCGGGTGGAGAAGCGTTGGTGGTCAAGGGCGATGACATTGCACCGGAAGTGGCTGCTGTCGACGGCGTCCAGTTCGACGGCCCGCCGGCATTCCTCGATTGGATGAAAGAGCTTGCCGCGCACCTGGAACGCTGACACGTGAGGTCAGTCTGCCAAGAACTCGACCAGCGCGCGGTTGACCTCTTCCGGATTGTCCTGTGTGCATTGATGTCCGACGCCGGTGATCACCACCCGGCGAGTCAGGTCCGGTAGTTGATCGCTCAGGGCGTCGTAGATTCGATCGAGTTGGCGCGGCATGTCAACCTCTCCCCGCATCAGGAGGGTCTCCTTTCGGGGTGCCGTATCCACCGGGCAGAGTGACGCGAACCCGCTTGTTCCCAGATCCAGCCAGGTCTGCCGTCCGGCGGCCAGCATGCAGTCTGCAACGTATCTGCGAGTTGCGGGATTTCGACTCGACCACCGGCCACTGTAAAAGGCAAAGGGACCCCACGGAATCCGTCGATACAAATGCGTGCCGATTTTGATTGCCGAGGCAGCGGCTCCACTCATTTCCCGGTGCTGGCCAGGGCTGCCGATCATGACGAGCTTGTCTACTCGATTCGCATGACGATGGGTGAACTCCTGCGCGATGTTTCCGCCGAACGAGTGTCCGACGATGCTTGCGCGATCGATTCCGAGCGAGTCGAGCATGACCTTCACGTCGTCGATCACAGTGTCGAGAGTGGCGCGGTGGCCTTCCTCGAGAATCGACAGCCCTTGACCGCGTAGGTCGGGCAGCACCAGGGAATAGGCGCCCGCGAGTTCCGCGACCTGGTCGTCGAACATTCGATGATCAACTCCGGCGCCATGCAGGAAGACCACGCATTTCCGATCGAGCGCCGGCGTGCGCCACACACGCATTTCGGTGCCCGGAGTGGAAATAGTCTGGGTTGTCAGAGTCTGCATCGCTGTCCGTTGCCTCAGTTCGTTGCCGAATCAGATGGAAGTGAGCCTATCCTAACTTCTATGGACCGCGGTTGTGGCAACAAGAAACTGGCCGCACCGGAACATCTCCGGTACGACCAGTCTTGGTGTTAGGTCAGGCGTCGCGCTTGTTGACGACGGCGATGCTGATTCCGAAAACCACCAGCACAAATGCTGCGAAGTAGAACAGGCTTCCCCAAGGGCCCCAATGGAAATTGGTGCTCGAACCCGAAGAGAGGAAGTGGTCGGCGTTGGCGAACGGGAGGAACGGTGTGACGTTTCTACCGAAGGATCCGAACATGCCGAACAGGCTCTCGATGAGCAGCGGCCAGAGCAGGAGCAATGCAATAGCGCCGGCAGATTGCCGGAGGAGTGCTCCGACGGCGATGGCAAGGACAACGCAGAGGAAGGCGAAGATCGGTACGCCGTAGACGGCGCGCCAGGCATCGGCGGTGTCGAGTGCCAGATTGGTGGAACCTTCAGAGCCTGCAGCAGCTTTGGTGATGAATACCGCGCCGAGCATGAGAACGAAGGACAGCGCCGCGCCGAAGGCGCCGATCAGGCCGGCTTTGGCGATCAGGACCGAAGCCCGGCTCGGGATGGCCTGGAAGGTGGTGCGGATGATGCCGAAGCGGTATTCGCTGGTAATCGCGAGGGCCGCCATGATCATCAGGACCATGACGCCGAAGCCGGAAACTCCCAGTCCCGCTTCATTGAACGTGGGGAGGAACTTCTCGAAATCAGGAGTTCCTGATGCGGCTTCGTCGTTGTACGCCTGAATGCTCGAACTCGACGAACGCCCGATCATCCAGGCGACGCCCAACCCTAGGACGATGATTGTGATCGTGCACCACAGCGGCGACTTGGTCGTGGTGATCTTGATACGTTCAGCACTGAGAACAGCCATTACAGTGCACCTCCCATAGCGTGCTGTGTGTTTGTGTGGTGGGCTCCGGCACCCGGATCGATACCGGATGCGTGGTACTGGACATCGTCTCCGGTCAACTTCATGAACGCATCCTCGAGCGATCCCTGCACAGACGCCAACTCGTGCAACACGATTCCCTGCGAACCAGCCAGACCGCCGATCACGTCAGTCGTCGAATCCACGACCACCAACACCGCCTCCGATCCTGAATGCTCCTCGCGGACAGTCAGTCCGTGGGCAGTTAATGCGGCATGGAGAGCGTCCAATTGTGGGCTGCGCACGCGCACCGTCGACTCCGACGAGCGATCCACGAACTCCGCCACCGTCGAATCCGAAATCAACCGACCCCGACCGATCACCACCAACTGCTCCGCCGTCAACGCCATCTCCGAGAGAAGGTGACTCGACACCAGCACCGTGCGGCCCTCGGCCGCCAACCGCTGCATGAACTTACGAATCCAGACGATGCCCTCCGGATCGAGACCGTTGACCGGCTCGTCGAACAACAACACCTTCGGATCACCCAACAACGCACCCGCCAACCCGAGACGCTGCGACATACCGAGCGAGAACCCGCCGGCCTTCTTGCCCGCCACCTCGGACAATCCGACCAACCCGAGTACCTCGTCGACGCGGGACTTCGGGATCCCATTCGAAGCGGCCATCCACTGCAGATGCGCCCGCGCACTGCGATTGGGGTGCACCCACTTCGCATCCAACAACGCGCCCACAGTCCGCAGCGGTGTCTTGAGCTCGCGGTACGGCTTGCCGTCGATCAACGCCGCACCCGACGTCGGCTGATCCAAACCCAGAATCATCCGCATCGTCGTCGACTTACCCGCACCGTTCGGGCCCAGAAAGCCCGTCACGATGCCCGGCTTGACCGTGAACGACAAATCGTCCACCGCTTTCGTCGGTCCGTAAACCTTGGTCAATCCCCTCAGTTCAATCATGAGGAGAACTGTGCCCTACGGCGCTGACCAGCACATCGGTCCGGAGGATGACATGGACCCTGAGATGTGGAGACGGCAGTTCAGGGAAAACCCTGTCCTCGACCGGAAGTCGGAACTGCCGCGGCATGAGGGTAGGGCGCGTCGAAGTCGCCGTCGAACAATCGCCAGTAGAAGTCGTTCATTCTCGCAGCGGCGGGCGCGTGCCGGGTCAAGATCGCGGCCACCTCCGGTGCCACATCACCTGGGACATGACCTGTGGCGCATCGTCGTACGTACTGGTTGCGGGCGACTGGTCCGCCGTGTTTCGGTCTCGGCACTCCGCAGACCTCGGTGACCAGCCAGTTGACCAGAAGCATGGCGGCGTAGTCGGCGTCATGGGTGGCATGGCGCCGGACGAAGTCATGTTCGGTAGTCGACAGGTCGAAGTGTGGGGATGTGGCCAGTCCGAAGTCGGTGAGATAGATCCGCTCCATATCTGTGCGCATGTTGCCGAAATGTCCGTCCATGTGCAGCAACTGTCGATCGCGTAAGAACGCCACGATCTCCGAAAACTGTCGCTCGACTTCGGCAGCTTTGGCGGCCGGGTTGTCATGCAGCCAATCCGAGATCGGGTGTGCGACGTACTCGCAGAACAGTACGAGGCTGCACGGCGCAGTGGCGAGTGCTTCGAGGCGGACCCGCGCTTCACTACTGGCGCAGGCGGTGGGAACGGAAGCGATGTCGGCGTGTTCGGGTGCAACCGGCGATCGACCGGGCAGCACCCGCCAGTGGTAAAGCATTGGGAACGACTGTGTTTCGCCGGCCAGAACGGCCTCGGTGACCATGACGTTCGCGGCCAGCTCTCGCCAGGCGTTGAAGCTCGGGCCCCCAATGCCGTACTGGCAGAACGTCGGCAAGTCGAAATGGTTGGAAGTAGAGCCCACGTCGGCGAGTTCCTGTTCGGTCAGTGGGATGCGTTTGGTGAATACCGGAACGCTGTCGAACCCGTTTTCGCAGACACCGACGAGTCCTGCGGCGCCGCCCACGCCTACGCTCGAGACTCGAGCGGTGTCGACCAGTCGGGCCAGTTCGACATCGTTCTGGGAAGACAGGAATGCTGATAGTTTCCGGTGGCGGTCAATCCTGACGTCCGTCATTCCGCGACTGTGCCACAGGCTCGTCCGGCTTCGATTTCGCGGAGCCGTCTGTCGAAGTCACCGATTCTGGCGGTGTCCTCGTAGTAGTCCTCCTGCTCGACGATTCTTCCCCACTTGGTTCGAACGAGAAGCACTGTTCGATTTTGATAGATGACGGCGCCGTCCGGGCCTAGGGCTCGGTCGTCGAATCGGACGAGCAGTGTCATGCGCCAGAGCGGACCACCGAAATACGCTTCGGTGACCGCGCCTTGAAGCCCCGCGTCGACAAATTCCTGGAGAAACGTCTCGATTTGGTCCCGTCCGGCATGCACTCCTGCCCACCGATGATCACCCTCGGCGAATCTGAGCACCGCGTGGTGGTGATAGGAATTCAACAGCGGCCGGTAGTTGCCGGAATTGAGTGCACGTACGTCGCGTCGGAACTTGAAGATGAGTGCTTTGCGCAGAAGTGATCGCGAGACGATCGCCGTTCCGAAGCCCGCCGCGAACCATCGTTTCATCTTCGAAGCTTGTCGTGGCATCGAATGCCCTGTCAACGAAATGCCGGGGTCTGCTGATATCTGACAGAGAATTGGATATTGACAGTGACTGTCACAATGGGTGAGACTCGCATTATCGAGAATGGCCGGATCTCGGCCGAGGCGGGAGGACGTTGCTGATGTCACTACGGGAGAGACAACGGTTGCAGGTGCGAGCAGACATTCAACGTGCGGCATTCGATCTGTTCGCGCGTGACGGTTTCGAGGATGTGACCACCGAGCAGATTGCGGCAGCAGCGGGGGTGTCGGCGAGTACGTACTTCCGGCACGTTCGTAACAAGGAGGATCTGCTGTTGGACCCGGTCAGGCAGGGCGGTGCCGGGATCGTGACACTGCTCGAGGATCGCCCGGCATCTGAGTCGGCTGATCTTGCGATCTCGCGGGCAATCCTCGAGCGTTCCAATGCTTTCGAGTCCGCGGAGATCGATCAGTGGCGAGCAGCGTTCCGCACCGCGCCGCACCTGATGGATCGAGTCGCGCTGATCGCGCCCGAGCATCGTGATCGGTTGGTGGAGTTGGTGGCACAACGAATGCAACTCGATCCTGAAAATGACAGCCGACCAGGACTACTCGTTCACTTGATGTTGGCGGCGGCGGAGTTCGGCTATCGGCAATGGATACGTAACCCCCAGAAGCGTGGGGCATCACTTCCCGTGTGCGTCGAGGGGGCACTCGACGCGGTTCAGGGATCCCGGTGGCGCACGCAGGATGACGATGACATGAAAGGTCGTGATCAGTGATGAACGAGAACTCTCGAAACTCCGAGCGCTCGGTAGTGGATGTGCCAGTGGTGGATGTGATCGTTGTGGGATCGGGGGCTGCCGGCATGTCGGCAGCCATCACTGCAGCCCGCAACGGACTCTCGACAATTCTCGTGGAGAAGTCGGAGTACTGGGGCGGTTCGTCGTCCCGGTCCGGGGGCGGAGTGTGGATTCCGGGAAACTCGATACTTCGCCGCGAGGCGCCGGCGGATGATATCGACTCTGCGCGAACATATCTGAAGAGCATTGTCGGAGAGGATGCAGACACCGACCGTATCGACACGTATATCGATCGAGGCCCGGAAGCCCTCGATTTCCTGATTCGGCACTCTGCACTCGAGCTCGAATGGGTGAAGGGTTACTCCGACTACTTTCCCGAGGCACCTGGCGGACTTGCAAGCGGCCGCTCGTGCGAGCCGCGCCCGTTCGACGCGCGAGCTCTGGGCGACGATCTCGCGACCCTTCATCCGCCGTACATGAAGGTGCCGCTCAACATGGTTGTCCAACAATCTGATTACCGTTGGCTGAGCACGGGGGTTCGGCATTGGCGGGGGCCGGTGCGAATGCTTCGGGTGGGAATGAGATCCCTGGTCGCAAAAGCTCGGAAGAAGAAGCTGATCGGGCTCGGGCCGGCGCTCATGGCGGAACTGATGCTCGGAGTTCGGGACGCCGGAGTGACGGTCGAGCTCGGAACGAGGCTTGTGGATTTGGTTACCGACAATGATCGTGTCGTGGGTGCGCGACTCGAGTCCGGGGGAGTGCGGAGAACCATGCACGCTCGATGCGGTGTCATCCTCGCATGCGGCGGGTTCGACAACAACGACGACATGCGAGGCGAGTACCAGCGCCGGCCGAGTAGTGCGCAGTGGACTCTCGGGGCACCGACCAATACCGGGGATGGTATCCGTGCCGCTCTGCGCGTCGACGCGGCAATTTCGTACATGGACGACGCGTGGTGGGCCCCGTCGATTCCGCTGCCCAAAGGCCCGTGGTTCGCCTTGGCGGAACGCTCGTTGCCTCGAAGCCTGATGGTCAACGCCAGCGGTCAGCGCTTCATGAACGAGTCGCTTCCCTACGTCGAAGCCGCGCACGCCATGTTCGGCGGAAAGTACGGCCGAGGTGAAGGACCCGCTGAAAACATCCCGGCTTGGCTGATCTTCGATCAGACGTACCGTGACCGTTACCTGTTCGCGGGAGTGCCGGCGCGCAGGCCGATACCTCGGTCGTGGATCGAATCGGGTGCGATCGTGCGAGCTGGATCGATTGCCGAACTCGCTGCCGAGATCGGAGTGCCGGGCGATGCGCTGTCCGCGACCATCACACGATTCAACAGTCACGCGCGCGACGGAGTCGATCGCGACTTCGGCCGTGGGACAAGCAGATACGACCACTACTACGGCGACTGCACCAACAAGCCCAACCCCAGCCTCGGAGAACTCACGAAGGGTCCGTTCTATGCCGCGAAGATGGTGCCCGGAGACCTGGGGACCAAAGGCGGCATCAACACGGACGCTCGCGCGCGAGCGTTGCGCGCCGACGGTTCGGTCATCGACGGGCTCTACGCAGCAGGTAATACCAGCTCGCCGGTTATGGGTCATACCTATGCCGGTCCAGGTGCAACTATCGGTCCCGCAATGGTTTTCGGATATCTGGCGGCGCTCGATGCGGTCGGACGATCCCATGACGGTCGTGAACTCGACAGCGAAGGCAGGAATAATGGTTTGGCAGATCGCCGCGGGTAGGGTTCCCTTGAGAGCGTGACCCACCTCAACATCGCCGACGTCGACTACTTCCTTCCTGATGGTCGACAACTGCTCAGCGGTGTCAGCTTTCGGGTCGGAAACGGTGCAAAAACTGCACTGATCGGGCCCAACGGGACTGGTAAGACGACATTGCTTCGCATTGTCGCCGGAGACGCCGTCGCTGACGAGGGCGCTGTCACTCGATCCGGAACACTGGGCGTGATGCGGCAATTCGTCGGCCAGGTTCGCGACGAGTCCACCGTGCGCGATCTTCTGTTGTCCGTCTCTCCGGCGCGGATCCGGGATGCAGCACTGGCGCTCGATACGGCAGAAAACGCGATGATCGAGCGCGACGAGGAATCAACTCAAATGAAATATTCGCACGCGCTGGCCGATTGGGCCGATGTGGGCGGCTACGAGACCGAAGACTTCTGGGACAAGGTCACTACTGCGGCTCTCGGTGTTCCTTATGACCGTGCGAAGTGGCGCGCGGCCAACTCGCTCAGCGGTGGCGAGCAGAAACGGTTGGTTCTCGAAGCACTGTTCGCTGGGCCCGACGACGCACTCCTGCTGGACGAGCCGGACAACTACCTCGATGTTCCGGGCAAGCGATGGCTGGAAAAGACGATCTCGGAATCGTCGAAAGTGGTTTTGTTCGTCAGCCACGACCGCGAACTGATCGCCAACGCGGCCACCCACATCGTGACGCTCGAGCCTGGAATCAGCGGCGCAACGTCGTGGACCCACGGCGCTGGGCTGGCCAGCTACCACCAGGCCCGCGAGGATCGCAACGCTCGATTCGAAGAACTGCGTCGACGCTGGGACGAGGAGCACGCGAAACTGCGTGCCCTGGTTCTGCGATTGCGTGAAAAGGCCAAGTTCAACGACGGCGTCGCTGCGCGGTATCATGCCTCGCAAACCAGGTTGGCGAAGTTCGAGGAGGCAGGGCCACCCGAAGCGATTCCACTTCAGCAGAAGGTGACAGTTCGGCTGGCGGGCGGGCGAACCGCCAAGCGCGCGTTGGTATGTCAGGATCTCGAGCTGACCGGATTGATGAAGCCTTTCGACACCGAGATCTGGTACGGAGATCGGGTTGCCGTGCTGGGCTCCAATGGATCCGGGAAGTCACATTTCCTTCGTCTCTTGGCGGGTGGTGGGACCGATCCGGGGACCGAGCATCTGCCCGTCGAGGCGCTCGACATCGCCCCGGTCGAGCACGGGGGTACTGCGACGCTGGGTGCCCGGGTACGTCCCGGATTGTTTGCGCAGACCCATTCCAGGCCTGATCTGACCGGGAACACGCTGCTCGAGATCCTGCACATGGGCGACGAACACCGAAACGGAATGGGGCGTGAAGCGGCGAGCCGCGCGCTCGACCGTTACGGATTGTCCCAAGCAGCCGAACAGAAGTACGACGACCTGTCCGGCGGACAGCAGGCGCGCCTGCAGATTCTGCTCCTCGAGCTTTCCGGCGCCACGATGTTGCTGCTCGACGAGCCGACCGACAACCTCGACCTTCATTCGGCTGACGCGCTCGAACAGGGCATCGCACAGTTTGCCGGCACCGTCATCTCGGTAACCCACGATCGTTGGTTCGCGCGCGGGTTCGACAGGTTCCTGGTATTCGGATCGGACGGGAACGTGTACGAGAGCGACTCTCCGGTGTGGGACGAGGCCAGGGTCGAACGAGCGCGCTGAGATCGAGTAGCCGCTTGCTATCTGGGGAGTGGAGGCAACTCGTTGATCATCGCGCGCAGGAGGCCCGGATCGCTGCGATCCGATCGAGGTGGGGGACAGCGCGAAAGATCGAGCAGTGTCGGGAAGCCCCACAGAACGCGACCTGGATCCACCCTGTCCACCGCCGAGTACCAGTGGGTGAGCGGCTCGGCGAGCGCCGCGTGAAGCTCGAAATGCCGTCGTCGGCGGCTGGGGTCTCCTTCGCGCTGCAGTCGAAGTTGCTTCGGTGACGGTATCGAGATGACGGTCAGATCCGCGAGACCCAGTTCGAGGCGCGTAAAAGCCGTCTCGACTGCCTCGAGCTCGTACTCGAATCGCTCCCGAGGTGCGGCGCCCACCGCGGCGAGACACCAGCTGTAGTGCAGTTTCAGCGGGTCGCTGTCGCAGAGCGCGATCCCGGTTCTCGATTCGAGTTCTTCCGCTTGCGACCATCGCTTCGAATTGACCGTTGCCCAGTAACTTGCCTGGACGTCGAGATCCGTGCCGTCCGGCTCGCGCCCCGTGGGCTGATACTCGGCGACGAATCCTTCCGCTGCGGTTTGTCCACCGAGTTGGGTTCGGCACCAGGTGGTCTTGCCGGCGGCGCTGGGTCCTTCTACTGCGACGATCACCAGTTCATTCTCCATAATGATTGGGGCGGTTGGTTTTTGCTCGTTGCCAGGACTCTCTTAACATTTGAATGGGGCTGTTTTGCGTTCCGACACGCCCGTTTCGGTGCGGTGGGTCACAAAATCGCAGTGACGGTTGCCACATAACGAACGGATAACGATCGGTATGGTTGAAGCTCGAATCAACTAGTTGACCTGTGGTTATTTCTTGAATCTCGACTGAATCTGGTACGGCAGTGCCGGAAAACTGCCCCGTGACCAATCCGTGACCATCGCCTACGGTCGTTGACAGCCCGAAACTACCGGGCAAACACCGACCCGCAACTGCGTGCTTCTGCCCCGCGGGTCCGGTACTCCCGAAACCTTCGCGGGGCAGGAGTGAAACAGGCGAGTCGATCGACGAGACGTGAAAGCGTCCGGGCCGACCTCGTCCGCGGTAGCGGAGAGGATTTACCCAATGACCAGCATCACCTTCAAGCGCGCCCTCGGCGCAGTTGCAACCGCAGGCGCAGTCGTCGCAATCCCGCTCGCCATGAGCACCGGCACCGCTTCGGCAGCCGGCCACGACTGGTCCGGAGTCGCAAACTGCGAGTCCTCCGGTAACTGGGCCGCCAACACCGGAAACGGCTTCTACGGCGGACTGCAGTTCACGCAGAGCACCTGGAACGCGTTCGGTGGATCGGGCAACGCTGCCAACGCCAGCCAGTCTGAGCAGATCCGTGTCGCCGAGAACGTTCTCGCAGGCCAGGGCGTCGGCGCATGGCCCGTCTGCGGTCAGTACCTGACCACCGGCACCACCGCAGGCAACTACGAGGCCGCAGCAGCCCCCGTCACCGCTGAGGCTTCCGTCGAGTCGGCTCCGGCAGCAAGCACCGGAAGCGGCAACTACGTGGTCAAGGCAGGCGACACCCTGTCGAAGATCGCTGCTGCACACGGCATCTCGCTCGAGAACCTCGCCAGCCAGGTCCCGAACATCAACCTGATCTTCCCGGGACAGTCCCTCTCGGTCTAGTCTCGTGGCCGTTTAGGTCCTCATTGCGTCGAAATTGTCCGGAGCTGATGCAGCCCCGGACAATTTCGGCGTTTCTGCGTTCGCAATGAGCTCTGCCGCTCCCGTGTGGATGGGATCAAGATCCTGGCGCCACCCCAGAATGTGCAGTGCCGACCCGGCGATGACGGCGGCGTCGGGGATCGGGGTGCCTTCGAGTGCGTCGGCTCGCGCGCTGATCACGCTTTCCACCAGGCGAAACGGAAGCTCGGCCAGGTGAGTTGATGCTGGATCGTCAATCGCGTCGAGCACTGCCTGGGCGAGGGCCCTGTATTGCTCGCGAAGCCGATCGCGATCGGCTCGGAACGACATGAACCTGTCGCTTCTCAGTTCCGGTAAGAGATAGAGGACGCCGAGGTTCCACCGTCCGGTGATCAGTTGGGCCGCGTCGATGTACGAAAGCGCGTACAGCTTCACCTCGGGTGAGGTGCCGAGTGGCCTGAGATTCTCCGCGAAGTCGAGCGCCGGAGTCACGGTGTCGGCGAGCAGTGCAACCAGGATGTCGTCCTTGGTGGCGAAATGGTTGTACAGCGACGCCTGACGCATTCCGACTGCTTCGGCGATGTGGCGTGTCGACGTCGCGGCGAAGCCTCGGGTGGTGAACAGTTCAGCGGCTGCATCCAAGATCTCCGCCCGGGCAGTCCCACCCGGGCGTCGGCGAGCGGTCAGGCGGGGTCGTCCGGGGCCGGCGTTGGTCACGCCTTCCATAGTGGCAGGCTCTGGCCTTACATGCGGGGTGGCCGTCGCTGTGAGCATTCGGTCACGTGCTCGAAACGTACTCAACGAGCCTGTTACAGAATCAGGCGAATCGTATACGCGGGCGTCACCTGCGGCGAGTGGATTTCGCGAAAACTATCAATCGACAGTTATTCGCCTCTGAATCGCTTCGCCGAAGGAGTACGCCGTTGAGTGCAACCACCCCGGCTGCGCAGCCCACCACCGCATCCGCACTCGCCTCTTCGCCTCACGACGACGGTGACCTCGCGGAGTTCGGCTACGAGCAGCAGCTGCATCGATCGCTGGGAAAGTTCGCGTCGTTCGCCGCGGGCTTCTCCTTCGTTTCCATCCTGACCACGATCTTCCAATTGTTCGGCCTCGGTTTCGGTTTCGCGGGTCCGGCGTTCTTCTGGACCTGGCCTGTCGTATTCATCGGTCAATTCATGGTGGCCCTCAACTTCGCGGAACTTGCTGCCAGATATCCGATTTCGGGTGCCATCTACCAGTGGTCGCGGCGGATGGGTGGCGAAATCGTCGGCTGGTTCGCGGGTTGGTTCATGATTCTCGCTCAGATCGTCACCGCGTCGGCCGCCGCGATCGCCTTGCAGGTCGTGCTCCCGAATGTGTGGAGCGGGTTCCAGATCATCGGTGAGGACAGTGCACTCACCTCCTCGAGCGGTGCTGCCAATGCCGTGCTGCTCGGATCGGTACTTCTGGTTCTGACCACCTTCATCAACTGCATCGGCGTCAACTGGATGTCGCGTATCAACAACATAGGCGTGACCTGCGAAATCGTCGGTGTCATCGCGGTGATCGGGATGTTCTTCACCCACGCTCAGCGCGGACCGGACGTCGTCCTCGACACCGGCAGTGCCGGCGGTCAGCCCGGATACGCCTGGGCGTGGATCATGTCCGGACTGATGGCTGCCTACGTCATGGTCGGCTTCGGTTCGGCAGGCGAACTGGCCGAGGAGACCCGCAACCCCCGACGCGTCGCACCTCGTACGATCCGCCTTGCACTCTCCGCTTCCGCGCTCGGCGGCGGCTTGATGATCCTCGGCGCGTTGATGGCAGCGCCCTCACTGACCGACGGACGCCTGGCCACGGAAGGTTTGCCGTACGTACTGACCTCCATTCTGAGTTCGCCGTGGGGCACGGTCTTGTTGATCGACGTCTCGATCGCAGTGTTCGTGTGCACCTTGGCCATTCAGACTGCTGCTTCACGGCTGATGTTCTCCATGGCCCGCGACGGGCGGCTTCCTGCCTCGCAGGTACTGGCAAAGGTCAACCCCCGCACCGGAACACCTATCGCGCCGTCCGTCCTCATCGGTCTGGTCTGCATTGCCGTCCTGGCCGTCAACGTAGGCAACTCGGCAATTTTCGCAACCCTGTCCAGCGTATGCATCATCTTGATCTACTTGGCCTACCTCATGGTGACGGTGCCGCTGCTGGTTCAGCGTCTCAAGGGATGGCCTCGCACGGCAGTCGGCCCCAAGTTCGACGCCGAAGGCAAAAAGCTTTTCTCCCTGGGCATCTGGGGAGTTCCGGTCAACATCGCCGCGGTTGTGTACGGCGCGCTGATGGTGATCAACCTGTCCTGGCCACGAGCCGAGATCTTCAACCCCACCGGGGAGTACCCCATTCTGCAGTGGGCCGCGCCCATCACGGTAGCGCTGGTCGTGGGGCTGGGAGTCGCTTGCTTCCCACGTGGCCGCGCCACCCCGAATCCCGTCACGATCGGAGCCTGACCATGAGTACTCAGACCACCGCCGGAGCGCGCGAGCATGCCCGGTCCCAGGCCGGAACGATCACCGATTCCATGCCGGTGTTGCCGGCCACTCGCTGGCCGAACCCGCCCGAGGACGTCGCTCCCGAACGTCTGACCTGGGCTGAAACAGTGCCGGGTGGGCGATACACGACCAAGGTTCTCGCCCGTGGAACCCGATTACGACTTCGCGACATCGTCGGCAGCGCCTGTGCAAACATCTTGCTCTACCGCGCCGACGCCCCCTGGGAGCGTCTCAACGTCGCCGATACCGTCAAGGTGCCATGGCAGGCCTATCTCGGTGTCGGGCACCCGTTGCTCTCCGATCAGGGGCGAGTACTCGCGACGGTGGTCGCCGACACGTCGGGTCACCACGACGCGTTCTGCGGAGCGACGTCACGCGCTACCAACGAGGCGAAGTACGGGCAGGGTTCGCTGCACAGTGCCTCACCCGCCGGTCGTGAACTGTTCACCGTCGCTGCCGCGAAGAACGGACTCGGGCCGCAGGACATTGCGCCGCCGTTGTCCTTCTTCCATGGTGTCCGCGTCGAGGCGGACGGCGCTCTCACCAGTACGGGTTCCGCCGGCGCCGGCGCGACGGTCGACCTTCTGATCCACCTGCCGGTCATCGTGATGATCGCCAACACCGCGCACCCACTCGATCCGGCGCTGGAGTTTCCCACCACGTCCCTCGAAGTGCTCGCGTGGAACGCGGCCGACGAACTCGGCAGCCTTGACGATCTCGGGCCGGAATACCAACGCGCAGTGCTCAATACCGAAGACGCCTGGACGGCTTCGAACCTGGAGGAGATCGCATGACCACCACCTTGGATGTCCCCGCCCTCGTTCCCGGAACGGTGATCCTCGACGAGATTGCTGACGCGTTCGGGCCGTGGTCCGCAGTTGTCCGCGCCGGCGACATCCTCACCATCGTCGATCTGCACGGAAACCAAGCCGTCGACACACTCGTCTACGCCAGTGACGATCACAGCGTTCGGTACTCGGCAGCAGCGACGGTCACAGCGCAGCAGAATCTGTTTCTGACCACAGGATCCGTGCTCCGCAGTGACGACGGAACTCCGCTCATGACCCTGGTCGCGGACGAGGTCGGAAACCACGACACCGTCGGCGGCGCGTGCTCACAGGAATCGAACACCCTGCGATACGGCCACCACACCAAGCACCAGCACGCGTGCGTCGAGAACTTCCTCGTCGAGGGCGCAAAATGGGGGCTCGGGAAGCGGGACCTGGTGTCCAACATCAATTTCTTCATGAACGTCCCGGTCGACCCCGACGGCACACTCGGAATCGTCGACGGAATGTCTGCGCCAGGCAAGCGGCTCGCGTTGCGTGCCGAACGCGACGCGCTCGTCCTCGTGTCCAACTGCCCGCAGATCAACAACCCGTGCAACGGCTTCGATCCGACGGCCGTCCGCATGATCGTCACACGGCCGGAGGCAGACGAATGAACGCAAAACTGACCATCGTGCGTCCCGGAATGTTGACGACGGTTCAGGACTATCCAGGGCGCGTCGGGTACTGGCAGATCGGTGTCCCACCGTCGGGCCCGATGGACGACCTGTCGTTTCGGTTGGGAAACACCGCACTCGGAAATCCCGAAGGCGCACCCGGCATCGAATGCGCGATGGCCGGACCTGCGATGACGTTCGACGAGGACACCACGGTGTGCGTCACGGGCGCTCCGGTGTCTGTGACCGTCGACGGCATCGCCCACGGTCAGTGGCGTCCTGTTTTCGTCCCCGCTGGAGCGGTGCTCGACGTCGGGACGCTCAGCGGCCCAGGACTGCGCATCTACGTACTCGTACAGGGCGGAATCGAGACCGACGACTATCTCGGCAGTGCGTCGACCTTCACCCTGGGCAGGTTCGGTGGACACGAAGGTAGGACTTTGCGGGCGGGGGACGTTCTCAAACTCGGACAGGCGACCGGCGCAGCGGGAGGTGTTCCCGCCGAGCATGTTCCGGCGATACACACGTGCTGGGAACTTGCGGTGACCGAGGGCCCGCACGGGGCGCCGGAGTTCTTCACCCGCTCCGACATCGACACGCTGTACGCGACCGAGTACGAGGTCCACTTCAACTCCGACCGCACCGGAGTCCGGTTGATCGGTCCGAAACCTGACTGGGCCAGAACCACCGGCGGCGAAGCGGGACTTCACCCTTCGAACATCCACGACAACGCGTATTCGATCGGTGCGCTCGACTTCACCGGCGACACGCCCATCCTCCTCGGACCCGACGGACCGAGCCTCGGCGGCTTCGTCTGCCCGATCACGGTGGTGTCTGCTGATCGCTGGAAGCTCGGACAGTTGGCTCCCGGGAACAAGATTCGCTTCGTGCCGGTCCGCGCCGAACGGGCAGCCTCCCGGCGTGACCTCGGAGTATCGCGTCGAGCGTCCAATTCGGTTGTTCATTCCTCCGGTGGTGACGGCGACGACGGCGTCATAGCCCGCCGTGACGGCGACACCGCGGTCACGTACCGGCGCTCAGGCGATGACAATGTGTTGGTCGAATACGGCGACATGAATCTCGACCTGGCGTTACGTGCGCGTGCACATGCACTGCATCAGCGACTCGAAGCCGAGAAGCCGGCCGGACTACTCGATCTCACCCCGGGAATCCGTAGCCTGCAGGTCCGCGTCGACCCGGACGTGCTGCCCGTCGGCAAACTGATGGGAATGCTCGCCGAGGCGGAGGACACCTTGCCCGCTGCCAACGAACTTGTTGTGCCCAGTCGCACTGTGCGGATGCCACTGTCGTGGGACGACCCGGCTACGCGCGAAGCGATCCAGCGGTACATGCACGGAGTGCGCGCGGACGCGCCGTGGTGCCCGTGGAACATCGAGTTCATCCGCCGGATGAACGGTCTCGAATCCGTGAACGACGTATTCGACACCGTTTTCGGCGCCGAATACATGGTGCTCGGACTCGGCGACGTCTACCTCGGAGCTCCGGTCGCGACGCCGCTCGACCCACGTCATCGCCTTGTCACGACCAAGTACAACCCCGCCCGTACCTGGACCCCCGAAAACGCCGTCGGGATCGGTGGGGCTTACCTCTGCATCTACGGCATGGAAGGCCCAGGTGGGTACCAGTTCGTTGGACGTACGACGCAGGTGTGGAATCACCGCCACCCCGCGAAGTCGGGCCCGTTCGAGGAGGGCACTCCGTGGTTGCTGCGATTCTTCGACCGGATCTCCTGGTACCCCGTCGAGCCGGAAGAGCTGATGGATCTGCGCGCGGACACTGCGGCCGGCCGCGGCGGGGGAGTCGAGATCGAGGACGGCAGCTTCTCGCTGGCCGAGCATCAGGAGTTTCTCGCGTCGAACTCGCGCTCGATCGAGGAGTTCCGCGCGATGCAGTCCGTCGCATTCGGAGCCGAGCGTCAGCGCTGGTCCGACGCAGGAGAGTTCGCGCTACCCGGTTGATGGTCGAGTGAGCACCCTTTTCTTCGAGTGAGCACCGCTTCCAGCGTGTCGGAAGCGGTGCTCACTCAGCAGTAACGGTGTTCAGTCCGCGGTGGTTGTCATCATTGGTCATTCATGGGTTGGTCATTGTGGAGGTCGACGAGGTGAGCGACACTCAGCCATGCGATTCGTGACACTGCCCCAAGGAAGCCTGGACGCCGACGAGTACGGCAGCCGGAACATCACCATGATGCAGCTCGCCCGTTCGGTGGACGGTGGAGAATTCAGGAGTCACTTCGCGTGGTGTCGGCCGAACAGCCTGTTGGGGAAGCACTCTGCGAACCTCTGGCAGCTGTACGCCGTCGTGGACGGTTCGGGCTGGGTAGCCGAAGACGACGGTCGACGGGTCTCGATGGCGTCAGGCGAGGCAGTGTTGTGGAGCCCTGGCGAGATCCACGAGTCCGGTTCGGATGACGGGATGCTTGTGGTGATAGTGCAAAGCGGCGCTCCGTTCACCGGGCTCGTCAGCGAGTCAGCGCGCGATTGAACAGATCGATGAACGGGCGAGGCGACGGGGTCCCGGTGGGCCGGAAAGGCGCAGAATCCCTCGACGCGGATACCCACTCGGTTCTGCTCACCCGCGACAAGTCGAGCTGATATCGGGTGTCGGCGGCGAGTCGGTGCAGGAAGAGTGTTCCGGTTCGCCCGTTTCCTTCCCGAAACGGGTGGGCATGATTGAGCGTCGAGTACACCGATGCGAGCGCGAACGACGCAGCGCCGTGATCGAGCGCTACCCAATCGACGGCGGCGATGATCTCTTCCACCTCGGACAGGTAGTTCCGAATCGCCGAGACCGGAGCAAACGTTGCCGCACCTTTCCTGATGTCGACGGTTCTGATGTGTCCGGCCCACTGGTACAGATCTTGGAAAACGTGCTGGTGAAGTAGGAGAAGTTCGGCTGTGTCTCGCGTGTGCGGTACGAGGTCGCCGCCGAGATGCGCCTCACCCAGACGAAGCGCGGTCGCCGCGAACTCGAGTGATTGCAGTGCGGCGGGATCTCGCACGTCGAAATTGTTCTCGAGCACCGATGTACCGCGATAGACGTACGGCGCTGATCTTCGCCAGCGGATCCGCGGGGGAATTGGTGACGACAGGCCGACGGCTCGCGCCAATTCCTGCTCGAAATACTCACGCCGAGAGAGCATCCCGATCATGACGGCCTCGAGTTCCGCGATCTGCTCGTTACTCGGATCCCAGCCTTCGAGGCGCTCCGCCGCCAGAACCTGTTCGAGCGCAGTGCGATTCACGGGTCGATGTCGGGTAGCGCCGACGCGGACGCGGCATATTCGAGTCGTCGTTGCACACCTGCGACCTCGCGCACTGCATTGCTCAGCAAGCTCCGCGAGAGCGGAGTGAGTTCGGAGATCACGACTTCGTCGGTCGGTGGCCGACCTGCCGCGAACTGATCGGTCTGGTGGCGGACACGAATCTGCTGCAACACCTCGAAAGATTCGATCAGTACCTGGGCGTCGTCGTCGAGTAGGAAACCGCTTCCCGCTGCAGCCTTGAGACGTTCGAGTGTCGAACTCGTGCGGGCGCCCACGGAAATCCCCGCCCATCGAGCGATGTTCACGATCGGTTGGACGGCGCTGGCTTTGAGGTCGACGGTTCCGGTCCGACGCGTCATCACGTCCTTGAACGAATGGAGCTTTGCCTTGTCTCCGACCGCTTCGCGAAGGAGCAGTCGCATGACGGCCGGGTGCAGTCGCAGTTGATCCAACGCCGCAGGGCGAGGATCCAACGCCGGATCGCCTGCGACGACGCGGGCATCCGCCAGCATCGACAACATGACCAGGGCTTGGTCCTGGTACGGATTGGATACCCATTTCCGCAGCGCAGTGCGCCATTGTGGGAGCGTCCGAGCAAACCTGGCCTGGGTCGCGACGGCGTTCTTGGTGTCGCGAGGGAACCCGCAGAGATCGAGGATGTCGTGGATGGTCTTCGCGGCGTCGGCTCCCTCGTGATGAGATTCGCCGCCCCACACCAGCGCACTGTCGATATCCGAAGAGGGGAGCGCTTCACGCCTGGCGACGCTGCCGAGCGACAGCCACGCGAAATCCGGTCGCTCGTCTCCGCCCACCACCAATTCGATGGCTCGCCTGACCGTCACGTCGATCAGCACGGCCAGCGTCGCGCCGATGTCGAGCGGTGAGACCCGTGAGGCCACCAATTCCGTCACCAGAACAGGGACCGCGCGGGCTGTTTCGACGAGGTGGGCGTCGTCCTGTGCTGTGGCGAGCGCTGCGCGCAGTTCGAAACCCTGATTGGTGGCCGAAGTCAGGAGGTCGCTGAGTTCGAGCACACCCATCAGTGCGCCTGCCTCGGTCACGACCGGGAGATGGCGCAATCCGTACTCGAGCATGTCGGTCACGGCGTCGGCGCCCAATCGATCCGGATCGACTGTCACTGCTGACGGCGTCATCACTGTTGATACCGGCTGATTGCTGTCGATACCACCGACTACCACGCGAGCGCGTAGGTCACCTTCGGTGAAGATTCCGAAACCGCTTGTCTCCGTCGGGATCACAACAGCACGGCGGCCCGCATCGGTCATCAACTTCGCGGCCTCGCGGATGGTTGCCTGGCCGTCGCAGACAATTGCGGGCCCGCGCAACAGGTCTCGCACCCGGCGCATGGCGGGACTCTGGATGCCTTGCCCCGCCGAGTGCCCCGTCATGGGGTCATTGTCGCAGGTGTGTCCGTTTCAGGCAGCGGAGGGTGAGATGTCAGAGACCGCCGAGTCGCGAGAGTACGTCGAGAGCGGAATCCGTAGTACGCCAGAGTGCGTCGATCTCCTGTTCTGCGCCGGGACGTGTCTGCGGATTCTGGAGGGCGAATCCGTTGGCCAGTGTGATGGTGTTGTATCCGCTGTCGGCGGCGCGGAGCAGCAGTTCCGAGGGCTGCGAGTTTCCGGCCAATCGGTCGAGTCCTTCGCCGACGAAGTAGAACCGCCAGAGCGGCCCCAGATCGGCGTCGTACTCGGCCTTGGTGAGGGTCACGATCGAACCACCCTTGACGGCAATGGAATCGACGATCTTGTAGAAATCCGTGACATCCTCCGCAGTGGTTCCGGACGTGGCGACGGCGTGAGCGAGGTCGACGGTGAGATGCGCGTTGTAGCCGGCCATGGCAACCCGTGCTGGACTGGCGTCGCACTGACGTGTCAGGGCGAAGTAGTTGGTCCACGCCGGATCGGTGGGAGTACCGGTGAACTCCGCATGGACGTTCACCAGGTACCTGCGCAGCAATTCGAAGCTGACGGAATGGGCCCACTCGTCATCGGCGAAGGCCGCAGGGTCTCGCTGCAGCGGCATCACCGCCTCGTGTTCGACAGCGTCGAGGCCGATGGAGAACAAGCCTCGCCAATCGTGGTGTGAGACGAGGATCGACGTGATCTCACGATGACGTTCGACAGCGGTCTCGAGCCGAGGCAGTCCGGCACCGTTCAGCGTCGTGACGTCGCTGAGTTCGGCAATCCGGCCCACCTCGGCATTGCTCAACTGGCTGCCGCAAGCCGTCGAAAGACTCTCGCCCGGATCTGCGAGTGCAGAACCGGGCGAGAGGAAAGCGGCGGTGATGCCGAGCGCGAGCGTCAACGGATACAGCCGCATCGGTTTCATCGGCTCAGACTAGGCGCCCATTTCACAAATGTCCGGATTGGCGATCAGCTGAGAACCGCGTCGGCCTCGATCTCGATGAGCAGAGCGGGGTCGATCAGCGAGCTGACCTCGAGGATGGTCGTGGCGGGACGAATCTCGCCGAACACTTCACCGTGCGCGAGAGCGGCCTGCTCCCACTGCGTCATGTCGCGCAGGTACATGCGAGTGCGGATGACGTCGTCGAGCGAGGCGCCGGCCTCGGCAAGTGCTGCCTTGATAGTTTCGAGCGCTGCGCGGGTCTGATCTGTGAGGGTCTCACCAGGAGCGGTGGTGCCAGAGACTGCGATCTGGTTACCGATGCGCACGGCACGGGAGTAACCGATCTTGGGTTCCCATTCGGAACCGGAGGAAATATTGATTCTGTTCGACATGCACCGAATTCTGCCAACAACTTCCCGGCCGTGGTGAGGCACGGTCGGGTATTCGCTCCATCTTGACATACCTTAGAACAAGTGTTCGACTTGGGGCCATGAGGTGGTCGGGTCAGGCATTGGATGCAGATGACGGAGCGCTACCCGGACTCGAACGGGCCGGGTTGGTTCGCTCCGTGCAGACTCCCGAGTTCGAGGGAATCACGTTTCACGAGGTGCTCTGCAAGAGCGCGCTCAACAAGATGCCCGAAGAGTCGACGTTGCCGTTCAGCTTCACCGTCAACGCTTTTCGTGGTTGCTCGCACGCATGCCGATATTGCTTCGCGAGACCGAGTCACGAGTACCTCGACCTCGACGCCGGCGCGGATTTCGATTCCCAAGTGGTCGTGAAGACGAACATTGCCGCGGTGCTCCGCAAGGAATTGGCGCGAAAGTCCTGGAAACGGGAGGCAGTGGCACTGGGTACCAACACTGATCCTTATCAGCGAGCGGAGGGCCGATACCGCTTGATGCCCGGCATTATTCGCGCGTTGACCGAATCGGGAACTCCCTTCTCGATCTTGACGAAGGGAACTCTGCTCCGACGGGACCTGCCGCTGTTGAAGATGGCGGCGGCGCAGGTCGACGTCGGAATCGGAGTGTCGTTGGCGATCAACGACGCTGCACTTCAGAAGCAGATCGAGCCTGGTACCCCGTCACCGCGGGCGCGTCTCGAGATGATCCGGGCCATCACCGACGCGGGATTCTCGTGCAATGTCATGGTGGCGCCGGTCATTCCGTTCCTCACCGATTCCACCAGTCACCTCGACGGTCTGTTCGAGGCACTGTCCGAAGCCGGTGCGACGAGTGTGACGGTCTTCCCGATGCACCTGCGGGGGAGTACTCGGGGTTGGTTCATGAATTGGCTTGCTCAGGAACATCCGGCACTCATCCGTCGCTACCGCGAGCTGTACGGGCGGGGTGCGTATGTCACTCCCGAATACAAGCGTTGGCTCGCAAGCCGTGTCGAGCCATTGGTCGAGCGTCATGGGTTGGGTGGTCGTTCGGAGCATCGAGATGTCAGTGCGGCTGGCAGTGAACCGCGTGAGGCGCCTCGGGAACTGGTGGGTGCGGGAGCAGCTCTCACTTTGTTCTGACGGCCGCGGGCGCGTAAATCGGAGGCGCCCCGGACGTTTGCCGGGCTACATTCGCCTGGTGCTACTCACACTGACGTCCACCCCGACCCCGCAGACTCCTGATGCGACCGCGTTGAGCTACCTGCTGCACAAACATCCCGACCGCGTGCAAACCTTCGACTTGGCGATCGGCACCGCCACGGTTCTGTACCCGGAGGCCTCGGCCGAAAAGACCACGGTGGCAGTGATTGTGGACGTCGACCCCATCGAACTTGTGCAGAGTAGGTATCGACGAGGCAAGAGTGGCGACAACTTTTCGCTGGGGGAGTACGTCAACGATCGGCCGTATGCGGCGTCGTCCATACTCTCGGTTGCTCTGTCGAAGCTGTTTCGCACCGCGTTGACGGGAACTTGCAAGTCGCACCCGGAACTCGTCGGAGCCGAACTCGCGTTGACCGTCGCGATTCCGGTGGTTCCGTGTGGCGGCGATGCGGAATTGCCTCGTCGGCTGTTCGAGCCGCTGGGCTGGGACGTGACCGCGATACCGGTGCAGCTTGATCCGCACCTACCGATGTGGGGAAACTCCGACTTCGTGTCGCTGACACTGACCGGGGAACACACGGTGCAGAGTGCCCTACGGCACCTCTACGTGCTGTTGCCCGTCCTCGACGATGTGAAGCACTACTGGGTGGGACCTGACGAGGCAGACAAATTGATCCGCGTCGCTGGAGAGTGGTTGGCGTCGCATCCGGATTCCGCGCTGATCATGTCCCGCTACCTGGCTCGTCGACGCGACCTGGTCGAATCGGTGGTCGATCGACTGATTCCCGAACAAGCTGAGGCGCAGATCGAAGCCCCGAGACCGGATCCGCCGCTGGCACGCCTTCGCGTCGACGCAGTTTTGGCGACGCTTCAGCGACTGCACGTGAGAACAATTGTCGATATCGGTTGTGGCGAAGGTAAATTGCTCGAGGCGCTGATGCCGCACGCTCGATTCGACAAACTTGTCGGCGTCGATGTGAGCGCGCGCGAACTGACACGGGCGCAACGCAGATTGAAGTTCACCGAAATGTCCGACGTCCAGCGTGAACGTGTGTCTTTGATGCAGTCGTCCGCGACGTACCGCGACGCACGCTTGAAAGGCTTCGACGCAGCCGTGCTGATGGAGGTGGTCGAGCACGTCGACACGGCGCGCCTGCCGGCGCTGGTCAGATCGGTCTTCGTGGACGCAGCACCGCAGTATGTGCTGCTGACTACTCCGAATGCCGACTACAACGTGCTGTATCCGGCATTGGCCGCGGGAGAGTTCAGGCACCCCGATCACAGGTTCGAGTTCTCACGGACCCAATTCGACGACTGGGCAACCGAAACGGCCCGAGTCCACGGCTATTGCGTGGAGTTCGAATTTATCGGAGCAATTGATCCGGTCCTCGGCGGGCCGACACAGATGGCAATCTTCACGAAGGAGGCACGAACGTCATGACGGTGTACGAGATTCCAGATCTCGCCCTGGTAGTACTCATCGGCGTCAGTGGCTCGGGAAAGTCGACCTTTGCGGCGCGCCACTTCGGTGAGTACGAAACCCTCTCGAGTGACACATTCAGAGGGTGGGTCAGTGACGATCCGAACTCACAGGAGTCGACGTCCGATGCTTTCGAAGTGCTGGAGTTCGTCGCGGCCAAGCGTTTGCGACGCGGACGCCTCACGGTGGTCGACGCGACCAACGTCCAGCCCGCTGCGCGCAAGCGACTCGTTGCGTTGGCTCGCGAGCACGACATACTGCCGGTGGCAGTCGTGCTCGAAGTTCCGGAATCGGTCTGCTCTGCACGAAACGACGCTCGCTCTGACCGGACGTTCGGACGCGACGTGATTCGCCGCCAGCACCAACAGTTGACTCGCTCGCTCCGCGGGTTGGGTAAGGAAGGTTTCCGTTCGGTTCACATCCTCAGAGGTGAGGACGCGGTTTCCGAAGCCACATTCTTGCGCCACCCGCTCCGCAGCGATCTGCGTGTCGAGCGTGGTCCGTTCGACGTCATCGGTGACATCCACGGATGTCGAAGTGAGCTCGAGAAGCTCCTCGTGAAACTCGGCTACACCGTCGACTTCGGGACGGATGGCAGAGCTGTCGATGCGGTGCCGCCGGACGGGCGAACTGCCGTCTTCCTCGGTGACTACGTGGATCGAGGTCCGGATTCGGTCGGTGTGCTGCGTCTGGTCATGGGGATGGTCGCGGCGGGACATGCGATAGCGGTTCCGGGTAACCACGAGAACAAACTCGTCAAGGCGCTGCGCGGTAAGAAGGTCACGCCGAGTCACGGACTCGCCGAGACCCTCGAGCAGATGGCCACCGAGTCGGCGGAGTTCCGCGAAAGCGTCGTCGACTTCTGTGACGGTCTCGTCGCGCACCTCGTCCTGGACGACGGCAAACTCGTTGTCGCGCACGCCGGTCTCAAGGAGGACTACCACAACAGGGCGTCCGGCCGAGTGCGAAGCTTTGCGCTCTATGGTGAAACAACCGGTGAGACGGACGAATTCGGCCTGCCCGTTCGATACCCGTGGGCGCAGGACTACCGAGGATCAGCCATGGTCCTCTACGGTCACACTCCGGTGCACGAGGTGGAATGGATCAACAACACCGCGTGCCTCGACACCGGGTGCGTCTTCGGTGGATCCCTCACCGCTCTTCGATACCCGGAACGAGAGATCGTGTCGGTTCCGGCGGAGCAGGTTTGGTACGAGCCGGTGGTACCGCTGGCACCGCCGACTCGTGATCCGGATGTGCTCGATCTCGCCGACGTCCTCGAAACAACAGGCGTCGACACCGAACTGCGCGGTCGAGTGTCCGTTCGCACCGACAACGCTGCCGGCGCCTTGGAAGTGATGAGCCGATTCGCGGTCGCGCCGCAATGGCTGAGGTACCTACCGCCGACCATGGCGCCCTGCGCGACGGCCCAATCCGATGACTATCTGGAACACCCGTCGACCGCGTTCGACGCATACCGGGCCGGCGGAATCGGAACAGTGATCTGCGAAGAGAAGCACATGGGTTCGCGGGCAGTGGTGCTCGTGTGCCGTGATCGATCGGTTGCTCAGTCCCGCTTCGACGCACCGGATGCGCTCACCGGGATGGTGCACACCCGCACCGGCCGCCAATTCTTCGACGACGACCTGACTCAGCAGTTGATCGACGACATCGCCGCCGCAGTCACCTCCGCTGGGTTGTGGGAAGAGCTGGGCACCGACTGGCTGCTCCTCGACTGCGAACTGTTGCCGTGGAACGTCAAAGCGGAAGGTCTGCTGCGCTCGCAGTACGCGTCGGTCGCGGCGGCCGGGCGATCAGACCTCACAGCTCGCGAGGCCGTGTTGGCGCAGGCCGGGTCGCGGGGCCTGGACGTGGCGGAGATGTTCGAACAGACAACTGTTCGGGCCGCCAGTATCGAGCGCTTCGGCGAGGCGTACCGACGGTACGTGTGGCCGACGAACGGACTGGACGGCGTCACCATCGCGCCGTTCCAGATTCTGGCGGCCGAGGGCAAGTCGTACGGGGAACGGGATCACGAATGGCACCTGGGTATTTCGGACCGCCTGGCCGCGGCCGACCCGAGTCGATTTACCACTACACGTCGCCTGGTGGTCGATCTCGGTTCCGAAGACTCGGTGTCCGAAGCGACGAAGTGGTGGGAGTCGCTCACCGGTGACGGTGGTGAGGGGATGGTCGTCAAACCGCTGGCGAATCAGATTCACGGACCGCGGGGGTACAACGCGAAGGCTCAGCCGGGGATCAAGGTTCGCGGCCGGGAGTACCTGCGATTGATCTACGGTGCCGACTACCTCGAACCGTCGACGCTTGCGAGATTGCGTAACCGCAACCTCGGACACAAGCAGTCGATGGCGCTGCGCGAGTACGCGCTCGGCATGGAGGCGGTATCCAGGCTCGTCGACCGTGAACCATTGTGGCGAGCGCACCAGGCCGTGTTCGCAGTGTTGGCTCTCGAATCGGAGCCGGTCGACCCGCGGTTGTGACGGCCGGTGCCCGGGCTCGGATTGATACCGTCGGGTATGGGTGTGATTGCGCGCTTGGACGGTTTCAACCGACGCCATCCGTGGAGTCACAACGATCACTACGGCCGGTGGGTTCTACGTAATCTGCGCGGAGTCAGGTCGGGTCGCGCTCTCGACGTGGGGAGCGGGACCGGCAATCTGATCGACCTCTTGCGGCGGCGGTTCGACGTGGTGGTCGGTGTGGAACCTGACCTGACGACGTCTGCCGCCGTGCGCGCAAGGTTTGTCGACGACGAGAACGTGATCATCGAAGCACGGCGGATCGAGGACTTTGCATCCGAGGCGAAGTACGACGCGATCACAGTCGTCGCGGCGTTGCATCATCTTCCACTCGAAGAGTCGATGAAGCGGCTGAGCGGCCTGCTCGAACCGGGCGGCCGGCTCGTCGTGGTCGGGTGTTATCGATCGACCACAGCCACCGACGCACTCCTGTCGGTGTTGGCGACCGTGTGCAATCCCGTCGTCGGCGTCGTCAAGCATCGACGGGTTGCCTCCGAGCCACTGAAGGCGATGACGGCTCCCATCGCGGAACCGGGTGAGTCGATGGCCGACGTCCGGCGCGCGGCCGCGTTGTGTTTGCCAGGTAGCCGGATCAGGAGACGACTGTTCTGGCGATACACCCTGATCTACGACGCGACCGTCGCTGCCGCGTCGGTGGGGGAGTGAGTAGACCGCTGCAGTTCGCGGGGAAATGCGCGTCGGCCGAACCCGACTATCACCAACGAACCGATCATCAGAGTGGCCCCGATGCCCGCCAGGTGCGAGAGCCCGCCACTGTCGACGACGGCCGCACCGAGCAGAGCACCCGTTGCAATCGCGATCTGGAACACGACGACGTAGATGGCCGAGGCACGGTCGGTCCCGATCGGGACAGCGCGCAGAACCGAGGACTGGAGGCAGATCGGAACGGTGGTGAACGCCGCACCCCACAAGATCGTGGCGACAACTGCGAACGCTCCCATCGACGGCGCCAAGAGCCAGAAGATGGCCAGCGCGCCTGCCACCGTCGCGATCGAGATGAGCGTGAAGAGACGCGGTCGGCGGTCGTAGTACTTGCCGGCGACCCACACTCCGACTGCGCCGGCGGCGCCGTAGACCAGAAGCATCGCGGTACGGATGCCACCGGACGAGCCGAGGCTTTCCTCCACCAGAAGTGTGAAGAACGTGTACGAAGCGAACTGCCCCAGGGCGGCAAACAGCGTTGCCGCGCAGATGACGGCGAGTGCCCGTTTCATCGCCGGTGTCGGCTTCGGTTTGTCTCGCTTGCTCCGATGGTGTTGATCGACCGGCATTTCGGGCAACGCACGATGCAGTGAGAAAGCAATGACCACTGCCACCAGCCCGATTGCCGCCGACGCAGTCCGCCAACCCCAGGATTGGCCGATCGCCGAAGACAGTGGACCTCCGAGAACAAAAGCGAGAGACGTACCGGCATACACCATCGCGATTGCCTTGCCCTGTTGTCCGCGCGGAACCAGAGTGGCTGCGACCGGGGCAACGACAGCCCAGAACACTCCGTGCGTCGCAGCGCAGAGCAATCGTCCGATCACCAGCATCGGATAGTTGACGGCCAATGCTGCGACCAGTTGCGACACCGCGAGGGTGGCCACCGTCAGAACGACGACGCGTCGGCGCGGCCAGGTTTTGACCGCTCCGATCAGCGGAAGCGTCAAGGCCGCGACACCGTATGCGTAGAAGGTCAGCAGTAGGCCGACACGCCCTTCGGTGACGTCGAGGTCCGTCGAGATTTCGCTGAGCAGTCCGACGGGGAGCATTTCGGCCGTCACGTAGGCGAAGGCTGCTCCGGCCAGTGTCATCAGCCGTAGCGTGGTTGCCTTCGGCAGTCGAGCAGTCATGTTGTGTAACGATACATGTATCGATACACACCTGCGCAATGGATATTTTGCACTCGCTATGCTGATGCTCATGGCCATACGTGCGCAGCGTTCGAGTCGACCGACGATGGCCGACGTCGCCAAGGCCGCAGGCGTGTCGGTGATGTCGGTGTCGTACTCCTTCGCACAGCCCGAGCGCGTGTCTGAATCAACGCGAGCCAAGGTGTTCGCCGCCGCCGAAGAGCTCGAGTACGCGGGCCCTAACCGGGCGGCGCAGTCCTTGCGGAGCGGGAAATTCAACAACATCGCGGTCGTCTTCAGCGAGAAGCTGACGTATGCCTTCGAAGACGCAGTAGCTCGGCGATTCCTCTCGGGAGTCGCCGAAGCGTGCCTGGATGCGAACGCCGGATTGATGATGCTGCCGAACTCGGGGAAACCGGGAGACGTCGACAGAGTTCGCGACGCGGCAGTAGACGGCTTTGTCGTCTGGACCACCGTCTTCGACGATCCCATCCTCGACGCGATTGTCGGCACCGGAAAACCCGCATGCATCCAGGGTGGGCCATTGCACGAGGGTGTGGATCTCGTCGGGATGGACGATGTTGCCGGCGCCGTTGCGATCGCGGCAGTCGGGTTGTCCGGGGCGCAGCGGCCCGCGGTGATCAGCCTTCCGTGGGATCGTGAGCGTCGGTCCGAGATTCGGATGGACGTGTTTTCAAGTGAAGCGTTCTTTCCGGTGTCCCGCCATCGGCTCGAGGGCTACGAGCGCGCCGTCCGCGACGCGGGCCTCGATTGGCCCTCGGTGCGGGTGGGGGTGGTCACCGTCAACGAGCGGAGCGAGGGTGCGCGGATGGCTCGGTCCCTTCTCGACGTTCCCGAGAGCCGAAGGCCCGATGTCATCTTGGCGATGAGTGACGAACTGGCTCTGGGGGTTCTGGACGCGACCCGTGAACTCGGCCTCGCGCTGCCCGACGATGTCGCAGTCGTCGGATGGGACGACACAACAGCCGCATCGGACGCCGGCTTGACCACAGTTCGCCAGTCCCTGTTCGATCAAGGGCGCAATGCAGCTCGCGTGGTTCTCGGGCTGGACGATGCGGTGGAGCCGGTCGAGTGGTCGGTGCGTCGGCGAACTTCGACACGATGATCACGCCGGTAGTGGTCGACGCTCTGCGTCTTCGGTGGTTCGTTCCTCCGGAACTCCTCGTGACGACACAAATGCCCGTCACGCGTGGACCGCTTTCGACGAGAATGCCTCCACTACCGGAGTGGTTCGCCGTCTACGGCTGATGTCGATGGAGTCCGACATGCTGCCCGACCCGAAGTTTCCGCACGGCCCGAACTGGGGTTGGGCATCGAGGCAATTCGTGTCCGGGTCCGAGCGGTTCTACGAGTTGGCCCGCGCGCCTCGCGCGTTGCGCTCGTATCAGCTGACCGATCGTCAATACGGGCCGCTGCGCGAGGACTTCCTCCTGGTCAACCTCGAGACGGCTGCTTGATCGTTGGGACCTGACACCGTTTTCATTCAGTGGACACAGACTCCAGCTGATCGGAACCAGTGTCTGCTCGACGAAACCGGTGCCAGGTGCTTCGACTAGCGCGCTCTGCCGACCACGTTCAGTGCGTATTTACCGGGCGGCGCCCCGACATGCTTGACGAAGTGCCGCGACAGGTGGGATTGATCGTGGAATCCGACGTCGACGGCCACGTCCGCCAATTCGCGCCCGGCGAGGATTGCGCGTCGCGCCAGATCGATTCGACGTCCCGTCACGTACTTGTGAGGCGGAAGCCCGAAATGCTTCGCGAAGTTCTTGATCAGATACGTGGGGTTCCGCTGCAGGATGTTCGACGCTTCCCGCATCGTGATTCCCGTTGTGAGTCGCGCATCGAGCAGGTCCCGAAGTTGATCGGCAACGCGTTCGTCAACGGTCGGCGTGTGACGGGATCGACCTGTGGCCGGCGTGAGGATCTGGTTCAATCTTTCAGCGAGGAACCCCAGGCGACTTTCGGCCTCGAGTGATTCGCCGTGTGGGCCGAGTGCAGAGTGCAGTTGATCGATGCGGTGGCGCAGCAGAGGGTCTCGAATCTCGGGGCTGTCCACCGCGGGGCCTATGAGGACCTCGCCGAGAACTGACGTGTCGAGGTAAAGGATTCGTTGACGAAATCCGGCCTCGGTGACCGGAACTCCGTCGTGTGCGATACCTGGCGGCAACAGAGTCACGATCTCGGGTGCCTCGCCATGAGCGCGATGATCGAGGTCGTATGCAATCGTGCCGCGGTCGACGAGCATCAGAGACCACTGATCGTGCGTGTGTTTGGGATAGGCGTGTCCGACGAAATCGGCATGGAAGACCTCGGTGATTCCCGCGAGGCCCGGTGCCCACGCGGTGATCTGTGCGCCGCGGGGATCCATGTCAGAAACGTACAAGACGCAGCTGCCTCGGGTGACGAAGAGTGGCGGGGTCGTCATCGCGATGGTGTCGCGCCCGAGGGAGGAACAACATGAACAGTTCGGCAACAGCGGTATCGCTCCGCGAGAAGTTCGGTCAGTTCGCCGAGCACTGGTCGCCCAAGAAGATTGCGGTCCTCAATGATTACGAGATCAAGATCGTCAAGATCAAAGGTGAATTCGTCTGGCACTCCCACACCGACACCGACGAAATGTTCCTGGTGACGAAGGGGCAGATTCGAATCCAACTCCGAAACGGAGATGTTCCACTGGGGCCCGGTGAACTGTTCGTGGTACCTCGCGGAGTCGAACATTGCCCGATCGCCGAGGAAGAAGCGGAGGTGATGTTGATCGAACCCGTCGGCGTGGTGAATACCGGGAACGTCGGAGGACCGCGAACTGCAGTGCTCGAGGACTTTTCGTAGTTACCGGCTCTTCCAATCCAGGGGATTGGTACGCAACGGCAGGGCCATTCCCGATCTCCAGAGCGTCGCCGCGCGAGAGTGCGGACGGAGCTCGACCTCGCGCCGCATCGATTGCGCGAACTCGTCGGTGAACCCTGTTCGCGGGTACTCCGCGATTGTTGCATCAACAGTTGCTCGCGGAATTTCGGGCGCACGCCGACCGGCAACGTCGAAATGCGCTGCGGCATGCAGTAGATAGGCGTCAGCGCCCGCGCCGCGGTCGACGGTCAGATCCATGTGCAGACGGATCGCTTCGCCGATTCGCTGTACCGACCTCTCCGAAGTTCCCACTCTGGTCGCGAGTTCTTCTGCGTCTGCGGCACTGATGTAGGTGAAACACCCGTGCTCGGCCGATCCTTTTGCGCCCAGTCCGACATCGTGAAGGGCGCACGCAGTGAAGAGATCTTCGGGGTCGTACTCGATCGCATCGATCTGCGCGAAGGCGTCGGCCCAGATCCAGCAGCGCAGGCTGTGGTTCAAGACCGCGGGGGAGAGGGTTCCTCTGGCGTGATCGAGCGCTTCGCTGCACAGCTTGGTGTCGGGGAGTGGGCGTTTGCGCAGTTCGGGTGTGCGAGTGGGGTAGCGGCCGAGCCGCAGCCGGAGCATCGACGGCGTGCTCATGGCCTGCGCAGCAGCCGCGCGGGTCATGAGCTGTATCTGCTCGAGGGTGGTCAGCTCACCAGGGCGCATCGAATTCCTGTCTGAGGTAGGGGACAGCTGGATATGAATCTAGTTGCCAGGTCTGATCCTTCGTTCGATATGAATATCTGTCGACGACGGAAACAAGGAATTATCCGAACAATATCGATCCGTTCGCACCAATCAACGGTTGAACCAATTCGGAAATCTCACCGCTCGCAACAATCAAGTTTCATCACGCAAAGACGGCGGGGCTGGCTCAGATGACGCCGAACCCGACGATCCCCGGGACTTCCGACGGGACGATGCGATGGAGCATGACCTTGTTGTTCTCGTTGCCGCCGACGGTCGTCAGAGTGCCGCCGTCGTTGACCAGAACGACGTTGACGTGTTGGCCGAAGGGGCTCGAGTCGCCGTACAGGATCGTGTCGCCGACCTTGGGCTGGTAGTCCTGACCGTAGGGGACAAACGCGTCGACGGACTCGTAATACTCCTGCAGCGTGTACACCCCGGGGATGCGCCACGACCCTGAGTTGGGGTTCGAGAACGGCGTGCCGATCTGGTTCATCGACCAGCTCACGAAATCGGCACACCACGATTCCTCGACGCCCTCGGCGTACTTGGTGCCGGGACTCCCTGACTCCCACTCTTGCTCGAGGACGCCCAGTAGCGCACTCTGCTGAGCGCTGAGAATGCCGTGGTCGACGGCCGGGAACGAATCGAGATTCTCGCCGGCAAGAGCGTCGTCGCCGCGCGCGAACCACCACAGTGCGCCGGCGACAGCTAGGACCACCACAACGCCGAATACGCCCAGAACAGCGAGAGTGCGTCTGGGCGTATTCGGTGCGTGCGACATCACGCCACGATAGTCAATTACTCGAGCGGGGGTGCCGAGCGATCGATCGTCGTCGCGAGTGGCTTCTCCTTGACGAAGAGCAACAGGACAACTGCCACGATGACCAAGGGGACGAGGTACAGGAAGATCGGCGCCAGCGCGTCGTTGTATGCACCGACGATGATCTCGCGAACCTGGCTGGGCAACTTCCAGAGGATTCCCGGGGTCAAGGAGTTCTCGTCACCACCGACCGCGCCGCCATTCGCGGGGAGTCGCTCGGCCAGGAGATTGGTCAGACGCGAGGCGAACAGGCTGCCCACGATCGCGCTGCCCAACGACGCACCGATCTGACGGAAGAAGTTGTTCGACGCGGTGGCCGTTCCCACTTCGGCCGCGGGGAAGGTGTTCTGCACGATCAAGATCAAGATCTGCATGACGAGGCCGAGGCCGATACCCATGAGTGCGATGTAGCAACCGAAGACCAGCAGTGAGGTCGACGGCGTCAGACGTGAGAGCAGGACCAGAGCGACTGCGACGATGGATGTTCCGACGATGGGGAAGATCTTGTAGCGGCCGGTCTTGCTGACGAGCTGACCGGATCCGATGGAGGCGACCAGCAGGCCTGCCATCATCGGAATCATCATCAGTCCTGCTTCGGTGGCGTTCTTGCCTGTCACCATCTGGATGTAGGTCGGCAGGTAGGCGAGCGCACCGAACATCGCGATGCCGATGATCAGACCCGCGACGGTGGTCAACACGAAGTTTCGCTGAGCGAACAGGTGCATCGGAATTACCGGTTCGTCAGCACGCTTCTCGACGAAGACAAACGCCACTGCGGTCACGATGCAGCCGATGATCAACCCGATGATGACGCCTGACCCCCAGGCGTAGGTGTTGCCGCCCCAGGTGGTGAACAGGATCAGACAGGTTGCGGCCGTTGCGACGAGGACCATTCCCAGATAGTCGATGCGAGGTTTGCCGAGGTTCGGCTTCCGCAGGTGAAGGAATGCCATTGCGCTCGCGATTGCGAGGAGCCCGAGGGGGATGTTGATCCAGAATGCCCAGCGCCAGCCGATGCCCTCGGTGAACCATCCACCGAGAAGGGGGCCGGCAACCGAAGCCAGTGCGAACACGCCGCCCATCGCACCCATGTACCGGCCGCGTTGCCTGGCCGGGACGACGTCGGCGATGATCGCCTGGGACAGCAGGATCAATCCGCCGCCGCCGAGTCCTTGCACGGCTCGACCAGCGATGAGTGTGGTCATGTCGTGGGACAGACCGCCGATCACCGAACCGACGATGAAAATGCTGATGGCGCCGATGAAGAGGCCCTTGCGCCCGATCAGGTCACCGAGTTTTCCGTACACCGGCATCATGACGGTCGAGGCGAGGATGTATGCCGTCGTCACCCAGACCATGTGGTTGACGCCGTTCAATTCGCCCACGATGGTCGGGAGCGCGGTGCTGAAGATCATCTGGTCGAGCGATGCCAGAAGCATCGTGATCATAAGCCCGACAAAAACGAGGATGATCGACCGTTTGTCCGGCGCGGCCTCGGTATCGGTATGCGTGCCGTCGGGCTCGACGGTCGCAGCTTCTCGAGTGGACATGTAGTTCCTTAGTTGAGTGACAGCTGGTGCGAGAGAGTGTGGATCAGCTCTCGGACCTGAGTATTCGAGCCATCAGGAGTAGCGCCGGATCAAGCAAGTCGGTTCTGGGGCTTGCCCGTTCACTGTTCTGCCATTTTCGGAAGACGTAACGCATCGCGGCGCCTGCGGTGATGACCGTTGCCGTGGCTTCGTCGGCAGCGGCTGTATCCGAGTGCAGGCGGCGATACTCGGTTCTGTGCGACAACTCCCGCGTGAGGATCCGGGTGAGCGTGTCTTCAAGATCGTGGAAGGTGGCCAGATGTTGTTGCAACAGCGTGGGATGACGTTCGAACAATTCGCGTCGATGCGCGAGCAGATCGGGTCGCTCGTCGACGATCTGCATCGCCGCCTCGAAGACCGCGAGGGCGCCGCGCAGCGGATCGTCCGGGTGCTCGCCGATGAGCGTGAGCATGGTTGCCTCACTTGGCACGACGAGCATGAGCCCACCGATCGCCGCGTCCTTGGTGGGGAAGTAGTTGAAGAACGTGCGGGTCGACAGATTGCAGGCCTCGCAGATCTTCTCGACGGTCACTTCGTCATAGCCCAGGTCGAGGACGAGTTCGACGGCAGTGTGCTCGATCAGCTGCCTCGTCGCAATTCGTTTTCGTTCGCGCAATCCGAGAGTTTCGGTTCCCATTTCATCCATAATTGCACAGAGTGCAAAGTTTCATCGAATGCAATATTTCGCCCAAGAATGCCTCATGAAATGCAAAAATGGGGATCGGGTGCCTGGTGGATAGGATGAACCGCGTGGAAGAAACCTTGCCCCCTTGCCCCGAATGCGCCGGCGAATACACCTACGAGATGGGCGCGTTGATGGTCTGCCCGTCCTGCGCGCACGAGTGGGCGCCGACCGATAGTGCCGGCGAGGACTCGGGTGTGGTGAAACTGGGTGTGGTGAAAGATGCCGTAGGCAACATCCTTGCGGACGGAGACACGGTGACGGTCGTCAAGACACTCAAGGTGAAGGGCAGTCCGACCGGCATCAAGTCAGGTACGAAAGTGCGCAACATCCGCCTTGTCCAGGGCGTTGGCGACCACGACATCGACTGCAAGGTCGACGGCATCGGACCGATGCAATTGAAGTCGAGTGTCGTCAAGAAGGTGTGACCGGACAGCGATAGATGTCGGCTCGAAATCCTGTTCAGTTTCGACGGTTCGATAGCCACAATCGAGGAGATCTTCGACCGCTCGAACGAATGGACCGAACTGTGCCGAACTCGATCTGCCTGACGCCCGCACTCGATAACACCACACTCGATACAGACGAGAAGTGGGAACGCATCGTCGATGCGCTGACACGCAGGGGATTCCTCGGCGCCGGGCTCGGTGTCGCGGCCGCGACCTTGCTGGCAGCGTGCAGCAGCGACGAAAACGGCTCGGCGCCAAGTGGTCTCGTCACAGTGCAGGATGAGACGGGCAGTGTCGAGATTCCGTCGGATCCGCAGCGAATGGTCATCGCCCACGTCAGCGCCATGGCGACGGTCCTCGACCTCGGTGTGCCGCCGGAGAAGATCGTCGGCGGCTTCTTCGGTCTCGAAGGGGTGGGCGGCGACGCGGTGTTGCGCACGATGCCGGAGGCGGCGAACATCCCGAACCTCGGCACGGCGGGAACGTGGAACAAGGAAGCGATCATCGGCGCGTCGCCGGATCTGATCGTCATGCTCCTGACCGCCGGAAATGCTTATGCGGCAAAGTCCTACGACGAACTCTCTGCGACCGGTGTTCCAGTGTTCGCCGGCTTCAACGGGTACCTCACGTGGGACGAGATGAAGAAGTTGGTCACCTCGATGGGCGTCGCGGTCCGACGGGAAGAAGCTGCTGCGGAATTGAACGCGAGAACGGAAGAGCGCCTCCTCACAATCAAGGATCGGCTCTCGGCCCTCGGCTCGCTACCGTCGGTGACGCTGCTGCGTACCGGCGAAAACGGTGTCGTCTACAACCAGGTCGACGCTCTTCTCGATGCTCTCGGTTTCCCGGGCGATCGAGCTACATCGGAGGAGTTCACCCGCACACTCACAGCGGAGCAACTCGATCAGGTGACCAGCGACGTGATCATCGTGGGTGCATTCCAGGACCAGCAGGACGTCCGCGCGCAGTTGGCAATGAACCCGCTCTGGGAGCGTCTTCCCGCTGTCCGCTCGGGGAACGTCCATTACGTCGACGACAGCCTGTGGGGCTCGGGCTATTCTCCTCGCGCCACCGAGCTGCGACTCGACGACATCGAGCGGATCTTCAGCTGACGCCACGCACGCATTCGGCTGGAGCTTCGGCCCCGGTAGGTCTCTCTACCGGTAGGGATCATCTGCTGAGCGGTAGATGAGTACGATGCCGTTCTGCGCTGGGTTGTTGCAAGTGAAGAGCACCTCACCGGCGGGGACGATGCCACAGTTCCAATCGCCGTAGGTGGTTCCGTCCAACGGTTTGTCGTACAGCATCGGGTAGGTCGCTTGCATCATCTTCATCGCTTCGACGCAGGTGGAGCCCCCACTCTTGATCAATACGTCGCGAGCCTTCCCGTCCTCGGCGGTCACCGTTCCACATGAGCCGCCCGTCGAACCGCCCGAGTTCGTGGGAGCTTCGTTGTACGCGCTTACCTCACAGGAATTGATCGAATTTTCCTGGGCCGATTCGAATGTCTCCCCGCTGTGGGGGAAGAACCAAACAAGGGACCGGTACATCCATGTGCCCTCGCAATCCCCGAGGTCGAACGCGACCACCGTCGCTTTCTCCGCGGATGCGGCTGCCACGCTGGAGGCGGACGTCACGTTCAGAGCGAGACCCGTGCCGTTTGCCTGCTCGCCGCCCCAGTTCTGCCACTCGATGTTGCTGACGGAGCCTGAGGCGCTACCGCCGTTGTACACCGTTTCAGGACGGACTTCTCCGTATCCGTTTTGCGAAGGTCCCCACACGCGTCCGAGGACCGGCTCCGACCTTTGGGGGACATTCGATGTGGGCGTTGGCTGCGCCTGTGGAGCCAATGCCTCCACATATCGGTAGTCGAACCCGTGAGTGGAGAAGGAAAATCCTCGTGTCGAGGTGTCGGACCGACATGACACTCCGGTTTCTTGGACGTTGCAGGAGAAGCCGTCGGTCGAGAGCGTCTGACCGTAGGGAAGAACCGGCGTCGTGCCATCCGTGCGCCAGAACAGTGCCTGGCTGAGCCTCGCGAACCGAGGATCGTCTGTCCTGTTGACCAGGATGGCATTTGGTCGGACGAGGTTGTCCGACCCGTGATCCGCCACGAGTGGGGCATCTTCGACGTCGATATCCGTGCTGGTTTTCGGCTGGCACCCCGCCATCTGAGTATCGGCCCCGCTCTGCGCGCTTGCCGTCAGAATTGCGCAACGCCACAGACCGCTCGGCGTCGTGAAGAAATATCCGGCCTGCCCACCCGAGGTGTATTGGAAACCTGCCGGATCGACCATTGCAGGAACGAGAGTCGTTGCGTCTCTATCCGGCGCCGCTTCCGCAGGTGTGGATGTCGCTGATGCCGACAACGCATCCTTGTCCGGGCCGGTCGGAGTGACCTGGTTCGCGCAAGATGCAGTTGTGAGCGCGGCCCAGACAACTAGTAGTGCTCCTATTGATCGTCCGCGGACGGGCACACGTGGCCTCATTTCATCAGTGCGTGTGGCGGATATTCAATTGCAGTAGAAACAAACTCGCTCACGAAGAACCTGGCCTCGTAACCTATCGGCAGATTGTCACGGTGGGTATCGGCTGTTCAGTCGACAGTGTCCGCGGGGGGCGAGCGGCATTGAAAGCATCGAGCAACAGCGCCAGGTAACTACCGTCGTGTCACCTCGACTTATCGGTGCATTACCTCGAGAATCATGACCATGGACAAAATCAGGTTCTTCGAGCTGGTCACCGAATGGTTCGAGGTACTCGGTGTTGTCGCCATGGTTCTCGGGTTCGTGTTCGCATTCGTGATCGCGGGGCGCGCATGGAGTCGAACGCGGGACGGTAGTTCGGCGTTTCGTACTCTGCGCGAGACCATGGGCGCGGTCATCCTTCTCGGCCTCGAGATCCTTGTCGCCGCTGATCTGGTGAAGACGGTGACGTCGTCGCCGTCGCTGACAGACGCCGCAGTTCTGGGCATGATCGTTCTTATTCGGACCGTGCTGAGCCTGTCGATTCAGATCGAGATCGACGGGGTACTTCCGTGGCGCAAGGCGTTGGTGTCAAGTCCGGAACTCCTGGTACGCGCAGCGCGCGGATCAGGAGGCCGCACGACGCCCGACGCGTCGAGTTCGTAGCGATAGCCGTTGCGAGTGAAAGGTCGGGCAGATGACAGCAGTGCGTACCGAGCATCTCACGGTCGACGAAAGGCGGGCGCGCGGCCGTCAGGCGCGTAGAGATACGCCATTGGCCGCGCTCGCGGATCTGGCAGAGAGTGACCGTGATCCGATATCACTGCTCGAGTTGCAGGCGAAGTCGCGGGTACAGGACCTGGTGCCCATCCGATACGGGCGGATGTCGGCATCGCGGTTCTCGTTCTTCCGCGGCGCTGCTCTGGTGATGGCCGACGATTTGTCACGCAGTCAGGATTCGGGTCTTGCCAGCCAACTCTGCGGCGACGCGCACCTGAGCAACTTCGGTATCTATGCGACGCCCGAGCGAAAGCTCGCGTTCGACATCAACGACTTCGACGAAACGTACCCGGGACCGTTCGAATGGGACGTGAAACGACTGGCCGCAAGTTTGGTGATCGCCGCAAAGGACAACGGATTTTCGGGCAAGGAGCGGAAGAAGATCGTTCGCGGATGCGCGGCCGAGTATCGGGAAACCATGATCACCCAGGCAGGATTGGGAAATCTTGCAGTCTGGTACTCGCACATCGCACCCGAGGACGGGCTCGAGGCTCTCCAGATCGACCTGAAGAAGCGCATGCTTGCTCGCACACAAGCGACGCTGGACAAGGCTCGTCGCCGCGACAGTGTGCAGGCGGCAGGCAAGTTCACCGAAATCGTCGACGGCCGGCGGCAATTCATCAGTGATCCGCCGCTGATCGTGCCCGCGAACGAGTTGTTCGCAGGGACCGATCTCACGCAGATCGAGGAGTTGCTACGTCAGCGCGTTCGGTCGTATCGGAGCACGCTGCAGTGGGACCGTCGGGTGTTGCTCGAAAGCTTCGAGATGACGCACATTGCGCGGAAGGTTGTCGGTGTCGGGAGCGTCGGAACACGCGCATGGATGATCCTCATGAAAGGCGTCGACGACGACGATCCGTTGATCCTGCAGGTCAAGGAAGCGCAACCCTCGGTATTGTCCGGCTACGTCGATGGTCCGACCTTCAAGAACGAAGGGGAACGCGTCGTCAACGGGCAACGCTTGATGCAAGCGACAAGCGACATCTTTCTCGGCTGGGAACGAGGGCCGGGGCTCGACGAGGGTGAGCACGATTTCTACATTCGTCAACTGCGTGACGGTAAAGGGTCGGCAGTCATCGAAGAGATGGTGCCGCAGGGGCTGGAACTCTACGGGCGCCTGTGCGCCAGGGTCCTTGCCTACGCACACGCTCGCTCGTCCGATCGGATAGCGATCGCCGAATATCTCGGTGACGGAACCGAATTCGATTTCGCGATCGGGGAGTTCGCGGCTGCCTACGCCAAGCGCAATGCTCGCGATCACGCCGCTCTGCTGACCGCGATCGACGACGGTCGCGTGTCAGCAGAGCGGGGAGTGTGACGACTCAGGCGAACGCGCCGTCGAGCCAACCCTGCCACGCTGCCGTTGCTGATCCACCGTCAGCACCCTCTGCGAAGAGGTGATGGGCCGCGTCGACGGTGCCGCCGAAAGCATTTCGGCCGTAGAACCGCAGCAATGCGTCCTGGGTGCGCAAGCCGATGAACCAGTCGTTGATGTAGTCGACAATCGCGTCGACGGTTCCGATTCCGGGGACTTCCACCGACGCGGAGTCACCGACAGCGGCGCCCGAGGTGATTCCGAGGGCGCTGCGAAGCGTTCCCATCGCTTGCGGCGCGGACGAGGATTCCGGGCCTTCAGCCGAGACATAGGCGGTGGGCCTGCCGGCGAAGTACCGCACGTACTGGCCGAGACTGTGCAGGTAGAAGTCCGTGTGCTTGCTCGCGCCGTCGTACTGGTTGTCCCAGTCCTCGGCAAACACTCCGGCGTGGACGTAGCGGACAACGGCGGTGCTCTCGTCGCGGGCCTCGACGACGTATTCGAGGTTGTTGAACCAGCCGTCGGGGCCTTGCATGTGGATGGCGAGTTCGCGGGGTGGCTCCCACGTGGCGATGATCGGGCTGTCCGGGCGGCTGCCGTCGGCGGGGATCTCGAGAGGGGAGGGGAACATCCAGCCGGCCGTTTCGGCCGAGATGGCGGCCCAGATCTGCTCGGGGGTTCCTGGGACGACCACCTCGCGGCGGATTTCGAATTTCTCGGACATTGCTACTTCTCCGTTTCGGGCGCGTCGATCGCTTGGGTTGTGATGGTTTGGGGTGTGGTGAGGCTGGGATGCAGGGCGACAACGAGGCGGTGTTTGCGTCCGCCTTCGGAATTGCCGTCGTGATACTTGGCGACGAGTGAGTTGATCGACTCCCCGAGTTCGCCGGCGAAGGCGGCGCGGTCGGCCGCCGTGGCAAAGGTGATGTCGCTGTCGATGGCAAAGGACGCCAACGGTTTTCCGGCCGCAGTTGCGCCGGCGATCAGTTCGCCGACCTCTCGGACGATCCGCGCTGCGAGACTGACGAGCCAGCGCGCCGAGAGTTGATCGGGGAACCGGCCCGGGTCCGGGGCGAGCGCCGACATGGCGGCAGGGGATATGACGTACGACGCGGCGCTGGCCTGCATGATTCGCTCGGTCATGTTGCCTCGCTTGCGTTCCTCGACGAGCTCGACAAGTCCGTGGTCTTCGAGAGTGCGCAGGTGATAGTTCACCTTCTGGCGTGTCAGCCCGATCCGGGGCGCCAGCGAGGATGCCGATCCCGGCACCGCCAATTCGGCCAGAATCCGTTGCCGAATCGGATCGAGCGACGCCTCGGCAGCTCCGGGGCGATCGATGACTGCTACGTCCAACATGAGAAAACCATCCCACCGACAACTGAATCTGTCAAGACAGAAAAAATTGTCGGTGGGATGGTTTCGGAGGTTCGCTATCGCTTGAGGTCGGGCGGGTTGTTCAGATCCCGCGCCGAGTACGTGTCACACGACGAAATCTGGCCGGTCTGGTATCCGGTCTTGAACCACGCCTGCCGCTGTGCGGAGGAGCCGTGTGTCCAGCCTTCGGGGTTGACCCGACCGGTCGTGGACTTCTGGATGCGGTCGTCGCCCACCGATGACGCCGCCGAGAGGGCGTCTCGAATATCGCTCTCGGACAAGGGCTTCAGGAATGGTTGACCGGTCGCTTCGTCGGGAATCGTGTCCGCAAAATGTGCCCAGACGCCGGCGTAGCAATCGGCCTGGAGTTCGGTGCGAACCGCACCCGACTGCTCACCCTGCGGGTCGGCCTGCGCGCGGCCGATGTCGCCGAGCTGATTCTGGATGTGATGTCCGAACTCGTGCGCGACCACGTACTCCTGTGCGAGCGGTCCGGCGCTGGAACCGAAACGGTCGACGAGTAGTTGGAAGAAACTCGTGTCGAAGTACGCCGTTTGGTCCGCCGGGCAGTAGAACGGACCGACGTCACTCGACGCCTGGCCGCAACCGGTGTTGACCGAACCGCTGAACAAGACAACTTCGGGACGCACGTACGCCGTGCCGGTCTGCTTCACCAACTGCTGTTCCCAAACGTCGTCGAGGCTTCCGACGGTCAGCGTTACTCGGCAGTTCACATCGGCGTTGGCCTGAGCGCCGGTGCACTCGTCGACCGACGACAGTCCGGTCGACGAACTCGAAGTCTCGGTGGACGTGCCCAGTAATGAGCCGGGATCGCCGCCGAACAACAGCGCCAGGATCAGAACGATAATGCCGCCCGCGCCACCGCCGATCGCGATTTTGCCGCCGCGGCCACCGCCACCCCCGCCGCCTTGAACCTGAACGCGTCCCGCTTCGCCGCGGGCCCCCTCGTTGAAGGTCATCTATGTCCGCTTTCTGCTGTCGTGAACAAGTGCTTGCCGTCACTTCTGGAGATAGCTTCGCATGCGATGCGGGTCCGCGTTTCCGCTCTGCGCAGTTCGCTCCGTAGGATCGCAGGCAAAGTAGTCGGTCGTCGGTTATTGGAAGTAGTTCGAAAGGAATCCCGTGCTGCGCACACATCTCGCCGGTTCATTGCGACCCGAGCAGGCAGAGCAGACCGTAACGCTCACCGGTTGGGTAGCCAGGCGTCGTGATCACGGCGGAGTGATCTTCATTGATCTCCGTGATGCATCCGGAGTTGCGCAGGTAGTTTTCCGGGCAGGTGACGTGGCCGAGCAGGCGCACCGTCTGCGCGCGGAATACTGCGTTCGCGTGACCGGAACGGTCGAGGTTCGCCCCGAGGGCAACCAGAACTTCGAGATCCCCACCGGAGCAATCGAGGTCAACGCCACTGAACTCGAGGTTCTCAACGAAAGCGCACCGCTGCCGTTCCAGCTCGACGATCAGGTCGGCGAAGAAGCGCGCCTCAAGTACCGCTACCTCGACCTGCGTCGTGAAGGCCCCGGCTCCGCAATTCGCTTGCGCTCCAAGGTAAGTGCTGCAGCGCGCGGCGTTCTCGCGCATCACGAGTTCGTCGAGGTCGAGACTCCGACGCTCACGCGCTCGACGCCCGAGGGTGCCCGTGACTTCCTGGTGCCGTCGCGCCTTCAGCCCGGTAGCTTCTACGCACTGCCGCAGAGCCCGCAGCTGTTCAAGCAGCTCCTCATGGTCGGCGGCATCGAGCGCTACTACCAGATCGCACGTTGCTACCGCGACGAGGATTTCCGCGCCGATCGCCAGCCCGAGTTCACTCAGCTCGACATCGAGATGGCTTTCGTCAACCAGGACGACATCATCCTGCTCGCCGAGGAAATCCTGACGGCGCTCTGGAAGCTCGTCGGCCACGAGATCAAGACGCCGATCGACCGCATGACCTACACCGAGGCAATGCGTCGTTACGGCAGCGACAAGCCGGACCTGCGTTTCGACATCGAACTCGTCGAGTGCATGGACTTCTTCAAGGACACGACGTTCCGCGTGTTCCAGGCGGAGTACGTCGGCGCCGTCGTGATGCCCGGCGGTGCAAGCCAGCCGCGCAAGCAACTCGACGCCTGGCAGGAATGGGCCAAGCAGCGTGGGGCCAAGGGTCTGGCGTACGTGTTGGTCGGTGAAGACGGCACTCTCGGTGGACCTGTTGCCAAGAACCTGACCGACGCCGAGCGTGAGGGCCTGGCCGCCCACGTCGGAGCTCAGCCGGGAGACTGCGTCTTCTTCGCAGCTGGTGCAACGAAGCCGATGCGCGCCCTCCTCGGCGCTGCCCGTGGTGAGATCGCCCGCAAGAAGGACCTCATCGATCCTGACGCGTGGGCGTTCGTGTGGATCGTCGACGCTCCGATGTTCGAGCCGACCGCCGACGCCACTGCATCCGGTGACGTCGCTCTCGGCCACTCCGCGTGGACCGCCGTGCACCACGCGTTCACGTCGCCGAAGCCGGAGTTCTTCGACACGTTCGACACCGATCCGGATTCCGCTCTCGCCTACGCGTACGACATCGTCTGCAACGGCAACGAGATCGGCGGCGGCAGTATTCGTATCCACCGCAAGGACATTCAGGAACGAGTGTTCAAGGTGATGGGTATCTCCGAGGAAGAGGCGCAGGAGCAGTTCGGCTTCCTCCTCGACGCCTTCGCCTTCGGTGCGCCGCCGCACGGCGGAATCGCATTCGGCTGGGACCGCATCACCGCGCTCCTCGCCGGCATGGATTCCATCCGTGAGGTCATCGCGTTCCCGAAGTCCGGCGGCGGCGTCGACCCGCTGACGGATGCTCCGGCACCGATCTCGGCTCAGCAGCGCAAGGAATCGGGTATCGACGCGAAGCCCGAGAAGAAGTCAGAGGACAAGAAGTCCGAAGGCGACACCGGCGAAGCCAAGTAGAGCCGACACCGGATCGCCATGCTGCATTTGCGGGTGATCTGCCCGACCGAGCGCACCGAGCAAGTTCTCGGTGCGCTCGCGTCGCAGCGGGGCGCGACACACATCGTCGTGATGCGCGACGTCGCGGTTCATCCTGCCGGCGACATGGTGGAGGCCGACGTCGCCCGTGAGGCGGCAAACGACGTCGTCGATGCCCTGAACGAACTCGGCGTCGCCGAGGACGGCGGAATGACGCTCGTACCGGTCGAGACGGTGTTGTCGGCGGCGGCGCGCAAAGCCGAGCGTGACGTGCCTGGTGATCCCGCGGATTCCGTCGTGTGGGAGGAATTGCTGTCCCGCACTCGCGAAGAGTCGACTCTCAACGGATTGTTCGTCGCGTTCCTGACCATTGCGTGTCTGCTGGCCGCGATCGGCGTCGTGACCGACTCTCAGATCACGATCGTCGGCGCCATGGTCGTCGGTCCGGAGTTCGGTCCGCTGGCTGCTTTGGCAGTCGCACTCGTACGGCGGGATCGACGGTTGCGTCGGCGTTCGATTCTCGCGCTTGCCGTCGGATTCCCCATCGCGATGGGCGTGACGCTTGCCGCAACGTTCGTGGTGAAGTTCTTCGGATGGATGGACGTCGTCAGTCTCGAGTCACTCCACGAGGTCGATTTCGTATACAAGGTCGGGCCCATTTCGTTTGTCGTCGCGCTTCTTGCCGGTGCGGCTGGGATGCTGGCACTCGTCTCGTCGAAGTCCGCTGCCTTGGTCGGGGTGTTCATCTCTGTCACCACGGTTCCTGCCGCCGGTTTCGCGGTGGTTGCGGCAGCAAACGGAGAATGGCGGATCGCCGGGTTGTCGTCTCTGCAACTGGCTGTCAACCTGCTCGGGATCGTCACTGCCTGCGTGCTTGTTCTCTGGCTCAGAACCCGGGCCGACGAGGAATTCGAAGCAGCGTTGAAAGGCATTTCTCGATTTGTCGACGAGGACAAGACTCCATGACGTCGCAGGTTCGGAGTTCTGCTCACCGACAGCAAAATTCTCGAGAGAACTGTGTGCCGGTGTGGCGATTGGGGACTTTTGTCATCGCCGCAGGTAGTCGGCAATTTCTGTTGCTGTGAGGCCTTGAATTCTCCGCTGCGAGCGGACGAGCTGGGCATGATCGGAGTCACTAACGGGTAAGTTGGTCGGTGATGACCGCATTACTGGCAGACCCCGTTTCCGAAGTCGTCGCAGCTGCTGAGCAGTTGCTGACACGCCGCACAGGGGCACCCGTAACCCTGGTGGATCCAGTCGATCTCGGGGGGAGTGGCCGCACCGTCGTGCTACGCGTACGTGTCGCCGAGAACCCGTTCTCGCTGCCTCGAACGCTGGTGATCAAGCAGGTCCGCGACAACTTCCAGGGAGCCACCAAAACCGCGATTGCGCTCCCCGCCGCGTCCGAAGGTGACTTCGACGTCGAGACCGCTTTCCTTCGTGAAGCGGTGTCGTATCAGTTCGCCAACGCGCTTGCCAAGGACGCACGCCCCGGCGCCGAACTGTTGGCGTCCGACCTCGATGCTCGCCTCTTGATCCTGAGTGATCTCGGCGACGCCACCGCAATCAGCGTCCGACTCGAAGACTCCGACCCGGACACCGTCACTCACACGCTGATGGCCATGGCGCAGGCCATGGGGCGCATGCACGCCGCGACCGTCGGCCGTGAGGACGACTTCACCGCACTGCTGCGTCGAGCCGAGGTCGCCCATTGCTCCGATGAAGTGGCGGATCAGGTGGGACGCGCAGTGGCCGGTGTTCCCGCGATGTTGGTGGAAAGTCTCGGCATCGATGTGAGTTCGGACATTCTCGAGCAGGTTCAGCACGCGCAGACACTGTTCAGTGGCGGTCGATTCCGTGCCTTCAGTCCGTCGGACCTGTGCCCAGACAACATCATCGTCAACGACGACGGCGTGCAGTTCCTCGACTACGAGTGGGGTGGCTACCGGGACGCCCTCCTCGACATCACCTACGCGTTGGTGTCGTTCCCCGGTTGCCTGTGCAACATCGACCTGACCGAAGAGCGGGCGTCGGCGATGGTCGATGCCTGGCGGGCCGAGGTCGTCGGGATGTGGCCGGCCCTGGCCGACGAGGCCGAATTGGGGCGCAGGATCGTCGAGGCCCAACTCATCTGGGTCTGGCTCAGCACCTATCTGTACCTGCCCGAGGATCATTCACGTATCGCCGCTGTCCGCGAGCACTATCTCTCGATTCCACGGGCCGACGCACTGGTGGGACGCTGGGCAAGACTCGCGCGTTCGGCGAAGCTCGCCGGCAACGACGCCGTCGAGGCACACGCCCGCGACGTCGTGGCGGCGCTGCGCACCGAGTTCAGTTGAGTTTCTGACTGATCACACGCAGAAGGGCGCCCGTGCATGCAGCACGAGCGCCCTTTTTCGGTCGAGTCCGCTCAGTTGTCGGAGACCAGATCGTTCTCGGACAGGTCCGTCGCCGCGAGCGCCGTCGCCAGATCAGGATGGCGGAACGTCGACGTCACCTGGTCGGCCACGACTCGGAAAGCCGAGGCCAGGGTCGCGGACTTGTCCGGTTCGGCCGCCCACGTTGCGGTCTGTTCGACGACGACCACGCCATGGTGGACGTACATCTTCCCGGGGACGAGCGTGATGCCGGCGTTGGTGGCCCACTCGCGCAGGGCAGCGAGTCCCTGGCTCGCGCCCTTGGGGCCGCCTACCTCGATGTCGTCACTCGACAACTGCAGAAGCGTGTCGATGTCTTGGGAGTTGAGTGCATCGTGCCACGCGAGGACGGTGGCGATCTCGGAGGTGCTCATGGCGACAACGCTATTACAGCGCCTTTGCCGAGGACGTGAGGGCTGGCGGAACTGCGGGTTGTGTCAAGCGTCGGTGGTCTCTAGTAGCGTCGATTCGTGAGCGATTGGCAAGCGGAAGACAGTGTGGGGGCGAAAGACGGCGTGGTGGCGGAAGACGGCCTGTTCGAGGCAACTCCGGAGGAATCCGCGATCGTCGACGAACCCGATGTCGTGTCTGTCGCCGAGCGCGCATTGTCCTCGGTGCCGCCTGGTGCTCCTCTGGCTGTCCGCATGCGCCCCCTCACTCTCGGTGAAGTTGTCGGTCAACAGCACCTGCTCGGCCCTGGTGCTCCGCTGCGCAGAATGGTCGAGGGGTCCGGCGCTGCATCGGTACTTCTGTACGGACCTCCCGGCACCGGCAAGACCACGCTCGCGTCGTTGATCTCGGGCGCTACCGGCCGTCGGTTCGAGGCATTGTCTGCCCTGTCCGCCGGCGTCAAGGAAGTCCGCGGTGTCATCGAACTTGCCCGCCGTCGTCTGCTGAACGGCGAACAGACCGTCTTGTTCATCGACGAGGTCCATCGTTTCTCCAAGACCCAGCAGGACGCCTTGCTCGCCGCGGTCGAGAACCGGATCGTGCTCCTGGTCGGCGCGACCACCGAGAACCCGTCCTTCTCGGTCGTCTCCGCGCTGTTGTCGCGCTCGTTGGTCCTGCAACTGCAATCGCTCACCGCTGCGGATGTCCAGGAACTGCTCGAGCGTGCGGTCGCCGACGAGCGCGGGTTCGGGGGAGCGATCGCGATCGACGACGACGCGATGGAACACCTCGTTCGTCTGGCGGCCGGTGACGCACGCCGAGCCCTGACGGCACTCGAGGCCGCTGCCGGAGCTGCACTGGACACGGCCGGTGACTCTTCGGGCCCGGTGGTGCTCGACCTGGCGACCGTCGAGGCCAGTGTCGACAAGGCCGCGGTTCGGTACGACCGTGCCGGAGATCAGCACTACGACGTCATCAGCGCTTTCATCAAGAGCATTCGCGGCTCCGACGTCGATGCCGCCCTGCACTACCTCGCCCGGATGCTGACCGCGGGCGAAGACCCTCGTTTCATCGCGAGGCGTCTGGTGGTTCATGCCAGCGAGGACATCGGCATGGCGGACCCGATGGCGCTGCAGACTGCCACCGCCGCTGCCCAGGCAGTGCAGCTGATCGGTATGCCGGAGGCTCGTCTGGCGCTGGCACAGGCCACCATTCATCTGGCGACGGCTCCCAAATCGGGTGCGGTCATCGCCGCTCTCGGTGCAGCCATGGCCGACGTGGCCGCCGGAAAATCCGGACTGGTACCGCCGCATCTGCGTGACGGGCACTACAAGGGTGCCGAGCAATTGGGCAACGCAGTCGGATACAAGTACCCGCACGACACACGTGATGGTGTTCTGCGGCAACAGTATCCACCGGACGATCTGGTGGGTGTCGACTATTACCAGCCCACCGCACACGGCAACGAGCGAGAGATCGCCGATCGGGTGAGCAAACTCCGCCGAATCGTTCGTGGCTGACGCCTGCCAGGTTCCACCGGTCGACGCGTTAGTCTGGACACCCATAGCTCGACGCTCTTGAAGGTAAGGACCGGTTAGTGCAAACCCACGAGATCCGCAGGCGATTCCTCGACCACTTCGTCAAGGCCGGCCACACCGAGGTGCCCAGCGCCTCGCTGATTCTCGACGACCCGAACCTTCTGTTCGTCAACGCGGGCATGGTTCCGTTCGTGCCGTTCTTCCTCGGGCAGCAGACGCCGTCCTATTCGCGCGCGACGTCTGTGCAGAAGTGTGTCCGCACCCTGGACATCGAAGAGGTCGGCATCACCACCCGCCACAACACCTTCTTCCAGATGGCGGGCAACTTCTCCTTCGGTGACTACTTCAAGAAGGAAGCCATCTCCCACGCCTGGCAGTTGCTGACAGGTTCGGTCGAGGACGGCGGATACGGCATCGATCCCACGCGCTTGTGGGCAACCGTCTATCTCGACGACGACGAAGCGTTCTCGATCTGGCGCGACGAGGTCGGTGTGCCCGAAGAGCGCATCCAGCGCCGCGGCATGAAGGACAACTACTGGTCCATGGGCATTCCCGGACCGTGCGGCCCCTGCTCCGAGATCTTCTACGACCGCGGCGCCGAGTACGGCGTCGAGGGTGGTCCGGAAGCCGACGAGGATCGCTACATCGAGATCTGGAACCTCGTGTTCATGCAGAACGAGCGCGGCGAGGGCACCAACAAGGGCGACTACCCGATCCTCGGACCGCTGCCGAAGAAGAACATCGACACGGGCATGGGCGTCGAGCGCGTTGCGTTCCTCCTGCAGGGCGTCGAAAACGTCTACGAGACAGACCTTCTCCGCCCCGTCATCGACAAGGCCGCCGAACTGACCGGCAGCGTGTACGGGACCGATCACACTTCTGACGTCCGTTTCCGCGTCATCGCCGACCACGCACGCACCGCCGCGATGTTGATCGCCGACGGTGTGAACCCCGGCAACTACGGCCGCGGATACGTCCTGCGCCGGTTGCTGCGTCGTATCGTGCGCTCGGCCAAACTGCTCGGCAGCGAGCAGCCCACCATGCGCGAGTTCATGATCGTCGTCCGCGACACGATGGCGCCGTCGTACCCGGTTCTGGAAACCGACTTCACGCGCATCGAGAACGTTGCCGTCGGTGAGGAGACCGCGTTCCTCAAGACGCTGGCGTCGGGTTCGGCCCTGTTCGAGAATGCTGCCGAGACGGTCAAGTCGTCCGGAAAGTCGGTCATCGCCGGCGATCAGGCGTTTGCACTGCACGACACCTACGGCTTCCCGATCGACCTCACGCTCGAAATGGCATCCGAGGCCGGTCTCACCGTCGACGAAGACGGCTTCCGCACGCTCATGGCCGAGCAGCGCAAGCGCGCCAAGGACGACGCTCAAGCGCGCAAGCACGCGCATGCGGACCTCACGGTCTACAAGGAACTGCTCGATCGAGGTGCCACCGAGTTCACCGGTTTCGACGAGCTCGTCTCCGAGGCTCACGTCCTCGCACTGATCGTCGACGGTGTCCGCGTGCCGGTCGCGAAGGCCGGTCAGGACGTCGAGGTCATCCTCGACCGCAGCCCGCTCTACGCAGAGTCCGGTGGACAGATCGCCGACATCGGTTCGCTCACCGCGCCGGGCCTCGAAGCCAAGGTCAACGACGTGCAGAAGATCGCCAAGAAGGTCTGGACGCACAAGGTGACGGTGCAGAAGGGCGAGATCACCGAGGGCGACGTCGTGCTCGCGCACGTCGACGCCGAGTGGCGCAAGGGTGCAACCCAGGGGCACTCCGGTACCCACATGGTGCACGCGGCGCTGCGTCAGGTGCTCGGCCCCAACGCCGTTCAGGCGGGTTCGCTCAACAAGCCGGGTTACCTCCGCTTCGACTTCTCCTGGCAGGGCGCGCTGTCCGACTCCCAGAAGCAGGACATCGAGGCACTCACCAACGAAGCCGTGGCGTCCAACTACGCGGTCAACACATTTGTCACGGATCTCGACAAGGCCAAGGCGATGGGTGCGATGGCACTCTTCGGTGAGAACTACGGCGACGAGGTTCGTGTCGTCGAAATCGGCGGTCCGTTCTCGATGGAACTGTGCGGCGGTACTCACGTCGGAAGCTCCGCCCAGATCGGTCAGGTGACGCTGCTCGGTGAGCAGTCGGTCGGCTCCGGAATCCGACGCGTCGAGGCGTACGTCGGTTTGGACTCGTACCGCTACCTCGCCAAGGAACGCGCTCTCCTCGCCGGACTCTCCTCCTCACTGAAGGTTCCTTCGGAAGAGGTACCCGCCCGCGTCGAGGCGCTCGTCGAGCGACTCAAGGTGGCCGAGAAGGAACTCGAGCAGACCAAGGCCAAGGCTGTGCTGGCGTCGGCAGGCGAGTACGTCGCCAAGGCCAAGCGCATCGGTAGCGTCCTGGTCATCGCCGAGCCTGCTCCCGCGGGAGTCGGCGGCAATGATCTGCGCAGCCTCGTCACGGACATCAAGGGCCGACTCGGCTCCGAACCCGCCGTCGTAGCTCTCCTCGGTGACGTCGACGGCAAGGTCCCGTTCGTGGTCGCCTCCAGCAAGGCAGCCCAGGGTCTCGGTGTGAAGGCCGGCGAGCTTGTCGCGTCCTTCGGTCCCAAGATCGGTGGCCGCGGCGGCGGAAAGCCCGACATGGCCCAGGGCTCGGGTTCGGACTCCGCCGGAATCCCGGCAGCGCTCGATGCGATCCGGGACAGAGTCGGAGAGCTGGCGGGCGGCAGCTGACGGTGGTGGCTACGCAGCAGGGTCCCGATCGCCCCGGCATCGACGACCCTGGTCGCGGGCGGCGCATCGCCATCGACGTCGGCAGTGTTCGCATCGGCGTCGCGTCAAGCGACCCCGACGGCATCCTCGCGACACCGGTGGAAACGGTTCCACGCTCGAAGGAGCGTGGGCCCGACGCGCCGGATATCCGGCGCATTATCGCCATCGTGTCCGAATACGAGGCCGTTGAGGTTATCGTCGGACTGCCACAGACGCTGCGCGGTGAGCAAGGTAAAGCCGCCGGTATCGCGACTGCATTCGCCAAACGACTGCAGCGGGCCGTCGAACCGATCCCGGTGAGATTGTCCGACGAACGACTGACGACCGTCACGGCTGCGCGCAACCTCCGCGAAAGTGGAGTCAAGGCTCGCGGCCAGCGGCCGATGATCGATCAGGCTGCGGCGGTGGAAATCCTGCAAGGCTGGCTGGACGAGCGGAGTAGAGCTGTGAAACCAGGGGAGTCGTCGAAGGACGCTGCACTGGAGGGCGATCTGTGAACGCGCGGTGGGATGAGGGCGGCGGAAGCCGGCCCACCAGTTCGTTCGACTTCGACAACGACGAGACCATGGTCATGCGTGCGTTGCCGCAAAACATCGATCCGCCACACATGTCGCGAGCGGAGGCACGCAAGCAACGCGAAGCGCGCAACAAGCGCGCCAAGCGAGGTAAGAAGGTTGGTGTTCTCGCTCTCCTGGTGTTGGTGATCGCGGTTCTCGGTGTCGGTGCCTACGGTGCCCTCTGGTACATGGATCGCAACAAGGCCGCGGAGGACTTCGCCGGCCCGGGCGGCGCACCCGTGGTCATCCAGATCAACAGTGGAGAAACCGCATCGGAGATCGGTGCGACGCTGGAGGCGAAGAACGTCGTCGCGAGTTCGGCTGCTTTCTACAACGCTGCGATCGCCAATCCGTCGGAGATCCAGAAGGTACAACCCGGCTTCTACCAGGTGCCGGTGCAGAGTAGTGCCGCGAGCGCACTCGACAGTTTGGTTGCCCCGGACTCCCGAGTCGGCAGTGTTGTCATCGCCGAAGGGCGTCAGCTGCACGACAGTTCGGACGCGCAGACGGGCTCGCTCAAGAAGGGCATATACAACCTCATTTCCGAGGCGAGTTGTGTCGGCCCGGTTTCTGCTCAGAAGTGCGTCTCGACGGACGAATTGAACACTGCGGGAGCGTCTTCCGATCTGGCTTCGCTCGGCGTGCCGGACTGGGCGATGTCGTCGGTCAAGAGCGTGCCGGACAAGGACCGTCAGCTCGAAGGCCTGATCGCCGCCAGCAGTTGGGATTTCGACCCCACTGCGACGCCGACCGAGATCCTGCGTTCGTTGGTCGAGGGCAGCGCCGCTAAGTACGAGGCCACCGGGATCCTGACAGCAGGCAGCGGAGTCGGAATGTCGCCGTACCAGTTGTTGGTGGCAGCGTCGCTGGTCGAGCGTGAGGCATTGCCTGGCGACATGGCCAAGGTCGCGCGGGTGATCGTCAACCGACTCGCAGTCGATCAGCCTTTGCAGTTCGACTCCACGGTCAACTACTCACTCGACACCACCGAGGTCGCCACGACCGATGCGGACCGTGAGCGCGTCACGCCCTGGAACACGTACGCAATGCCCGGTCTGCCTGCGACGCCTATTGCTTCACCGAGCATCGACGCGCTGAAGGCCGTGGAATCTCCGGCGGCCGGTGACTGGTTGTACTTCGTCACGATCAACAAGGAAGGCCAGACGCTCTTCACCAAGAGTTACGAGGAGCATCTGGCCAACATCGAACTGGCACAGCAAAGTGGGATTCTCGACAGTGGACGGTAGTACCGCGACTTCGCTCGCGACGCCGCGTAAGGCGGCAGTTCTCGGAAGCCCGATCGCTCACTCGAAGTCGCCGTTGCTGCACCTTGCTGCGTACGAGGCTTTGGGTCTGAGCGATTGGACTTACGAGCGGATCGAATGCACCGGCGAGCAGTTGCCTGCCCTCGTTGACTCACTCGGCCCCGAATGGGTCGGCCTCTCCGTGACGATGCCGGGCAAGATCGCAGCACTCGACTATGCCACCGAACGCACACCGCGAGCGGTGACCATAGGCTCGGCCAACACCTTGGTCCGCATCGAGGGCGGTTGGCGTGCCGACTGCACGGACGTCGACGGAGTCAGCGGTGCGTTGATCGCCGGCGGCGTCGGCGATCTCAGCGGCACTTCGGCGGTAGTCGTCGGCGCGGGCGGCACCGCGCGGCCGGCATTGGTCGCGTTGGCCGACATGGGAGTTCGGACAGTCACCGTGGTCGCGCGTGATCCGGGGCGAGCATCCGGTGCCATCGAATGCGGTAGTGCTGTCGGGTTGGGCATTGATCTGGTCTCTTTCGACGACGCACGACTCGGTGGGATCTGTGCCGAATCCTCGGTCTTGGTCAGCACCGTTCCCGCAGAAGCGGCCGCGCCTTTCGCCCAGCAACTGGGGAGGGCACGATTTGTCCTCGACGCGATCTACAACCCTTGGCCGACGCCACTCGCTTCGGTTGTCGAGGCGGCTGGTGGCACGGTGATCGGTGGCCTCGAGATGTTGCTCAATCAGGCCTTCGGGCAGGTAGAGCAGTTCACGGGCAAGCCCGCTCCGCGAGAGGCGATGGCAGCCGCTATCGCTTAGCTCTGTTCACAGTGTCGAGGTAGTCCACAAGACGATTCGTAGAGTGCCGCTGGTGAACGCCAGACACCAAGCTCGAACCATGTGGACGTTGGTGGTCTTGGCAGGCGCTGGGGTAGTCGGTGGTGTCGGTGCTCGGGCGATCGTCGACAGTTGGTTGCGACGACACGGTTATCGACCAGTCGTGGCTCTCTGTTGTGTGCCCCAGTGCGGTGTCGCCACAGGTTGGGTTGCCGTCGGCGCACTGAATACCTCGGTGGTGCAACTGATCTCAGGTCTTGCCGTGGTGTGGTGGTGCGTCGCAATCTCGACTGTCGACCTGGCCGTGCGCCGGCTGCCCAACAGTTTCACGCTGCCGGGTTACGTCGTCGTGATGGTCTACGCGGCGGCGTCGGGAACGGTGTGGGTTGCTGCAGTGGGATCGGCACTGCTCGCCGGAATCCACCTCCTGGCGCACGTGATGTCGCCTGGTTCCATGGGTCTCGGCGATGTGAAGCTCTCTCTTCCGTTGGGCGCTCTGACCGGATTGGTGGGCGCTGACGCCTGGCTGTGGTCGTTGGTGTCTGCATCGGTGCTCACCGCAACCCTGGGTGTCGTGATCGAACTGCGAAAACTGGGCCGGCGACAGTCGGGGCCGGTAGCCCACAATTCGCCCATCGCGCACGGTCCCTCGATGTGCCTGGCAGCCTGCGGTTCGATGGCGTTTGCCTGGTTGACGTGACGAGTGCAACATCCGCGGAAAACCTTGCGTTATTGACTATTCAACGACGGACCGTGATCTGCAGGAAAGACGTAACCGTCGGTTTCATAAAGGCGGGTATCGCAGGCGCGCAGTCCCAGCATGCGGCGAGTCGGACTTGCCGAATGTCCACTCCCTGACGTTGACTGAGGCTTCGGAAATGGGACAAAACGAATCTCGTTTCGCACTCGATTATCGGGGGAACCTATGCGCACAAGGCTTTTCGTCGCTGCGGCAGCCTGTTTGGCGGCTGTGGCTGCAGGGGCGGGCGTCGCCGGCGCCGCGCCTGCACCTTCGTCGGTGGCACTGGGCGGGGGCTCAGGAATCCTGCTGCCGGACGTGGATCATTCCGATCCGGAGCAAGTTGCGGCGTGCACGTTGACCGCGGTCGGATACGACAACGCCGGCTCGCTCGTGGCACTCACCGCCGGACACTGCGGAGTTGTCGGGGACCGGGTGTTCGCCGAATACCTGCCCGAAGCCGGCCCCATCGGTCGGTTCTCCTACTCGAGTCCGGTCTCGGATATCGCGGTGATCGATCTCGACGACGCGAAGGTAGCCCCGCTACGTACCGTCGGCGGCACGACGATCAACGGAATCGGCGCTCCGCCGGCACCGGGCACGATCGTGTGCAAGGAAGGCCGTTCGACCGGCAACACGTGCGGTATCACCTGGGGCTACGACTCCGTCTACGGTGAAATTGTCGAGCACACGTGCTCGATTCCCGGAGACTCCGGTGGACCACTCGTCGTCGGCGATCGCCTGGTGGGCTTGATCAGCAACGGCTTCGAACCGTACTGCTTCGAGCCGCTCCCGCCGCCGTTCCATGCTCCCGACAACTCGGCAGACATCAACATCGGTTTGGCTGACATCAATGCCAACGGTGGAGGATTCCGCCTGTTCTAGGCCCGCAGGAACCTCTGAGATGGCCCACACGCATCGTGCGTGTGGGCCATCTGCGTTCACCCGGAGGGCCACTGTGACAACTGAGGTCTGCGACGTGGAAAGATGGTCGGCGTGCTGCGTTGGATAACTGCCGGAGAATCCCATGGTCCCGCCCTCGTCGCGATGCTCGAGGGCATGGTCGCGGGGGTCGAAGTGACCTCTGAGGCCATCTCGTCCGAACTTGCCCGTCGTCGACTCGGTTACGGCCGTGGCGCGCGGATGAAGTTCGAGGCCGACAAGGTCACCATCATCGGTGGTGTCCGCCACGGATTTACGCTCGGTGGCCCCGTGGCCATCGAAATCGGCAACACCGAGTGGCCCAAGTGGGAAACCATCATGTCCGCCGACCCGGTCGACCCGGACCTGCTCGCCGATCAGGCTCGCAATGCCCCGCTGACGCGCCCGCGTCCCGGTCACGCCGATTACAGCGGCATGCTCAAGTACGGCTTCAACGACGCGCGTCCCGTCCTCGAGCGCGCCAGCGCTCGCGAGACCGCAGCCCGTGTAGCCGCCGGAACAGTCGCACGGTCGTTCCTGCGTCAGGTATTCGGTGCCGAGGTCGTTTCACACGTCATTTCCATCGGTGCTTCCGAGCCTTACGTCGGGCCCGTGCCGGAGGGCAAGGACCTGGACGCGATCGACGCGAGCCCGGTCCGCGCATTCGACAAGGCTGCAGAAGAGTCGATGATCGCCGAGATCGAATCGGCCAAGAAGGACGGCGACACCCTCGGTGGCGTCGTCGAGGTCGTCATCCACGGCCTGCCGGTCGGACTCGGCACTTTCGTCAGTGGCGCCGAGCGTCTCGATTCACGACTTGCCGCAGCTCTCATGGGAATTCAGGCCATCAAGGGTGTCGAGGTTGGTGACGGCTTCGAGACCGCGCGTCGTCGTGGCAGCGAGGCTCACGACGAAATCCGCCCGGGCCCGGACGGCATCGTGCGTTCCACGAACCGCGCAGGCGGTATCGAAGGTGGCATGACCAATGGTGAGGCCCTTCGAGTTCGCGCCGCGATGAAGCCGATCTCGACGGTTCCGCGCGCTCTGGCGACGGTCGACATGGAGAGCGGCGAGGAAGCGGTTGCCATCCACCAACGCAGCGATGTGTGCGCGGTTCCGGCCGCCGGCGTCGTCGCCGAGTCGATGGTTGCGCTTGTCGTGGCTCAGGCCGCACTCGAAAAGTTCGGTGGTGATTCCATTGCTGAAACCACTGCCAACTACCGTCGTTACGCCGAGGGCATCGCAGCCCGACCGCCTCGATAGGACTCACGTATCGATGAAGCCGAAGGCTGTACTCATCGGTCCGCCCGGTGCCGGCAAATCGACCATCGGTCGACGTCTCGCGCAGGCACTCGAACTCGAATTGGTCGATACCGACGCCGAGATCGAACGGACCACGGGTAGAACGATCCCGGAGATCTTCACCCATGACGGAGAGCCTCGGTTTCGTGAGATCGAGGAATCGGTGGTTCGCGACGCGTTGCAGGCCACCGACGGAATCGTCTCGCTCGGCGGTGGTGCGATCCTGTCCGATCGCACGCGCGAACTGCTCCAGGGTCACACGGTCATCTACCTGGAGATCAGTGTCGCCGAAGGGCTTCGCCGCACGGGGGCGAACAATCATCGTCCGCTGCTGGCCGGCGGAGATCCCAAGGTCAAATACCAGGAGCTGATGAGGCGTCGTCGTCCGCTGTACCGGCGTTCGGCCACGATTCGGATTCGGACCGACGGCCGAAGCCCGGCGCGTGTCGTCGGGCAATTGGTGTCGAAACTTCAAGACAAATGAACAACCGGAGCGGAGTAGTGGAGCAGTGACCGAACCCGTACGTGTAGAGGTGAAGACCGCAAGTCCCTACCCGGTCGTGATCGGCCGCGGCCTGCTCGGTGACCTTGTTGCCGAGTTCGACGGCGCGCGCACTGTCGCGATCTTCCATCAGCCGCCGCTGGCAGAGACCGCGGAGGCTGTACGGGCTGCGTTGGCAGAGAAGGGAATCGACGCTCACCGCATCGAAATCCCCGACGCCGAGGACGGTAAGGATCTTGCCGTCGCGGGCTTCTGCTGGGACGTGCTCGGCCGGATCGGCCTGACTCGCAGCGACGCGATCATGAGCTTGGGCGGGGGAGCGGCGACCGACCTCACCGGCTTCGTCGCTGCTACGTGGATGCGTGGTGTCAAGGTTGTTCACGTCCCCACCACTTTGCTCGCGATGGTCGACGCAGCAGTGGGCGGCAAGACCGGTATCAACACCGAAGCGGGCAAGAACCTCGTCGGTTCGTTCCACGAGCCGGGAGCGGTGTTCATCGATCTCGCGACGCTCGAGACTGTGCCGCACAACGAGATCGTTGCAGGCATGGCCGAGGTCATCAAGACCGGATTCATCGCCGACCCAATGATCCTGGACCTCATCGAAGCCGATCCCAAGGCTGCTCTCGATCCGTCGGGAACTGTTCTGCCCGAGCTGATTCGGCGCTCCGTCGAGGTCAAGGCCAAGGTCGTGGCCGCGGATCTGCGCGAGTCGGATCTGCGCGAAATCCTCAACTACGGCCACACCCTCGGCCACGCGATCGAACGTCGTGAGCGCTACAAGTGGCGCCACGGTGCCGCTGTCTCCGTCGGCCTGGTCTTCGCTGCCGAACTCGGACGGCTCGCGGGCCGACTCGACGACGCCACCGCCGATCGTCACAAGTCGATCCTCGATCTCGTCGGGCTGCCGACGTCGTACGACGGTGATGCGTTCGGCGATCTGATGAAGGGAATGCAGACCGACAAGAAGAACCGTGCCGGGTTACTCCGTTTCGTGGTCCTCGACGGCCTCGCCAAGCCGGGCCGCCTCGAAGGGCCGGATCCGAGCCTGCTGGTCGCGGCGTACTCCGCGATCGCCCGTGATCCCAGGCCGGCCGGCGGAACGGTCCTGCTGTGAGGATCAACGTCGTCAACGGACCCAATCTGGGGCGTCTGGGTAAGCGTCAGCCCGAGGTCTACGGCGCGACCACACACGACGATCTGATCGAATTGTGCGTCGCGGCAGGTAAGGACCTCGGCGTCGAGGTGATCGTCCGTCAGAGCGATCACGAAGGCGATCTGCTCGGTTGGATCCACGACGCGGCGGACGCGGGGGAACCGGTGATCCTCAATGCCGGTGGCTTGACGCACACGTCGGTGGTCCTGCGAGATGCATGCGCCGAACTGACCGCAGGTCTCGTCGAGGTGCACATCTCGAACGTTCATGCGCGAGAAGAGTTTCGGCACCATTCCTACCTGAGTCCGATTGCGACCGGCGTGATCGTCGGACTCGGCGTCGCCGCGTATCCGCTGGCGATCAGGTTCCTCGCCGAGCGAGGCTGAACGAGGGAAGTCGAAAGGCCGACCACACGAATGCGGCCCCGAGGAAAATTTCCTCGGGGCCGCATTCGGTTGTGTGGACGGCGGGCGTTACTGCTCGCGCTTGCCCAGATCGATCGCTGGGAAGACCGCGGTATCGGCGTCGGATTCCTCGACGGACATGGCGGCTCCGCTGTATGCGTGCTGCTCGGTGGGGGAGTCGTAGCCCTCGCTGACGGGCACCGGTTCGTGGTGACGCTCGTGGGACGGGGTCTGCGGAGCGGTTCCGTTCTTGCGCTGCTCACGACTGACGAAGAAACGTCCGACGGTGATGGCGATCATGGCAGGGACGAAGATGAGAAGGATCGTGAACGCCGCACCGGAGGTCACCTCGAAGAACAAGCCCTGCTGAGTGAGTTCGAGGGAGGGGACCAGGCTGAGTGCCCAGCTGGCAGCGCCGGCGACGAATCCGCCGACCAAAGCAGCTTTGAGCCACAGCATGGTCAGATCGGCGCCGTCCTCGGGTTCGGGGAAGTTTCGGCGGTCGCGAATGCCGTCGATACCACCCCAGATCGCGGCGAAGACGATGACGATCAACAGGGACAGCCAGCGCAGGGTGGACCCCTGAAGTGGCCACTGTGCGATTGCTGCACCGAGCAACGCACGAAACACAACATGTATCAGGGCCATGCCGAGGCCACGTACCAACCACGCATTCATGGGTACAGCCTAACTAGAACCCATTACACCTTGTGGCCTAACCCACACTTATTGCTGTAACCGTGAGTTTCGAGTTGATCGGCAGGTCTGCCAGGGCGGTAGGTTCGAGGGATGCCGGTCGACTTCAGAACACGCCGTGAATCCCTCAGACGCCTCCTCGCGGAGCGCGAACTCGACGCGATTCTCGTCACAGATCTCCTCAACATCAGGTACCTCACCGGTTTCACCGGTTCCAATGCGGCGCTCGTCGTCAGTGCGTCCGATTCGGCGTCCGACGAACGCGCGACGGTGATCTGCACCGACGGTCGTTACGTGACGCAGGTGGCGGAGCAGGTTCCGGACCTGCGCGCTGAAATCGCCCGTTCGAGTGCTGCGCACTTGATCGAGAAGTCGACGATGCCCGTTCTCGCGTTCGAGTCACACGTCGCGACGTTCGCCGAACATCGCGCATGGACCGAGGCAGCACCGAAGATCCGGTTCGAACCGGCGAGTGGACTCGTCGAACAGTTGCGCATGGTCAAGGACGAGCACGAGGTGGAGTTGTTGCGCGCCGCATGCACTTCAGCTGATGTCGCGTTGGCGCAGTTGATCGCTCGCGGCGGTCTGCGACCTGGCCGAACCGAACGAGAGGTCGGTCGTGAACTGGAAAACCTGATGCTCGACAACGGCGCAGACGGTATTTCCTTCGAGACGATCGTGGCGGCAGGCGTCAACTCGGCGATTCCGCATCACCGACCGACCGACGCGATCCTGGCGTCGGGTGACTTCGTGAAACTCGACTTCGGCGCACAGGTCGGTGGGTACCACTCGGACATGACCCGGACGTACGTGCTCGAGTCCGTTTCCGATTGGCAACGGGAGATTTACGAACTCGTCGCGCGGTCACAAGCTGCCGGTTGCGATGCCCTCGCTCCGGGTGTCGAATGTGCGGCCGTGGACGCCGCCGCCCGTTCGGTGATCGACGATGCAGGCTACGGCGAGTTGTTCCTGCACGGCCTCGGCCACGGTGTCGGCCTCGAAATCCACGAAGCACCGGGAATCGGCAAGCTCGGCACCGGTACACTTCTTTCCGGCGCGGCGGTGACCGTCGAGCCGGGCGTGTACTTCTCCGGGCGCGGAGGTGTACGGATCGAGGACACGCTCGTTGTTCGTGAGCAGGGGCCAGAGCTGCTCACACTGACCGCAAAAGACCTTACCGTCGTCTGAGACGGTTTCCCGACCCCTAGGAGACGCGAAGCAAGTGGCTTCCACCAGTGATTTCAAGAATGGTCTGGTTCTGCAGATCGAAGGCCAGCTGTGGACGATCATCGAGTTCCAGCATGTCAAGCCCGGCAAGGGCCCTGCCTTCGTGCGCACCAAGCTCAAGAACGTGCTCTCGGGCAAGGTAGTGGACAAGACGTTCAACGCCGGTGTGAAGGTCGAGACCGCCACGGTCGACCGTCGTGACATGACCTACCTGTACCACGACGGCAGCGACTACATCTTCATGGACGGCGACACCTACGACCAGGTGTCGATCAGTGAATCCACCGTCGGCGACCAGTCGCGTTTCCTGCTCGAGAACATGGCCGTCCAGGTCGCGACCCACGAAGACGTTCCCCTCTTCGTCGAGCTTCCGGTCACGGTCGAGCTCGTCGTCAAGCACACCGATCCGGGCCTGCAGGGCGACCGCTCCACCGGCGGCACCAAGCCTGCCACCCTCGAGACCGGTGCCGAGATCAACGTGCCGCTCTTCATCAACACCGGTGACAAGCTCAAGGTCGATTCCCGTGACGGCAACTACCTCGGGCGTGTGAATTCCTGAGTGTCCGGCACACATAAGAAACTCGGTGCACGCCACAAGGCGCGCAAGCGTGCCGTCGACTTCCTCTTCGAAGCCGAGGCACGTGACCTCGATCCGGTCGCGCTCGCATCGGAGCGTTCCGATCTGTCCGTCAAGGACGACGCGGTAGCACCCGTCGCGGCCTACACCGTCACGTTGGTGTCCGGCGTTGCGGAGAATCTGGACCGGATCGATCAGGTCATCTCCTCGCATCTGCAGGATTGGACGCTCGAGCGTCTGCCCGCCGTCGACCGTGCGATTCTGCGTATCGCCGTGTGGGAGCTCTTCCATGCGACGGACGTTCCGCCGGTTGTCGCCGTGGACGAGGCCGTCGAACTCGCGAAGCAGCTCTCGACGGACGACTCTCCGGGATTCGTCAACGGAATCCTCGGTCAGGTCGTTCTCGTTGCGCCGCAGGTTCGATCGGCTGCAGCTGCGACCTCGCAGCGCGCGCAGGAATCGGATTCGGGTACCGAGTAGCAAGTTCTGTTCCACCACCGCCGTGCGAGTGTCACCGTGCGCGTTGTGTGTCTGCACACAACCGGTCGAAGTCGCTGCTCGCACGGCGGGATCAGGTCTGTCGGCTGATAGGGTGGGGACCGTCAGACATCCTTTAACGATCCGTCCAGTGAGGCGGAGAAGGAGGTCGCTGTATGAGCGTGCCCGAAGGGTCTCGCCCATCCGATCTTGCAGGTCCAGGCAGCGCCAAGGCATCCGCTGGTGCCGAGGCAAGTAGTGAGACCCGTGAATTGTTGTCCGCCCAGGATGTGGGCCGGACCATCGCGCGGATCGCTCACGAGATCATCGAGAAAACCGCACTCGACGGACCCGAGGGAACAGCCCCTCGTGTGGTCCTGATCGGCATCCCGACGCGCGGAACCACCCTCGCCACGCGACTGCGCGCCAAGATCGAAGAATTCTCCGGTGTGCGTCTTCCCATCGGATCTCTCGACATCACGCTCTACCGTGATGATCTCCGCACCAAGCCGCATCGCCCGCTCGAGCGCACGTCCGTCCCCGAAGGTGGCGTCGACAATGCTCTGGTCGTCCTGGTGGACGATGTCCTCTTCTCCGGTCGCACCGTGCGCTCCGCCCTCGATGCGTTGCGCGATCTCGGTCGCCCCCGGGCCGTCCAACTCGCAGTGCTGGTCGATCGCGGTCATCGCGAACTGCCGCTGCGCGCCGACTACGTCGGCAAGAACGTCCCGACCGCGAGGTCAGAAGACGTCAAGGTTCTCCTCCAGGAACACGACGGCAGGGAAGCGGTAGTCATCTCCGGAGGTAAGAGCGCGTGAAGCACCTTCTTTCCATCGCGGACCTCGATCGTGAGTCCGCGGTAGAACTTCTCGACGAGGCAGAACGCTTCGAGCAGGCGCTGCTGGGCCGCGAAGTACGCAAACTCCCGACGCTGCGCGGACGCACGGTCATGACGGTGTTCTTCGAGAACTCGACGCGCACCCGGGTGTCCTTCGAGGTGGCCGGTAAGTGGATGAGCGCGGACGTCATCAACGTCAGCGCATCGAGTTCCTCGGTGTCCAAGGGCGAATCTCTGCGCGATACCGCGATGACCCTGCGCGCGGCCGGTGCTGACGCCCTCATCGTGCGGCATCCGGCTTCGGGTGCCGCCCATCAGATCGCCAAGTGGACCGGAGCGGCCGACGACGGTGGCCCGGCAGTCATCAACGCAGGTGACGGCACGCATGAGCATCCAACTCAGGCGCTTCTCGACGCTTTGACCCTTCGCCAGCGCCTCGGCGACATCGAGGGCAAGCGGATCGCGATCGTCGGCGACATTCTGCACAGCCGTGTGGCCCGGTCCAACGCGCTGCTGCTCTCGATGCTCGGCGCGGAGGTCGTCTTGGTGGCGCCTCCGACACTGCTGCCGGTCGGCGCGCACACGTGGCCGGTCACGGTCTCGCATTCGCTCGACGCCGAACTGCCCGGACTCGACGCGGTGCTGATGCTGCGGGTTCAGGCCGAACGCATGAACGGCGGCTTCTTCCCTTCGCAGCGCGAGTACTCGATCAACTACGGCCTGTCCGAGAAGCGACTGGCGATGCTGGCCGACCACGCGGTGGTCTTGCACCCCGGTCCGATGCTGCGCGGCATGGAGATCGCATCCGCCGTCGCCGATTCCTCGAAAACTGCTGTACTGCAACAGGTTACCAACGGCGTACACATGCGCATGGCTGTCTTGTTCCGACTGCTGGTCGGGTCGGAGGACGGTGCGCTGTGACCAGAAACGAGAACGGAGAATCACCCGTGAGTGTCCTGCTCCGCGGAGTCCTGATCTACGGAGAAGGTGAGCCCACCGACGTACTCGTCGGCGACGGCACGATCCTCGAGATCGGCGTGGACCTCGATCCGGCCACGGCATCCGAGGTGATCGATGCCGGCGGGCAGATCCTGCTTCCCGGCTTCGTGGACCTGCACACCCATCTACGTGAGCCTGGTCGCGAAGACACCGAGACCATCGAAACCGGAAGCTCCGCGGCCGCTCTGGGTGGATACACCGCGGTCTTCGCGATGGCGAACACGAGCCCCGTCGCCGATTCGGTGGTCATCACCGATCACGTCTGGCGACGCGGACAGGAAGTCGGCCTCGTCGACGTCCACCCCGTCGGCGCAGTCACCGCAGGCCTGGAAGGCAAGCAGCTCGCCGAGATGGCGACCATGGCCGCAGGCGTCGGCAAGGTCAAGATGTTCTCCGACGACGGTCACTGCGTCTACGACCCACTGATCATGCGTCGCGCGCTCGAATACTCCAGCTCACTGGGCGTCCTGATCGCGCAGCACGCGGAAGAACCGCGTTTGACGGTCGGTGCGGTCGCCCACGAGGGCCCCACGGCCGCGCGTCTCGGCCTGGCCGGATGGCCGCGAGCAGCCGAAGAATCGATCGTGGCCCGTGACGCACTGCTCGCGCGTGACGCCGGCGCCCGCGTTCACATCTGCCACGCATCCACCGCCGGAACCGTCGAACTCGTGAAGTGGGCTCGCAGCCAAGGGATTTCGATCACCGCCGAGGTCACCCCGCATCACCTGCTCCTCGATGATTCACGTCTCGAGACGTACGACGCCATCAACAAGGTCAACCCGCCACTTCGTGAGGCCAGCGATGTTGCTGCCCTGCGCAAGGGTCTGGCCGAGGGCATCATCGACTGCGTGGCCACCGATCACGCTCCGCACGCCGAGCAGGACAAGTGCTGCGAATTCGCGGCCGCCCGCCCCGGAATGCTCGGCCTCGAGACCGCGCTCTCGATCATCGTGCAGACGATGGTCCAGCCCGGCCTGTTGGACTGGCGCGGTGTTGCGCGGGTCATGAGCGAGCGCCCGGCGGCGATCGTCGGACTCGACGATCAAGGCCGTCCCATCGAGGTGGGGGAGCCCGCCAACCTGACATTGGTCGATCCGTCGGCCGAGTGGACGGTCCACGGCCCAGACCTGGCGAGTGTCGCGCATAACACTCCGTACGAGTCGATGACATTGCCCGCACGGGTCACGACCACACTGTTACGTGGCCGCATCACCGCACACGACGGGAATGTGCGGCTGCGGAGTAGCGAGGAGTAGCGCGTCATGGACAGAGCACTGTGGATCATCGGTCTGGCGATCTTCTGGGTCGCGATGATCGGCCTGATGTACGTCGGTTGGCGTGGACGCGCTCGACGGCAGAAAGACAAGATCGGCGAACTGCCGACGGTACCGGCAACCCTGGGTGAACTGCTCGTCCTGCCGACCACCGGCCTGTACGTCGGTAGCACCATCGCACCCAGTTGGCAGGACCGCATCGCCGTCGGCGACCTCGGTTTCCGCGCCACCTGCGAGATCAGCCGCTACAGCGGCGGAATTCTGGTCGAGCGTGACGGTGCGTCGGCCATCTGGATTCCGGAGAAGTCGATCCGTGCGATCCGCACGGAGAACGGTCTTGCCGGCAAGGTCATGAGCAAGGACGGCGTCCTGGTGATTCGCTGGGAATTGCCGAGCGGAACCGAGATCGACACGGGCGTGCGCGGTGACGACAAGACGGTTTATCCGGACTGGGTCAAGCCGGTAACTGCTTCGAACAAGACTGCCTCGAACAAGACGAATGACAACGAAGACGCAAGCTCTGGCGACATCGAGCAGAACGGAAAGAACGCATGAGCGGCTTTGGCAACAGCCCCGCAGTACTGGTCCTCGAAGACGGACGGGTGTTCCGCGGAACCACCTTCGGTGCGGTTGGACAGACCCTGGGCGAAGCGGTGTTCAGCACCGGCATGACCGGCTACCAGGAAACGCTCACCGATCCCAGCTACCACCGCCAGATCGTGGTCTCCACCGCGCCGCAGATCGGCAACACCGGCTGGAACGACGAAGACGACGAGTCGGTCGGACCGACCGGCGAGAGTGCCGGCGCCAAGATCTGGGTTGCCGGGTACGTCGTTCGTGACCCCTCGCGCGTCACCTCGAGCTGGCGTGCAACCGGTTCGCTGCAGGCCAAGCTCGAAGAGCAGGGCATCGTCGGAATCGCCGGGATCGACACTCGTGCCCTGGTTCGCCACCTGCGTACTCGCGGTTCGATGAAGGCAGGCGTCTTCTCCGGTGAAGCCATCGCCGCCGATGACGAACTGGTCCGACGGGTTCAGGATCAGCCGACCATGCTCGGCGCCGATCTTGCCGGTGAAGTCAGCACCACCAGCGGCTACGTCGTCGAGCCGAAGGGCGGGGAGGCGCTGTACACGGTTGCCGCGATCGACCTCGGTATCAAGACCAACACCCCGCGCATGTTCGCCGAGCGCGGTATCCGCGTCCACGTGTTGCCGTCCAATGCGAGTCTCGAACAGATCCTCGACCTGAAGGCCGACGGAGTGTTCCTCTCCAACGGTCCCGGTGACCCGGCCACCGCCGACGGCGCAGTGCACCTGACAAAAGAGGTCATCGGACAGGGCTTGCCGCTGTTCGGTATCTGCTTCGGCAACCAGATCCTGGGCCGCGCACTCGGCCTGAGCACGTACAAGATGAAGTTCGGCCACCGCGGCATCAACATCCCGGTGATCGAGCATCAGACGGGTCGCATCGCGATCACCGCGCAGAACCACGGCTTCGCACTCGAAGGTGAAGCCGGCCAGGAATTCGACACCCCGTTCGGTCGCGCCGTGGTAAGCCACACCTGCGCCAATGACGGAGCCGTCGAAGGTGTTCGCCTGCTGGACGATTCGGCCTTCTCGGTGCAGTACCACCCGGAGGCGGCAGCCGGCCCGCACGACGCTGCGTACCTCTTCGACCGCTTCACCAGCCTGCTCTCCGCACGGAAAGAAACCGGAGTCAAGAACTAATGCCACGCCGTACAGATCTCAAGCACATCCTGGTAATCGGCTCCGGTCCGATCGTCATCGGTCAGGCCTGTGAGTTCGACTACTCGGGCACCCAGGCTTGCCGCGTCCTCCAGGAGGAGGGCCTGCGCGTCAGCCTGGTCAACTCCAACCCGGCCACCATCATGACGGACCCCGAGTTCGCCGACGCCACGTACGTCGAGCCGATCACGGCCGAGTTCCTCGAGAAGGTCATCGCCAAGGAAGCGTTGCAGGGCAACAAGATCGACGCCGTCCTCGCGACGCTCGGCGGTCAGACCGCTCTCAACGCCGCAGTGGCGCTGCACGAGCAGGGCATCCTCGAGAAGTACGACGTCGAGCTGATCGGCGCCGACTTCGACGCCATCCAGCGCGGCGAGGATCGCCAGAAGTTCAAGGACATCGTCGCCAAGGTCGGTGGCGAATCCGCGAAGTCCGCAGTTTGCTACACGATGGACGAAGTACACGCCACGGTCGCCGAACTCGGTTACCCGGTTGTCGTGCGTCCGTCCTTCACCATGGGCGGCCTCGGTTCCGGCATGGCGTACGACGTCGACGATCTCAACCGCATCGCCGGTGGCGGTCTGGCCGCGTCGCCGACGGCGAACGTCCTGATCGAGGAATCCATCCTCGGCTGGAAGGAATACGAACTCGAGTTGATGCGCGACAGTCGCGACAACGTCGTGATCGTCTGCTCCATCGAGAACGTCGACCCGGTCGGTGTCCACACCGGAGACTCGGTCACCGTCGCTCCCGCGATGACGCTGACCGACCGCGAGTACCAGGCGATGCGCGACCTCTCCATCGATATTCTGCGTGAGGTGGGCGTCGACACCGGTGGCTGCAACATCCAGTTCGCGATGGACCCGAAGGACGGCCGCCTGGTTGTCATCGAGATGAACCCGCGCGTTTCCCGCTCGTCGGCGCTGGCGTCGAAGGCGACCGGTTACCCGATCGCCAAGATGGCCGCCAAGCTTGCCATCGGCTACACGCTCGACGAGATCGTCAACGACATCACCAAGGAAACCCCGGCTTGCTTCGAGCCGACACTCGACTACGTCGTCGTCAAGGCTCCGCGGTTCGCTTTCGAGAAGTTCCCCGGTGCCGACGGAACCTTGACCACCACGATGAAGTCGGTAGGCGAGGCCATGAGCATCGGCCGCAACTTCACCGAGGCTTTCGGCAAGGTCATGCGTTCACTCGAGACCAAGCGTGCGGGTTACTGGACCGGCGCCGACATCGAGACGGAGAGCCTGGACGCCCTGCTCGCCGATCTGAGCGTTCCGCAGGACGGCCGCATGTACGGCATCGAGAAGGCATTCGCCCTCGGCGCAACTGTCGAGCAGCTCTTCGACGCCACCAAGATCGATCCGTGGTTCCTCGACCAGTTCCAGCAGATTCACGAGCTCGGTGAAAAGCTTCGCGCTGCAGAGTCTTTCGACGAGGCTGCCCTGCGTCAGGCCAAGTACCACGGCATCTCGGACCGCCAGATCGCGGCTCTGCGCCCCGAACTCGGTGGTGACACGCACGCAGGTGAGGACGCCGTTCGCGCTCTGCGTGATCAGCTGGGCGTGCGCCCCGTCTACAAGACCGTCGACACCTGCGCCGCAGAGTTCGAGGCCAAGACGCCGTACCACTACTCGACCTACGAGCTTGATCCCGAGGCCGAGTCCGAAGTTGCTCCGCAGACCGAGCGACCCAAGGTTCTGATCCTCGGATCCGGCCCCAACCGCATCGGCCAGGGCATCGAGTTCGACTACTCGTGTGTCCACGCTGCCCAGACGCTGTCCGAGGCCGGGTACGAGACCGTCATGGTCAACTGCAACCCCGAGACCGTCTCCACGGACTACGACACCGCTGATCGCCTGTACTTCGAGCCGCTGACATTCGAGGACGTCTTCGAGGTCTACCGCGCGGAGGCGCAGTCGGGCACCGTTGCCGGCGTCATCGTCCAGCTCGGCGGCCAGACCCCGCTCGGATTGGCGAAGCGCCTCGAAGCTGCCGGCGTTCCCATCGTGGGAACCAGCCCCGCAGCCATCGACCTGGCGGAGGACCGCGGCGAATTCGGTCGCGTGCTCACCGAAGCCGGTCTGCCTGCACCGAAGTTCGGTACCGCCACCACGTTCGACGGCGCCCGCGAGATCGCAGCAGGCATCGGCTACCCGGTGCTGGTGCGTCCGTCGTACGTGCTCGGTGGGCGCGGCATGGAGATCGTCTACGACGAGGCTTCACTCGCCGACTACATCTCGCGTGCCACGGAGATCTCCGACGATCGTCCGGTCCTGGTCGACCGCTTCCTCGAAGACGCGGTCGAGATCGACGTCGACGCTCTGTGCGACGGCACCGAGGTGTATCTCGGCGGCGTCATGGAGCACATCGAGGAAGCCGGCATTCACTCCGGTGACTCGGCGTGCGCACTCCCGCCCATCACTCTGGGCCGTGCGGACCTCGAGAACGTCCGCCGCTCCACCGAGGCTCTCGCAAAGGGCATCGGCGTCAAGGGCCTGCTCAACGTCCAGTACGCCCTCAAGGACGACATCCTCTACGTGCTGGAAGCAAATCCCCGCGCCAGCCGTACGGTTCCGTTCGTCTCCAAGGCGACGGCCGTCCAGCTGGCCAAGGCATGCGCCCGCGTCATGCTCGGCGAATCCATCGCCGACCTGCGCGCAAGCGGCATCCTGCCGGCGACCGGCGACGGTGGAAACACCCCGGCCGGTGCACCGATCGCGGTCAAGGAAGCTGTGTTGCCGTTCAACCGCTTCCGCCGCGCCGACGGTACCGGCGTGGATACCTTGCTCAGCCCGGAAATGAAGTCCACCGGTGAAGTCATGGGTATCGACTTCGACTTCGGTACGGCTTTTGCCAAGTCGCAGACGGCCGCCTACGGGTCGTTGCCCACCACAGGCGCGGTGTTCGTCTCGGTCGCCAACAAGGACAAGCGTTCGCTGATCTTCCCGGTCAAGCGCCTGGCAGATCTCGGATTCACCATCCTTGCCACCGAAGGAACCGCAGATGTGTTGCGGCGCAACGGTATCGAGTGCAAGCAGGTGTACAAGCAGTCGGGTGAGAATGTTCCGGCCGGTGCCGAGACCATCGTCGACCAGATCCGCAGCGGTGAGGTCGCCATGGTCATCAACACCCCGTACGGCAACAACGGTCCGCGTGTCGACGGCTACGAGATCCGAAGCGCAGCAGTCGCGTCGAACATCCCGTGCATCACGACGGTCCAGGGCGCCTCGGCCGCCGTGCAGGGCATCGAAGCGGCCATCCGCGGCGACATCGGAGTTCACTCCCTGCAGGAACTGCACGCAGGTCTTCGTCAGCCGGCACAGCAGTCGTGAGTCACAGTTGGGGGCATCGTCTCCGGTCCGCGATCGCGGACCGGGGGCGGCTGTGCGTCGGTATCGACCCGCATCCCGCGCTTCTCGACGCGTGGGGACTGCCACGTACCGCCGAAGGTCTCGAGACTTTCGCCGAGATCTGCGTCGAGGCCTTCACCGGTGAGGTTGGACTCGTCAAACCTCAGGTTGCGTTCTTCGAGGCGTACGGAAGCGCCGGCTTCGCCGTGTTGGAGCGGACCATCTCGGTTCTTCGCGATGCTGGAACGCTTGTCGTCGCGGACGCCAAGCGCGGTGACATCGGTTCGACGATGGACGCGTACGCGCAAGCCTGGTTGGGTGATTCGCCGTTGGCCTCCGACTCGGTCACCGTTTCGCCGTACCTGGGATTCGGGGCGTTGGCTCCGACACTCGAACTGGCAAGGCAGAACGCACGCGGGATCTTCGTGCTGGCACGAACCTCCAATCCGGAAGGCGGCGTACTTCAACAGTCGTCGGCCCACGGTGTGAGCGTGGCTCAGTCGATCGTCAACGCTGCGGTCGACGCGAACGCCGACGGACGCGACACCGTCGGACTGGTGGTCGGTGCAACTCGGGACCACGGTCTGGACCTGTCGCAGTTCAACGGCCCGATTCTCGCTCCGGGGCTCGGCGCGCAGGGTGCGACGGCAGCGGATCTCGCAGACATCTTCGCGGGATCGACCGAGCTCCTGCTGCCGAACACTTCCCGTGGGGTGCTCAAGCATGGTCCTTCGGTATCGGCACTTCGGGAGGCAGCAATGCGTGACCGAGACGAGATCGAAGCCGCATTGGCGCACTGATCCGTGAGTGACCTCGAGGCTCGTTCGAGCGGTGGAACCCGGTGGTACCGTCCGTCGGTGAATCGTTGGTGGCAGATCGGACTTCTCGTCGCGGCGTGCGCGCTGCTCGCCACCGGGTTCCAATCCGTCACCGGCGTACACGGCGACGATCTCGCCGTGTACCGGACGGCGGGTCAAGCCGTCCTCGACGGCTCGAACCTGTACGACGAGTCGTTCAACGCGAGACTGCCGTTCACTTATCCGCCCTTCGCTGCGCTCGTCGCCGTTCCGGTCGCCTTGGGTTCCTGGGGTGCGGTCCAGTGGGGATGGAGTTTTGTCAGCCTCCTGATGCTGGCCGCGATCATCGTGCTCAGCTATCGCGAAGTCCCGTTCACACGTAGGCGGCCCGTCGTCGTCTACGTAGGTTTCCTGGTCCTGTGGACGGCGGCATCGCCGATCTCCGATCACCTCGGGTACGGGCAGGTCGGGTTGTTCCTGACACTCCTGTGCCTGATCGACGTGCTGGCTCGACCACGGTGGATTCCCGAGGGTGTGCTGGTGGGGATCGCCGGGGCCGTCAAACTGGTGCCTCTCGTCTACATCGGTTACTACGTGATCACCGGGCGCTGGAAAGCAGTTGCGGGCGGCCTCGCCGGCTTCCTCGGCGCCACGGCACTCGGCTTTGCCGTTCTCCCGCGACAGACGATCGACTACTTCGGTGACATCGCCTCACTCTCGGGGCGCGTCGCGGTCGGTGACCCGTCCGTGTTCGGTAACCAGTCCGTGCGTGGAATGGCCTTACGGCTACTCCCCGAGGGCCTGGTGGGTCCGGCATGGCTCGTCGCCTGTGCAGTGTTGGGTGTCCTCGGAATTGTCGCGACGCGGCGCGCTCAGCGCCTGCGAGGTGATCTTGCCGGTTTCACGGTGGTGGCTCTGCTGGCGGCAATCGTGACTCCCATTGCCTGGACCCACCACTTCGTGTGGTTGGTGCCGGCGGTGGGTGTGCTCCTCGTTCCGATCAAGTCGGGCGTGGGGGAGGACACCCGATCGGTACCCGCGTGGTCCTGGATCGCGATCGGCCTCACCGCTGCGGTCGTGCTGTTTCGGCTTCCTCGGGTCGGCGCGGACATGGATATCCCGGTCGTCGGATTCGTCCTGGAGAATTCATTGCTCTGGGCGAGCCTCGCGGTAGTACTCGCTCTGGCCGCCCCCGGCGTGAGCCGCACCGAACCGGACACGGTCGATGCCGACGATCCGAAATCGTCGCTGCCGACCTGAAAACAGGCCGCGACACGCGCATGGGCGTCGAAAATGCTCGAAATTTTTGGATGTGTCGGCGACCACGTTCATTCCCGCAGGTAACGATTTCGCACACACGCATGGGGACGTCGCATCTGATGTATCGAAATGCTTTGTGTTACAGTCTATTTCGGTACTGTACGCACGTTCGTGTTGCGTCGAATCCGTCTCGATCCAGCCGAAAACGGCGATGATGTGTGACATCGATTCGACGCGCATAACCCACCGCGATCTGCATCGGACCGCGGGGGGTGGGTTAGCAATTCGCGCCAGGCGTGAGTACGGTCGCTATCGCTGCTGGTTATCAGCGGAATAGACAAAATTTGCACACGACGAGACGGAGGAACCGTGGCCCTTCCCCAGTTGACTGATGAGCAGCGCGCTGCTGCTTTGGAGAAGGCAGCTGCTGCCCGCAAGGCCAGGGCTGAGCTCAAGGAGCGCCTGAAGCGTGGCGGCACCGACCTCAAGCAGGTCCTCAAGGACGCCGAAGACAACGAAATCTTGGGCAAGATGAAGGTTTCGGCACTGCTCGAGGCGCTGCCCAAGGTGGGCAAGGTCAAGGCTCAGGAGATCATGACCGAGCTGGAGATTGCACCGACCCGTCGCCTTCGTGGCCTCGGTGATCGGCAGCGCAAGGCTCTGCTCACCAAGTTTGACTTCGAGGCCTGAGCCGACAAGTGATGATTGCTGACGCGGCAGTGTCTGATGATTGCTGACGCAACAGTGTCAGAGAGCAAGACCGCAGTGCGGAGGGGTCGGCTGGTTGTACTGGCCGGCCCTTCGGCTGTCGGTAAGTCCAGCGTCGTTCGCGAGCTGAGAACTCGGTTGCCTGAACTCGTTTTCAGCGTTTCGGCGACCACTCGCGATCCCCGTCCCGGTGAAGTGGACGGCAAGGACTACCGATTCACCTCCCGTGAAGAATTTCAACGGATGATCGACTCCGGTGAACTTCTCGAATGGGCGGAAATCCACGGCGGTCTACAGCGCTCCGGCACCCCCGCAGCTCCGATCGAAGAAGCGCTCGAAGCTGGAAAGCCCGTACTCGTCGAGGTCGATCTCGCCGGAGCACGAGCTGTCCGCCGGGCGATGCCCGAAGCTCTGTTGGTGTTCATGGCTCCACCGAGCTGGGACGTTCTGGTGCAACGGCTGACCGGACGGGGAACCGAAACGGAAGACGTCGTGGCACGCCGACTCGAGACGGCCCGAGTGGAATTGGCCGCACAGGACGAGTTCGACACGGTCATCGTGAACGAGGATGTAAGCCGTGCTTGCGATGAGTTGGTATCCTTGTTGGTTGGGAACTGATTCCGCACCCTTCGGGAACCGATTTCCGCCCCGTTTCTCAGATATCCGGATCGATAAAACTAGTTCTTCAATGAAGATCTAATTCAGGAGACACAAGAGTGAGCAGCACTTCAGCCGCGTCCGCAGCAGGTCAGGGCGCTCTGCCTGCCTACGACACCCCGCTCGGCATCACCAACCCGCCGATCGACGAGTTGCTCGAACGCACCTCTTCCAAGTACGCCCTGGTCATCTACTCGGCCAAGCGTGCGCGCCAGATCAACGACTACTACAACCAGCTCGGTGACGGCATCCTCGAATACGTCGGACCTCTGGTCGAGCCCGGTCTGCAGGAAAAGCCGCTGTCCATCGCGTTGCGTGAAATCCACGCTGATCTCCTCGAGCACACCGAAGGCGAGTGAGCACCACGTCTGCCGCACCCGAACCTCGTTCGGGTGTCGGGGGAGTGTCCGACGCGCCCACATCGATACGTAAGCGCATTGTCGTCGGTGTCGGTGGGGGTATCGCCGCGTACAAAGCGTGCTCGATCATCCGCAGCTTCACCGAGAGCGGTCATCACGTCCGCGTGATTCCGACCGAATCCGCTCTGGAGTTCGTCGGCCGCGCCACGTTCGAAGCACTCTCCGGCAACCCGGTTCACACCGGCGTCTTCAACGACGTCCCGCAGGTTCCGCATGTCCGCCTCGGACAGGAAGCCGATCTCGTTGTCATCGCGCCGGCAACCGCTGATCTGATGGCGCGAGCTGTCATGGGCCGCGCAGACGACCTGTTGACAGCCACCTTGTTGACCGCACGCTGTCCGGTCGTCTTCGCCCCCGCAATGCACACCGAGATGTGGGAGCACCCCGCAACGGTGTCCAACGTGGCGACACTGCGCTCGCGCGGCGTCCACGTGATCGAACCTGCCTCCGGGCGTTTGACCGGAAAAGACACCGGGGCCGGTCGACTTCCCGAACCCGACGAGATCGTCGGGTTGGCATCGTTGCTCCTCGAGCGCTCGGACGCGTTGCCGCGCGACCTGGAAGGTCGCCGCATTCTGGTCACCGCCGGCGGTACTCGCGAGCCGCTCGATCCGGTGCGCTTTCTCGGTAATCGCAGCTCCGGCAAACAGGGCTACGCGCTCGCCCGTCTGGCCGCACAACGCGGCGCTCACGTCACGCTGATCGCCGGTTACACGGCCGATCTTGCCGACCCCGCCGCTGTCGACGTCGTGCACATCAAGACGGCCGAAGATCTCCGGTTGGCAGTGGAGAAGCACGCACCGGGACACGACGGAGTCGTCATGGCTGCAGCTGTCGCGGACTTCCGCCCCACCACCGTCGAAGGCAGCAAGATCAAGAAGGGCGCAAACGAACCCGACTCGATCAGCCTCACCAGAAACGCCGACATCCTCGCCGGTCTCGTCGAAGCGCGTCGTGACGGCGATCTGGACGCTCGAACGGTGATCGTCGGATTCGCCGCAGAGACCGGTGACGCCCATGGTGACGTTCTCAGTTACGCCCGCTCCAAGCTTGCCCGCAAAGGTTGCGACCTCCTCGTGGTCAATGCGGTCGGCGAGGGCAAGGCGTTCGAGGTCGATCACAACGACGGTTGGCTGCTCGGTTCCGACGGCTCGGAGTCCGCGCTCGAGCACGGATCCAAGGCTTTGATGGCCAGTCGAGTACTCGATGCCCTGGTCAAGCTCTTCCCCGAGTAGCGACACGCGCCCGGTGGTGAGAGTTACCCCACGATAATCGGGTGAGCACAAGGGTGTTGCGCAGGCGGTCCAACCGTTATCGTCGGCTCAGCCCCCAGCTAACAAAGCATGACAAAACGGTCACCGAACGGTGATTCGGATACTTCAATAAGCTGTAGTCAAGAACTCAGTCGTCGAGAGGGAGATCTGTGAGCAAGTCCGGCAGTCGGCTATTCACCAGCGAGTCCGTCACCGAGGGGCACCCGGACAAGATCTGTGACGCGATCAGCGACTCGATCCTCGACGCGCTGCTCACCCAGGACCCGCGCGCCCGCGTGGCCGTCGAAACTCTGGTCACCACCGGCCAGGTTCACGTAGCCGGCGAGGTCACGACCACTGCGTACGCAGACATTCCGAAGATCGTGCGCGACACGGTCCTCGAGATCGGCTACGACAGCTCGGCAAAGGGCTTCGACGGTAACTCCTGTGGCGTCAACGTCGCGATCGGCGCGCAGTCGCCCGAGATCGCGCAGGGTGTCGATCACTCGCACGAGGCTCGCGTCGACGGAATCAGCGACGACCAGATCGACCGTCAGGGTGCGGGCGACCAGGGCCTGATGTTCGGCTACGCCACCACCGACACGCCGGAACTGATGCCGCTGCCCATCGCGTTGGCTCATCGTCTCTCTCGCCGGTTGACCGAGGTCCGTAAGTCCGGCGTGCTGCCGTACCTGCGCCCGGACGGCAAGACCCAGGTCACCATCGAGTACGACGGTGACAAGGCTGTCCGTCTCGACACCGTGGTCATCTCCACCCAGCATGCCGCTGACATCGACCTCGACAACCTGTTGACGCCCGATCTTCGCGAGAAGGTGCTTCACTCGGTGCTGACCGACGTGAACCTCACCGATCTCGACACCTCCGATGTTCGTCTGCTGGTGAACCCGACGGGCAAGTTCGTCCTCGGTGGCCCGATGGGTGACGCCGGTTTGACCGGCCGCAAGATCATCGTCGACACCTACGGCGGAATGGCTCGCCACGGCGGCGGCGCGTTCTCCGGCAAGGACCCGTCAAAGGTCGACCGAAGCGCTGCCTACGCCATGCGTTGGGTGGCCAAGAACGCTGTTGCCGCAGGTCTGGCCGACCGCATCGAGGTTCAGGTCGCCTACGCCATCGGCAAGGCAGCTCCGGTCGGACTCTTCGTCGAAACCTTCGGCACCGAGAAGACCGATCCGGCACGGATCCAGAAGGCGATCACCGAGATCTTCGACCTGCGTCCGGGAGCGATCATCCGCGACCTCGACCTGCTGCGTCCGATCTACGCGCAGACGGCGGCATACGGTCACTTCGGTCGCACCGACATCGACCTCCCGTGGGAGAGCACCGATCGTGCCGACAAGCTGCGTAGCGCAGCTGGTCTCTGATCACTGACGTACAGACGGGGCGCGGGTGGGCGCGGAAAGAGTAGCGGCAGAAGTCGATCCGGTCGCCCGGGTACTGCCGATGCTCCCGCTCGCTCACCTCGACCGTGAATTCGACTACCTCGTTCCTCGTGAACTCGAAGCGGATGCGCAGCCCGGAGTCCGGGTGCGCATCCGCTTCGCTGGTCGTCTGGTGGACGGTTTCATCGTCTCGCGCGAGGCGACCAGTGACCATCAGGGGAAGTTCGGCTGGCTCGAACGCGTCATCTCGTCCGAGCGGGTCCTGACGGCCGAAATCGCGCAAGTCGTCGATCGTGTGGCGGAGCGTTATGCCGGAACCCGTGCTGACGTTCTCCGTTTGGCGGTACCGCCGCGCCACGCGAAGGTCGAGGCGGAACCGTGGGAGCCCGCCGAGCCGCCGTCCGCTCCTGAACCGATCGAAAATGGTTGGCATCTCTACAGATTCGGTGACGCCTTCCTGTCCGCGATTCGCGAGTCGAAAAGCCCGCGTGCGGTCTGGCAGGCGTTGCCTGGTGAAAACTGGCCACTGCGCCTGGCCGAATTGGCCGGGGCTGTAGCGGCAAGTGGTAAATCCGCGATTCTGGTTGTGCCCGATCAACGCGACCTGGACCGCGTCGTCGCCGCATGTACCGAACTCTCCGGAGCGGATGCAGTGGTGGGTCTGTCCGCAGGCCTGGGGCCGGCCATGCGATACCGAAGGTGGCTCGCTGCACTGCGCGGGACCGCCCGGATCGTCGTCGGCACGCGCAGTGCAGTTTTTGCGCCGACGCCCGAGACCGGTCTTGTCGTCGTCTGGGACGACGGCGACGACAACTTGTCCGAGCCGCGGTCGCCCTATCCACATGCCCGCGAAGTTGCCGTCCTGCGTGGCTACGTCGCCGGGTGCGCCGTCGTGATCGGTGGGTTCTCCCGTACGGCAGAAGCGCAGGTACTCGTCGACTCGGGATGGGCGCACGATCTGGTCGCTACGCGGGACGTCGTTCGTGCTCACGCACCCAAGATCACCGCGCTCGCCGACAGCGATCAAGCCTTGGCCCGCGATCCGGGAGCCAGAGCGGCTCGTTTGCCCGCTATTGCATTCGCGGCCGCCCGGCGCGCTCTGGGTGAGGGCAACGGAGTCCTGGTGCAGGTGCCTCGGCGGGGGTACGTACCGACCCTGGCCTGCGGAAAGTGCCGTGCCCCGGCACGGTGCCGTCGGTGCAACGGCCCACTGGCTCTTCCCGCTGCGGCAGGTCCCGACGGCGCCGGGAAACCGGCGTGCCGCTGGTGCGGGGTTGCCGATGCCGCCTACCGATGTCACGCGTGCGGGGCGAAAGCGTTGCGCGCGGTGGTGGTCGGTGCCGGCCGGACCGCCGAAGAACTCGGGCGGGCGTTTCCCGGTGTGAAAGTTGTTCTGTCCGGGGGCGGTGATGTGGTCAAGGAACTGCCACACGGGCCCGCGTTGGTGGTCTCGACAGTGGGTGCCGAGCCGGTGATGACCGGCGGCTACGGCGCCGCGCTCTTGCTCGACGGTTGGGCACTGCTCGGTCGGCCCGATCTTCGCGCCGCCGAGGAAACACTCAGACGCTGGATGTCGGCTGCTGCCATGGTGATTCCGCTGTCCGAAGGCGGTGAAGTTGTGGTTGTCGCAGACTCGGGTATCCCGACGGTGCAGGCGTTGGTCCGATGGGATCCAGTGGGGCACGCACAATCTCAATTCGAGGAACGGGACGAGGTCGGCTTTCCTCCGGCCGTTCACATGGCTGCGATCGACGGTGGATCCGCAGCAATTGCGGAGTTGGTGGACTCAGCTGATCTGCCGGCAAGTGCTGTACTACTCGGACCAGTGGAATTGCCTGCGGGGGAGAGGCTTCCGTATTCCGGTGAGGACGAGAGCGGTGTCGCGCCGGAGCGAATGCTGGTCCGCGTTCCACGCAAGGACGGTCGCGGCCTTGCGGACGCTCTGGCACATGCGAGGGCCGCGCGCAGTGCGCGGAAGTCATCGGGTCCGGTCCGCATTCAGATCGACCCACGCCGCATCGGCTGATTTTCGAGTTCTCCAAGGCATGCTTGTGTGCAGCAAAAATGTTGCGCAACCCGATATGGCGATATATCGTCGAACTATCAACGATAGTGATGGAGGTTCGACGATGGATGCAAGTTTCCCGAACGAGGGGATGTTCGGCCGACGCGGTTTCTTCGGCGGTTTCGGCCGTGAGCAACGGCCACCATTTGTGATGTGGGTGCCGACGGACGACGGCGCGCCGGGCGATGGTCCCGGCGATCGAGACGGTGGACGACGCGGTCGACCGCACGAGCGGCCGGGCTTCGGTGACATGCCACGCAGAGGCCATCGGCGGGGGCGTTTCGGTCCAGACGGCGGACCCGGCCCCGGCTTCGGTCCGGGCGCTCAGTTCGGTCGCGGGCGAGGACGTGGCGGACGCGGTCGTCGTGGAGATGTGCGCGCTGCGATTCTGTTGTTGATCGCGGAAGAGCCGATGCACGGCTACGAATTGATTCAGCAGATCGTCGAGCGCAGCGGCGGCGTCTGGAAACCGAGTCCGGGTTCCATTTATCCCGCGCTGTCCCAACTCGAGGACGAGGGACTCGTCATCATCGAAAAGGTCGCCGGCCGCAAGACCGCCAAGCTGACCGAGGAAGGCGTCGCGTACGTCGAGGAGCATCGCGCCGATCTCGGGGCACCGTGGGATGACGTTCGTCTCAGCGTAGGGGAGCCGGAGCAGGACCTTCGTGAACTGATCGGCCAGCTGATGGGCGCGGCCGGTCAAGTGGCTGCTGTAGGCACACCAGCGCAGGTCAAGGCCGCAGCCGACGTGCTTGTCGAGGCGCGCAAGTCGCTCTACCGAGTGCTTGCCGGTGATGACGCCGATGAAGGCGGCAATTGAGACGTCGGATACCTACTGTTCGGTAGGGTATGCGCCCCGAAGTTTCTGGTGTTACGGTCAGCTCCCTCGTAGGATCAGAGCAGGAGCAGGAACAATGGCTGGCGTCAAACGGTCTGTGGGACTGACATTTTCGGTAGCAGTGGCGCTGCTGATCGGAGCACCGCCGGCGATATCGGCTGCCGCACCGACACTCCCGTCTGCGAGTGCCGACGCGATGGACGTTCCTCTCGACATCGGTCCGGGTCAGGCGACTCGTTCCGTTGCCACGGCATATGCGCATGCTCATCCAGGATCCGCACCTGCCGGGTCGAACGATTTCGCCTGTGATCCTTCCGCCACGCATCCCCGACCAGTTGTACTCGCCCACGGAACCGACACCGAGGCGTACGCGGATTGGGCGGCCCTGTCGCCGGCACTGGCAGCTGACGGCTATTGCGTCTTCGCCCTCAATTACGGCGGTGCGATCGAAGAAGAAGACGGGGACGTCGCACACGAGACTTACGGCGTCGGCGACATAGTCGGTAGTGCCACAGCGTTCGGTTCTTTCGTCGATCAGGTGCTGACCGCGACCGGAGCGGACAAGGTCGACGTGATCGGCTACTCCCAAGGCGCGACGGTGACGCGGTACTACGTCAACAAAATGGGCGGCGACGCCTACGTCGATCATTGGGTCGGTTTGGCTTCGCCGACCTACGGCGGGGTGATGTTCGGGTTGGTTCCCATCGTCCGTGCGATCCCCGGCGGCGAAGACTTTGTCGAAGATGTCTTTTCGCGAGCTGTCCGCGAGCAGATGCAGGGGTCGGATACGTTGAACGCCCTCAACGACGGCGGTGACACCGTACCCGGAGTGCGCTACACGACTATCGGGTCCACTGTCGACGAGATGATCCAGCCGTCCTCGAACATCGCGCTCCGCGACGCCGGTGCAGAAAACATCGTCCTCCAGGATCTGTGCCCGTCGAACCTGACCGGCCACTTCCGCATGCCGTACGACCCCTACGTGATCGACGTCATCCGGACGGTCCTCGACCCCGATGCCGAGCGGCACGCTTCGTGCAGCGCGGTGCCGCTCGGCACGGATATTCCGCAAGTGGTCATCGACGCAAATTCGTGAGCTGCAAATTCGTGAGCTGCTAACTCGTGAGCACCGAGACCACGTGGGTCGGGATGTTTACTCGGCGAGCTTGGCAGTGGCCTGCGCCCACAGGAAGAACTTGTTCGTTCCGAGGTCGCGGACGGTCTTGATGTTGAACGCTGCCTTCAAATGTTCTGCGTCCGAATCGCTTACGCCGTTGAGTGCCGCGACCGGGGCGTCCGCCAATTCTTCGACGGACTTTCCTGCGTAGGCCTTGTCGAACTTACTGTCGATGCCTGCCATCTAAGTTCCTCCGTGTGATCCGTGTATCCCGTATCAGCCTCCGCCGAGTGGCGACGACAGAGACAGTCAATACCGAGGACCGGTGAATCTGCAGGGTTCTGATCAAAGAAATTGCTGAGAAAGTGGTTCGGTGTGGCGCGAGGTAGGTCGTAGCTCCCGCAGTCCTTAGACTGACAGTTCCACCCACCGACACATCCGGGAGCATTTTCGTGAGTTGCAGTCCACCGCGTTCGACAGGCCGATCGGCTGATCAGAGTCCGAAGAGCCCAACGAAACGGGAGAGCTGACATGCGCGTCGTGTTCGCCGGAACGCCCGAACCCGCGGTTCCTTCGCTGCGGCGTCTCATCGAGTCCGCCAACCACGAAGTGGTAGCCGTCGTCACGCGTCCGGACGCTGTGGCGGGCCGCGGTCGCAAAGTCACCCGCTCGCCGATCGGTCTGCTTGCCGACGAGCACGGCATCCCGGTCCTGACCCCGGTCAAGGCGTCCGATCCCGACTTCGCAGCCGAACTCGCCCGCCTCGAACCGGACTGCGCACCCGTCGTCGCCTACGGAAACCTGTTGCCGCAGAACGTCCTCGACATTCCGAAATACGGTTGGGTCAATCTGCATTTCTCGCTGCTTCCGGCGTGGCGCGGCGCCGCGCCGGTGCAGGCTGCGATCAGTGCCGGTGACGAGGTGACGGGCGCCAGTGCGTTCCGTTTGGAAGCCGGCATGGATACCGGCCCCGTGTACGGAGTGATGACCGAGCGGATTCGCGACACCGATACGGCAGGCGACCTGCTCGGGCGTCTGGCGGAAAACGGCGCTGCCCTGCTCGAATCGGTACTCGACGGCCTGGAGGCCGGAGAGATCAACGCGGTTCCGCAGTCTGCCGACGGCGTCTCGTACGCCCCCAAGGTGACTGTGGACGCGGCCCGCGTGCGGTGGGAATTGCCCGCTCGCACGGTGGACCGGCACATCCGAGCAGTCACACCCGCGCCTGGGGCATGGACGATGATCGGTGATCTTCGAGTCAAGGTCGGCCCGGTCACCGTTACGGACGAGACCCTGGCAGTCGGTGAGATCTCGGTACGCAAGGATGGTCTGTACATCGGTACCGCGACCACCGCGGTACGACTCGGGCAGATTCAGCCCCCGGGCAAGAAATTGATGTCGGCAGGGGACTGGGCACGCGGTGCCCGACTCGACGCGGAGGTACGAGCACAGTGACCGAATCACGACGACCGGCACGGCGGACACAGGGTCCCGGAGCCAAGAATGCAACCGGCGGCAAGAACACCAAGCCGAAGCAGGCCAAGCGGCCGGATCCGGCAACCGCCGGGCTCGATCAGCCGCGACTGGCTGCGCGCGACGTCCTGCGCGCGGTCCGTGAACGTGACGCATACGCGAACCTGGTTCTGCCAGGGCTCCTGCGCGACCGCAAACTCGACGCACGCGATGCGGCGCTGGCAACCGAACTCGCGTACGGCGCGGCACGTGCTCAGGGCCTCCTGGATGCGGTGATCGCGCATGCGGCGGGTCGGCCGATCGAAGAGATCGACGGAACCCTGCTCGATGTTCTTCGACTCGGCTCGTACCAACTGCTGCGTACTCGTGTCGCACCGCACGCTGCTGTTGCCACCTCGGTCGACCTCGTCCGCGCCGAAAACGGCCAGGGCCGAGCAGGATTCGTCAACGCGGTCCTGCGCCGTGTCTCCGAACGCACCCAGGACGAGTGGGTCGAGCTGCTAGCCCCGAAGGACCCGGTCGGCCGACTCGCCTTCGAGCACGCGCATCCCCTGTGGATCGCGCAGGTATTTGCCGACTCGCTCGGCGCCGCAGCCGGAGAGCTCGAAGACGTTCTGATCGCCGACGACGCCCGCCCCGCCGTGCACCTCGTCGCCCGCCCCGGTGAGATCTCCGCCGAGGAGCTCGCACTGGTGACCGGCGGCGAGATCGGGCCGTACTCGCCGTACGCCGTGCATCTCGACGGCGGTGACCCAGGACAACTCGAGGCGGTCCGCCAAGGCTTGGCAGGAGTGCAGGACGAGGGCAGTCAGCTGGTTGCCCGCGCCCTCAGCATTGCTCCTCTCGAAGGTGAAGACTCCGGACGCTGGCTCGACCTCTGTGCAGGTCCAGGAGGAAAAGCGGCACTTCTCGGTGCTCTTGCCGGCATCGAAGGTGGTCGACTCGACGCCGTCGAGCCGGTCGAACACCGTGCCGAGTTGATTCGCAAGACCACTCGCGAGCTTCCCGTGGACGTACACGTGGCGGACGGCCGCGAATCCGGGCTCGAACCCGGATACGACCGCATCCTCGTCGACGCTCCCTGCACTGGGTTGGGTGCGCTGCGTCGGCGCCCGGAGGCACGTTGGCGTCGCCAGCCGTCCGATGTGGCTCCGCTCGTGAAGTTGCAGCGTGAATTGCTTGCTGCCGCAATCGAACTGGTTCGCCCCGGCGGAGTGGTGCTGTACTCCACGTGCTCGCCACACTTGTCGGAAACGCTGGCAGTGGTCGCCGATGCGGTGCGGCGTCATGGCGTCGTGGAACTCGACACCAAGGAATTGGTGCCAGGTGTCCCGGACGTCGGCGACGGATCGTCGGTTCAGTTGTGGCCGCATCGACACGGCACGGACGCTATGTTCATGGCCGCTTTGCGCAAGCCGCTGGCCTGATCGGATGACTTCTGGGCATCGGTAGTCGTATGGTGCCTACATGGTTACGTGGGAACAGGTTGTAGTACTGGGTTCGGCTCTTCCCTCCGTGGAAGAGTCGACCTCGTACAACACCCCGGCACTCAAGGTGGCAGGTAAAACTTTTGCGCGGCTCCGCACCGAAGCGGAGGGCGCTTTGGTCGTGATGTGCGGTCTGGACGAGAAGGAGGCGCTACTCGCCAGTGGCGAGGCGGCTTTCTTCACCACAGATCACTATCACGGGCACGGATCGATCCTCGTGCACCTCGAACTGATCGACGAGGTGCAGTTGGGCGAGATGCTCGAAGATGCGTGGCGGATCAAGGCGCCCGCCAAGGTGCGAAAGCTCCGCACCGTCGTCAAGAACTGATCGGATTTCACCGGCTCCGATGTGCATGCACGGTCGGCGATGAAGCACAGCCGATGTGCATGCACGGTCGGCGATGAGTCACAGCCGATGTGCATGCACGGTCGGCGATGAGTCACAGCTAAACTCGGCGGCGTGGCTTCCCCGATGATTGCACCGTCCATTTTGTCCGCAGATTTTGCTCGACTCGCCGATGAAGCGACTGCCGTGTCCGGCTCCGACTGGCTTCACGTCGACGTGATGGACGCGCATTTTGTTCCCAATCTCACGCTGGGTCTGCCGGTGGTCGAGAGTCTGCTGAAGGCGACGGACATTCCTCTCGACTGCCATCTCATGATCGAGAATCCGGAGCGCTGGGCGCCGCCGTACGCCGAGGCCGGTGCGTACAACGTCACGTTCCACGCCGAGGCCACCGACGACCCGCGTTCGGTTGCCCGCGATATTCGTGCAGCTGGTGCCAAGGCGGGGCTGAGCATCAAGCCTGGAACCCCGATCGACGACTACCTGGAAATCCTCAAGGACTTCGACACCCTCTTGATCATGAGCGTCGAACCCGGATTCGGTGGTCAGTCCTTCATGCCTCAGGTGCTCGACAAGGCACGCGCAGTTCGCAAGCTCGTCGACTCGGGTGAGCTGACGCTCCTCGTCGAAATCGACGGCGGCATCAACGCTTCCACGATCGAGCAGGCCGCTGAAGCAGGGATCGACTGCTTCGTCGCCGGTTCGGCGGTGTACGGAGCGAGTGATCCCGGTGAGGCGGTGCGCAAGCTCCGCGCGCAGGCCGCCTCGGCGTCGCCGCACCTGACGCTGTCGGTCTGAGCCGCTCGATGGCAAAGGGTGGACAGGCGTCGACGGCTGATCTTGACGCCGCGATGCAGATTGCGCTGGCCGCAGCCGATTCTGCGCGCGGATTCACCAGCCCCAACCCGCCGGTCGGCGCTGTCATCCTCGCCGCCGACGGCACCATCGCTGGCGTCGGTATGACGCAACCGCCCGGTGGACCGCACGCGGAGGTCGTGGCTCTCGACGAGGCTGGCGATGCGGCACGTGGCGGTACGGCCGTGGTGACACTGGAACCGTGCAATCACCAGGGGCGAACCGGGCCCTGCTCGCAGGCATTGATCGACGCCGGAGTCTCGGCGGTTGTCTACGCAGTCGGTGATCCCAATCCCGAGGCTTCCGGCGGCGCAGCGACGCTCATGCGAGCTGGAATCAGCGTCACGGCCGGACTGAGAGCACCCGAGGTGGAAGCTGGTCCACTGCGAGCCTGGCTGCACAAACAGCGCACCGGTCGCCCGCACATCACGTGGAAGTACGCGGCCAGTCTGGACGGACGCAGCGCTGCCGAGGACGGAACGAGTCAGTGGATCACCGGTCCGCAGGCGAGGGCGCGCGTGCATGCTCAGCGGGCGCAGATCGATGCGATCGTGGTCGGCACCGGCACCGTGTTCGCCGATGATCCGTGGCTGACGGCGCGTCAGCCCACCGGTGAACTCGCGGCGCATCAGCCCGTACGCGTCGTCGTCGGAAAGCGTGAAATACCTTCGACGGCAAGCGTTCTGGATGACACCGCACCGACTCTGGTGCTCAACACCGACAACATCGACGAAGTAGTCGAGGCGTTGGGGGAGTACACAGACGTACTTCTCGAGGGTGGGCCCCGTCTGGCCGGAGCATTCCTCGCCGCCGGATATGTCGACGTCATCGAGGCGTACATCGCTCCGATACTGCTCGGCGCGGGCGCTTCCGCGCTCGTCGATGCCGGAGTGCACACCATCACCGACGCCCACCGATTCCGTTTGGAGTCCGCGGTAACGATCGGCCCCGATATTTTGTTGAGTCTGGTTCCGGAGAGTTCTGCTCCGGGGAACGAGGAGTAGGGCGCGTGTTCACAGGAATTGTGGAAGAACTCGGCGAAATTGTCGCCAAGGAAGAACTGGTCGATGCTGCACGCTTCACGGTGCGCGGGCCACTGGTCACCTCCGACGCCGGTCACGGCGATTCGATCGCGGTCAACGGCGTGTGCCTGACGGTCGTCGATGTGCTTGCCGACGGTTCGTTCACCGCAGACGTCATGCAGGAAACGCTGAACCGCTCGAGCCTGGCGAAGTTGGATGTCGGCTCTCGCGTCAACCTCGAGCGTGCCGCGGCGCTGAACAGTCGACTCGGCGGCCACCTGGTCCAAGGGCACGTCGACGGAACTGGCCACGTCATTTCCCGCTCGCCTTCCGAGAACTGGGAGGTAGTGCGGATCGCACTGCCGGACTCCATTTCCCGATACGTGGTGGAGAAGGGTTCGATCACTGTCGACGGAGTCTCGCTGACGGTCTCCGCGCTGGGAGGCGAGCGCGGGTTCGAGTACTTCGAGATCTCGCTGATCCCGACAACGCTCGAGTTGACGACGCTCGGAACCGCTGTGGTCGGTACGCCGGTCAACCTCGAGGTGGACGTGATCGCCAAGTACGTCGAGCGGCTTCACTCTGCCGGTCGGTAGGACCAGGCTGATCGGACCCGTCCGATTGGTCGTAGGGTTGTCAGTGCATCCGTCGGATGCACTTGTTGTATTCGATGATGTTAAAAGTCAAGACTTTGGAGTGCGAGCACGTGACCAGGTTCGACAGTATCGAGCGCGCAGTAGCAGATATCGCTGCAGGTAAAGCTGTTGTCGTCGTGGACGACGAGGATCGCGAGAACGAGGGCGACCTCATCTTCGCCGCCGAGAAAGCCACCCCGGAACTGGTGGCGTTCATGGTCAGGTACACCTCCGGCTACCTGTGCGTGCCGCTCGACGGTGACGATTGCGATCGGCTGGGCCTGCCCCCGATGTACGCCACCAACCAGGACAAGCACGGCACCGCCTACACCGTGACCGTCGACGCCCGTGAGGGAATCGGTACCGGCATCTCGGCATCGGACCGCGCTGCGACGATGCGTCTGCTCGCAAACCCCGAATCCGGTGCCAACGATTTCACTCGTCCCGGCCACGTCGTTCCGCTCCGCGCGAAGGAAGGCGGAGTGCTGCGTCGTCCGGGCCACACGGAAGCTGCAGTCGACCTCGCCCGCATGGCGGACCTGCGTCCCGCCGGCGTCATCTGCGAAATCGTCAGCCAGAAGGACGAAGGCGCGATGGCTCAGACCGACGAGTTGCGAGTCTTCGCCGACGAACACAACCTTGCTCTGATCTCGATCGCGGACCTCATCGCATGGCGTCGCAAGCACGAGAAGCACGTACTGCGCATCGCCGAGGCCCGCATCCCCACCCGCCACGGTGAGTTCACCGCTGTCGGCTACACCAGCATCTACGACGAGGTCGAGCACGTTGCGCTGGTGCGCGGCGACATCGCAGGCCCCGACGGAGACGGTAGCGACGTACTCGTCCGCGTTCACTCCGAGTGCCTCACCGGCGACGTCTTCGGTTCGCTGCGGTGCGATTGCGGCCCACAGCTCGACGCCGCACTGGACATGGTCGCCCAGGAAGGCCGCGGCGTTGTCCTGTACATGCGCGGACACGAGGGTCGTGGCATCGGCCTCATGCACAAGCTGCAGGCCTACCAGCTCCAGGACGCCGGTTCCGACACAGTCGACGCCAATCTCGAACTCGGGCTACCGGCGGACGCCCGCGACTACGGCATCGGTGCGCAGATCCTCGTCGATCTGGGGATCTCGTCGATGCGTCTGCTGACCAACAACCCGGCCAAGCGTGTGGGTCTGGACGGCTACGGCCTGCAGATCACCGATCGCGTTCCGATGCCGCTGCGCGCGAATGCGGAGAACCTCACCTACCTGCGCACCAAGCGAGATCGGATGGGTCACGATCTGATCGGACTGGACGAGTACGAGGCGAACCAGAACACCGCACAGCCGGGAACCGCACTGTGAGCGGCGAAGGTCAGCCGCAGCTCGCGATCGCCGAGGCCAAGGATCTGAAGCTGGCGATCGTTGCCGGGCAGTGGCACGCGACGATCTCCGAGGCTCTGATCGCCGGCGCGCAGCGCGTCGCGCAGGAGGCACAGATCAAGGACGTGACACTGGTCCGTGTCGCCGGTGCGATCGAACTGCCGGTCGTTGCGCAGGCATTGGCGCGCACGCACGACGCCGTCGTCGCACTCGGTGTTGTCATCCGCGGCGGCACGCCGCACTTCGAGTACGTGTGCGACGCGGTCACCGCGGGCCTTACACGCGTCTCACTCGACGAAAGCACTCCCGTGGGGAACGGTGTCCTGACCACCGACACCGAGCAGCAGGCTCTTGACCGTTCGGGGCTGCCGGGTAGCGTCGAGGACAAGGGCGCACAGGCCTGCGCCGCCGCACTGGACACCGCAGTGACCCTGCGCCATCTCCGAGCACCATGGACCGAGGATTCGTTTCGATGAGTACACCCGGCGACAACGAGAACTGGGAACTGATTGCGTCACCGCGTAAGTCGACGCGATACGCTATCGGAGTTGCTGTCCTCCTGGTGATCGTTCACGTCACACTTGCACTCCTGCTCCGCCAGGGGTCCACCGGCGTGTACTTCCGAGCCGCGGACCAACTTGCGATGGCAGGCATCGGCACCATTCTGGCTCTCGGTGTACTGATGTTGACGCGGCCCCGGGTCAAGGTGGGCAAGCAGGGAATCGCCGTACGAAACATCTTGGGCGAGAAGATCGTCGACTGGGATCTGTTCGAGGGACTCTCGTTCCCCGACGGCGCCGCCTGGGCACGCATCGAATTGCCCGACGACGAGTACATGGCAGTGATGGCGATCCAGTCCAACGACCGTGAGTACGCCGTCGACACGGTCGGCAAGTTCCGCGAACTGGCCGACCGCTACGCACCGGTCGCGCACAAGAGCAACTGACGTCTTCCGACCGGTTCGGTGCCCGCATCCTGCGCGTTTCCGAGTCGGTCGGTGGCGGCGACTAACCTGAAACCGTGCCGGATCCCTCGACTTACCGCCCCGCTACCGGAACCATTCCGGCTGCGCCGGGCGTCTACAAATTTCGCGATCCGCATGGTCGGGTCATTTACGTCGGAAAGGCGAAAAGCCTCCGTTCACGTTTGAACTCGTACTTCGCGGACGTCACGACACTTCATCCCCGTACTCGGCAGATGGTGACCACCGCCGGCAGCGTCGAGTGGACCGTCGTCAGTACCGAAGTCGAAGCGCTTCAGCTCGAGTACAACTGGATCAAGGAATTCGATCCGCGGTTCAACGTGCGGTACCGCGACGACAAGACGTATCCGGTTCTCGCCGTGACGCTCAACGAAGAGTTCCCGCGGCTGTTCGTCTACCGCGGTCCGCGGCGCAAGGGCGTCCGCTACTTCGGTCCCTACTCGCATGCCTGGGCGATTCGCGAAACACTCGATCTGCTGCTGCGAGTGTTTCCCGCACGAACGTGCTCGTCCGGAGTCTTCAAACGACACAACCAGATCGGCCGGCCGTGTCTGCTCGGTTACATCGACAAGTGCTCGGCGCCCTGCGTCGGACGAGTCAGCGCCGAGGAGCATCGTCAGATCGTCGAAGATTTCTGCGACTTCCTCGCCGGCCGCACGGACAAGCTGGTCAAAGATCTCGAAAAGCGCATGCAGCAGGCTTCCGAGGACCTCAATTTCGAGACTGCAGCCCGTCTGCGTGACGATATCGGGGCTTTGCGCAAGGCGCTCGAGAAGCAGGCCGTCGTACTCGGTGACGGCACCGACGCCGATCTCGTAGCCTTTGCCACCGATGATCTCGAAGCCGCCGTTCAGGTGTTCCACGTGCGCGGCGGACGCGTGCGGGGTCAGCGTGGATGGGTCGTGGAGAAGGCAGGCGATGCCATCGACTGGGCCGCACTCGACGCCGAGTCCGACCTGCCGATCCTGGTCGAGCAGTTCCTCACCCAGTTCTACGGTGAGCAGGCGGCACTCGACCCGGGAGCGGGCTCCGAGGCCGGGATCAGCGCCGTTCCCAAGGAAGTTCTCGTGCCGGTCCTGCCTGCCAACGCGACCGAGATCCAGGCGTGGCTGAGCAAGCTTCGGGGATCGCAAGTGCAACTGCGGGTTCCGCAACGCGGCGACAAGAAAGACCTCGCCGAAACGGTCCAGCGAAACGCGAAAGAGGCTCTGGCGCAGCACAAGCTCAAGCGCGCCGGCGATTTCACCTCGCGTTCTGCGGCGCTTCAGGGCATCCAGGAAGCACTGGACCTGGACTCGGCTCCGCTACGAATCGAATGCATCGACATCAGTCACGTCCAGGGAACCGACGTCGTGGCGTCACTGGTCGTGTTCGAAGACGGGCTCCCGCGTAAGTCGGACTACCGCCATTACGCGATCAAGGAAGCTGCCGGCGACGGTCATTCCGACGACGTGGCGAGTATCGCCGAGATCACTCGCAGGCGGTTCCTGCGACACAACCGCGACCTGGGCATTCTCGCTGCGTCGGCGTCGACCATGGACGCGGACGGTGGGGATCTGGCTCCCGAAGCGGCGATCGACCCGGCGACGGGCCGGCCTCGGCGGTTCGCCTATCCACCCAATCTGTTCGTCGTGGACGGCGGCGCCCCTCAGGTCACGGCCGCAGCGGCGGTCCTCGACGAGCTGGGGGTCACCGACGTCGCGGTAGTCGGCTTGGCCAAGCGACTCGAAGAGGTGTGGGTACCGGGGGAAGAAGATCCGGTCATCCTTCCCCGAACGAGCGAGTCGTTGTACCTCCTGCAACGCATCCGAGACGAAGCCCACCGCTTCGCGATCACGTTCCATCGCAGCAAGCGCTCGAGGCGGATGACGGCTTCGGCTCTGGACTCGGTCAAGGGGCTCGGTGAAACTCGCCGTACTGCTCTGGTGGCTCACTTCGGTTCCGTGGCGAAGCTGAAAACGGCAACGGTCGAGGAGATCATGCAGGTCCCCGGTATCGGTGAGACCACAGCCACAGCAGTTCTGGCCGCACTCGGCATGGATTCGGCTGCAACCGATGCGGGTGCTGAAGCTCGAGCGCTGCCAGCCGCGGTAGGGGATGATGAGCTGGACAAGGAATCCGAATCGTCTGTTACGTCTGCTGACGCGCCCAGCGCCGAATCCGGTAGCGGTGACGAGGGCTCCGAGTCGCGAGAATTGTCCATGCCGACGACGGGGCCGAGTGCACAGTGACTACCGACAGCGCCAAAGACAGTCGAACGATGGATTTCCTGCTGGTGACGGGATTGTCCGGAGCCGGTTTGAGTACCGCTGCCAAGGTGCTCGAAGACCTCGGCTGGTATGTCGCGGACAATTTGCCACCTGAGCTCATTTCCCGGATGGTCGGTCTGAGCTTGACCTCCGATCCGCCGGTCGATCGTCTCGCCGTCGTGATCGACGTGCGGAGTCGACTCTTCACCGGCGATCTCGGGTGGGTGCTCACCGAACTCGAGGCGGAGCCGATCCACACTCGGGTGCTGTACCTCGAAGCGTCCGACGACGTCTTGATCCGACGGTTCGAACAGGTGCGCCGCAGTCATCCGTTGCAGAACGACGGCATCGACGGCACGTTGTCCGAAGGGATCGCAGCCGAGCGTCGGCAGTTGGCCGTGGTGAAGGCGGCCGCCGATCTGGTCATCGACACGTCGGCGCTGAAGGCACATCAGTTGCGTCAGAAGATCGAAACGGCGTTCGGGAACGACGCCAACCGCACGATGAAGGTGACGGTCCAGTCGTTCGGATTCAAGTACGGCCTGCCGATGGACGCCGATCTCGTCTGTGACGTTCGATTCCTGCCCAATCCCCACTGGATCCCGGAACTTCGCCCGCACACCGGTCAGGATGCCGACGTCCGCGACTACGTGTTGTCCCGCGAGGGCGCGGAAGACTATCTAGACACCTACCGACATCTGGTGGATTTGACGATCGCCGGATATCGACGAGAAGGAAAGCGCTACATGACAATTGCGGTCGGGTGCACCGGTGGTAAGCACCGAAGCGTGGCCATGTCCGAAGCTCTCGCGAGGCGTTTGGGTTCCGAGGACGACATCTCGGTCAGCATCGTGCACCGGGATCTGGGGCGCGAATGAGTGAACCGACACATAGCTCGCGGGAGAAGCCAGATGGGCCGGCCATCGTCGCGCTCGGCGGCGGGCACGGATTGTTCGCCACGCTCCAGGCCGTCAGACGCCTGACGGTCGACGTCACCGCAGTGGTCACGGTCGCCGACGACGGTGGTTCGTCGGGCCGGCTGCGCGCCGAACTCGGCGTCATCCCGCCCGGTGACCTCCGGATGGCGCTCGCGGCTCTCGCGTCGGACGAACCCGAGATAGTCGACTGGACTCGGACCATTCAGCATCGCTTCGGCGGTGTCGGCGCACTTGCCGGGCACTCGGTGGGCAATCTCATCCTGGCCGGACTCACCGAGGTGCTCGGCGATCCGGTCGTCGCGCTCGACGAGATGGCGCGACTGCTGCGAATCCGTGGCCGCGTGCTGCCGATGTCGCCGATCGCGCTCGAGATCGAAGCCGACGTTCAAGGACTCGAAGAGGACCCACGCGTCAGCCGCTGCATTCGTGGACAGGTCGCCGTCGCGACCACGCCGGGCAAGGTTCGGCGTGTGAGACTGCTCCCGTCCAATCCGCCCGCGTGTCCCGAGGCTGTGACTGCGATCGATCGTGCCGATCTCGTGGTTCTCGGCCCGGGATCGTGGTTCTCGAGCGTGATCCCGCACGTACTGGTACCCGAACTTGTCGAATCACTGTCGTCGACGAATGCTCGAAAGGTGCTGGTGCTCAATCTCGCACCCGAGCCGGGGGAGACCGCCGGATTCTCCGCAGAGCGTCACCTGCACGTACTCTCCCAACACGTGCCCGATTTTCGGGTCGACTACGTGGTGGTCGACTCGGCGTCGGTACCGGCCGGGCGTGAACGTGAACATCTGCAGCGTGCGGCGGATCAATTTTCAGCCGAAGTCAGGTACGCGGATGTCGCGGACACCTCACCGGGCGCAGCGCATGTACACGATCCGGCAAAACTGGCCGATGTACTGGCTGAACTGTCGAGCAGTGCGGCAGTAGGGGATTCGACACAGTCTTCCCTGCAAGAACAGCAATCCGAAGAACAGAGGGAGAACGCTTCGTGGCAATGACAGCGGAGGTCAAGGACGAACTGAGCCGGTTAGTGGTGACTCAGGTCAGCTGCCGCAAGGCAGAGGTCTCCGCGTTGCTGCGCTTTGCCGGTGGGCTCCACATCGTCGGCGGCCGGGTGGTCGTCGAAGCAGAGGTGGATCTGGGCTCCACGGCGCGACGTCTGCGCCGGGAGATTTTCGACCTGTTCACCTACAGTGCCGATGTTCACATACTCAGTGCGGGCGGGCTTCGAAAATCCGCTCGCTACATCGTGCGTGTGGCGAAGGAGGGTGAGGCCCTCGCGCGCCAGACGGGACTGCTCGATCTTCGCGGGCGCCCGGTTCGCGGCTTGCCTGCGCAGGTCGTCGGCGGAAGTGTCGGCGACGCCGAAGCAGCTTGGCGCGGTGCGTTCCTCGCGCACGGTTCCCTGACCGAACCCGGCCGTTCGTCGGCGCTCGAAGTGAGCTGCCCCGGCCCGGAAGCTGCACTTGCTCTGGTCGGAGCTGCGCGGCGTCTGGGGATCTCGGCGAAGGCACGTGAGGTTCGCGGAACGGATCGTGTGGTGATCCGCGACGGTGAGGCCATCGGCGATCTCCTGACCCGAATGGGAGCCCAGGACACACGCCTGGTGTGGGAGGAGCGACGGATGCGACGCGAGGTCCGCGCCACCGCCAATCGTCTCGCCAATTTCGACGACGCAAACCTGCGACGCTCTGCTCGCGCTGCCGTTGCGGCTGCTGCGCGCGTCGAGCGTGCGTTGGAGATCCTCGGCGAGGACGTGCCCGATCACCTCGCGGCGGCGGGCGCACTGCGCGTCGAGCATCGGCAGGCGTCCCTCGAAGAACTCGGCCAGTTGGCCGACCCGCCGATGACCAAGGACGCCGTTGCCGGACGTATCCGTCGCCTGCTGTCCATGGCTGATCGCAAGGCGAAGGAAACGGGCATACCCGACACCGAATCCGCAGTGAATGTGGAGCTACTCGAAGAGGGGTGACCTGCCCTCCGTCAGGGTGGGCTGCGCACGTTCGGGCCACGCGCATTAGGGTATGAGTCACATCGACCGATGAACCCCACGTCCGCGTCGTGCACACACGGATTCGGAGTATGCGTGGGTCAAGTTGCACACCAGAATCATGGTCAAAGGAGCGAATTGTGACTGTCCGGGTTGGCGTAAACGGTTTCGGCCGTATCGGACGTAACTTCTTCAGGGCGGTGGATGCGCAGAAGGCGCTCGGAACCACCGATATCGAGATCGTGGCAGTCAACGACCTGACTGACAACGCGACGCTCGCTCACCTGCTGAAGTACGACTCCATCCTCGGCCGTTTGCCGTACGACGTGTCGCTCGACGGTGACGACACGATCGTCGTCGGCGATCAGCGCATCAAGGCCCTCGCACACCGCGGCCCGTTGAACGAGCTTCCCTGGGGAGAGCTGGGCGTCGACGTCGTCGTCGAGTCCACCGGCATCTTCACCGACGCCGCAAAGGCCAAGGGACACCTCGAAGCCGGCGCCAAGAAGGTCATCATCTCGGCTCCGGCCAAGGGTGAAGACATCACCATCGTGATGGGCGTCAACGACGACAAGTACGACGGCAGCCAGAACATCATCTCCAACGCGTCGTGCACCACCAACTGCCTCGGCCCCATCGCCAAGGTTCTCGACGACGAGTTCGGCATCGTCAAGGGTCTGATGACCACGATCCACGCGTACACCCAGGATCAGAACCTGCAGGACGCTCCGCACGCAGACCTCCGTCGCGCCCGCGCAGCTGCCCTCAACATCGTTCCCACCGGCACCGGTGCAGCCAAGGCAATCGGCCTGGTTCTCCCGCAGCTGCTCGGCAAGCTCGACGGCTACGCACTGCGCGTGCCGATCCCCACGGGCTCGGTCACCGACCTCACCGCGAACCTGAAGAAGTCGGCCACCGCCGACGAGATCAACGCCGCGATGAAGGCTGCTGCCGAAGGACCCCTCAAGGGCATCCTGAAGTACACCGACGCACCGATCGTCTCCTCGGACATCGTCACCGACCCGCACTCGTCGATCTTCGACTCGGGTCTGACGAAGGTCATCGACGACCAGGTCAAGATCGTTTCCTGGTACGACAACGAGTGGGGCTACTCCAACCGCCTCGCCGACCTCATCGGCCTCGTCGCCAAGTCTCTCTGAGCGGAGTTTCGATAACAGTGGCAGTTCAGACGCTGAAGGATCTGCTGGACGCTGGGGTCGAGGGGCGCACCGTACTGGTGCGTTCCGACCTCAACGTCCCGTTGGATGGCGGAGAAATCACGGACCCGGGCCGCATCGTCGCGTCCGCTCCCACCCTGCGGGCACTTGCCGAGGGTGGAGCGAAGGTCATCGTGACCGCGCACCTCGGGCGCCCCGACGGTCAGCCCGATCCCAAGTTCTCCCTCGCACCGGTTGCTGCGAAGTTGGCCGAAATCCTCGGTCGCAACGTGCAACTCGCCGGTGACGTCGTGGGACAGGACGCGCTGGCTCGTTCCGAAGGACTCACCGATGGTGACGTCCTGATGCTCGAGAACATCCGTTTCGACCCTCGCGAGACCAGCAAGGACGAAGCCGAGCGGGTCAAGCTCGCCAAGGCTCTCGTCGAGCTGGTCGGTGACGACGGCGCATTCGTCTCCGACGGATTCGGTGTTGTTCACCGTAAGCAAGCGTCGGTCTTCGACGTCGCGAAGCTGCTCCCGCATTACGCCGGTTACCTGGTCGGCGCCGAGGTCGAGGTGCTCGCCAAGCTCACGCAGGACGCTGCGCGTCCGTACGCGGTGGTGCTCGGTGGCTCGAAGGTCTCGGACAAGCTGGCCGTCATCGAGGCACTGGCACCGAAGGTCGACACTCTGGTGATCGGCGGCGGAATGTTCTACACGTTCCTCGCGGCTCAGGGTGTCTCCGTGGGCAATTCGCTGTGCGAAGAGTCCATGATCGAGACCTGCAAGGGTCTCCTCGACCGGTACGCCGACGTCATCCACATCCCTCAGGATGTTGTCGTCGCGGACTCCTTCTCGGCCGATGCCGAGTCGAAGATCGTTCCGTTCGACAAGATTCCCGACGGCTGGATGGGTCTGGACATCGGACCGGAGTCGGTCAAGCGCTTTGCCGCGATCCTGACCGGCGCCAAGACGGTGTTCTGGAACGGCCCGATGGGCGTGTTCGAGTTCCCGAAGTTCGAGGCAGGCACCCGCGGTGTCGCCGAGGCAATCGTGGAGGCAACCGAGAAGGGCGCCTTCAGCGTCGTCGGCGGCGGCGACTCCGCAGCAGCCGTTCGTCAGCTCGGTATCCCGGACGAGGGCTTCTCGCACATTTCCACCGGTGGTGGCGCTTCCCTCGAGTACCTCGAGGGCAAAGAGCTGCCTGGCATCGCAGTACTGGAAGGCTGATCCGACATGGCACGTAAGCCGTTGATCGCCGGCAACTGGAAGATGAATCTGAACCACCTCGAGGCTATCGCCCTGGTGCAGAAGATCGCTTTCTCCTTGCCTGCGAAGTACTTCGACAAAGTGGACGTCACGGTCATCCCGCCGTTCACCGACATCCGTAGCGTCCAGACGCTGATCGAGGGCGACAAGCTCCTCCTCACGTACGGCGCGCAGGATGTCTCGGCTCAGGACTCGGGTGCGTTCACGGGCGAGATCAGCGGCTCCATGCTGGCCAAGCTCGGATGCACCTTCGTCGTGGTCGGCCACTCGGAGCGTCGCACCCTTCACGGTGAGACCAACGAGACCGTCCTCGCCAAGACCAAGGCCGCTCTCAAGAACGGCCTCACGCCGATCGTGTGCATCGGTGAAGGCCTCGAGATCCGCGAAGCGGGCGATCACGTTGCCTACAACGTCGACCAGCTCAAGGGTTCGTTGGCGGGCCTGAGCGCGGAGGAGATCTCCAAGATCGTCATCGCGTACGAACCTGTCTGGGCCATCGGCACCGGCCGGGTCGCTTCTGCCGCCGATGCACAGGAAGTGTGCGCTGCGGTACGAGCAACAGTTGCCGAACTTGCCGACGCCGAGGTCGCAGCCGGCGTTCGCGTTCTGTACGGCGGCAGCGTCAGCTCCAAGAACGTCGGAGAGATCGTCGGCCAGACCGACGTCGACGGCGCTCTGGTCGGCGGCGCGTCGCTCAAGGCTGACGAGTTCGCGACACTGTCTGCGATCGCTGCAGGCGGTCCACTCCCGTGACGTGATCGGGTCGTGAGCTGGAAACTGCAGGACACTGTTACTGCATGACACTGAACTGCGGGCGTGTGACCGAGTAGGTCACACGCCCGCAGTTTTTTGATTCGCCGGATTCAGCGCACGAGTTTGGTTTCCAAAGCGCCGACGAGTTCGGGAGCAAGGTCCAACCCGGTGGTCAGATAGTTCTCGACGGTCCCGTAGTGGTGTTCCACCTGCTCGAAGGCAGCGCCCAGGTAACTTGCGTCGACGGACAGCAGCAACCGGATCACCTCGCCCTTGTCTGCATCTGTGGCGGCGGCGATCGTTGCGACCGTCGCATCGATGTACTCGGCCGAGTACGTATTCGTGAGCAGGTAGTCCGCCATGATCGTTTCGCGCGGTACACCGGCGAGTGTTTGCAGTAGTGCTGCTGCCCAGCCTGTTCGGTCCTTGCCTGCCGTGCAGTGGAAGAGTTGCGGCCCGGCGGTAGTGGCCAGGGCGGCGAACAACTGCGAGAATCCGCTGCGAGTGACCGGGTCTGCGACAAAGCTGCGATTGATGTTCTGCATGAAAGCTGTTGCAGCGTCCGCTGTTCGGAGAGCCATCGCTTCGGCGTGGATGTTGCCGGACAGGATGGGAATGTGGGCGTACATAGCCGGCGTAGGCACGGTGTCGGGAGTTTCGTTCGCTTCGGTTTCGGAGCGCACGTCGTAGACGGCAGTCAGCCCCAGCGATTCCACGATCGCAAGATCCTCAGGCGAGGGCGTCAGCACGTTTGCGCGGTAGAAAACTCCGCGGCTCATCGCCTGTCCGCTGGTCGTGACGTACCCGGGGCCGGCCACGTCGCGGAAGTTGTGAATCGAAGCCAGACGTGGTGTGTCGGGCAAGGGTATGTCGGGCAGGGCAGTGTCGGGCAGGGCAGTGTCGGAAAGCATGGAGCCGGCCTTTCGGAGGTAGAGTCGCGTCAACTGAAAAACTACTGAATCGGTATCTCGACAGTGTGATCGATGCCACTGACCAAGAGTCGTGCCTGGCCGGGTGCAAAGTCATGTGCGAGGCGGGTATGTGGTCAGGCTATCTGTGCGCGCCTGTATGGTGTTATCGGTTGTAGTTGTCCCTATTGGATTGGTGGACGTAGACAGACATGAAACTGTTCCTGGATATCCTGCTGGTCATCACCAGCTTGCTCCTCATCGCCTTGGTGCTCCTGCACCGCGGTAAGGGCGGCGGTTTGTCGAGTCTGTTCGGTGGCGGTGTCCAGTCCAGCCTGTCCGGATCGACTGTTGTCGAGAAGAACCTCGACCGGTTGACGGTCTTCACCGCGTTGATCTGGCTCATTTCGATCGTCGGCATCGGCCTGGAGATCAAGTTCGCCTGATTCTCGGCTCATGACTTGCAGCCGGTAGTTTTTCACACACGAATTTCAGACACGGAACCCCGCCTATCGAGCGGGGTTCTTTGTTTCGGTCGATAATTGAGTGATGACTGAAACCGCGTCGCATCGAGAAACACCGCGAGAGGCCACCGAGCCGCTGCGCGAAGACATCCGGCTTCTCGGCGGAATACTCGGACAAATAGTGCGAGAGCAAGCCGGCGACAATGTTTTCGATCTGGTCGAGCGAGCCCGTGTCGAGTCGTTCCGAGTCCGTCGGTCGGAGATCGACCGCGCCGAACTGGTGTCGCTGTTCGCCGAAATCAGTACGGACGACGCCATTCCCGTCATTCGTGCGTTCAGTCACTTCGCGCTGCTCGCCAACCTGGCCGAGGACATCCACCGCGAGCGTCGACGGGCCATCCACGTCAACGCGGGTGAACCGCCCCGCGACAGCACTCTCGCCGCCACGTACACCAAACTCGATGCAGCCGATATCGATTCGGCTACCGTCGAAGAAGCGCTGCGGGGCGCCCTGGTCTCACCCGTCATCACCGCTCACCCGACGGAGACCCGACGCCGCACGGTGTTCGAGACGCAGAGTCGGATCACCGAGTTGATGCGATACCGCGAGCGCACGGCGCTGAGCGTCGCAGAAACCGCTGATGTCGATCTGCAATTGCGCCGTCAGATTCTGACCCTGTGGCAGACGGCTCTGATCCGGCTCAGCCGCCTCCGTATCCAGGATGAAATCGAGGTAGGCCTGCGCTACTACGACGCGGCGTTGTTCGAGGTGATTCCGAAGATCAATGCCGAGGTCCGCAAAGCTCTGCGCACGCGTTGGCCGGACGCCGGGCTCCTGCCGGAACCGATCCTGAGGCCGGGTTCGTGGATTGGCGGTGACCGGGACGGCAATCCGTACGTGACCGGCGAAATCGTCCAGCGCGCCACGTCGCGCGCTGCGGCGACTGCTCTCGAGCATCATCTCGAGGAACTCGAACATCTAGAGCGTGAACTGTCGATGTCGGCGCGGCTGGTGTCCGTCACGCCCGAACTCGATCTGCTGGCGTCTACCTCTGGCGACGATTCTGCATTCCGGGCCGACGAGCCGTACCGTCGTGCGATTCGCGGTATCCGCGGGCGATTGAGCGCAACCGCACTGACGGTACTGGGGGAGTTGCCCGCACACGGTGCTGATGAAGGTCTCGAGGCGTACACCGACCCGGCACAACTGCAGCGGGATCTCGGAATCATCGACACCTCGTTGCGTCGTTTCGGCGACGAGACCATCGCCGACGATCGACTCGATCGGCTCCGAGAAGCGGTGGAGGTGTTCGGCTTTCACCTGTCCGGTCTGGACATGCGGCAGAACTCCGAGGTACACGAAAGCGTCGTCGCAGAACTTCTGGCGTGGGCCGGAGTTCACTCGGACTACACGTCCTTGCCGGAAGCCGATCGAGTCGAATTGCTGTCGGCCGAGTTGACGACGCGGCGACCGCTGACTTCGCCGGACGCCGAGTTCAGCGAATTGACCACCAAGGAACTGGCCATCATGGCGGCCGGCGCCAAGGCGGTGCGGGTTCTCGGAGCGGGCGCGGTACCCAACTACATCATCAGCATGTGTACCTCGGTCAGCGACATGCTCGAAGCTGCGGTGCTGCTCAAAGAGGTTGGGGTGCTCGATCCGGGCGTCGGTAGCGAGCCCTCCTGCCCGATCGGAATCGTCCCGTTGTTCGAGACGATCGAGGATCTGCAGGGCGGCGCCGACACATTGCTGGCGACGCTCGACATCCCGATCTATCGTGCGATCGTCCGTTCTCGCGGTGACAGTCAGGAAGTGATGCTCGGGTACTCCGACTCGAACAAAGACGGCGGGTACCTGGCCGCCAACTGGGCGCTGTACCGTGCCGAACTCGACCTCGTCGATGCCGCGCGTAAGAGCGGAATCAGGTTGAGGCTCTTCCACGGCCGCGGCGGAACCGTCGGACGTGGCGGCGGACCGAGCTACGAAGCGATTCTCGCGCAGCCCCCCGGCGCAGTCGCTGGTTCTCTGCGAATCACCGAGCAGGGTGAGGTGATTGCGGCCAAGTACGCCGAACCGCGTCTGGCGCACCGCAACCTCGAAACACTCATCGCCGCGACTATCGAGTCGACGTTGCTCGACGTCGAAGGTCTTGGCAGCGACGCAGATGCGGCCTACGCGGTGTTGGACGAGTTGGCGGCACTCGCCCGCACCGCGTACAGCGAATTGGTGCACGACACACCAGGATTCGTGCAGTACTTCGAAGCGTCGACACCGGTCGCCGAGATCGGAGCACTCAATATCGGCTCTCGTCCGGCCTCTCGCAAGCAGACCAAGGCGATTTCCGATCTGCGTGCCATTCCTTGGGTGCTCTCGTGGAGTCAGTCTCGCGTGATGCTTCCGGGTTGGTACGGAACCGGCGCCGCGTTCGAAAGATGGATAGACGGAGACGACACTCGGCTTGCCACGTTGACGGGCCTGTACGAGAAGTGGCCGTTCTTCCGAACCGTGCTCTCGAACATGGCCATGGTGATGTCGAAGTCTGATCTCGGTTTGGCGGCCCGCTACGCGGACCTCGTGCCCGACGCCGAACTGCGCGATCGAGTCTTCGGAATGATCACCGACGAGCACGAACGCACAATTCGCATGTACAAGGCAATCACAGGCAACGAGAACCTCTTTGCCGACAACTCGGGACTCGAGCGTTCGGTTCACAACCGGTTCCCGTACCTCGAACCTCTCAACCATCTACAGGTCGAGCTGATCCGTCGGTACCGTTCCGGCGACGAGAGCGATCAGGTGCGTCGGGGTATCCAGCTGACGATGAACGGCCTGGCCACTGCGCTTCGTAACAGTGGCTAGGTAACAGCGGCTGGTTCTGCAGGTTTACCAGGGTGTGCGTGCGGCGACTCTAGAGCTGTCGCACGCACACCCAACGCTGCGCACCGGACCGAACGGGGACCGCAGTGGATCTGCAATTGAACGGACGAACTGCCGTGGTTACCGGCGCGGGAAAAGGTATCGGGTTGGCGATCACTCGGGCCTTGGTGGCCGAGGGAGTCCACGTCGTCGCGGGCTCGCGGACGCTCTCGGCGGAACTCGAATCGCTGCAGTCCGGCGGCGCCGTCACCTTTGTCGGCGTCGACCTCGCGAGTGTCGAAGGATCTACCCGACTGCTCGAGGTTGCAGCAGCGAGGGGCGGCGTCGACATCTTGGTCAACAACGTCGGCGCCGTCACTCCGAGAACGAGCGGCTTCGCGGCTATCACGGACGAAGAGTGGGCGTCGTCGTTCAGTCTGACGTTCTTGTCGGCTGTACGCACTGTTCGCGCTGCGCTGCCGGAGTTGATCCGCCGAGGTGGCGGGAGCATCGTGACGATCAGTTCGGTCAACGCATTCTTGCCTGACCCCACGGTGATCGACTACAGCGCCGCCAAAGCGGCGTTGACCAACTTCTCGAAGTCGTTGTCGAAAGAACTGGGCGGGAAGGGGATCCGCGTCAATACCGTCAGCCCTGGTCCGGTGCAGACCGAGTTGTGGCTCGGCAAGCACGGAGTGGCCTCGACGCTGGCGAAGGCGAATGGTTCAGCGGCCGACGATATCGTCGAAAGTGCGGCCGCCGGCGCCGAGACGGGCCGCTTCACCTTTCCCGAAGAGGTAGTGGACCTGGTGTTGTTCCTCGCCAGCGATCGCGCGGGGAACGTGACGGGCGCGGATTTCGTGATCGACGGCGGTCTGATCAAGACCTTGTGATCATTGCTGCCTGAAACCTGATCATGTGCGCGACGGTCGACGACGTGATGCACAGGATCACTGCGGACGCGATGACCACCCACAATCCCCACCCGATGGACGGTCCGGCGGTGTGCCCTGCGACCTCCGTACTACGTCGCACAATGGACGCGGCGTTTCCGACGGCAACGATCAAGACGGCGATTCCCACCAGCGGTCCCGTGCAGTGATTCTTCATCTCGGGCGTGACGTCTCGAACCATGAGGGTGATAAGCGCGGTTACCGCGCCCAGAGCGAGGACGAGTGTGATCACTCCGCATTCGTCGATACCACTGTGGTCGAGGGCGGAGGACGACGTCCACGGGCCGAGGCTTCCGGCGACGATCCCGGCGCACGCCCACAGCGATCCGATGAGGCTAGGTCCGTAACGGTCGGGCATGAGGGAGGGAATCGTGCGGGTTGACGGCGACTGAAACCCGAAGGCGCGTTGGTGATCCGGCTGATTGGGTGTGAACGTCACGCGACGGACCACCTTTCCTCCGCGCCGTCGTGGCGCCCAATCCAATGCTTTTTCGGAGTCTAGGGCCGCCCACTTCACTTTTTGCCGAATCGAGCGAAATTGATCGAACCGGCAGTACCAGTCAGTGCACGAAGTCCAGAGCTTCCTTGATCCACGCATTGAACTCGACGTTCGAACTCGTCCCGGTTCGGTCGACGACGATCCATCCCTTGCTCATCGGCTTACCCCGCATCTCGGGCCAACTTGCACCCTTGTGCGTCAGGAGTTCGTCAACTCGATCGGGGTCACACCGAACCATGATGTTGCCGTGTGAGTTCGCACTGGCGGCCAGCTTCCCGTTCACCATGAAGCTCAGCCCACCGAACATCTTTACTTCTTCGACGTCGCTCTCGCCCGAGAGCGCATCGCGGATACGCTCAGCCAGCGCCTTGTCGTATGCCATGGAGGCCTCCTGGGGTGGAGTTCCAGGTTAGATCAGGTGGCGCAGGTACGTCTGCGGGTCGTGAAGGAACCGCTGCCAGTTCGAGACCAGATCGAGGTCCTCCCAGCTCGCGGCTCGGATTCCCCATTCGCCGATCTCGAGCAGATTGGCGTTCGGCAGTGCCGCGATGATCGGCGAGTGCGTCGCGATCACTGCCTGCGCGCCGGATTCCACCAGCTCACCGAGCAGCGCGACCAGCGTCAAGGTCCCTTGGAAGGAGAGTGCGGCATCGGGTTCGTCGATGAGATAGAAGCCGCCGTCGGAGGTCCTCGACGACAAGATCTCGAGCAGCGCCTCACCGTGGGAGAGGTGATGGTAAAGCGGTTCAGGTCGCGTGGGATTGGGGTTGTCCTCCAAATACGTGTACAACCCGTGCAAGGTTTCGTCTCGGAGGTAGTACGCCCACTTCGACGCGCCGGGGCTCCGCTCGACCACAAGGTCGAGGCCGCTCGGTTCACTCGATCTGGTCTGATGTCGCGTATTGGTAGACCCGCCTTCGGCATTGAGACCGAGAACGGCGGCAAGAATTTCGATGACGGTCGACTTCCCCGCTCCGTTTTCGCCGACCAGAATGGTGACACCCGGTGGAAGTTCAAGACCGTCCTGAATGATCTGCGCAACCGCGGGCACCGTCATCGGCCAGCTGCCTACGTCAGCGCCCGACGATGTCCCGGCCTTGATGCGTCGGATGGGTTGTCTCTGCACGGCCATACGCTCTCACAAGGCTCCGACGGGAACTGAGGTTAGTGGCGCTGCGCGAGCAATTCGACGATTCGAGCCACGAGATCGAGGGGGATCGGTTTGTTCAGCGGGAACTTCACGGTTGATTTCGCAGCCCGGTACGGGTCGACGGACTTCTCGAACTCTGCGTCACCTGCCGGGAGTGGGTACATCGAGATGTGGTGTTTCCAGCCTGCGAAGTGAACCAGGTTCTTCCCATTCACCGTCATGGTCGGCATCTGATAGCTGATGGTTTCATCGAGGCCGGGAACAGTGCTGTGGATCGTCTCGCGGATGCTCCCGAGGGATCGCTGCACGTCGGTGGGAAACGACGCGATGTAATCGTCGATCGTCGCGAATTCGGCCATGAAACGGATCTTAATCACTGTCGGATTCAGTTGGCTCGCCAAAAATCGGGGCGGCTGCCGTCGGTGTCGGTGAACCCGTATGCCGTTCCGAGTTCGCCTGAACTGACCGATCGCTGATTCCATCGCTTCCGATTCGAATCGGCGGCGAGGGCGGCGATCGCACGTCCTGTGAATCTTGGTGACTCGGAGCGGGCAAAATCCGGAGGTGCAGTCGGCCCATCCCGCTCCGGCGACAAAGCGTCACGCCAATTCGATTCACCGACACCAAAATTGTCGAGCATCATCTCCGATCGCAGGAACCCCGGAGTGATGGCGACGGCAGTACAGCCGAACGGGGCAAGTTCGTGGCCTTGTGAAAATGCAAGCCTGTTCACGGACACCTTCGCCAGGTCGTAGAACACCGAGATGCGATAGTTCGATGCGTTGTATTCGGTAGTGCCGTCGGTTATTTCGGCGACCAGTCCGCCTGGCCGATCGATCATCAGCGGCAGGAGGTGGTGCGACGTGGTGATGTGGGTGTCGATCGCCAGGCGCAGAATGTGAAAGCCCTTGTCCAGATCGTGTTCCCATACCGGCGTGTTCCACTCTGCCGGCCCGCCCTTGAGCAGTTCCGCGCCCCAGATGTCATTGACCAAGATGTCGATATGTTGATAGTCGGCGCGCAAGCGTTCGGCGAGATCAGCCACTTGCGTGCTCTTGAGATGATCGACGGCAATCGGCACGCCGACGCCGCCCAGTTCGGTGACAAGCTCTGCCGTCTCCTCGATGGTTTCGCCGCGCGGATAGTCCGACTGAAGTATTCCGGCAGATGTGCTCCGGCCAGTGCAGATGACGGTTGCACCGGCCTCACCCAGGGCTGCGGCGATTCCGCGTCCGGCGCCCCTCGTCGCCCCGGCAACAACAGCCACTCGCCCGCGAAGTGCATCCGGATTCGGTGTCCACGACATTGTTCGATTGTTCTCGCCTGGATTGATTCGTTCAAGAGTGAAAGCGATCTACGGAACCGAACCCTACTTCGCGGCGTCCAAGGTAGTAATCGCTCGAAAGAACGAGACAGGGGGAGAGATGAATCGTTGTGCAGGGCAGAGTGCCCGTTGGAGACAAGGGATCTCGGGATTGAGTTCCGTTCCGTCAAAAGGAAATTCGCATCGGCTCCGGACTCAGCGGGTAGTCATGACTCGCCACTGTGAAAATGTCCTCGATGTACCACCGGGCCGGGGGGCGCCCCCAGGCGCGAACCCCCCCCCCCGGGGCACAAAACACCGGAAAAAACAAAAAAAAGACCGG